>JAFLSE010000035.1 GCA_022511075.1 Prevotella sp.
ATCACCAAATTTTATATTTAATCCTTTATTGCAATAGGTATTGAGAGTATCATACGCGTACCATTGGTATATTCCTTGTCTATGACGAGCGAACCACCCAAGCGAACTGCGGTCTTACGGCCTGTAGACAATCCTACACCAAGTCCTTGCTTGAAGGAATCCACCTTGTAGAAATGCTTGAATACCTGCTCCTGCTGTTCCTTTGGAATACCAATACCGGTATCCGTGACAGCGAAATACATATTGCTGTCATCATTGTCTTTATATACGGAAAGTTCCACCTCTCCCTGCTCCGTAAATTTCAAGGCGTTTTCAAGAAGCTGCTGCAGAACGCGCTCTATACCGTCTTGGTTGCTAAACATTGTGAAGTCGTTGGGCAGACTTGTCTTGAAAGAGAGTGTAAGATTCTTGTCGTTCTTCGTCTCCAAGTCTTTCATAATGCCACGGCAGAAGTCGTTTACCGCAATTTCGTCGTCCAAACGATATCGCTTCTTGCTCTCTTCCTGCGACATCTCCAACAACTCGTTTACTATATCCGTAATGGCAACGGTATTCTGCTCTATCGTCTTGATTATCATCTCGCTGTTATACATACCTTCTTCAAAATCAGGTTGGGCAATGATTTGCGCATAGCCTGTAATGACATTCAGCGGAGGACGTATCTCATTGCTGACGTGCTTAATAAAGATATTCTTCATGCGGTCAGACTCCTTTGCCTCATCAAGTGCAATCTCGAGTTCCTCATTCTGCTTTAGCAGTGCCTTTTGATAGCGACGATGTGAGATATAATGCGAGATGATACGTCCTACGGCAATGAAAAGCAGAAGAATGATGGTAGTGAGCCACGTATTCTGCTCCTTTGCAGCTTTCTCGCGCAAGGCGTTAATGCCGGCAGCACTGTTTGCTTCATTGATATTCTTGAAAAGCAATTCGTTGGTAAGCGAGTCTCGTATATCCCTTCGCTTGTTTTCCTCCTGCAATGCCATCTCATACAGCCCCATCATTTCGTAAATCTTCCTGCGTATGTCGCAGCGCTTCACGGCATCATAGTCCTGCGAGTCTTTTTCGAGCATATTCAGAGCCTCGTCATAGTTGCCGAGAAAGGCTTTTTCCATGACAGAGAGGACATATTCACCATAGTTATATCCTGATTTTATGTACCTGAGAGTCTCATCGTATTCATGCTTTGTCTCAAAAAATCTCTCCTTGTCTCCCAAGAAAAAGCAAATCTGCCCTTTCATGACAAGATAGACAACATATAAATCATTTTGGGGCGTAAGTATGCTGGCAAGACGCTCGTTCCACTCCCACGCCGTCTGCGGATAATTGGCGATGTTCACCGACACTATCTGGGCATATACGTGCGACAGTCTCACGGTGTCGTTAGCCGGTACGCTCTTCAGGGCTTCCTCATAATAGTGCATCGACATACGGTAGTTGCCCCGCGACTCGAAAAGTCCTCCCAATGAAAGATACACAAAGTCATACATGTTAACACCGTCTGCCTGCATATCTTCCTTCATGTCGTTGGCTTTGGTTATCGCCTTGTATATCTCTCCATGCTCCGTGTCGTACAGGATTTCATTCTGACGGATGGTATAGTATTCATTCAGCATGCCCCTCTCTCTCTGAACTTGCTGCAACTGCCGCGAGACCCTGTAGAATTCTTCTTTCTGGTCGGTATTCAGCAATCGGTAATATTCACGATAAAGCTGATTGGCGATTGTATCTGCACTCTCCTTTCCCAATGCAGTGATGGCAAAGAAGAATCCAATTGACAATATAATAACCTTCCGAATCATATCTCTTTATTTTCTTCTTTGTATAATTTCTTGCTGCTGACAGCCCACCAGCGGTAAATGCCGTAAACCAGACATAAGATAACGGGCAGCGAGGCATAGAACATTGTACGCAGGGTAAACTCACTGCCGCACGAGTTTGCAATTGTCAGCGACGACTGCAGGTCTGCTGACGAAGGATAAAAGGCCGTGCCGTTCCACATTGCAAAGAGCATCAAGGACATAACGATGAGTATCGCGCCCATGCCGGCGGGACTGATGCCGTAGAGGTAGGTCTTGTCGATGACGGTCTTCAGGGTGCCGTAGAGCACCAATGCCAGACCTGCCAACAGCGTAACCGACAGATACCACATATGGGTGAAGTTGGCAAGATACTTGCCCTGCTCCATATATATGAAGCCTGATTCGTTGTAGGCATATCCCTCTTTCAGCAGCAGGTGTACGAAGAATATCAGAAACAGCACAACAAAGTGTATCATTGCAGCGATTAGACGGCCATAGCCGTTGCTGCGGATTTCCTCGTCCGTCAGCTTGTTCACAAGGTAGAGAATACCTAATATGCGTGAAAGAAAGAAGATGTCAACGCTGAATACCAAAACCCATGGGTTGGCCAAGTCGTCAAGCCCGTGCCAAGCGTTTTCCCAGCGTATGCTGACGGGTGTGGCTGCCGAAGCGTCTGCAACGTAGCTTTTCTCCACTATGAAACCCGCCCCCTCGAAAAACGTGGCGATGAGACAGCCCAAGAGTATCGGGCCAATATAACCGTTGAGCGTAAGGAAGAATTGGAATATAGCCGGATTTTTCACCTTGCCTTGAAACTCGCTGCTTACAAGCTGGAGCACGAACGTAAAAAGCAGTACTGCCCAAAGCCAGTAGGCTGCGTCGAAACTCACTGAAAAGAACATAGGAAACGAGGCAAAGAATGCAATGCCGAACATGACGAGTATGGCAAACGTCAGCACCCACTTGCGGCCAATGGAGTTGTAGATGGGGCGACGGCTTTTTTCCGTATAGCCAAGGCTGTGAGCCACGGCATTGATACCTTGAACAAAAAACATAGATACCAGCAAACCGCCTAAGAATGCTACGATGAAGCACCAGTAGTGTTGTAAGAAGTCGTATGTCATAGTCGTTTTTTTATTTCCAAGTTATGTATTTTTCGTTTATTTTATCGGAATGGTAAGCACCATGCGCGTACCGTCGTGATAGTCTTTGTCTATCTCGAGGCTGCCTCCCAAGAGTATGGCTATCTTGCGGCACATGGACAAGCCTATGCCGAGACCCTGCTTAAAGCTGTCAACCTGATAGAAATGCTCAAACACCTGCTCGTGCTGTTCCTCTGGTATTCCCACTCCGGTGTCGGTAACGCAAAAGCGGATAGTGCCGTCGGCTGGATTCTCTTGTGCGGAGAGCTTCACGGAGCCTTCTTCTGTAAACTTCAAGGCGTTGTCTAACAACTGATGGAGAATGCGGTCTATACCATCCATATTGCTCTTGATGGTATACTTATTGGGCAGCTTTGTCTGGTAGATGAGCTTCAGTCGTCCGCCGTTCATATCCTCCATGTCCTTGATTATCTTAAGGCAGAAGTCGTTTACCACAATTTTGTCGTTTTTACGATAGCGCTCCTTGCTTTCTTCGTTTGAAATCTCAAGCAGACCGTCTACTATGCCTGTAATGGCGGTAGAATTAATGTCTATCTCCTTAAACATTTTTGCCTGCTCCTCTCTTGCCACGTCGAAGTTTGGATCGGATATTATCTGGGCATAGCCCGTTATGATATTCAACGGTGTGCGTATCTCATGGGTGACATGGCGTATAAAGATGTTCTTCATACGCTCCGATTCCTTTGCCTCGTCGAGTGCTATTTCAAGTTCTTCTTTCTGCTTCAATATTCTCTTCTGATAGCGCTGACGGTTTATTGAACGCGATATAAACAATCCAAGCACTACAAATAACAGGATAATGGCAACACCCATCCATCTTTCGCGCTCTTTTGCTGCATTCTCATTGAGTTTGGCAATACCTGCAGCCGTATTTATTTCGTTGATGTTGTTAAATATCATATCATTGTTGAGAGAGTCACGAATATCCTTTCGTTTGTCCATCTCCATCATTGCCAAGTCTTTCTGCCCCATCATCTTATAGATTTGAATGCGGATATCGCACCGCTTGAGGTCATCATAGTCTTGCGACCTTTGTTCGAGCAGGCTTAATGCTTCATTGTATTTGCCGTTAAAGGCGGCTTCCATCAGTTTCAGGGCATGGTCTCCAAACTGTGTATAATTTGAAGTTCCTTTCCTGAATTCTTCTAATTCCTTCTGATTCTGGAAAAAAAGATCTTTCTCTCCTCTGAAAAAATATATCTGCCCCTTCATGATAAGATATATTTTATAGCGGGGAGAGTTCTGGCTTAATATATTTTTCAGGCGGTTGTTCCATATTTCTGCCTCATAAACATTACGTGAAACGTTGACATTAACCAACTGTATATAGATGTTTTCCAACTCAAAACTATCAGTGGGATTGACATTGTCGAGGGCTTCATTATAATAGTACATAGCCATTCGGTAGTAACCTCTCGAATCAAAAAGCGAACCCAAGGCTGTATAGACAATATGATAGGGCTTTTCCTTATCGCTGTCCTTCATATCGTCAAGTATTTGATACGTTTTTTGAATGCCCTTGTAAGCCTCTCCGTGCTCCGCATCATACATAGACTCGTTCATTCGCATTCCATAATAACGCTTGATGTTTCCTTCTTTCAGGTAATACTCCTGCATTTGTTTGGAAGCCTTGTAGAACTCATCTTTTTTGTCTGTGTCATACAACATATAGTAGCGATGATACAGATTCATAAAGGCTGTATCTTTTTCTTCCTCTTTTGCCGACAATATGAGGGCAAAAAACAAGCCAACTGACAGTATGAGAATTTTGCGAATCACACTTTACTATTTTTTCTGAAAATGAAATATAAACCAATTATTATGAAAGGGATAGAAAGAATCTGCCCCATATTGAACAGCATACCGTCCTCAAACGCTTCCTGCGCTTCCTTAGTGTACTCTATGAAGAAACGGAAAGTGAATATGTATGTGAGGCACAAGCCGAAGAATAAGCCCGTCCCTACCCTATCACGGCAACGGCGGTACACAGCCCAGCCTATGAAGAAAAGTATTGCGTATGCTATTGCCTCGTATAGTTGTCCGGGGTGACGCGGTGCACTATCTACACGCTCAAAGATAAACGCCCACGGCACATCGGTAACCTTGCCTATAATCTCAGAGTTCATAAGGTTTCCAAGCCTTATGAAGCATGCCGTAATCGGTGTGGCAATGGCAATGTTGTCGAGCACAGTCAGCATTTTCACGCCCGTTTTCTTGCAATATAGATACAGGGCTATCATCAGTCCCAGTGTACCGCCGTGGCTTGCCAATCCCTCGTAGCCCGTGAATTTCCATCCGCCGTCGGGCATAAAGTGTATTGGCAGGAACATTTCCACAAGATGCTTGCCGCTCGTTAGGAAATAGTCGGGCTGGTAGAAAAGGCAGTGCCCCAAGCGCGCCCCCACGAGAATGCCAAGGAAGCAGTACACGAAGAGAGGGTCGAAAAGTTCGTCTTTTATGCCCTGCTGCTTATAGAGTTTCCTGACCACCAAATAGCCCAAAGCCAAACCCACGAGCCAGCATAGCGAATACCAACGGAATGTACCGAAGGCTATCACGTCGGGATTCCAAACCACGTACATCAAATTACTGCCTGCCATAGCCACTCGCAAATACCTTTAAACGTTAAACCTGAAGTGCATTATGTCGCCGTCTTGCACCACGTATTCCTTGCCTTCTATGTTCATCTTGCCAGCATCTCTTACGGCTGCCTCCGAGCCGTATTGCAAGTAGTCATCATACTTTATCACCTCGGCGCGAATAAAGCCCTTTTCAAAGTCGGTGTGTATCACTCCTGCACATTGCGGAGCCTTCCAGCCTTTGTGGAATGTCCACGCCTTCACCTCCATTTCGCCTGCCGTGATAAACATTTCGAGATTGAGCAGCGAATATGCCTTCTTTATCAGTCGGTTAACACCGCTCTCCTCCAAGCCCAATTCCTCCAAAAACAGTTGCTTGTCCTCATATGTCTCCAATTCGGCAATGTCCTCCTCGGTCTTTGCCGCTATCACCATCATCTCCGCACCCTCCTCTTTTGCAAGCGCCTCTATCTTTTTGGTAAACTCGTTACCGTCCTTGGCTGCCGTCTCATCAACATTGCAGACATACAGCACCGGCTTTGCCGTAAGCAAGAACAAGTCGCGCGCAGCCTGCTGCTCTTCCTTGCTCTCGAAACTCACCACACGGGCATTCTTTCCCTGCTCAAGCACCTCCTTGTATGCAGTGAGCACAGTAGTATTTATCTTTGCCTCTTTGTTGCCGGCAGCGGCAGCCTTCTGTTCCTTGGTCAGTCGGCTCTCTATAGTCTCCAAGTCCTTCAACTGCAACTCCATGTCTATTATCTCCTTGTCGCGTATCGGGTCTATTGTGCCGTCCACGTGTGTTATGTTTTCGTCCTCGAAGCAGCGCAACACGTGTATTATCGCGTCGGTCTCCCTAATGTTGCCCAGGAACTTGTTGCCCAAGCCTTCGCCCTTGCTCGCACCTTTCACCAATCCTGCAATGTCTACAATCTCGCAGGTTGCAGGCACTATGCGTCCCGGGTGTACAATCTCCGCCAGTTTCGTAAGCCTCTCGTCGGGCACCGTTATCACACCGACATTAGGCTCTATCGTGCAAAACGGGAAGTTAGCCGCCTGTGCCTTTGCGCTCGAAAGGCAGTTGAACAATGTCGACTTTCCAACGTTTGGAAGTCCCACTATACCACATTTCAATGACATATTCTAAATTTCAATTTTCATTTAATTCATACAATACCTTGCAAAATTAATGAAAATAAAACACACAGCAAAACTTTCTACCCCTTTTTTGCTTTTTTTAATTTTTATACATAACATATTAATCGGTTAGTGCATTAAACGATTTTACGGCAAAAACGTTTAGTGGACTAACCGATTATAGTCAAAGAAATATGCAAGTAAATGTCTGTTTTATGCAACCACAGTATCCTTAAAATGATAGTAAGCGATTGCAAGTGCGAAGAGGCTGAGAACCATGGTAAAGCAAATACCTACATAGAAACAGGCAATGCCAACAAGGTGGATAAGCGTCATCAAAACTCCCAAACCGAAAAGTTGCCAGAAGTGACCCCTTGAAATTTCCCAACTTTTCTTGAAAGCACCAATGAAGTCGGTTTGTGGCTCATCTAACAAGATATAAGGCACGAAAAGGAAACGGACTGCCACTATTATGCCAGGAATAATGAAAAGGCAAGAGCCGACCGTTATCAGTATTTGTCCTACGATGCCGGCACAAATTAATTTCACATAAGTTGCAGCAGGCAACTTGTAGGCACTTGCATCTACGCTCAATCCGTTATAACCGTTGAGAGCCATTTTGTAAAGTCCGGCATAAAACACGTACTGCAATATTACGCCGAGAAAGATTCCCGTAGGATTAATGCTCTTTAGAAAGTCCAAATAAAACTCTTTAAGTTCTTCGGGAGTCATATTTGAGTTAGGCTCTGCAACATTAGGCATAGAGGTATTGCTTATAATAGTATAACGATACCCATCACCAGCGCGTAAATACACATTTTCCAATGTTTTGTGGTCAAATCCCAAGCACCACCAATGCATTTTGAAATAGAAAAATTGTTCATAATAATTTGAATTTTAATTTGTTATTGTGTTATTAAATACGTGTCCATAAATCGGGAAGGAGACAGAAAAAAGAAACGTGGACAATTTAACTCGATCTATGCTTCCGAGGTATCTGCAAAAACCTATGCACCATATATGAGTAAAAGCCCACGCCATTGGCGTGAGCATCAGCCATTACTCTTGGTGCTTCTTTAAATTTTGCAGATTTTCAGAAAGCAAGAAAACAACTAACGCTTCAATTTTCCTTTATGTCTTTTATATGTCTTATATCATAGGCAACATTAGTTTAGATTTGTGATTGCAAAGATATATATTTTTTCCTTTATCACAAAACAATATAGTAAATTTTTGCCACTATTGGCAGAAATTTATATCATAATCAAAAATGCATCACATTTTTTAAGCCATCAATATCTCCTTTGTTGTCCCAGGCAGAAACAACATCTGACTTGTCTTATTCCCACTCTTCAAAGAACAGTAGAAAGGTGTATGAGGAGAGAGATTTTAGTGTTTGGTATGAAAAAATGGTGACTTTAGAATGATTTTTTGTGACGTTAAGGAAATATTGTTATCTTTGCAGAAAAATAGAATGAAAGATGACATACTTGAATCAGTTTCACAAAGAGGCAGTGGAGAGGAAACTGCAGAAAATAGAAGAATCTATGAAATCGCCGATGAACTCCGTAGAGGCTGCCAACTATATGAAGCGCAACTTCGAGATAGCAAAAACAATGTAAGTCATTTTCTCAAATGGGATATATGAAGTGTGGGACTTGTTGCCGAGAAACGTTCTTAAAGACAGCAAAGGAGCCCCTTTTGTCATAGATGCCGAGATAAAAAGAAATAGGTAAATTGAGTAAAATGAAGAGCCAAATTGAACATTTTGCTTGCAAGATTTGAACATTTTGTGTATTGTCACCACTAAGATTTTACCCCCACTTTTGTCCAAAAACGGCAAATTATTACCCCAACTTTTGTCTTTTTATTGATTTATTTCTTTGATAATCAAGGTTATTGCCCCTTTTCATTATGTTTCTTCTTTCCATATTGCTTTGCAGTCGAAGCAAGTGCAACAGCCATCATCGTCCATTAACGTGTTGATGCCATAACAATAAGGGCAATGCAAGGAGTCATCAATTGCTGGCGGTCCTTGCCTTTGTTTGTTTTTGTGCGTGGGTCTTTTGTAGTCGCTTTTGAAACAGGCGGCAATAACAACGACAATACAACACACGGCAATAACGACACCAAATGTTGCCGCCTCGTCCATATCAAAGACTTTCACGCAGATACCAACGACCAAAGCCTCACCTGCAATGACGAGCACCATCATTGCAAGACAGCCTGCCAATCCCTTTATCACACTTGTTTTTGCCATATCAGTCGCAAAGGTACAAAACAAAAATGGGAAATACAAATATTCTTACACTTTTCCTACAAAATAATTTCTTAATTACTGACGGGCGTGACCGTTTTTAATATACATCACAGCGATTTTATTCCTTCCCGATACCGCCTCATTTCCTTTTCCTCGAAAGCATCAAGAGCATCGTTGATTTGTCGCAGTATGGCAGCCTTGTCGTTCGGAATCATTCCCGACATTGGCACTACATTTGAAACAGTGTTTGCAAGTATGGTTGTGCGTATATTTAGATGCTCAATAAACGTTTGGAGTTCATGCAAACGCTCCTTTTCGCTTGCCTCCGCGAAAAGCCCTTGCTGCACATCGGCATATAGTCGCGATTCGGGAAATACAGTGAGCGACACCACGTTTATGATGTATGGACGCAGGCGGTTGAAAACCTCCGCACTGCGCTTAGCATTCCGTATGCAACCGCCACTGCCCGAAAGTCCCGACAAGTAGGACACGTTGTAGCGTATTCCTGTCTCTTCTAATTTGAGACACTGCTCCACAATATCATCAGTACAATATCCCTTATTCATTCTTTCCAAAACGCTGTCATCGCCGCTTTCCGTTCCTATCGTTATACCGTAAAAACCCAAATGGCGCAGATTACGCAAATGTTCCACCGATTTCGGCTTTATGTCGGTGATGCGTGCGAAACAGCCTATGTTCTCCAACCTCGGCAGATACTTACGAAACATTATGCCGAGATTGAGCAGACGGTCGTAACTGAGCGCAAAAGGATTTGCCCCGGTGAGGAACAAACGCCTCGCAAACGGCTGATACTCACGTATTACCTCCAAGTCCTGCCGTATCTCGTCAAGCGGCGACATTCTGAATTTCGTACCGTGGTAAAGACTGCAAAACCTGCAGGCGGAATGTGTGCAGCCACTCGTCACTTGAAGCAGCTGCGAACGGCTCTCGTATGGCGGTCGCCACACTTGCCCCGTGAAATGTAATGTCGGTTTCATTTTCTTCTTTTTTCTTGCAATATATGTTTGTTTTCTGCGTTATCTTGTTTGTGGATATGTCATATTTTGTCTGCAAAGTTACGACAAACAATGCTGCCGTGCAAGAGCTTTCCAAGAGGTGAGAAACTAACCTGTAGGTAAGCATTGCCTTGGCAAAAGGGATTACGAAAACAGGAAAATGCAAAAAAAGTTCGACCGCGATTTCTGCCCTGCCTCTCCCCTGCTCGAATGGCTCGGCAACAAATGGGCAATGGTGGTGCTTCTCCGTCTGGAGGAGCAGGGTACCATGCGTTTCAACGAACTGTTCAGGACCATTCCGCACGTATCAGAAAAGATGCTCGCCTCGGCATTGAAGCACCTTGTGGAAAATGGATTGGCAGAGCGCCATGTATATCCCGAAGTGCCGCCGAGAGTGGAATACTCCCCCACTCCATTAGCAAAAAATTTCCTCAAACAACTGCATCCTCTTATCGAATGGAGCAAGGAGAATATATGAATCAGCCATCGCACATAGTCTCGATGCCCAACGCATATAGGTGCGATGGACAATGAAGCCGCAAGCGATGGGCATCGAAACTATGTGCGTTTGCCCAACACAATGTTACATACAACAACGTAACATTGTAACATTTTCGTTTTCGCCCTTCATTTGCTCCCTTCGCCACTCAAAACCATCTTAATGTTACGTTGTTACATGTTACAATGATGCAAAATGCCCTTGCTGTATGAATTTTGCCATTTATTACACATTTATTTGGGTACTTAAAAAAAAAGAAGTATCTTTGTAACCGAAAAAAGTGACACAAATGTCAAAAATATCGGATAGAATGCAGATAACAGCAAACAAGGAACAATGTACGGACTGACGGAAAAATCATACAAAGAACTGATGGAAATATTGGCATCTATTCCGGAAATAGAGGAAGTTGTGATATTCGGTTCTCGTGCGAGAGGTGACTTTTGGCGTGCATCAGATGTTGACTTGTCTATCAAAGGAAAGGATGTGGTGCGTCATACGCTTGCTGTCTTGAACGACAAACTATACGAATCTCATATCCCACAAATTTTTGACACTCATATCTATTCCAATATTAAAAACCAAGGTTTCAAGGACAATGTTGACAAAGAGGGCAAGGTAATTTATAGGAGATAGGAGGATAGAAGTATGGAACAACTCGTTGAAATACCTAAGACACAGGTAATGATGGCTTTTGTAGCCACTTGCATAGAGGCTACCGCACGATTTCTAAACAGCGACTATAAAGAGGTGTACCAAAGAATGAAACGTGTGGGGCTGATTGAGCGCTATATTCTGCCCAACTACGAACTGTTGCATAGCGATAGTCGGGAGAACGTGGCTGCTGGTATAGCGGAATGTTTAAAGAACTGGGAGGAAAAGTCGAATGAATGAAGTTATTGTCTATCACGGCGGAACGGAAATTATTGAACATCCTGTCTGTAACTTGGGAAGAGCCAACTTGGATTTCGGACGGGGCTTTTATTTAACCGACTTGCAGGAGCAAGCAATATTGTGGGCTACGATTGTGGCTGGAAGAAGAAAAAAACAAGCCTTAATAAACAGTTACAGACTAAACAAGGAAGCTATATTGAAAGAGGCGCGATGCAAGGTGTTCAATGCCTACGACATAGAATGGCTGCAATTCATAATAGCCAACAGGCGAGGTCTTGACGAAGCGAAAAATTTTGACTATATAGAAGGCGGAGTTGCCAACGACCATGTTGTAGACACCGTTAATCTCTATATGGCAGGACTTATGGAACTTGATACGGCATTGCAACGCCTTTCCCAACACCGCCCCAACAACCAAATATGCCTGCTCAATCAGGAAATCACGAACAGAAATCTAATATACAATGGAACAGAAAGATTATGACGACCCAATAAAGTCGCCCGTCGTGCAGGAAATAATAATGAGCAACCGCATCGGAGCAATCTCTATGGAATTAGCAAAACGCTTGAACATAGAGCCAGTTAAGGCATTGCAGTTGTTTTACGAAAGTAAGACGTGTGCCGACTTGCACAACAAGGAAACGGGGCTATATCTTTTTGGCGACCTTTGCATTGTGGACGAGTATATTCAAGAAAAAGAGTTATGAAAAAATGTTTATACATCGTCATTTTTCTGGCTGTAGCAATGCTTTACTGCTGCCGTGACGGCGGAATATCGCAATTGGAAAGGAATCCCAATTCAGCCCTTACAATACAGGAAAACGACTATAAGGAAAAGAAGGCGCAATTCAGGATTTTTGCACTCATTGCCATCATTATTGCCATTGCCTTTGAAGCAAAGGAACGGCAAGGCATTCTTGAGAAACTGCTGAAGCAGAAAGACAATGACTATAAAAACCTTATTGTAGAAAAGGAACGGGGAGAAAAAGAATACGAGCAAACCATTGCCAATTTCGTGAACGCAGGCAAAACTTCAATAACTGCTGACAATTTTGAGGATTTTGAAAATAGCAAAATTACAGAAGTGTTTCATAGGAAAAAGGAGTTCAGGCAAGGCGTTACTGCACCGAATAAGTCTGAGTGGAGGGCATTGGAAATGCAATTCAGCAAAAATATGCCTACCGCATATGACACCTTGGCAAAAGACAAAAAGTTGTCAACGCTGGAGTTTCATATATGCATGTTGCTTATTTTGGGCTTTGAAGACAGTTCGATAGTAAACCTTACAAATTCCATTCCCCAGACAATCACGACAGCAAAGTCGAGAGCCAACAAGAAAATTTTCAACGCAAAAGGTGCAAAAACATTAAAAGCAGGACTTTTGCAACTGATAAAAGCAAATGACTTAATCTGACTTAAAATCAGTATAACTTGTTGATTTAAAAACATTTCCATACGACATATATATGGAATTGTATTAATCTGACTTATAGAAATTGTCAGACGAAAGTTGTCTTACCAAATATATTTCATACTTTTGCATCGTGAAACAAATAAAACAAATGTAATTATGAATACTGACATTTCAAAAAGTTTAATTATCGTAACGCTAATTGTCGTTGCAATTATTGTTTTTTCGCTTTGCAACCTTAATCTTTTGGGCAGCGACCTATTAAAGTGTGTGTTGATTGGTGTAATAATACTTTTACTATTGCCCATTGCGTGGATTCCTATAGAAGTAACCGAGACATCTGATTATATAACCATCAAAAAGGTTGTCGGCAGGAAAATATTTGCCAAAAAGGACTATACAATAGAAAAAGTTGATTATTTGTCAGGTACAACCATACGACTATTCGCAAGCAACGTATGGGTTTATTGGGGAATATTCTGGTCGAAAAACATCGGAAGGTATTACGGCATACATATTCAAATGACAAATCTTTTGTTGCTTACCAACAAGATGACAGGCAGCAAAGTACTGATAGATGCCCCAAGATAACATCTTCTTTATTCTGCCATTTACAGCGATGATATTTTCTCATCGCTGTTTTTTTTGTGAAAAAACAATAAAAGAAGCGGCAAAGACATTCATGAATTTGGTGGATAGGAAAAATATGGCTATTTTTGCAGTTACTGAACAATTTGCACCTAAAATGGACTATAAACGCATACTAAAATACCTGCAAGACATAGCAGCAAACAATAACCGGGAATGGTATCAAGAAAACAAGAAAGAATATCTTGCTGTGCGCAAAGACTTCGAGGAAAACGTAGAAGAACTACTGCGTAAGATAAGTGCTTTCGATGCCTCGATAGCGCACCTGAGGGTGAAAGATTGTACATATAGATTCAATCGCGACACGAGATTCTCGCCCGATAAGTCACCATACAAGAGACACTTCGGGGCATATATGGCAGCACATGGGAAAAAGGCGCTGCACGGAGGATACTACATACACCTTGAGCCGGGAGAGTGTATGATTGCCGTGGGGAGTTATTGGCTGCCGACGAACATTCTGACGGCATGCCGCAACGAGATAATGGCAAACACCGAAGAATGGCTTGAATGTGTGGAAAACAAGAACTTCACGAGAATTTTCGGGGGAAAGGAACACTCGGCAAAGCAGACGGCAGAAAATGGATGGCCAAACGGTGGCAAAGGTTTCGGTATAGAAAGACTGAAGACTTGTCCTGCCGGATTTCCAAAGGACTATGAACACATAGAATATTTGAGAATGAAGGACTACTGCGCATGGACGAAAGTGCCTGACGACTTCTTCGACGACGAAAACTGGCAGGAGAAAGCCATAAAGATATTCAAGACAGGCAAACCGATGATGGACTTCGTAAACAACGTAATAGACGACTATGAATAAGATGAAAAAAATAATGTTTCTTGCTGCAATGCTGCTTATGTGTGCAACGGCAATGATGGCGCAGACGGCAACACAAGGTGCAGCAGAGGACTACGACGCAAAATATGCCACCGAACTGCTGAAGAAAGGCGCAGAGGCTCCCGACTTCAACATCGGCGGAGAGATTGGCAGGTTGAGCAACCTGAAAGGAAAGTACGTCGTGGTAGACTTTTGGGCGACATGGTGTCCTGATTGTCGGAAGGATATTCCGAAGATGAAGAAACTCTACACAAAATATGCTTCTGAGAAGATAACGTTCGTGGGCGTGTCGTTCGACAAGACTCCCGACGCATTACAGAAATACGTGCAGGACAACGGAGTGGAGTGGGTGCAGACCTGCGAGTACAAGCCGTGGAAAGAGACGCAGGTGTCAAAGGATTACCACATAAACTGGATTCCGTCGATATACGTCATCAATCCAGAGGGTAGGGTAGAGGTGTCTACCGTGATGATAGAAAAAGTGGAACAGGCACTGAAGGAAATATCCGGCAAATGAACTACACCATAAACATCAAGGGCAGACTTCTGGATTTGAGTCGTCCGGTGGTAATGGGGATACTCAACGCAACACCCGACTCATTCTATGACGGCAGCAGGAAGCAGACCGAAAGGGAAATAGTGGAACGTGCCAATCAGATAGTAGGGGAGGGCGGAGCAATAATAGACGCAGGGGCATACTCCACACGCCCTGGAGCGGAGCAGGTGACGGAGGAAGAGGAAATGAGAAGGCTGCGCCTTGCACTTGAAATAGTACGGCGAGAACAGCCCACGGCGGCACTTAGCATTGACACCTTCCGCCCGAGCGTAGCGAGAATGGCTGTGGAGGAGTTTGGTGCAGACATTATAAACGACGTGAGCGAGGGGCAGCACCCCGATATGTTCGCCACAGCGGCAAGCCTCGGCACACCTTACATACTGACCTCCACGAAAAGCAATATGTCCGACATGCTGATGGCATTTGCAAGGGAGGTGCAAGAGTTGCGCGACCTCGGACAAAAGGACATAATACTCGACCCCGGCTTCGGCTTCGGCAAGACACTGGAAGAGAACTATGAGATAATGCATCACCTCGACAAATTGCGAATGATGGAACTGCCAATATTGGCAGGGGTATCGCGCAAGTCGATGATATACAAACTCACGGGCGGCGACCCCAGAAGCTCGCTCAACGGCACTACGGCACTGAACACGATGGCACTGATTAAAGGCGCAGCGATACTGCGCGTGCACGACGTAAGGGAGGCCGTGGAGACAATAAAAATATACGAGGCGACAGAACACGCCGGAACAAGAAAAGAAAAAACGCACAGGCAATGATTTACGACTTCGGAATAAAAGACGCGATAGATATTTTTCTCGTAGCCGCGCTGCTCTATTACATCTACAGGCTTATGAGGGAATCACGCTCCGTGAACGTATTCATGGGCATAATGATTTTCGTGGTGCTGTGGGTAATCGTGTCGCACGTGCTGGAAATGCGCCTGCTCGGTTCCATTCTCGACAAGCTCGTAAGTGTGGGAGTGATTGGACTGATAATCCTTTTCCAGCAGGATATAAGGAAATTCCTCGAAAACATTGGCTCGCACAGACACTCGATGTTCATTTCGCGGTTGTTTGCCAAGGACAGGGGACGGAGGGGCGAGAACGACCCGAAGAAAAAGGAAATGATAATGCCCATAGTAATGGCATGCCTCGCAATGAGCAAGCGCAAGGAGGGAGCATTGATAGTGATTGAGCGGCGCGACTCGCTGCAGGAAGTGATGCAGACGGGCGAGCGCATAGACGCAAACATAAGCCAGCGGCTCATAGAGAACATTTTCTTCAAGAACTCGCCGCTGCACGACGGGGCGATGATAATATCAAACCACCGCATACAGTCGGCAGGATGCATACTGCCAGTGAGCCACGACCTCAACATTCCCAAGGAACTGGGACTGCGCCACAGGGCGGCACTCGGTACTTCGCAGGAATACGACTCGCTGGCGATAGTGGTGAGCGAGGAGACGGGAGGCATCACCGTGGCTATAAACGGGGAGTTCAAGCTGCGCCTATCGGCAGAGAAGCTCGAGAGCATTCTAACAGCCGAACTCTTCCAAGACTACGAATAAACGCATAGAAACAAGATTTCTTAACTATTAAAACAAACATAAAAACAAAAACCAAAAGACTATGACTTTAGTAGAAAGTATCATTGCGCGCGCTAAGAGTAACAAGCAGCGCATCGTGCTCCCCGAAGCAGAAGAGGAGCGCACATTGAAGGCAGCCGACATGGTGCTGCGCGACGACATCGCCGACATTATCCTCATCGGCAATCCAGCAAAGATTGATGCAATGTGCAAGGAGTATGGACTCGAGCACATCAGCAAGGCAACGCTCATCGACCCAGAGAACAACCCCAAGGCAGAGGAGTATGCCGAAAAACTCGCCGAGATACGCAAGAGCAAGGGAATGACCATTGAGCAGGCACGTGAACTGGTTAAGAATCCTCTCTACCTCGGCTGTATGATTATCAAGACCGAAGGTGCTGACGGACAGATTAGCGGTGCTCTCTCCACTACGGGCGACACACTGCGTCCTGCACTCCAAATCATCAAGTGTGCTCCCGGCATCAATTGCGTGAGCGGTGCAATGCTTCTCATCACCAACCAGCCACAGTATGGCGAGAACGGCGTGGTGGTAGTAGGCGACGTTGCCGTTACTCCGATGCCCGACGCACAGCAATTGGCACAGATTGCAGTTTGTACAGCACAGACAGCAAAGAGTGTGGCAGGTTTCGCAGAGCCTCGCGTGGCAATGCTCAGCTTCTCAACAAAGGGCAGTGCAAAGCACGAGGTTATCGACAAGGTGGTAGAGGCTACGAAGCTCGCAAAGGAACTCAACCCCGACCTCAAGGTTGACGGTGAGTTGCAGGCAGACGCAGCACTCGTTCCCGGTGTAGGCGCAAAGAAGGCTCCCAGCAGTGAAATAGCAGGTAAGGCAAACACCCTCGTGTTCCCATGTCTCGAAGTTGGTAACATCGGTTACAAGCTCGTTGAGCGTCTTGGTGGAGCAGAAGCCCTCGGACCTATCCTCCAAGGTATTGCACGCCCGGTAAACGACCTCAGCCGCGGCTGTTCCGTAGACGACATCTACAAGATGGTTGCCATCACTGCTTGTCAGGCAATGGATGCGAAGAAATAATTTTTTTAGGGAGTTAAAGTAGTTAAAGAAGTTAATGGAGTTAAAGTCAATAGTGTTAGACTCTACAAATTGCTGATTGAATGAGCAACAGAGGAACTTTCAGGTTTGAAGATGTTATGGCTTGGCAAAAGGCATATCAGTTCACGTTGTCTGTATATAAGGCAACAAAAGAGTTTCCTGAATCAGAGCGTTTCGGACTTACTTCACAATTTCAACGTGCTGCGATATCCATTCCTGCAAATATAGCAGAAGGATATAAAAGAATTGGCAAACCCGATAAATTGAGATTTCTCAACATAGCCCAAGGCAGTCTTGAAGAATGTAGATGCTATATCAATCTTGCAAAAGATTTGGAATATACAAATATCAGTTTGGCACAAGAGTTATATGAAAAGTTGGAAGAGGCAAGTAAATTTCTTAACCTGTATTGTAAAGGTATAATAAACAATAACTTTACAGACGGTTTGTGAAAATTTCTCGATGCAAAACTAATGGCTTTAACTCCTTTCAACTCCTTTAACTCCAAAAATAATTTAAGAAATAACAACAAAAAACAAAACGACAATGAAGATATTAGTATTGAATTGCGGCTCATCTTCCATTAAATACGCATTGTACAACATGGACGACAAGAGCGTCATGACATCGGGAGGTGCCGAAAGGGTAGGGCTCGACGGTGCTTTCGTGAAAGTAAAACTTGCTAACGGCGATAAAAAGCAGATTATGCACGACATTCCGGAGCATACTGAAGGCGTGAAGTTCATCTTCTCGCTCCTTACTGACCCGGAGATTGGAGTAATAAAGAACCTCGACGAGATTGATGCCGTTGGTCACCGCATGGTGCACGGCGGCGAGAAGTTCAACAAGAGTGTACTGCTCACCGACGAGATTCTCAAGGTGTTCGAGGAATGCTCCGACCTTGCTCCGCTTCACAACCCAGCAAACCTAAAGGGTGTGAACGCCGTTAAGGAACTCATGCCGGGACTTCCACAGGTGGGCGTGTTCGACACCGCCTTCCACCAAACAATGCCCGACTACGCATATATGTACGCCCTGCCATACGAGCTCTATGAGAAATATGCAGTGCGCCGCTACGGTTTCCACGGCACGAGCCACCGCTACGTGTCACGCCGTGCCTGTGAGTTCCTCGGCAAAGACTACGACAGCAGCCGCATCATCACCTGCCACATAGGCAATGGAGGCTCTGTTGCAGCAGTGAAGAATGGCAAGTGTATGGACACCTCTATGGGTCTTACACCACTCGAAGGCGTGATGATGGGCACCCGTTCAGGCGACATTGACGGCGGTGCTGTGGCATTCATTCAGAAGAAACTAGGTCTTGACGCCGACGGCATTTCCAACCTCCTCAACAAGAAGAGCGGCGTGCAGGGCATCACTGGCATTTCCAGCGACATGCGCGAGATTGACGCGGCAGCAGCCAAGGGTGACAAGAAAGCCATCCTTGCACTCGAGATGTACAATTACCGCATAAAGAAATACGTTGGTGCATACGCAGCCGCTATGGGTGGTGCAGACATCATCGTGTTCACTGCCGGAGTAGGAGAGAACCAAACTTCGATGCGTGCCGCTGTTTGTGCAGATATGGAATGGATGGGCGTGAAACTCGACAAGGAAAAGAACGACGCAGCCCGTGGTGTTGAGGCTGTAATCTCAACCGACGACTCCGCCGTTACCGTTGTCGTAATACCTACCGACGAGGAACTCGTTATAGCAAGTGACACAATGTCGCTGTTGTAAAAAACGGTTATTATAATAATAAATGTGTGGTTGTTTTTATCAGCCACACATTTTTTTATTTCCATAAATCAATCTTTCCCAACAAGAAATCGTATAGTCCAACCATTAAGATACCAGCCTCGTTGTAACCAGAACTGTAGCGGTCGCCTGCTATAATTATCTTCCGGAATCCATCAGCCACCTGCAACAATGAATCCTGCTCCTGATTTACCTTGTCATCTGACGGCATAGCATACGCCGACTGTATATATAAACGTTCGTCATGACGATTTACTACAAAATCAATTTCAAGATTTCTTCTTTTAAGATTACCATCCTTATCACGCTTGAAACTTTCAACCAACCCTATATCCACAGAAAAATCATTGCGGCATAACTCATTGTATATCACGTTCTCCATTATATGAGTAGGCTCAAGTTGCCGAAATTCAACAATGGCATTTCTGATACCAATATCCTCAAAGTAGTATTTTGTCTCCGTTCCTATATATTTCCTTCCCTTGACATCAAAACGCAAAGCCTCGCTGACAAAGAAGGCATCCTTAATACATTCTATATATTTCGTAATGGTTTGTGGAGTAATATCTATTCCAGCCATCGTCTTGAATGTATTAGAAATTCGCCTAACATTGGTGTTCGACCCTATTATCGAAGCGAGAATTCTTATCAATTCACGTAAACCATCTGGATTCTTCAGATGATTACGTTCCAAAACATCTCTCAAATATACAGTATAAAATATTTCACGAAGATAATTTTGTTTGTCTTCCACTCTTTCCAATTGAGCAACGGCAGGCAATCCTCCATACCTATAGTACATTTCCAAAACCTCGGCTTTCTCCCCACCTACTGCTTCATAATATTCTGCAAAACTTAATGGATGTATGCGAATCTCCCACCCGCGTCCGCGAAATTCGGTAATAATATCTTTCGACAAAAACTTGGCATTAGAGCCTGTCACGTACACCTCGGCATTTGGAACGCTGAGATATGAATTCAGCACATCTTCAAACTCGTTAACAAGTTGTACTTCGTCCAGCATAATGTAATATCTGCCACTATCTACCATCAAGCTATCTATGTGATGTAGAAGTGCATCTGGGTCACGCAATTTCTTATTTCTGCGGTCTTCCAAATTAACTTGTATTATATGACTCTCACTAACTCCTCTTTCCAACAATTGATTATGAAAGAGGTTAAACAACAAGAATGACTTGCCACAGCGACGAATACCGGTAATGATTTTTATCATACCGTTTCCTTCTGCCCTGAGGAGTTGCTCCAAATAATATTTTCGTTCAAAAATCATCATTTACGCGCATATTTTTGTGTCATGACACAGATTTATGTGGCAAAAATAAGCATTTTCTTTAAATTCTGCAAGAAACAAAAGTAAAAATTTAGATTTATATAATGCACTTAATAAAAGTAAACACCGTGTTTATAGTTTGGAAATAATATATTTTGTTATACAAAGAAATAGATTTATCAAATTTTTTATACTTATATCGTTGAAATATAAAATCTTTTGGTTAACTTTGCAGCCGAATTTCAAGTACTTCGGTGTGTCGTAGTGCGTTTTTAATGGCTCAGTTTAATAAAAAAGAGCGATTGTAATTATCCTGTAAGGAAATTCTGGACAAATTTCTGTAACTGAGGATATTGGCAATAGGCTCACGATAGATATTGTACCATCCCATAAGGGAACGCTATATCTTTTCGTGGGCTGTTGTCTATTATCATTATTCAGTTATAGGCAAGTCCAGAAGCCTCCTTACAATAAAGATAATAGCGATAGTCCCACGTTCTTGAAACAATTATCCGCCAATATCTTGGGATTAGTTGGCACAAAAGAACAAAAAAATGAAAAGAAGCAGTTTTATTTTAAGCCTCATTTTTGGCTTGTTTGCAACCACATTTATCTTGACCGCATGCAGCAGTGACGACGAAGAAAGCGGCAACTCATTGGTAGGCACATGGATTGTAAAAAGCATCAGCGAAGAAGATGATTTGGAATTTACTTCAATTACGTTTAAAAGCAATGGTAACGTAGAGTATCCCGGTATGGAATCCGACTATTACATGAAATGGACTACCATCGGTAACACACTTAGAATAGACATGGGAGAAGGACACCCTGATGACTTCATAATAGGTACATACAATATTAACGGAAACACGCTCACCTATTCATATCATTGGGAGGATTACGATGGAAAATGGGTTGGTGAGAATACCTATACAATGATTTTAGAAAGAAAATAAAATCTATTGTATTAACAAAACAAAAGCGGCACGGGAAACACACTTCCCACGCCGTTTTTAATATTACTACGGTGTTTTAATATCCGCTTTATCCGCAAAATACCGACACCATATTATTTCTTATTCTTTGCTGTATATTCGTCTGCTTTTTTCTTCATGATAGCAGCACGCTTCTCGCTATCGGGGTGAGAAGAGAACATCTTTTGAATGGCAGAAGCCTTTGCACCCTTAGACAATTCCACTAACTTGTTGAGGCTGTTTGCCATTCCGTATGGGCTGAAACCGTGCTTAACAGCAAACTCAAAGCCATAGTCATCGGCAGCATACTCCTGCTTCTGCGAGAACTTTGCATCCATAAACGCAGATGCCAAATCACCGAGCTGCGAATCAGAAAGTTTGCCTACGACACCACCTGCCGCACTTGCCGCATTGCGGGCAGCAGAAGCCAGATAGGCGTTCTTCATTGCGTCCTTCACGTCGTGGTGCACCACGTGACCAATCTCATGACCGATGATAGACATAAGTTCGTCGTCGTCCATAATATCCATGAGCGAGGAGAACACGCGAATAGAGCCGTCACCACAGGCAAAAGCGTTGATGTCAATAACATAATACACCTTGAAATTCAACTTCAAGCCGTCTACTTCGGTAATGCCGGCTGTGAGACGCCTAAGTCTTGCATCATACTCGCCAGTGTCAATGGGGTTGTGTGCGTCCATCCACTCCACCGACTCATGGCTCATACGTGCGATGTCGGCATCTGAGAGCGTCACCGCCGTAGCAACATCACTCACAGCCTTTGCTGCCTTTGCAACTTTTGTGGCATCAATCACTTTCTTTCCAATCTTCAGTTGGGCATTTGTAATGGTTGCACAGCACATCAGCATGCCAAGCAATAAAACAATCTGTTTCTTAATCATAATTTCTTTGAATATTTTTTATTTGCGGCGACAAAATTACTTAATTAACTCCGAAACAGCAAAAGTTTTTCCTATTATTTTTTACAAATCCCGAAACAAACAAGAGCGGCTCCAATAGGATAATGAAGCCGCTCACACTTTTCTCTCAAAATTAAATGTACATATTACGGCTGCAAAGTGAAACCAAACAGCAGATAAGCCTTTTGGGCACAAGGATTGGTGGCTATGCCTGCAAATACGGGAACAGAAAACCTATCCGTTACCTCTATCGACTTTGTGGCACGCAGCGACACGTTGGTGACGGCAAAGCCATTTGTTCCATACGAACTGGTGGCAAAAGGCACTGCACCGACTGTTGCCGTCCACTCCGCACCGCCAAGGCTGAACGGAGCTGATAGTTCCACATAAGAGCTATATGCACGGTCGCCGTCGTTATTAAAGCCGTCGTTTCCTGCAAAGTTTGTGTACCATTGTATGCCGGCAAAGCCAAAGTCGTAACCTATGTTCGCCTCAAACACGTGGTTAGTGCCGTGGGCATCGTACTTAAAATAACGGTTTTGAGGGTCAAGACCCGTGCTAAACCAGTAATCCGTTACACCAATGTTAAAGCCTCCAATGGAATACGAAGCGGTGATGTCAAACTCCTTTGTGTCGTCGGGATTTGAAAGACCTACACTTCCCCATGCCGTAAGCGACAATCCCTTGTAGGACACGCCGAAAGTTGGTTGCAGCGACACGTTTCCAAGGTCCTGTCCACGCCAAATATATTGGTTAACAACATCTGCTGATACAGCAGTTTCAAGTTTCTCCTGTGCAATGACGTGGGCACTCACTGCCAACGTCATTGCAAAAAATACAATCTTTTTCATACCTTAAAAAAAATCAACTTAATTACAACAATTATAATATAATTACAACAATTTCCGAGCTTAATTATAGCAGCTCTCGCCGTGCTCATAGATGTCAAGTCCTTCTTCCTCCATACGAGCCTCGACACGCAGTCCACGGGCATATTTGATGCCATAGAACAATGCGAAACCACATGCTGCAGCCCAAAGGTCGATTACAAGAACGCCGAAACATTCCGCTGCGAAGAATCCCCAGCCGTGACCGTATAGCGCACCGCTGTCGGTGGCAAGCAGACCTGTCATAAGAGTGCCGAGAATGCCGCAAACACCGTGTACGGAACTTGCGCCCACAGGGTCGTCGATATGCAGTACATGGTCGATGAACTCAATGGCAAATACAAGCACCACGCCACACAAAAGACCTATGACGAGAGCACCGAGGGGCGAAACGAGGTCGCAGCCGGCAGTGATGCCCACAAGACCTGCCAACACACCGTTGAGCGTCAACGAAAGCGATGGCTTGCCATACTTGCACCAAGTGACAAACATTGTTGCAACGCCTCCTCCTGCCGCAGCAAGATTGGTGGTAAGAAACACGTGCGATATTGCGATACGGTTTACCTCGCCCGTGGCAGCCAACTGCGAGCCGGGGTTGAAACCAAACCATCCGAGCCACAATATAAATACACCCAGTGCAGCCATCATAAGATTGTGTCCAGGAATGGCACGGCTCTTGCCGTCCTTATCATACTTGCCGAGACGAGGACCGAGCGCCATTGCGCCAATGAGTGCCAACACTCCACCCACGCTGTGCACAATGGCAGAGCCTGCAAAGTCGTGGAACACCGCACCGAACGTTGTCATCATAAACGAGTCGGCAGCATCATTGCAGAGCCATCCTCCTCCCCACGTCCAGTGCCCCTCAATGGGATAGATGAACAACGATATCACGGCACTGTAAAGCATATACATAGAGAACTTGGTGCGCTCCGCCATCGCTCCCGAGACTATCGTTGCCGATGTTGCGCAGAACACCGTCTCGAAAATCAAAAAGCCTTCCACAGGCAAGTCGCCTTTGTAGAAAGACAAATCTCCCCAGTTAGGCGCGCCGATGAATCCTGCTCCATCGCTGCCAAACATAAAACCGAAGCCGAGGAAGAAGAACAGAAGCGAGCCAAACATAAAGTCCACGAAGTTCTTCATAAGAATGTTTGCAGTATTCTTCGACCGTGTGAAACCTGCCTCACAAAGTGCAAATCCCGGTTGCATCCAGAATACAAGCATGGCGGCAAGAAGCATCCATACCGTATCAAGTGATAATCCTATTTCATTCATAATAGTACCTTGTTTTTTTGTGTTTCGTTATCCTTTTTATTTCTTGTCTCTCAGTACCGTGTCACCGTTCTCGCCCGTGCGTATGGAATATGTGTCTATCACATCGCTCACGAAGATGCGACCGTCACCAATCTCTCCAGTGTGCGCCACCTTCAGAATCACCTTTATGGTAGACTCCAAGAAAATGTCGCGGCACACTATCGTCAGTGCCACGCGCTCTATCACGTCGGTGCTGTATTGCACTCCACGGTAGATTCTCTCCTGACGGCTCTGCCCTATACCATGCACGTCGTGGTATTCAAACCAGTCGATATCCGAGCTTAGCAGTGCAGTCTTAACGTCTTCAAACCTTGTCTTTCGGATTATTGCCTCAATCTTTTTCATACCTTTTTACCTTATTGATTATTACACTTTGAAACGTTTCAGGTGCAAAGGTACGACATTATGACACAAAAAGCAATAAAGTATTAACAAAAAGATTTAATTATTTATCCATCCATATCATTTAGTATATACAATCAAGCCTTTTTATAACAAATTGAAAGCAATACAAGTATAACAACTTTCAATTTGTTATTTTGCATTCAATATAATGCTTAAGAGATTGTCTAAATGTAAAATCAAAGCAGATATTAAATGAAAATGCTACTTTGCTACATTGCTACATTAAGCACTTTTAAACTTATTCGTGTTTAGTGTCCAAGAATTGTTACCAATTATAAGTAATATATTATTATAGACTATTAGGATACGCCCTTTTCCACAATGTGGAAAAACCTTAATGTAGCAAAGTAGCAAAATGTCTTTTAATGCACATAGGTGCAAAAGCCAACGCTTGCTACTTCGATGAAGCAGCAAGCGTTGGCAATCGAGACTGGGTGCGATATTGTTTTCTTCACATACACCCAACCTAAAATATTTACTTGTCGAAATGCACCCAGTCCACTTCCATCCAGCCGCCGTCGTTCTTTGTTCCGGGGCGACAGCAGAAAAGACCTACCTTTGCACCTATCCACTTGCCTACGACGGCACGGAAGTCATCGCCGAGGGTTGTGAATTTCTTGCCATCGGTGCTGTATTGGAGAGTGCACCACGTCTGGGGCTCGTGACCTGCCTTCGGGCGCTTTGCCTTTACAACCACACGAAGATAGATGTCGGAAGTTGACGGGCGGCCGTCGAATTTCAGTGATTCGCCATTGGTGGAGAGATACTTGTTGGTGTATGGAGTCTCGCCCTTCACAGTAGGCAGCTTCACGCTTGCAACAACATTTTCGGCAGTTCCCTTGAGCGCATCTTTGCAGTCAACGCGCTGCAGTTCGAAGCCGTCTTTCGTGTCAACTATCTTTAGGGCAACGTAACTCTGTCCCATCACTACAAGACCACAATTCTCGCCACGGGGCTTGAAGTCGGGATTAGGCGTGAACTTTACCTTTGCCGTAACAGTGAAATCCTCGGCTGGCATCTTTTGGAGCAGGAGGTTAGGACAGTCAGAGAGATTCTTGTAGTTTGGTCTGTTCTCAACGGAGTAAAGGCGAAGCACCTGCTTGTTTGCATCGCTGAAAGCCCAGTAGTGGCTTGGCAGTCCGTGCCACTGCCACTGCAGACCTAACTTGTTGGAAGTGAAATCGTCGCTCTCGGCTGGCTGGAAATCGCCGCTCGATGGAAGGTTAGGCTTCTTATATTTGTTTACAGGCTCGCCTACACCGTCACCGTCGGTATCAACACCTATCACGGGCCAGTCATTAACCCACTTCACAGGCTGCAAATGCACAACGCGTCCGTATGCGTCCTTGTCTTGGAAATGCAGAAACCAGTCCTCGCCGTTCTGAGTGTCAACCCAAGCACCTTGATGCGGACCGTTCACGAGGGTATTCTTGCCCTGTGCCATCACCACACGCTCCTCGTATGGACCGAACGGGTCTTTTGACCTGAGCACCACCTGCCAACCTGTGGGCACACCGCCGGCAGGACTCATTATGTAATAATATCCGTTGCGCTTGTACAGTTTCGTGCCCTCTATCGTAGGCTGCGTGTCGTGTCCGTCGTATATTATTCTGCTTGAGCCTATCACACTCTTGCCGTCGGGTGTCATCTCGGTCATGAAAAGCACACTCTTTACACCTGCCCTTGAGCCGGCGCAACCGTGAGAGAGCCATGCCCTGCCATCGTCGTCCCACAACGGGCAGCAGTCAATCATTCCCAAGCCTTCCTTCACGAGCACAGGCTTCTCCCAGTGTCCGCGCGGGTCTTTGGTCTTTACCATGAAAAGTCCGCGGTCGGGGTCGCCCCAATAAATATAGAACTCGCCGTTGTGATAGCGTATTGAAGGTGCCCACACAGCATTTCCGTGCTGCACAGCCTCTTTCCACTCGTCGCCCGGATACCAGTCTTCGAGTGCCGCACCTATTATCTCCCAGTTCACAAGGTCGGTGGAGTGGAGCACTTGCAGACCAGGGAAGCAATTGAACGACGACGATGTCATATAATAGTCGTTGCCCACTCGGCAAACATCGGGGTCGCTATAGTCTGCGTTAATTATCGGATTGCGATATTCGGTCTTGCTTACGTTAGGATTCCACGTGTTCGACTTTGTCTGCGCCGTAGCCGACAATGCAAGCGACAGGCCTGCAAGCCCCATAATGATTTGTTTCTTTCTCATAAGTATTTAGTTTGTTTTTATTATAGTTTTTAGCATATTTGGTGACAAAGTTACCAATTTATTTTGATACTGCAAAACAATTTGTCAAAAAACAAAATTTATGTTCTTTTTTTTCGGGAAATGAAAAAAAATATGTATTTTTGCAGCATAAAACAAATAACCAAAAACGAAAAACAAGTATGAAACCTATCACATTACAGCAACCACAGAGAATAGTGTTCGGTTGGGGATGTATGTCGCAATTCTGCGATGAGTACATCAAAATGGGAAAAAAGAAACTTTTTATCCTTACCGCACCTCCCATTCTGCCGCTGCTTGAGGAAACTTTCAAGACTCTCAAGGAAGCAGGCATAGAGACGGAAACGGAGAAGGACATAATGGCAGAGCCTACCGTAAACGACTTCAAGCGCATACTGAAGCGTGCGCAGGACTTCGGTGCCGACAGCGTGATAGGAGTGGGCGGAGGCTCGGTGCTCGATCTTGCCAAACTCGTGGCGTGCCTCATCGACAGCGACCAGAAGGTGGAAGACCTCTTTGGCATAGGATTCATAAAGAAGGCTGGCGTATGGTTTGCGTGCATACCCACCACGGCAGGAACAGGCAGCGAGGTATCACCAAACGCAATACTGCTCGACGAGACTGACAACCTGAAGAAAGGCATCGTGAGCCCGTATCTCTTGGCAAACACAGCATACGTAGACCCGAAACTCACAGTAACCGTGCCGCCGAAGATTACGGCAGAGACGGGAATGGACGCTCTTACCCACTGCATAGAGGCATACACCAACAAGTTTGCACACCCATCGGTAGACATATATGCATTGCAAGGAATACGCCTCATTGCGGCAAACCTGCTGCGTGCGGTGAAGGACGGCAAAGACCAAGAGGCTCGCGAGGCAATGCTCTTGGGAAGTCTCTACGGAGGATTGTGTCTTGGACCAGTGAACACAGCGGCAGTACACGCACTTTCATATCCAATAGGCGGCGAGTATCACATTTCTCACGGACTTTCAAACGCAATACTCCTTCCGTCGGTATTCAAGTTCAATGCTTCTGCCAACTACAAGCGTCACGCCGAAGTGGCAATAGCCTGCGGTGTAGAGCCGGGAGCAACTGACAAGGAGACAGCAGAGCGCGGAGCAGAGTGGATAGCACAACTTTCGAAAGACTGCAACATACCGACGACGCTTGCCGAACTAAACATACCGAAAGAGGCTTGCGCAGGAATGGCAAAGGCGGCAATGAACGTGCAGCGACTGCTGAAGAACAACCCACGCGAGGTTACCGAGGCAGACGCAAAGGCTATATACGAATCACTTTACTAAAAACATAAAAACCACGAACTATGGAAAAACTACCCATATTGGCAATAACAATGGGCGACCCTGCCGGAATAGGTCCGGAGATTGTCGCCAAGTCGTTCATGGAAGACAGGGTTTATGAGCAGTGCCGCCCAATCGTGACAGGCGATGCAGGCATAATGGAGCGTGCAGTGAAGTTGCTCAACCTGCCTTTGAAAGTAAATGCCGTGAGCAGCGTGAGCGATGCAAAGTTTGAGCGCGGCACGATGGATGTCTACGACCTCAAGTGCTGCAATGCCGATACGTTGAAGTTCGGCGAGGTGCAGGCAGAGGCTGGAAACGCTGCCTTTTTAGCCATAACCACCGCCATTGACCTTGCGATGAAAAACGAGGTTGACGGCACAGTCACCGCCCCTCTCAACAAGGCTGCACTTAACCTTGCAGGGCATCACTTCGACGGACACACCGAGATATACGCACACTTCACAGGCACAAAGAAATATGCAATGCTTCTTGCTGATGCAAATATGCGAGTTATCCATGTTAGCACCCACGTTTCTTTGCGCGAGGCTTGTGACCGTTGCAAGAAAGAGCGTATTATAGAGGTTACCGAACTCATCAACGATGCCTGCAAGATGTTCGGCATAGAGAATCCGCGCATAGGAATAGCAGGACTCAACCCACACTCAAGCGACAACGGTCTCTTTGGCTGGGAAGAGGAAAAAGAGATTATTCCTGCCGTTGAGGAACTAAAGAAGCGTGGCTTCAACGTTGACGGTCCTATTCCGCCAGACACTCTCTTTGCAAAGGCAAAGTGCGGACAATACGACGGCTGCGTGGCAATGTATCACGACCAGGGTCATATTCCTTTCAAGGTTGTTGGCTTCAACTGGAACAAGGAAACAGGCAAGATGGAAACCGTTGAGGGCGTTAACATCACCCTCGGTCTGCCAATAATAAGAGTGAGCGTAGACCACGGCACCGCCTTCGACGTAGCAGGAAAAGGCATAGCAAGTCCCGATGCCCTCCTCCTGTCTATCGACTATGCTTCAAAGATGGCTAAGAATAGGAAGAAAGCATAAGGATTTTTAGGAAATAATCAAAAAGTGCCTAACACACAAAAATGCGTTACAAACATATTTTGTGTGTTAGGCATATAATTTAAAAACTGTCTTTACAATTTTTACATATCGTCCATCGACAAACCGACAAATTCAATGGAATAACGCCGACGCTGTTGAGCTATGATGTTCTTTGCCTTTTCTTCAAGTTTTTTCATAACGAGTCGCTGAACTTGTCGTTTTATTTCACCAATAACGATATGACGCTCTGCATCGTTAACGGCAATGAGGTCTATTTCGTTTTGCCCGTCACGTTCCCAATAACTGGTTACAAGATTGTATCGTCCTG
>JAFLSE010000036.1 GCA_022511075.1 Prevotella sp.
CAATATGGTGTTTACCCACAAAGGCACTAAAAGCATTGCCATGCGCAACGCACCGTAGCGCCACAGCGTACAGGCATCGTTCACCTTGTCGCCAAGCATCTTGAACAGGCGCAAAGCCAATGGTATTGCGGCAATGGTGAGCAGTTCCATAATTGCAGTTATCACGAACTCCGTTTGCGCGAAGCGGTCGTCGGCAAAGTCCCCTGCCACGAGGCAGTCGGTTTCGTATGCAACCATAATGATGACTGCCACCGCCACTGCTATGCAGAACAATGCCGTCAGTCTGTGTTTTGTATCATTTATCGTCATTTTCCTTCAAATTTAACACGATTAACTATCGAGCGTCCCAAGGTAACCTCGTCGGTATATTCTAATTCATTGCCTACACTTATGCCTCTTGCTATTATTGAAATGTTTAGTTCAGTGAAAGGCGCAAGTTTCCTGAAAATAAAGAAGTTAGTGGTATCACCCTCCATAGTGCTGCCAAGGGCGAGTATCACCTCTTTTATGTCGCCCTTTGCCACTCGCTCCACAAGCGAGTCTATCTGCAAGTCGCCTGGTCCTATACCGTCCATAGGCGAGATGACTCCGCCCAGCACGTGATAGACACCGTTATATTGCTGCGTGTTTTCCACCGCCATAACATCCTGCACGTTCTCAACCACGCATATCGTGTGGTGGTCACGCCTTGCACTGCCGCAGATGTTGCACGTTTCCTTGTCGCTTATGTTGTGGCACGTCTTGCAGTACATTATCTCGTGCCTCATAGTCTTTATGGCGTCGCAAAATCGGTCGGTGTCACCCACTTCCTGCCGCAATAGGTGCAGCACGAGGCGCAGGGCGGTCTTGTGTCCTATGCCCGGCAAGGTGGCAAACTCTGCCACAGCCTTGTCAAGCAACTGCGATGGAAAATTGCCGTTCGTCATCTCCTTCTATGAATTTATCTCGCTCAGTTCCAGCCACCTCATACTTTTCTCGTCGAGTTCGTCGTTGAGCACGGGCAGCCGCTTGCTTTTCTCCGTCAGTTCCTCTATTGTCAACCCGCCGCTGCATAACGCCTCTTCCAACTGCTTCTTCTCCTTTTCAAGTGCCTCAATGTCCTTTTCCAATTGCTGAAACTCCATTTTCTCCTTGAAGGTCATTCGGCGGCGCGTGTCGTTGCGATAACTTGCCTTTGCCGTCGTTTCCTTTGGCTTCTTGTTGGCAGCCGTGTCTGCATTTTCAGGCAGACGACTCCACTCGCGATACTGGGTGTAGTTGCCAGGAAAGTCCTTTATATCGCCATTGCCGCGAAACACTAACAGATGGTCTACAACCTTGTCCATAAAATAGCGGTCGTGACTCACTATGATTACGCAGCCGGGGAAATTCTGCAAGTACTCTTCGAGTATCTGCAACGTAACGATGTCAAGGTCGTTGGTAGGCTCGTCGAGCACAAGGAAGTTGGGATTTTGCATCAGCACGGTGCAGAGGTATAGTTTGCGATGCTCGCCTCCGCTCAACTTTGCCACATAGTTGTTTTGCTGCTCCGGAGTGAAAAGGAAATGCTGAAGCAGTTGGCGTGCCGACATGTGTTTGCCGCCGCCCATGTCTATGTAGTCGGCTATCCGTGTTACCACATCTATCACCTTGTCGTCTTCCCTGAACTTCAAGCCCTCCTGCGAAAAATAGCCAAACTTAACGGTGTCGCCTATCACTATGCGTCCGCTGTCGGGTCGCTCCTGCGATAGCAGCATTTTTATGAAGGTCGACTTTCCCGTGCCGTTGTTGCCCACTATTCCCATCTTTTCGTAGCGCGAGAAGTTATAGTAGAAGTTGCGCATTATCACGCAGTCGTCGCCAAATGCCTTGCTTATATACTGGCACTCAAAAATCTTGCTGCCTATGTATACGTTGGAGTTTTTCAGTCGCATCTGCCTTTCCTCCATACGTTGCTTCGCCACCTTCTCAAGTTCGTAGAATGCCTCCTCGCGATACCTTGCCTTGTGTCCTCGTGCCTGCGGCATCCTGCGCATCCACTCCAGTTCGGTGCGGTACAGGTTGTTGGCACGGGCTATCTCCGCCCGTCGTGCGTCTATGCGTTCTTGCCGTTTCTCGAGATAATAACTGTAATTTCCCTTGTAGGTGTATATCCTTTTGTCGTCGAGTTCGAGTATTATTCCGCACACACGGTCAAGAAACAGTCGGTCGTGCGTCACCATGAGCAGAGTCCTGTTCTCGCGCGTCAGGAATCCTTCCAGCCACTCTATCATTTCCAAATCAAGATGGTTGGTAGGCTCGTCGAGAATAAGCAGGTCTGGCTGCGTTATCAGCACGTTTGCCAATGCCACCCGCTTCTGCTGACCTCCGCTCAATTGCCCCATCGGCTGACTAAGGTCGCGTATTTTCAGTTGCGTAAGTATTTGCTTTGCCTTCAGCACAAGTTCATCGTTGCCCTTGTGGTTGAAGCAAGCATCGAGCACGGTGTCGTTGGGATTGAACACAGGAGCCTGCTCCAACATTCCCACACGAATGTCACGGCGGTATACTATATCGCCACTATCCCTGCCTTCCTTACCCGAGAGCACGTTCAGCAGCGTTGACTTTCCCGTGCCGTTCTTTGCTATGAGTCCTACACGCTGTCCTTCGGCAATGGAAAAACTGATGTCGTCGAACAGCACCAATGCACCATACGACTTGGTAAGATGCTGCACGTCAAGATACGGATTTTCCTTCGCCATTACAATCCTTTGTTAATGCTTTCTATGTAGTCCAATACCTCCGCGCGTCCTATCTTCTTCTCGCTGCTCGTAACTATCATTGGGGGCAGTTCTTCCCAAGTATCAAGAAGTTTTTTCTTGTATGCCTCCACATTGGCAGCCACCTTGCCGTTAGTAAGTTTGTCAGCCTTCGTGAACACTATCGTAAACGGTATGCCGCTGCCGCCGAGCCAGTCGATAAACTCAAGGTCAACTTTCTGCGGTTCCAACCTCACGTCCACCAACACGAACACGTTAACCAACTGCTCCCTTTGCAGTATATAGCCCCGTATCATTTGGTCGAGCCTTGCAATCTCTGTCTTTGAGCGCTTTGCAAAGCCATATCCAGGCAGGTCAACCAAATACCATTCCTTATTTATAATAAAGTGGTTTATGAGCAGCGTCTTTCCGGGCGTTGCCGATGTCTTTGCAAGTTTCTTGTTGTTGCAGAGCATATTTATAAGGCTCGACTTTCCTACGTTCGAGCGACCAATGAAGGCATATTCAGGCTTCGTGTCATTCGGGCACATCGACTCCCTTGGTGCACTTATAACAAACTCCGCTTGCTTTATATCCATAATCCTTATTTTTGTGCAAAATTACGACAAAAAAGACAAAACACAAAATAAAAACATATTTTTTTGCAAAAAAGTTTGGTGGTTACAAAAAAAGTTCGTACCTTTGCAACCGCAAATAAGAAATGCAACGCAACGGTGCGTTAGTTCAGCAGGTTAGAATGCCTGCCTGTCACGCAGGAGGTCACGGGTTCGAGTCCCGTACGCACCGCAGAAATTTGCAGAAACTATGAACAAAATTGTTCATAGTTTTTTTTATGAAAAGACTCAGAAGCGTGGCTACATTAAGGCATAACAAAAGATAGGAAAGTTGCTCTGATTCAGGAATATATAGCGAGACATTACTGGTGTGTAGTCTACTTTTTGCATATTGGGTCCAAATCATTATAAAATTGCTTAATAAAACAAATTCGGCAAATCCAAAATTACTTTGAATTTGCCGAACTAAACATATATTTATTAGATATTACTTCTTTTCCTCTTTCTTTTCAGCAGCTTTTGCAGCAGGTTTAGCGGCAGCCTTCTTTGGTGCAGCCTTTTTCTTTGCCGGAGCTTTCTTTTCAGTAGCAGCCTCAGCAGCCTGCAACTTTTCGAGTTTTGCCTTGAGACGAGTTATCTCCTTGTCCTTCATCTCTATTTCGTCACCCTGGTTGCGTATTGTGGTGAGCAACTTGTCGAGTTCGTCGTTCTCGATGTCGAGAGGATAGAGATGGTTTACACGGGTGATGAAGTCGCCAAGAATATTCATATAGTTGGTGAAGGCATCGAACGGACCAGAATAAATGCCGCGGTTGAGACCTACGTTTGAAGGCTTGGTGGTCATGAAACGGAAATTGTTTGATGCCTGCAGATAGTCCCAGTCTTGGTTGATGCGTGGGTCGTCGGCAATGCGTATGCGGTCGGCAACGCTGTAGAGTTTTGTGAACGCCTCGTGCTGCATGGCGTTTCCAAGCCAGCAAGAGCAATCGCGCTCCTCGTCAACCCAAGAAAGCGTGTCTGGAACGGTTATCTCGCCAATACTCTTGGTCTTCATGAATATTTCGGTAGGTGTGGCAAATGTTATGCCCTTTGCCTTTGCACATGCAGGAATAGCCTCGAGGAATCCGAGAATACCTGATGACAACGGCTGTGCTATGCCAAGTGCCGACAACTCCATAAAGATGTTGATAACCTGCTCACCTTCAGGAAGATTTGCAATCTTGTTGACGTATGTGTCTGCAAAGAGAGGATACTCTGACCAATCGCTGTTGTTGAAACGCAATGAGAGGTCGTCGCTCAATTCAACATCACGAAGCAGCAGTTTCAAGTCGGGAGCCATGCAGCAGTGATATACATAGTGGGGCGACTTCCATCCGAGAACGTGCTTTGCACCCTCGGTAAGCATACCCTTGAAGCCCATACGAGCCGCCTGTGCACCGATGTCATCGCTATAGATGAGCGAAGAGTTGCGCAGCACCGTGGGGCGCTTGCCGAAATATTCCTGTATCTTGTCTGCCTGCTTCTTAACGTCGGCAGCGAAAGTCTCCTCATTTGCAAGCGAAGAAAGACCGTGCGAATAAGGCTCTGCAAGGAATTCAACCTGACCGGTCTCGTTCAACTCCTGCAACTTCTCGAGCACCTGCGGAGTGTACATTTCCAACTGCTCCATACCTACACCCGACAGCGAGAATGCCACCTTGAAGTAGTCGCCGTGGGTCTTTATCATGTTATGTATGGTTTCCAGTGCAGGCATATACGAACGCTCTGCTATGTCCGTAATGCTACGCTCGTTCTCGTAGTCATCATAGTAATAGTGGTCCGTACCGATATCAAAGAAGCGGTAACGTCTGAGATGTGTTATCTGGTGTATCTCAAAATATAAACATATTGTTTTCATAATCTTTTACTTTATTTTTCTTCTCACTAATAGATGTTCATTAAACACTTGCTGCGCTTATTCCTGCCAACCGAGGGTCTGCAAATACAACTGGCGAATCCACGCACCAACCTTGACCCAAGTAATCTGGTCAACCTCGTTCTTGCCCTCTTCCTGCAGGTACTTGAACAGGCTCTCGTTGGTACAGATAGAATACATTGCATCGGCAAGGGCGTGTACGTCCCAATAGTCAACCTTGATACAGTTGTGGAGAATCTCCGCGCAACCGCTCTGGTAGGAAATGATTGATGGCGTTCCGCACTGCATTGCCTCAAGCGGCGATATACCGAAAGGCTCGCTCACCGACGGCATGACATACACATCGGAAGCCTTCAGGCACTCATAAACCTGCTTACCGCGCATAAAGCCTGGAAAATGGAATTTGTCGGCAATGCCGCGCTCGGCAGCAAGCTGAATCATAGCCTCCATCATATCGCCCGAGCCTGCAAAGCAGAAACGAATGTTCTTTGTGCGCTTGAGCACCATATTGGCAGCCTCAACGAAATACTCAGGACCTTTCTGCATCGTGATACGTCCGAGGAAGGTAACAACCTTTTCCTTGCCCGTATGGTCGGGGCGAGGTATTGCCTGCAACTCGTCTTTCAGCGGATATACGGCGTTGTGAACGGTGAAGCACTTGCGTGGGTCTTGGTGATAGTGGTTTATCACGGTCTGACGCGTGAGTTCCGACACGCACATAATGCAGTCGGCGTGGTCCATACCGTTCTTCTCTATGCCATATACCGTAGGATTCACGTTGCCGCGGCTGCGGTCGAAGTCGGTTGCGTGAACGTGAATGCAGAGAGGCTTTCCACTAACCTGCTTGGCGTGTATGCCGGCAGGATATGTAAGCCAGTCGTGAGCGTGAATAATGTCGAACTCCTCCGTGCGTGCCACGACACCAGCCACAATAGAATAGTTGTTGATGGCATCGGGCAGGTTGCCAGTGTAGCCTGCTCCAAACTCAATGCAGCCCAGGTCGTTGAGCATCATATAGTTGAAATCGGCATACAAGTGTTCGCGACACTTATAATAATAGTCGGGATTCATTATGTTGCCCACACGCTGCTGCACATAGTCGTAGTTAACGTCGCGCCAGGCTATCGGCACGGCATTCATAGCCACTATGCGGCAGGCATTCTGCGACTCGTCGCCAAAGGGGTGAGGCAGACACAACACCGTCTCAATGTCGCCCTGTGCCGCAAGTCCTTCCGAGATGCCAAAGTTAGCGGTGGCAAGTCCACCGAATACGTGAGGTGGATACTCCCATCCAAACATCAATACTTTCATAGTCTTATCCTCCTCCTTTTATTTTTGATACTTATAACGGTCAAGCAAGTTGAGCGAGCGCAGAATCTCTGCTACGTTCATTGCAAACGACATTGCACCGCGTCCGTGGAACGGTGGATTGCCGTCGAACAACTCCGATATAGTGCCCAATGCGTGATAGTCAATCTCGTCCTCATAGCCCACCATCTGACGCTCCACGAAACTGAGTCGTGTGCGCTTGTAAACCTTCAGGCAGGCTTCCATATAGAATCCGCCGAGCCAAGGCCATGCCGTACCCTGATGATATGCAAAGTCGCGCTGTGTCTGCGGACCTACATACATCGGGTTATAGCCGCCGCTCTTTGGAGAGAGTGAGCGCAGTCCCTTCGGTGTGAGAAGTTCGCGCGTACAGATGTCGAGCACGCCTTTCTTCTGCTGTGCGTCAAGCGGAGAATAGTCGAGTGCCACGGCAAAAATCTGGTTGGGTCGAACACTCCAATCCATCATATTACCATCCACATAATCAAGCAGATAGCCATATTCGTTGAGGAAAACATTTACAAATGATTCCTTTGCCTTTGCCGCCCTCTCTTCGAGTTCAATCCTTGCCGGCTCGTCGTTCTTCTCTGCTGCCATCGAAGCGCAGAACATAAGAGCGTTGTACCAAAGTGCGTTGAACTCAACGATGTAGCCCGAACGTGGCACCACTGGTCTGCCGTATGCCGTTGAATTCATCCACGTAATGGCACGGTCGCGACCATAGCAATAAATCAGTCCGTTGTCGTCGAGACGGATATTTGGGTGCTTCTCCTCTATAATATATTTAAGTATGTCTATAAGCAGCTGACCGTATTTCTCAAAGCACTTTGCACGACCCTGCGACTTGGCATATTGCTGCATTGCCCATACGCACCAGAGCAGCACGTCTGGATGGTCAATCTCGTAGATTGCAACCGACAGCGGCTTGCCTTCCATAAACTCGCGCACGCCTTTCTCGGCTGTCTTCATGACAAGCTCAAACTTGTCAACCTCGCCAATATCGAGCGTCAAGCCCGAAAGTGCTATAAACTGGTCGCGTGCGCGGCACTTGAACCACGGATAGCCGGCAAGAATATAATCGTTGTCCTTGTCGTGCTTCAGGAACTGGTGAGCCGATGCCACAAGGCAGTGATAGAAGTTGTCGCGAGGCACGCGCAGACTCATTTCCTCGTCCCAAAGCCCCTTCAACTTCGTTATGGCTATTTGCTTTGTAGACGCAGAGAAAACGATGCTCTCGCCCTTCTTAATAGGCATCTCGAAATAGCCGGGAACGTAGAGGTCCTCATTTGACGCATATCCGCGCTCCTGCTCTTTCGGATATTCCACGCCGTGATACCAGTCGGGCTGGAACACAAACTCGTTCTTCTTCGAGAACTGCATGTAAAGGTCGGGATAGCCGGCATACATACAGGTGCTTATTCCGCCGGGCACCTCCGTATATTCGCGGCTGGCTACCGAATTTTCGTGCGTGAAGTTGCGCACGCTGCGGAACGCCAGGAACGGGCGGAAACGCAGCAGCGTTGCGGAGTGTGCATCCTCAAGGGTGTAGCGAATCAGAAGCCTGTCCTCGAAATGCTGGAACATAACCTCCTTCTTCAGCACAACGCCTCCCACGCGATAGATTGTTGTAGGCACTTTGTCACAGGTAAACTCTCGGATGTACTTGTGGCCATTCGGACTGTAATTGTTTCCCGAATACTTGTGGAGTCCCAGGTTGAACTCTGCTCCGTGCTGCACCACCGTGGGGTCGAGCGACGACAGGAGAACGTGGTTCTCGTCGTCAATCTCAGGCACCGGCACAACCAACAAACCGTGATACTTGCGCGTGTTGCAGTCTACTATTGTAGAACACGAATACGCACCAGAGCGGTTTGTACGAAGCAATTCCTTGCGGAGGGAATCCTGCAAGTTGGTCATTACAGCCTTTTCAAAACGTAAATAACTCATAATGCTCCTTTATTTTAGGTTTTTGTTTTTATGGTTTAATAAAGCCCCGACAGGACTTTGTTAGTTTTTCACTACAAATTTAGTGATTTTTCCATTAATGACAAAGAAAAATCGACTTTTTTTTCACAAAACATATTTTTTTTGTTGCTTTTTGTACTTTTTAGGTCGCAAAAAGCACATTTTTTAGTTTTTTTTTATACCTTTGCACCGCTTTTTCAGCAAAGCATTTACAATAGGTTTATTTTATTTTTTAATTTCTTCATAACAAAAGATTGAAGTGAGACTATGATAGTCCTAAATGATTATGACATTCAGGAGGTAACAGAAACAATATCCACGTTCTTCGGACCGTTGACCGACGAACAGCGGGATTATGTTATGCAAAATTTTGAGTTGCGTTCATACGACAAGGGTGAGGTTCTCTACAGCGAATACGACACTCCGCTATATATGATGTGCCTGCTGCGCGGAAAGGTGATGATATCCAAGCAGGGCATAGGAGGGCGACCGCAGATAATACGAATGATAAAGGAGGAGGCGTTTTTCGGCTACCGTCCGGCATTTATAAATGAATACCACCGCACATCGGCTACAGTCAACGAACCTTCCGTCATCGGCGTTATACCCAACAGCGTGGTAAAGGAGATGATATTGAACAATAACTCGCTTGCCGTATATTTTCTAAAGCAATTGGCATCACTGCTCGGTGATGCAGACGCGCTGACGGTAAGCCTCACCCAGAAGCACACACGCGGAAGACTGGCGCAGAGCCTGCTGGCACTGAAAGACAAGTATGGGGTGGAAGAAGACGGATGCACGCTTAACATAAGGCTCAGCCGCGAGGACCTTGCCAATATGTCGAACATGATAACCAACAACGCCATACGCACCCTTTCGGCTTTTGCATCGGAAGGGCTCATCGACATAGCAGGAAAGGAAATCAGGATAATCGACGAGGAAAAATTGCGTAAAGTGTCGCAGATAGGCTAAAATCAATCGGGTATCAGCAGGTTTATTATCTCCGGCTCTATGCCTATCCAGTAGCCTCCCTGCGGTTTTGCCTCAAGTCGTCCGTCAACGCTCACGCACGCGTGTTTTGCCTCATTCACGCACATCTTGCGTGTGCGGAACGGATGCACGCTTTTATGCGTAAGAAACTTTCCCGTAACCAACAGCCACAATCCTGCAAACAACTGTGTGATAGCAGGTTGATACACCACCGACACATCAAGCAGTCCGCTGTACGGCACGGCATTGGGTGTCTGCCCATAGCCTGGTCCGCTGCCCACGCACACGGTCATCACCCTGCGCTTTATGTTCTCCGAATTTATCTTTATATCCATCTTGTAGTCCATTCGATGGAAGAACATCAGCAGCGTTGACACAATGAACGACAACGTGCGCGAGCCTAACAGGCTGCGCGTCTGGCGGCGCATGTTCATCAGGTCTGCCGTCATTCCTATGTTCACGCAGTTCAGGAAATAGCGGTGGCAGTCGGTGCCGTTGGCATCGGTATAGCGCAGGCAACCGAGGTCCACTTTCCTCACACGCCGCTTTGCCAGCCACGCCACGGTCTGCTCCACTTCATTCTCTCGGAATCCCCAGAAGCGCGCAAAGTCGTTCACAACGCCGTTGGGTATCATGCCTATAGCCACGCCGTCGCGCACGTGTTTCTCAAACTCCATAAGGCAGTTCACGGCATCGTTAAGCGCGGAGTCGCCGCCCACAATAATGATGGTCTTGTAGCCGTTGTTCACAAACATGTGCATAAGGCGGTGAACGCTATCCTGGCTCTCGCTCTGCACAAAGTCGTATTCAATGCTGTGCTTTGCCAGCGCCCGTTCTATAGCCGCCCACTGCTTGCTGCTCTTTTTCAGTCCGCGCTTGGGGCAGAACAATATGCCCCATCTGTCCTTGTCTACTGCCATAGTTCCTTTATTTTCCTTATTTTCTCCTCCGTGGGCAGCATTGCGTCCACCCAGTGTATCGTGAATCCCCTGCGCTCCATGCCCCTGAACCAAGTCATCTGCCGCTTTGCAAACTGATGAATGGCTATTTCGAGCCTTCGGAACATCTCGTCATAACTCAACTTGCCTATCACGTATTCCGTAACAAACTTATACTCAAGCCCGTAGTATATCAGATCCTCGGCAGGCACTCCGCTGTCAATTATGCTGCGTATCTCCTCCACCATACCCTCGTCGAGCCTTTGGCGCAGTCGTGCCGAAATCTTTTGCCGCCTTGCTTCGCGGTCTATGCCTACGCCTATTATCAGCGAGTCAATCCCCCTACTCTCTTCACTTTTTTCTCCTCGTTCCTCGCTCTTATCTCCTCGCTCTTCACTCCTCAAAATTCCCTCCTCAATCTCTATCGCCCTTATAGCCCGTTGTGCCGTGTCCACATCGCTGCGGTTGTGCATATTCGTGCCGTTTTTGCGTTTCAGTTCGGTGAGAATTTCCGTGAGTTCTTCCAGCGATTTTCCTTCGAGCCTTGCACGCAGTTCCTTGTTTTCAGCCACAGGTGCAAGCCTGTAGTCCTTCAGCACCGCCTCGATGTAGAGTCCAGTGCCTCCGCAGAGTATTGGCAGTGCCCCCCTGTCCTTTATGTCCTTGTATGCACGTGCAAAGTCCTGCTGATACTGAAAGAGATTATATTTCGTTCCCGGCTCGGCTATGTCTATAATATAATATGGTATATGCCTGTCGCCCACCACATAGTCAGCCAAATCCTTGCCCGTTCCGATGTCCATACGCCTGTACACCTGACGGCTGTCGGCGCTTATTATCTCGCCGCCCGTCTCGGCAGCCAACGCAGCCGCCAGCGATGTCTTTCCGCTCGCCGTAGGTCCGAGTATGGTTATCATCTCTTTCATTTTCTTGTATTTTTTGCAATGCAAAGATACAAATTATTTGATGAAACAACAAATATTTACCGATTTTTTGTCATAAGCCACATCCTGCGCTCCTCGTCATTCATTTTCTCTATGGCATAGCGCAGGGCTGTGCGCGGCATTTCGTGGGCGTGCTGGCGAAGGAAATCGCGCAACAAATCCATAGACACGCGCTTGCCCATTTCGCGAAGCATCCATCCCACCGCCTTGTGCATCAGGTCGTGTGTGTGATGCAGGTGCATCTCCGCATAGCACAGGCACCACGAGGGGTCGCCCTGCTGCGATGTCTTCCACGTACACACAATGCTCATTCGTTGTTTCCAAAGGCAGGGGCTTGCGGCAAGTTGGTCGAGCACATTACGCTTATAATCGTCATCGCCAAGATTTGTGGGCAACAACAGCCAGTGTCCGAGAATTTTCGGTGCAGTGAGGTCCACCAAGTCCCAGTTGTTTGCTCTTTCAGCATATTGCAGATACAGCGTCACTATTTCGTCTCGCCTGTTCACTGCCTCCGCATCGTTCTCAAGGCGTTTCGTCGCCAACCTCTCAAATTGCTCAACCAATATCAGGAAACCGCAAAGCCGCACCTCGTGCCATACATTCATCAGCAATTCCGGAACTTCACTCAAAGGAAATCCCTTTGCAGCATGCTTTACCACCTCTCGTGTCTGCGGCACTCTGATACCCATAAACTCATCGCCATAGCCATACTCTCCCGGTGCCGTCTTGAAAAAGCGCATCAGAATCTGTCGTTGTCCTTCATCGCACATCGACTCCATCTGTCCTATTATCTCCTTACTCGTCATCGCTTGTCTGGAATAAATTTCCCGTTCCCAATTCCGTCTTATACTGATACTGGTTTTTCCTGCGGTATTTATCAGCCACCTGCAAAAGTCTCTCAAACTTTTCCTTCCTTTCAGGCGTACATTCCCCCTTTGCCATCTGCTTTTTTGTGTACTTAAACCAGTTTAGCATATCGTGTTCTTCAACCCTGTGCTTCGACGGTCGTCTATGGTTAGTCTCCATAAACTCCATCATCCTCTCGTATTGCATATACCACTTTTCGTCTTGGGTCATAGTCGTAGTATTTAAATCGTTGTTGCTTCCCCTAAATTTTCCTCTATTTCTCAACACGCAAAAAACGGCAGAGTTCATAATTGTCGTTATCATTCTTTACAAAATATGCATTAATCATCAAATGAAAACTTAATTATATACAACTTCCGTAGTAAACATCCTTACTCCTCCTTGTCGCAATTCAGGAGTATTGATACGTATATCACAGTCTATAACGAAGACAGTACCATTGGCAGAACACAACACATTTTCGTCGTGCATATCGCTAAGATATATTTCTGGTGTGGCATAAGTCCAGTTTCGAGGATTTTTAAGCTCAAATCCCATAGATTTCATAAAATCCTCAATTTTCTCATCACTAATGTGCAATCCCTTTATAAAAGGCTGCTCCACAATGATTTCAAAATCACCTTTTATGTTGCGACCAAAGCCAAGCACTTTTAGTCTCGTTTCAGGAAAATAAGCATTGTGAAGAGCTATTCTGTCAAGAGCCAAGGCTGGCAATATGAAATAATCAAGACCTATCGACTTTACGAGGGTTGTGCCATTGTCATACACCACGGCTTCACCACCTTCCGCTATCCTTGCACCAAGAAGTTGCTGAAGCGAATCGTCTACAGGCTCAATCCAAATGCCTTCTGCCTTTGCCCACTGCTCTATACTTTTTTCCTGCTGCGCTCCGCGTTTACACTCTCTTTGGTATTCCGTGAGAGATTTTTCAAACTCGCAATCTGCGATAATTTCTGCTCCCGCGAGCAAGGTTGCAATGACATTTGCAAAACCTCCCGTTGAGCAGCCATACTGTTCGAGCGATGAAAATCGTTTATATACAAGCCTCCCACTGATGAAATCTTCCGCATAGGCATAAAGTTTTTGCAGACCCTCGGACGTAAAACCTTCTTCGATGACGGCATTGATAGATGCCCAAAAATCTGCATTATTCATATTGATATAAAAATAATCCCCTAATTTGTTTTGTTGCAAAGGTAAGCAGAATTATTGAAACCGCAAAATATTTTATAAATTTTAAGGCAATTACGTGCAATTTGACCCCAAGAGTATTTATGAATAAATATACAGTCAGAAATGGCTGCATATTTTCAATAACCATTAGTGTATGACATTTACTATTTACCCAACACTTTCTTTTCCCTCATTGTTTGCAATATTGAATACAACTGGGAACTTTCCGTTGAGAGTATTCCTGTTTTTACATATTTCTCACGAAACAATGCACATGCACCGTTATGTGTCCTAACACAAGAGGGCACAAACGGCATGGAATGCAGAATAATAAAGCCGATTGGCTGCACCATCCCAGCAAGTTTTTCTGACATAAAATTAGGGGAATGCTACTTTGCTACAATGCTACATTAAGGTTTTTCAAGTGTTCAGTGTTTAGTGATTGGTGTTTAGTTACGGATTGTAAGTAATATAATTCTATAATAGTATTATTATAGGCTATTAGGACACGCCCCTTTTCCACAATGTGGAAAAAGCTTAATGTAGCAATGTAGCATTGTAGCAAAGTAGCAAAAGTCCTTTTAACGCACTTAGCTTCATCAGCCAACGAAGCAGGGAACGATAGCCATCGCTTGCGGCTTCGATGGACATCGAGACTATGTGCGTTGGCTATCGAGACTATGTGCGGTAAGACAATAAAGGCGGTTTGCATTTATTAAGATTTAGCATTGTATAATATAAGTTTCTGCTCCAGCGTCAATACAAAAACTATGAAAAATAGTTATCTTATTTCTTAAATAAATAAGATTATATTAATTATTTAATGTATTTTTTGTACTTTTGCATTCGATTTTAATCACTAACGGAAATGTATCAAGAAATAATAGACAAATACTACAAGGAGGACGACGAACTGAAAAGAATGCTCGTGGAGCACAGCCGTGACGTTGCACGCAAGGCATTGGCAATAGCCGATACACACCCGGAACTGAATCTTGACAGGCAGTTTGTTGAGGAGGCGGCAATGCTACACGACATCGGCATAGCATGGACGAATGCGCCGGGAATACACTGCCACGGCGATGCACATTATATATGCCACGGAGCGATTGGTGCAAGGCTGCTGCGTGAGGAAGGTTATCCGCGCCATGCACTGGTGTGCGAGCGACATACAGGCACTGGCTTGACGCGCGAGCAGATAGAACGCCAGAACCTACCACTGCCCCACGAGGATTTTACACCGCAGACAATGGAGGAGAAGGTGATATGTTATGCTGACAAGTTTTTCTCAAAGTCGCATTTAGGGCATTGTCGCACAGTGGAGGAGACTGCAAGAAGTCTGGAGAAGTTTGGCAAGGATGGAGTGGAGTTATTCCTGCAGTGGGCGGAAAAGTTCGAGTGATATATGATAAAAAAAAGTGAAAGCAACTAAAAACATCTTTCCATGTAGTTGTTTATTCATTCTTTTTTCGTAATTTTGCAGCGTGAAGAGACAAGCTCTTATAATTTTGATATTGTGCGCGGTCATTGGAACGATGGCTACGGGTTATTCCACACCAAGAAAGACAAAGCAGGATAAAGCCGACGACGACTCCACTTTTTTTCAAAAGGATTCCGTGGAAGCAGATACTATTGTGCTGTCTAAAAGCAACGAGCCAGACACTACTGCCATGGACTCAATGCAGCTTGCAATATATAAGCACAACAAGGCCATTGACGACTCACTGGCGTTTGACAGCATCAACAGGACAAAGAAAAACGGAATCGATGCCCCCGTTCACTACACGGCGGAGGACTCGATGATATATGATGCCACCACAGGATTGGCATATCTCTACGGTTCGTCGACGGTGAAGTATACCGACATGGACTTGAACAGCGAGAAGATATACATCAATCTCGACAGTTCGGTGGTACACGCCACGGGAGCTATGGACTCGACAGGCGTATTGTATGGCACGCCAAATTTCAAGATGGGAGGCGACGAATATGAGAGCGACACCATGGCTTTCAACTTCAAGACCAAGAAGGGGCTGATAACAGGAGTGTACACGCAGCAGGAAGACGGCTACATGACGAGTGAGGTGTCGAAGCGCAATGAAAAGGGTGAGATGTTCCTGATGCACGGCAGATACACCACCTGCGACGATCCGCACCCCGACTTTTACATTGCCCTTTCGCGTGCAAAGGTGCGTCCGGGCAAGGACGTGGTGTTCGGTCCGGCATACCTTGTGGTGGCCGACGTGCCTCTGCCTCTTGCCATTCCCTACGGATTCTTCCCATTCTCGAAGAGCTACAGCAGCGGACTGATAATGCCTACATACGGTGACGAGACGGAGCGCGGCTTCTATCTGCGTGACGGCGGATATTACTTTGCCATAAGCGACAAGATGGACTTGAAGCTGTTGGGTGAGATTTACACAAAAGGTTCGTGGGGACTTTCGGCAGCCAGCAACTACCGCAAGCGTTATCGTTTCAGCGGCAGTTTCTTTGCAAGCTACCAGAACACGATAAACGGCGAGAAGAACATGCCCGACTATGCCAAGCAGACGAGCTTCAAAATACAATGGAGCCACAGGCAGGACGCAAAGGCAAACCCGTTTCGCACGCTGTCGGCAAGCGTGAACTTCGCCACAACGAGCTATGAGCGCAACAACCTAACGTCGATGTACAATCCCCAGAGCATGACGCAGAGCACGCGAACGTCCTCGGTGAGCATGACAAACACGTTCTCAAGCATAGGCATGACACTGAGTACGACGATGAACCTCAACCAGAACATGCGTGACTCGACGATTGCCCTTACATTGCCCGACGTGAACATAAGCATAAGTCGCTTCTATCCGTTTAAGCGCAGAAAAATGGCAGGCAAGGAAAAATGGTTTGAGAAAATTTCGATGAGCTACACGGGACACCTCAGTAACTCGATAAGCACAAAGGAAGACAAACTTCTGCACTCGTCGCTGACGCGCGACTGGCGAAACGGTATGCAGCACTCCATTCCGATACAAGGCAACTTTACGCTTTTCGACTACATAAACATCAATCCGTCGATAAGTTTTACCGACCGCACCTATACCACCAAGGTGAAAAAGTCGTGGGACGATGACGCCAACCGTGAGGTGGCAGACACTCTTGACGGTTTCTACAACGTGTACAACTGGAGTATGAGCGTGTCGGCATCTACCAAGCTATATGGTATGTTCATTCCTAACCGTAAGCTGTTCGGTGACAAGATACAGGCTATCCGCCACGTGTTCACACCTACCGTCAGCTTCAACTACGCCCCCGACTTCAGCGCAAGCCGTTACGGATATTACGAGACATACCAAAAGACAGATGCCGACGGCAACGTGTCGCTCGTTGAATATTCTCCATATCAAGGCAATCTCTATGGTGTGCCGGGCAAGGGCAAGACGGGAAGCATCTCGATGTCTATATCGAATAACGTGGAGATGAAGGTTAAGAGCGACGACGATTCGACTGGCTACAAAAAGATAAGCATAATAGATGAATTGGGTGCGTCGATGTCGTACAACATGGCTGCTGATATACGCCCGTGGAGCGACCTTAGTACAAACCTGCGACTGAAGCTGTCGAAAAGTTATACGCTCAACCTTAATGCTACGTTTGCCACATACGCATACGAGCTTGACGAGAACGGCAACCCACGCCTCTCGGAACATACCACACGCTATAGTCAAGGTAAGTTCGGACGCTTTCAGGGTATAAGCCAAAACATTTCCTATACCATTAGCAACGAAAAGTTTATGAACTTTGTGAAGTGGTTGAAGGGCGAGCGTGTTTCAAAGAAGAAAGACGACGATAAAAATGACGACTACGACGAAGACGATGAGTACGAGCGTGAGACCAACGAGGACAAGTCGCTGCAGGAAGGTCAACGGGGCGCAAAGCGCACTAATGCAGGAAAGGCAGAGACTGATGATGACGGATATATGGCATTCTCACTGCCATGGTCGTTGAGTTTCGGTTATGGTATATCTATGCGTGAAAACACTGGTGGAGAGTTCAATAAAAAAACAATGACATATCCCTATGCCTACACGCAGACTCTCAACTGTAGTGGAAACATTCGCATAAGTGATGGCTGGAACATCTCGTTCTCATCGGGCTACGATTTCGACAATAAGAAAATATCAATGACCACAGCGTCGCTAAGCCGCGACCTGCACTGCTTCAATATGTCGTGCTCGGTGGTGCTTGCTCCATATACAAGTTATAATTTCTCATTCCGATGCAACGCGGCAACGCTCACCGATGCCTTGAAATACGACAAGCGCAGCTCATATAGCAATGCCGTGCAATGGTATTGAGAAAATTATGCATTAAATAATTATGAATTGATAAAATGGCTCATCTTCCCGAACTCGTAAGCGACCTCGCCCTCATACTCGTCGTGGCAGGTATAACAACACTCATTTTCAAATGGCTCAAGCAGCCTCTTGTGTTAGGCTATATAGTGGCAGGCTTCTTGGTTAGTCCGCAGATGCCATATACCATGAGCGTGATGAATCGCGACAACGTGCAGTCGTGGGCAGACATCGGCGTTATCTTCCTGCTCTTTTCGCTCGGCTTGGACTTTTCTTTCAAGAAAATTGTGAAGATGGGCATCGGGCCTGTGATATCCGCCATTACCATTATATTCTGTATGATGATGACGGGCTTCACCGTGGGACACCTTTTCGGTTGGCAGCAGATGGATTGCATGTTCCTCGGCGGAATGCTTGCAATGAGTTCCACCACTATTATATATAAGGCATTCGATGATATGGGATTGCGCCAGCAGCAGTTTGCAGGTATGGTGATGAGCGTGCTGATACTTGAGGATATTCTCGCCATCGTTATGATGGTGATGCTTAGTGCGGTGGCAAGAGGCAGCGCCCCCGACGGCGGACAACTGCTGTATAGCATATTGAGCATAGCTTTTTTCCTGATACTGTGGTTTGTGATAGGCATTTTCGCTATTCCTGCCTTTCTGCGCAAGATGCGCCACATGATGACCGAGGAGACCATGCTTATCGTTGCAATAGGCTTGTGTTGCCTCATGGCAGTAATCTCCACTCAGGTGGGCTTCTCCAGTGCCTTTGGTGCTTTTGTTATGGGAAGCATACTTGCTGAGACGGTGGAGGCAGACAAGATTATAAAAATTGTTGAGCCTGTCAAGAATCTTTTCGGTGCAGTGTTCTTCGTGTCGGTGGGTATGCTTGTGGAGCCTCGCGTGCTTGTGGAGTATGCCGTGCCAATCATTGTATTGGTGCTGACGATACTCATCGGTCAGTCGGTGTTCGGCACAACGGGCTACTTGCTCGGTGGACAACCGTTGAAGAGTGCCATGCGCTGCGGCTTCTCCATGGCGCAGATTGGTGAGTTTGCGTTTATCATTGCCTCTTTAGGTTTGTCACTCGGAGTCATCAGCCATTTCCTCTATCCTGTGGTGGTGGCTGTGAGCGTCATAACCACGTTCCTTACTCCTTATATGATGCGCTTTGCCCTGCCGAGTTATCGTTTCCTTGAACGCCGGTTGCCACGACGCATAACTGCCACGCTCAACAATATAACGTTAAGCAACCATAGGCAATCGCCTGTTAAGACTACCCATGCTTTGTGGCGCTCATTGCTTATGCAAATGGGAATCAATACGGCTGTCTATACCATCATCTCCATATCAGTGATGATGCTCATGCTGACGTTCTTCCTGCCGTTCATACGCCATATTCTCACGGGCTGGCACTGGACTGCCAATTTCATCTGCGGTGCGCTTACGGTGCTGTTCCTTGCGCCTTTCCTGCGTGCCATAGTGATGAAGAAGAATCATAGCGACGAGTTGAAGGCTCTTTGGAAGGAGCATTTTCTCAATCGTGTTCTCATTGTATTGCTTATATCTGCGAAGGTATTGTTGGCATGCTCGTTCATCTTCTATCTTTGCAATTACCTAAGCCGTTTCACTGACACGGTTATGATTTCTATAGCTATTGTGCTTGTAGTGATGATGGTGTTCTCGCCAACGATAAAGAAGCGTAGCATACGCATAGAACGCCTTTTTATGCAAAACCTGCGTGGGCGCGACATCGAGGCACAGGTGCATGGCAGACGGCGACCATTGTATGAAAACCGCCTTCTCGACCGTGATGTGCATCTTGCCGACTTCGACGTGCCTATGGATTCGCAGTGGGCAGGAAGCAGACTCATCGACTTGCAGCTGCGTCAGCGTTTCGGCGTGCATGTAAGCAGCATATATCGTGCTAACCGCCGTCTGAATATTCCCGATGGCAACTCATACATTTATCCCGGCGACAAATTGCAGGTTATCGGCAGCGACGAACAACTTTCCAAGTTTGGAGCAGCTTTGCGTGATGAAGTATTAGGAGAGGAAATGGACTTCGAGAAGCGTGAGATGAAACTGCGTCAGATTGTGTTGCGAGGCAACAGTCCATTTATTGGCAAGAACATAATTGAGAGCGGTATACGCGACAAATACAATTGTATGCTCATCGGACTGGAAGAAGGTGAGGAAAACCTCACTCCTATAAATCCCGACTATCGCTTCGAGAAAGGGGATATCCTGTGGCTTGTTGGCGAGGCTGACGCACTTGACGCATTGAGCAATGCAGACTTGGTAAAAAGAAACGCGGAGATAAATGGCAGCAAATAATATCATATATAAGGTGTGGAAATTCTATGTTGACGGCTTTCGCAATATGACTGTCGGCAAGACGCTGTGGACACTGATAATCATCAAGCTGATTGTGATATTCCTGATATTGAAATGGTTGTTCTTTCCCAATTACGTGCATCAAAACGCAGACAAGGGAGAGGAAGCAAAGTTTGTTGCATCAGAGGTGCTTGGCAACACGCAACCCAATGGCAATAACTAAATCAACTGAACACTAATAATTAAACACTAAAAAATGATAAACGTACTTCTAAACATTGACATGGCGGCTGTGGACTGGTCGAGGGCGCAATTTGCCCTTACTGCCATATATCACTGGCTGTTTGTGCCGCTGACGCTGGGACTTGCCGTCATTATGGGCATAGCAGAGACAATCTGGTATCGCACCAAGGACGAGTTCTGGAAAGAGAGTGCCAAGTTCTGGCAGCGCCTTTTTGGCGTAAACTTTGCCATAGGCGTGGCAACGGGCATAGTGCTCGAGTTTGAGTTTGGCACCAATTGGAGCAACTACTCTTGGTTTGTGGGCGACATATTCGGTGCGCCTCTCGCCGTCGAGGGCATCGTGGCTTTCTTTATGGAGAGCACCTTTGTCGCTGTGATGTTTTTCGGCTGGAACAAGGTGAGCCGCGGCTTCCACCTGGCTTCCACCTGGCTCACGGGACTCGGTGCTACCATCTCCGCATGGTGGATATTGGTTGCCAACGCCTGGATGCAATATCCCGTGGGCTGCGAGTTCAATCCAGATACGATGCGCAACGAGATGACTTCGTTTGCCGAGGTGGCATTGTCGCCCATGGCGGTAAACAAATTCTTCCACACCGTAACATCGTCGTGGATTATCGGTGCGCTGTTCGTGTCTGCCGTATGCTGCTGGTATCTGCTTAAGAAACGCCACGAGCGCCTCGCCATTTCGAGTATGAAGATTGCCGCTATCGTAGGTTTGGTGGCATCGCTCTTGGCAATGCACACTGGCGACGGCTCGGCATATCAGGTAGGACAGAAGCAGCCTATGAAACTTGCTGCCATGGAGGCACTCTACAAGGGAGGCGAGAGTCAGGCACTGACTGCCATTGCCCTCGTGAATCCTTTTGAGCAGCCCGACTACGACAATGTTGACGAGCCTGAAATGAAAATAGCCATGCCGTATGCGCTTTCGTTCCTTGCCACGCACGACGTGAACGGTTACGTGCCGGGAGTGAGGGACATTCTCGATGGCGGGTATATTCAACCAGACGGTACGGTGGCACTGAGCCTTGAAGAGAAAATGGCGCTCGGACGCAAGGCCGCCGACGACCTGAGAGAATACCGACTGCTGACGGAAAAGGTCGAAAAGACAGATGCCGACGCTACCCGTGCTGAGGTGCTGAAAGGACAAATCAAGGAGAACATGCCGTATTTCGGCTACAGCTACGTGAACGAGCGCGAACAGGTGGTGCCGTTCATTCCCGTGTGTTTCTATTCGTTCCGTGTAATGGTTGGACTCGGTGTGCTGTTTATGCTCTTCTTCATCGTTGCGCTCTATCTTACTTACCGCAAGGACATCACTCGCTACCGCTGGCTTCACATCGTCGGCATCTGCCTGTTGCCTTTGGGATATATAGCAAGCGAGGCAGGTTGGATAGTGGCAGAGATGGGGCGCCAACCATGGACAATACAAGATATGCTGCCTACATGGGCTGGCGTGAGCGGAATAGGCAGCGGCAGCGTGATGCTCACCTTCTTCGTGTTCCTTGTGCTGTTCACTGTGCTGCTGTCGGTGGAGATTAACATTATGTTGAAACAAATAAAGAAAGGACCGGAACTATGACATACGAATTTCTTCAGCACTATTGGTGGTTTTTAGTGTCGCTCCTCGGTGCGATACTCGTATTCCTGCTGTTCGTGCAGGGAGCAAACTCCCTCCTATTCTCCGTAGGACACACTGACGACGAGCGCCGTCTACTCATCAACTCCACTGGTCGCAAGTGGGAGTTTACGTTCACCACGCTCGTGGTCTTCGGCGGAGCGTTCTTCGCCTCGTTCCCCTTGTTCTACAGCACGAGTTTCGGCGGTGCATACTGGTTGTGGATTGTTATCCTGCTATCTTTCGTGGTGCAGGCTGTAAGCTATGAGTTCCAGAATAAGCTCGGCAACTATCTCGGTGCCCGCGCATTCCAGATGTGCTTGGTGTTCAATGGTATCGTAGGTCCATTGTTGCTTGGCGGTGCTGTAGCGACATTTTTCAACGGCTCCAACTTCCTTGTAGGCAAGGACAACATCATTGGCGGCTTCTATCCTACTATAAGCATCTGGGCAAACGAGAGTCACGGTTTAGATGCATTGCTTGACATCTGGAACATTGTACTCGGCGTTGCCGTGGTATTACTTGCCCAGTGCCTCGGTCTGCTCTATTATATAAATAATGTGGGCGACGAAAACATACGTGCCCGTTCGAGCAGTCTGCTGCTGAAAAGAGCAGTCTTGTTTGTAGTGCTGTTCGTGGCATTCCTCATTCACGTGCTCTTTAAGGACGGCTATGCTGTTACTCCCGATGGTGTAGTGGAAATAGAGCCGATGAAATATCTCCACAACCTTCTCGATATGTGGTATCTCCTCATATTGTTGCTTGCCGGCGTTGTGCTTGTGCTCTACGGTTTTGTGCGTACCATATTGAACAGCGCATATACCTGTGGCATCTGGTTTTCAGGCATTGGCGTTGTCATCACGGTGCTTGTGCTCTTCCTCATCGCAGGTTGGAACAATACGGCATACTATCCATCCAATGCCGACCTTCAGAGTTCGCTGACATTATCCAACAGCTGCAGCAGTGAGTTCACCCTCCGTACAATGGCTGTTGTCAGCCTTCTCATTCCTTTTGTCCTTGCCTATATTGTCTACGCTTGGCGCAAGATAGACAGCAAGGAAATAACTTATGATGAAATATCAAAAGACAAGGAGGCGTATTAAGGAATTATTTAAGATTATATGAAACACGTGTGTTTCATATAATCTTAAATCCTATAAGACGATTCGCTGACTATGCAGGTTTCTCCCATAGCATATTTCCGTTCGCCGCTGACGGGCAAGTTTGGCATACCGCGACAGAGTGGCATTGCCGATGCACTTGTGGGAGAGATTGTGTTTTGCCCCGAATACAGCGGAAGCGATGCCGTGAGGGGATTGGCAGACTTCGACTATATTTGGCTGATATGGGAGTTTTCGGAGAATGTCAACGCAAGGAAACACACAACGGTGCGACCTCCACGGCTTGGCGGCAACCGCTATATGGGAGTGTTCGCCACTCGCTCGCCTTTCCGCCCAAACAATATCGGCTTGTCGTCGGTGAGGCTGCTCTCTGTGGAACACGACACCGCGGAAGGAACGATACTGAAAGTGGCTGGGGCAGACTTGATGAACGGCACGCCGATACTCGACATAAAACCATACGTGGCATTCACAGACAGCCACCCCGATGCACGCTGCGGTTTTGTAGACACGGAGCAATGGCAGACACTGAAAGTGGAAATGACACAACAGGCGGAAGCAATGCTTTCAGCAGAAGATGCCGAGGTGCTAAGGGAGATACTTGCACAAGACCCACGACCGCAATATCACGACTCGAAAGAGCGCGTCTACGGTATGGACTACCGCAATATGAACATACGCTTCACGGTTGACGGCGAAGTGCTTACGGTGGTGGGCGTGGAACAAAAAGAACAATGATTTATTTAGGATAGGAATAATGCTGGAAGTAAAAGACATAAAACTGACACTCGACGACGGCACGCCTACTACGGAACTGTCGCTGATAGCGGAAGACGGGCAGATGCTGTGCCTTACGTCTGCAAGCAACGACCTGCCGAGCAGACTACTCAGGGTGTTCTTAGGCTTGGAGGCTGTGGCATCGGGCTTTGTAAGCATCGAAGGCGAACTGCTCACGCCAAGTTCGGCAAAGGAGTTTCGCAAAGCCATGGCATACCTGCCCGAAGGCACGCACATGCCGTGCAACACGATGAAGGAAACGGTATTGATGATGGCTGGAATGCAGGCAAACGTGCAGTCGAACATAACGCCGGCAGACGTGGCAGAGCAAATGAAACGCCTGGGACTGCCTGATGATTTGCTTACGACTCCGCAGGAAAAACTCACTCCGCAAGAGGAACGCCTTATGATGACTGCCCTTATGGGAATGTGGCGTAAAAAGACGATACTCATGGACAACCCTACAAGAGGACTTGACGGCGCGGCGGCGCAAAGCGTGGCTCAATATCTGCGCAACCTTGCAGACGACGGCGCGGCGGTGGTTGTGGCTACCGACGACATAAACGTTACACGAATGGCGCAGCGCACAATATCCTTGGGATAACAAATACGACAAAATAAAACATTTTCAGACGATGAACCTGCAATTCTTAAAAATGTCGATGAGCGGCGACTTGCTCCGCAACTTCGGGGCAATGCTGCTGCGGATAGTGTTGGCACTCGTGCTCACGGGTGCATACCTGCACTATCTTTTCGAGATAGACAGCATACTGATAAACATTGTGTGGCTGTTGGTGATGACAGCCTGTGTCACAGTGTGCGCCATTCGTTCGTTGCAAACCAGAAGCATGGCTTTCGTGTTTCCGCTTTTCCTCGGAATGCTCGCCGGGCTTATTGTTGCCGGCGTGCTCTTCATGCTGTGCGCAGGACTTTTCGACAATGCCCTTCACGCGCGTTTCCTCGTGCCCGTGGCTGCGCTAATGCTCTCTTCGATGCTCACCACCTGTGCTGCGGGAACGAATGCCTACGGGCAGTCGCTCAAGGAAGACAGCCGCCAGTATGATTTTCTCGTGGGCAACGGTGCAAGCCACATCGAGGCTGTTGCCCCGTTTGTGCGCAAGGCATTGGAGAGCAGCGTCGGGCAGATGGCAGAGGGCACGGGAGTGATACAACTCGTTGCCATGCCGGCAATGTTTGGAATGATTCTCGGCGGTTGTCCTCCTGTCACCGCAATGAAGTTTCAGTTATTAGTATTGATAGCATCAGTCCTTTCGTCGTTAATAGCCCTTGTGCTTGCCATCTACCTTGCCGACACCCGTCTTTTTGATAACTTCGGACGACTGCGCAAGGCAAAAAGAACTGAAAGCAGCAAATGATAGACAAGGAATACAAATATCTCACAAAACTCGGACTGCCAGTGGTTATAGGGCAGTTGGGCATAATGATACAGGGCGTGATAGACACTATCATGCTTGGGCATTACAGCACCGTGGCACTTGCTTCGGCAGGCTTCGTGAACAGTCTTTTCACACTCGTGTCGGTCATCGTCATGGGACTGTCGTTCGCCATTCTCCCCCTTTGCGGCTCGGCATACGGCAGGAACGACACGGCAGAGTGCGGCAGGGTGTTAAAGAACGGACTCTTCGCCGTGTTCCTTTTCTCCATTGTGGGCATGGCGGTGATGATGCTCCTGTTTGCCAACGTTCACGTGCTCAAGCAGCCGGAGGAGTTGATACCCTCTATCTTGAAATACTTTTGGTGGACCATTCCCTCAATGGTGTTCGTCGCTGTGAGCAGTGCCTTCAAAAGTTTCTTCGACAGCATAACGCAGACCAAGGTGGCAATGTGGGCAATCCTCATCGGCAACGTGTGGAACGTCATCTGGAACTTCTTGCTAATCTTCGGCTTGTGCGGATTTCCCGAACTCGGGGTGGTGGGTGCAGCCATAGCCACGCTCACATCCCGCTTCGTGATACTATTGATATATGTGGCAGGTCTTATTTTCCACCGCTCGTTTCGTCCATACCTGCAGGCATTCTTGCAGAGCAGACTCTCGCGCACTGATGTGGTGGAGATTTTCCGCATGGGCTTGCCCACCTCTGTGCAGTGCGGCTTGGAGGTGTCCTCTTTCTCCATTTGCACGATATTCGTGGGCTGGCTCGGCACGAATGCGCAGGCGGCGCAGCAGATAATGATAAATCTCTCGGCAATAATATGGGTGGTCTACAACGGCATTGGCATGGCGGTGGGCGTGAGGGTGAGCAATTTCCTCGGAATGAAAAACTATGCCGGCATCCGTCACGCAAGCCTTTGCGGCATAAAGATGATTCTTTGCTGTGCCGTGGTGCTCAACTTGCTGTTCTATGTCTTCCACATGCAGATATTCGCGTGGTTTACCTCCGACGGAGAAATCACCCTTCTCCTTGTGTCGCTCATCATGCCTATCATTCTCTATCAGTTTGGCGATGCCCTGCAGACCAATTTCGTCAATGTGCTTCGCGGACTTGGGTGTGTGCGCTATCTCATGCTCGATGCCTTCATAGCCTATATGGTTGTGTCGCTGCCCTTGAGCTATACCCTCGCCATTCCCTGCGGTTTCGGTCTCGTCGGCATTTGGATGGGTTTCCCCTTCGGACTCTCCACCGCTGCCGCCCTGTATATATGGAGATATAGGAAGGCTGTGGGTAGTGAGAAAATTAATGTTATGGAGTAAAAGGAGTAAATGGAGTTGAAAGGAGTAAATGGAGTTGAAAGGAGTTAAAAGCCAAATGTTCTTGCTAATCATTGAACAGGTACTATCGGCTTTAACTCCCCAGCGACCAAAGGGAGCGATAACTTCTTTTGACTCCTTTGACTCCCAAAAAATAAATTAATAATTTAAAACAATGTCTTTCATAGGTTTGATAATCGGTTTCGTTACCTTTCTCGTGATAGGTCTTTTCCACCCATTGGTAATCAAGGGTGAGTATTATTTTGGTGTCAAGTGCTGGGTGGCATTCTTTCTGCTTGGCTTGCTTTCTGGCGCTTTGTCCGTTTTTGTTTCCAATCTCTATTGCAGCATCATTCTCGGCGTGGTGTCTTTCTCGTCGTTCTGGGCAATCCTCGAAGTGTTCGAGCAGCGTGAGCGTGTGCGCAAGGGGTGGTTTCCGAAGAATCCGAAGAGGAAATACGAATAATAAGGTTAATAATTCATAGCGGCATAACATTGTTAAGGCAAGAAATTACAAAGCAGCAATGTCGGCTTCTGATAATCCCGTGGCTTTTGCTATAACTTCTGCAGAGAGCCCCATCTGCTTCATGCTTTTTGCGATGGCGTGTTTCTCTTCTATACGTCCTTCCGCTAATCCTTCTGCACGTCCTTCCGCCAATCCTTCTGCACGTCCTTCCGCCAATCCTTCCGCTCGTCCTTCCGCCAATCCTTCTGCACGCGCATTGCCAAGCACATCGTTCTGTATCATCACGGCGTTGATATGCTCGTCGTAGGCGTGGCGTGCTGCATTGTCAAGCATCATGTATTGCAGCTTATTGCGTGCCTCCTGCAAACCGGGAGCCTGAGTATCATCCTTTATATGGCCGTTCTTCAGATAGTCGAGCCATTCCTCAAGTGGTGTCTTGGCAACCTTGTTGAACTCATTTACACGGATAATGAAATACTCTGGAAAAACCTCCTCGGGGGTACGCAGGCGGAGAGCACCTTTCTCCTTGGTGTTTATCTGCAACGTATCGCCTGTATGAACACCTACAAACTTGTTACGTCCGTGGTACAGGTAGTCGGCACCCTTGCCCATATCAAAATAGATGATGTTGATAGAGTATACTTTCTTTACCTCACCGTAGTTCTCACCTAAATGGATATGCTCGGTTATTGCCTTTGCAGTGCCGTAGAGAATACGCTCAAGATAATATACCTCTCGCGTCAGCTGCACTTCAACGAGGAAAATCTCATCGCGGTCGTTCTTAGCCTTTATATCAACGCGGTTGAACTTGTCATCGGCATAGTCTTGGTTGCCCTCGCTCTGCAGCAGTTCAACAATGTGTACGGGTTCGTTAAGCAGTACCGTTATCAGTCCTTCGAGCACCCCGAAGTTTGCTTTGTCGCGAAGCATGCGCTTCACCGCCCAGTCGAATCTTATATACCTGTTGTCTGCATTCATAATACCTCATTTCTATTTCTTGCTGCAAAGGTATAAAAAAAGTTTGAGATAACTAACTATGATTGAGAAAAGTTTTATTTTTCATGTAAAAGAAAATAAAAAAGAGAACAGGCGCTTGCCTGTTCCCTTTAATAATATTAATGTGAGAGATATTTACTTAATAACAATCTTCTTGCCGTTGTGGATATAGATGCCACCCTTAACAGGTTTCTCTACACGCATACCGTTGAGGTTGTACCAAGCACCGTTATCAGCATCAGCGGCGTTGATGTTCTCTATGCCGTCAGCGGTCTTGAATGTAACAGTCACGGTTACAGCCTGTGCTGGCATTTCGAAAGTATTGTCTGTTACGGTTACCTCTGTCTCGTCAGCAGCCACAACCTTGATTTCGTCAATCTCGTAGCCTTCACTTGGAGTAGCGGTGATAGTTACAGTCTCGCCTTCAGCTGCCTCAGTCTTATCAACTGTTACAGTACCGTTCTCAGTCTCAGCAACAGTGATTGCGAAGGTCTCAGGAGCATTGCTGTAAGTCAGTGTCCAGCGTGGGTCACCAGGCTGTGTTGCAGGCGCTTCAACACCGAATGGCAACTCAAGGTTTCCAGTAAAGTCACCAGCCTCAGCATCTGTGAATGTAATCACACCTGCGATGCTGTTCTTAACAGACTCTCCGCCATCGTTTGCAGGATTTTCCTTTGCACTCGTGTCGGCACCGTCGAAGTTGTACACGTTGCCGTCGATATCCCAAGTCGGGTTAGTGCTCTGGCCACCACCATTGAGACCCTGGGCAACCTGACCACTCTTGCCTACATTTACGAATACGCTGTTCTTCAGAACGTAGGTAAGCCACTTCTGAGAGTTCTGACGGTGAGTGAAGAAGTTGGCACCCTTAGCAAGGTTATACAACGTAGAGTTCGTGATAGCGAAGGTCTGAGTAGCATCTGACTTGTAATCTGTAGGACGCTGTGCGCTCTGTGAGCTGTAAAGTGTCTTCGTGTGATCAACAGCACCATACAACGTAGAGTTGTTGATAGTCATATTTGCAACGCCACCCTTCGTGAAGTCGAAGTAAGTAATGTTGGCTGTCAGCTCAACAACGCTGTTCTCAATCTTGAAGCTGTTGTAATAGTAGTTCTTGCCGGCGCTTGCGTAGAATGCCTTTGCAAGACCCTTGACAGTTACGTCCTTAACGAGGAAGTCGCCAATCATCCACTCTTCCAAGTCGCCTGCAGGAGTAGTAATCATAGCACCCTCAAGACCGCTTGCATCGATAGTAGCACCATTACCGTTCAATGTGAACGAAGCAGGAGCAATGA
>JAFLSE010000037.1 GCA_022511075.1 Prevotella sp.
ATTGCAGATTATCTTGAGGGGCTTGAATGGCTGCGTTCAAGAGGATTCAGGATACACGGCATAGTCTGTGACGGCATGCGTGGGCTGTTCCACGAACTACGCATGTACAAGGTGCAGATGTGCCAGTTCCACCAGATTATGATAGTGCGCAGATACCTGACAGGCAAGCCCGACCTACCTGCCTCAAGGGAGTTGCTGGACATATGCCGTATGATGACAAGTACAGACAGGGAAGGCTTTATCGAAATGATCAAGCAATGGCATGGCAAGTGGGAAGACTTCCTCAATGAACGCTCGGAGGATAAGAATACGGGAAGGATAGCATACAGGCATAAAAGGCTCAGGAGCGCATATCTTAGCCTTAAACGCAACATGCCGTGGCTCTGGACTTTCCAGGATTATCCGCTGTTGCACCTGCCAAACACCAACAATGCACTGGAAGGAGTCTTTACCGACATCAAAACAAAACTTAGGGTACATTCAGGCATAACAAAAGACAGGAGAATCGCTCTGATTCAGGAATATATAGCAAGGTATTACTGACTTATAGCCTACTTTTTGCATATTAGGCCGGAAGTTATGTGTCATCATATGGCATATGTCCAGCAACTCCCTTGAGACAGGTCAGACTTGTTTGTCAGGTACCTACACACAATCATCATCTGGTGGAACTAAAATAATCTGCAATCCTTCTATAGCAGACATACTTGTATCATAGTATCTTGTTACGAAAAGTATCCTTAATGACCAACAGCTCGAAATTACACCCCAAATAGGTTGTATCCATGTTTACAATCACATCTTTGTACTTGAAGATGACTCGCACACAGCACATCGTCTTGAGCCTACGCCATATTGTACTCTTGTTTACATCGTATTTTCCCGCTAGACATAGTTCTAAAAAAAAAGAATCAGCCCACTCAATGCTAGAGTGGGCTGACTGCCTATGTTTAATAAATTAACTATACTGTTAGTCAGCGAGCTTTGCCTTCAGGAACTCGCGGTTGAGGCGAGCGATGTTGGCAATAGACTCGTTCTTCGGACATACAGCCTCGCAAGCGCGGGTGTTGGTGCAGTTACCGAAACCAAGTTCGTCCATCTTGGCAACCATTGCCTTTGCGCGCTTTGCTGCCTCGGGGCGACCCTGTGGCAGAAGGGCAAGTTGGCTCACCTTTGATGAAACGAAGAGCATGGCAGAGCCGTTCTTACAAGCAGCAACACAAGCACCACAACCGATGCATGTAGCGCAGTCCATAGCCTCGTCGGCATTCTCCTTTGGTATGAGAATGGCATTTGCATCCTGTGGCTGACCTGTGCGCACACTGGTGTAACCACCTGCCTGGATAATCTTATCGAATGCGGAGCGGTCTACCATACAGTCCTTGATAACAGGGAAACCAGCAGAGCGCCATGGCTCAACGGTGATAACGTCGCCGTCGTGGAACTTACGCATATAGAGCTGACATGTCGTTGCGCCGCGCTCGGTCTTGCCGTGGGGAGTTCCGTTGATGTAGAGCGAACACATACCGCAGATGCCCTCGCGGCAGTCGTGGTCGAACACGAAAGGCTCCTTGCCATCGGCGATGAGTTGCTCGTTAAGAATGTCGAGCATTTCGAGGAATGAGGTATCATCTGGAATGTCCTTCATCTCTCGGCTCTCGAAATGACCTTGGTCCTTAGGACCGTTCTGCTTCCAATACTTTATTGTAAATGATATATTTGCCATGGTCTTTTAGTTCTTATAGTTACGTGTTTGTACCTTTATTGCCTCGTATACGAGAGGTTCCTTGATGAGTTCAGGCTCGTTGCCCTTGCCCTTGTACTCCCAGCAACCTACGTAGAAGTAGTTCTCGTCGTCGCGCTTTGCCTCGCCTTCCTCTGTCTGGTACTCTTCGCGGAAGTGACCACCGCAGCTCTCGTTGCGAGAGAGGGCATCGAATGCCACAAGCTGCCCCATAGTGAAGAAGTCGCGCAAGTGTACAGCCTTGTCGAGCTCGATGTTAAGACCTTCCTTGCTGCCTGGAATAAAGAGATTGGTCTCAAACTCTTGCTGCAGAGCCTTCATCTTCTTCAGACCTTCCTGCAAGCCTTCTGCTGTGCGACCCATACCAACATACTCCCACATGATGTGTCCGAGTTCCTTGTGTATAGAGTCTACCGAGCGCTTGCCCTTGATGTTCATAAGGTCGTCAATTTGCTTCGACACAGCCTTCTCTGCCTCAACAAACTCTGGCATTTCGGTAGAGAGGCGAGGCCAGATAGCCTGGTCGGCAAGGTAATTCTGGATTGTGTATGGCAATACGAAATAACCGTCTGCCAAACCCTGCATAAGAGCAGAAGCACCGAGGCGGTTTGCTCCGTGGTCAGAGAAGTTACACTCACCAATGGCAAACAAGCCAGGGATAGATGTCTGCAACTCATAGTCTACCCAAACACCACCCATTGTGTAGTGGATAGCTGGGTAAATCATCATTGGATTGTAGTACTCCACACCGTCAACAACCTTTGCAAGTTCGCCCGGATTAACATCGGTAATCTCCTCATACATATCGAAGAGGTTACCGTAGCGCTGCAAAATCTCCTTTATGCCCAGACGCTGTATTGACTCAGAGAAGTCGAGGAACACGGCAAGACCAGTGTTGTTTACACCAAAGCCCTTGTCGCAACGCTCCTTGGCTGCACGGCTAGCAACGTCGCGTGGAACGAGGTTACCGAATGCAGGATAGCGGCGCTCAAGATAGTAGTCGCGGTCTTGCTCAGGAATGTCAGAGCCTTTGATTCTACCTTCCTGCAATGCCTTTGCATCCTCAAGTTTCTTTGGTACCCAGATACGGCCGTCGTTACGCAGTGATTCTGACATAAGGGTAAGTTTTGACTGTTTGTCGCCGTGTACCGGAATACAAGTTGGGTGAATCTGAACGTATGATGGGTTTGCAAAGTAAGCACCCTTGCGATAGCAAGCAATGGCAGCAGTACAATTACAGCCCATAGCGTTGGTTGAAAGGAAGTATGCATTTCCATAACCGCCAGTTGCAATTACAACGGCATTTGCAGAGAAGCGCTCCAATTTACCAGTAACGAGATTCTTTGCGATGATACCGCGGGCACGACCGTCAACGATAACCACGTCGAGCATTTCGTAGCGAGTGAAAAGCTTAACCTTGCCAGCCTGTACCATGCGGCTGAGTGCAGAGTATGCACCAAGCAGAAGCTGCTGACCAGTCTGACCCTTTGCATAGAATGTGCGGCTAACCTGCGCACCACCGAAAGAGCGGTTTGCCAACATGCCGCCATACTCGCGTGCAAAAGGCACGCCCTGAGCCACGCACTGGTCGATGATATTGTTAGACACCTCAGCCAAACGATAAACGTTTGCTTCACGGGCACGATAGTCGCCACCCTTCACTGTGTCATAGAAAAGACGATATACTGAGTCGCCGTCGTTCTGATAGTTCTTTGCGGCGTTGATACCACCCTGTGCTGCGATAGAGTGCGCACGACGGGGAGAGTCCTGTATACAGAAGTTGTAAACGTTGAAACCCATCTCTCCGAGGCTTGCAGCGGCAGATGCACCTGCAAGACCCGTACCTACAACGATAACATCGAGCTTGAGTTTGTTCTTAGGGTTTACCAAACGCTGGTGTGCCTTATAATTAGTCCATTTCTCGGCTACCGGTCCCTCTGGTATTCTTGAATTTATTTGCTTTGTCATGATGTTTTCTTTTTACTTGTTTACCTTTTTCGTTTCACTCAAAATGGCATTCCGTGCTTAGCAGCCTCCTACGCAGTTAGGACAGAGGAAGAAAGCCAAGACAACCACGGCGAAACCAAGAATGAGAAGGGTGGAGTATGCGCAGCCTATCACCTTCCAGCGGCAGAACCAAACCTTACCGCTCCAACCGAGTGTCTGCATGGCGCTCCAGAAACCGTGGGTGAGGTGCATCCAAAGGGCTGCGAGCCATACAAGATAAAGCACCACATACACAGGATTTGACATTGTCACCTTGATGAGTTCAAAACCGTCGGTCGGGTCGATGGCTGTCTCCATTTCCATAATTTCGGCAAACATCATGTTATACCAGAAATTGAACAGGTGGAGCAGCAGACCGAGCACTACGATAAGACCGAGCACGAGCATGTTCTGCGATGCCCATTCCACCTTTGCAGGCTTGTCGGTTACTTCATAGCGCGAGTTTCCGCGTGCGCGACGATTTTGCGCCGTAAGGATAAACGCATAAACAATGTGAATTGCCGTCAGTGCAGCCAAGCCCATCGTTGCCACAACGGCATACCAGTTGGCACCGAGGAATTCACAAATCATGTTGTAGCCGTCAGCAGAGAACAGCGCCACAACGTTCATTGACATGTGGAATGTCAAGAATAGAACAAGAGCGACACCCGTGACGGACATCACAACTTTTCTACCAATAGATGAATCGATTAACCACATAAATGATTGAAATTTTTATTGTTATTATTGTTTTTATTTATTATTCCTTAACAAACTACGTCATCACTTTTAGGTATGTACGCAATTATTTGCGTGTGCAAAATTACTTAAAAATAATGATATTACAAAGTTTTCTTAATAAAAAGTTATGTATTTGCCGTGGAATTTGCACACCTCGCAGAAATAGTGTACCTTTGCAGCCGTTATGCAACACGTACCCGTAATACAAATAGACAATGTACTGATACCGCTTGACATAATAACGGAGCGGTTTTGCTGCGACTTGGATGCCTGCAAGGGCGAATGCTGCGTGGAAGGCGACGCTGGTGCTCCCGTGACTCTCGAAGAAATAGGCAGCATCGAGGAATCGCTCGATGCTGTGTGGAACGAACTTGGCGCATCGGCACAGGCGGTGATAGACAAGCTGGGCGTGGCTTATACTGACGAGGAAGGCGACCTTGTTACGAGCATCGTTGGCGGTAAGGACTGCGTGTTCACCTGTCACGAGAATGGATGCTGCCTCTGCGCTTTGGAAAAGGCTTTTCGTGCAGGAAAGGCAAAATTCTGCAAGCCCGTGAGTTGTGCCCTCTATCCTATACGCGAGCGCACTATGAGCAGCGGCGACGTGGCACTGCACTATCATCGTTGGAAAGTTTGCGAACAGGCACGAAAAAAAGGCAAGGATTTAGACTTGCCTTTGTATAAGTTCCTGAAAGAGCCGCTTATACAGCGTTTCGGAACAGAGTGGTACGAGGCTCTCGAGGAAGCCGTTAACAGCATCCAAGACCTCTGACTTATCTTGTTATTTTATCGTTACGTTTTTTACAACCGTATTCTTTATCACCTTATCAGAGAATGCTTTCTTCTGGTCGGTAACATCTATGTTCTCAAACGTGAAGTCGTAGAAGTCATATTTCTCTGAAGCGCCCACATCAAAGAAGTTCCTACAGTCCATCTTTATGTTCTTCAATACCACGTTGTGGCAACGGCTGAGAGGCATATCAGGACGGTCGTCGAGTTTGAAGAACTGAGTCCACGGGCGTATAACGAGGAAACTGCCCGTCTTGCCAGTAAAGTTCTCCACATTCACATATTCGTAGTGCTGCGGCGTGTCGGGACGCATCTTAAACCATATCACGCGGTTGGCGTTGTCGGCAACACAGTTGCGCATAATTACATTGCGGTCGTGCACGCTCTCGCTTCCAAGAGTCAGGCATCCATGTACCGTACCATAGTGGCAGTTGTCTATCAGAATGCGCTCACAAGGTCCGTTGGTACTATCCTTGTCGGCGTATGTTCCCTTACCGCCTTTCAGCACTACGGCATCGTCGTTCACGTTCATATAGCAGCCGTTGATGAGCACGTCTGAGCATACGTCAATGTCTATCGCGTCGCTGCTCGGAGCTTTTAGTCCCGATGTGGGTGCGTAGATGTAGCAGTCGAGGTAGCGCACGTGGTCGCAACGATAAATATGGTTTGTCCAGAACGGACTGTTTATAAGATGTACATCCTGCACCGTTACGTTCTTGCAGTTGCTCAGGTATGTCAGTCGCGGACGCTGTGCATCTTTGTTAGTGCAGTCGCGGTTCCATTGGCGGCGAATCCAGAACTCGTCCCAATAGTGGTGACCGTTACCGTTTATCGTACCCTTGCCACAGATTGTGAATCCGTCAATACCGTCTGCATTCACGAGTGCGGAGAAATATTTGCAGGTCTGTCCTTCAATGCGTGTCATGAGTATTGGGAAGTCGGCAATGCGCTCGCTGCCCTTCAATGTTCCACCCTCTGCCACACAAAGGTGCGTGCCCTGCTTGAAGAACAAAGCGCCTGTGAGGAATGTTCCCTGCGGCACAACTATCACGCCGCCGCCATCTTTGGCTGCACGGTCTATAACGGCTTGAATGGCAACCGTCTGCATCAGTGTACTGTCGTTCACCACTCCATAGTCGGTTATCACATATTGCTTACCGAGAGTGTTCACGTCAACCTTCTTAGTATTCTTAAACCAGTCTGCCATTGGTGTGCCGTCGGGCCATAGGTCTTTCTTTGCCTGTGCTGTTGTAGACAAGGCGAAAAGGCACATCACGGCAGAAAGGCAAGCGCAAGCCGTCTTTCTCACGCGTACATTATATATATTATTTATCTTAATCATTGTTGTTGTTTTTTGTTGTTATTTAATTTTGCCTATAAGTCTCACTTTTGAGTTTAGTCCCGATGGCACAGGTGCCCAGTCGGCATAGTTGGTTTTCTTGTAGTTTATGTCAACCACGTTTATCTCCTTGAATTTGCGCCACTCCACACCTTGGTGGTCGAGCCACGCAATACGGTTGGCTGGCAGGTTTGTAACCTCTATACGTATGGTGTTATTACCTGCTTTCAGTGCATCCTTGCAATCGAGCACGAAAGGCACTGCCCACGCACATCCTATGTACTGGTCGTTGATATACACCCTTGCACTCTCGCGCACGTCACCCAAGTCAATCGTCCAGTGTTGCTTTGCCTGTTTCTTGTTGAGTTTCAGCGTGGTAGAATATACACCCGTTCCCATTGTCACTTTTACGGAATCATCGTCAAGTCCCTCCCATGTCTGCAACGATTGCAGGGTAAATGTCTTTGATACCTTTGGTGCAGAGTTAATGAACGAAAGTGTCCACTTGCCATCGAGTGTTATTGTTTCTGAGTTTGAGGTGCTTGCGGCGTTTGAACTGCTGATGGCTGCTTGATTGTCGGCAGCATTATTGCTTACAACGAGTATTCTCGATTCACCCGAACGCAGTTTCACCATCACGCCGTCGTTGTTGAAGTCGGCGGCAACAATGTCCCCGTTCATCGGGTTATACCACGTTGCCGACTTGCCGTCCACCGCCAGTTTCATGCGCTTGCACACATCGTTTGGCGTAAGGTTGGCTATGAAGTAGTGGTGTCCGTTGTCGTTGCTACGGCGCAGTGCCCTTAGTCCTTCTAATCTCATCTGTTCTGCTTGTGCCGCATCGGAAATCTGTCGCGCGTCAATATGGCTTATCACTTTTGCGCCATTTGCCTTCAATGCTTCAAGATGCTGCCTTACGTTTTCGGGCAGTGTGCAGCCCGTGGGCAGTATCAGTGCCTTGTAGCGTGTACCTGCGGCAGTCTTGAGCATACCGTTCTCAAACGTCGTGCCCAACAGGTAACGGTCGCTTATGTAGTCAACATCGTAGCCCATTTTGTCGATTGTAAGCACATCTTTTATAAATTGCGGTGCTTTCTTTGCCATTCCGTGAATGTCGAATTGCAGCAGTCTCTTGCCTGTATTCTGCTTCCACATATCCCTCACTGGAAGATAGATAAGGAAGTCGTTGTCAGGCTTGCCCATTTGCAGGAATCGCTGACTGCGGTCTATGTATTTCATAAGTTCCGGGGCATCGCGCCAGATGTTGTTTGTTGGCGACATATCTACGGAGGCATAGAACTTCCAACCTGGCCACGGGTCGTTCTTTGGTGAGTATGTCGTACCGTGGAAGAACACGTGGTTCACACCACAGGTGAACATAAGGTCGAGGTCGGGTTTCATCTGCGACAATGACGTGCGGAAATGCTCCGTGAGCCAAGTGAAAGTTTCGCTCGATGTAAGAGGCTTTCCCGTGATGTGTGCTGCTGATGAGGCATATTTGAGCATCGACACGTCGCTGTCGTTCTTACGTGTGTAACCGCTATCCTTTCTCAGTCCTTTTATACCAAACTCCGAGAGTCCGAAACCTTCTATCTCTGGTATGTCTACTGCGGCATACACATCAATAAGGTTTGCCGGCGAACCGTGGGCTTGGTTGCGCGTAAGTGCTCCATGACTGTGTGCCCATGCCGTCCATTGCTCGGTGAAGTTCTCCAAGAGCATATCTCCTAATGTCTCGCGATAGTCACTGATGACCTGCGGGTCGCGGTCGAGCAGCCTGTCAAATCTTTCAGCCAAGTCATATCCACGCCTTTGCTTGAACTCTTGCAGAAGCGTCGGTGTCCAGTCGGCTCCGTAAACCTCGTATGAGTCGTTGAAGAATGTGTGCGGATAAGGCGTGCTGCTTGCAGCAAAGCCTCTTTCAAGGTTTTCAAGATAGTGCTTCACGGCATTGCGGTCGAAGTGGTCTATCACGTAGCCCTCGCCGTTGGGAGCGGCACGCTTCACCTGCTGCCTTGTCCTGCCGATATATAGCGCAATGAAGCGCCATTTGCCGTGTCCACTCGTTTTCCAGTTCAGTCTGCCGTCAACAATATTGTCGGTAACATCTATTACCGCCTTACTCTCTGTGCCAAAAGCCATAGCCTTTTGCAGAGTGGAGAACTTGCGCTCCTTTTCCGGCGCAGATATGTCGATGTCCTTAAAGTCCGCACCCACGAGCACTGTATCTACAAATACAGCCTTGCACGCAGCCTCCTCTATTGGTACATTAGGACCGCCAAATGGCCATCCCGTGCCGGCATTCATATCTATCAGCACTCCGTTGCGTTTGCCTTCTTCTTCTGCAAATTTCAGAGCCTCCATCCACGGGGCGGTAAGGAAGCCTAATTCGTTCTTTTCGTTTCCCTTCACACCATAGATTGGAGTTATCTCTAACGAGCCTATGCCTATCTTGGCATACTCCTGTATGTTCCAACGCAAATTGTCGTTGTCAACAGCCGAGCCCAGCCACCACCATCGGCTTCCTGCTTTGCTTGTTGGAGTTTGTTCAGGCCATTTACCGTCCTGTGCCATAAGTGCCACAGGAACGGTAATCATACAGGTGCAGGCAATAATCGCCTTGCCGTATTTATGTCGGAAATGTCTCATTGTTGCCGGTTGTTATGAAGGGTGTGTGTTCATTTGTTCAGCAACTTGTAGTATTCCGCTGCCCCGAGCAGGAAACATCCCGTACCGTAGTCCTCAAAGTCGGGCATTTTATCGTATGCCAGCGGCTGACCTGCTGACGGGTCTTTTCCTGTGCCTTGCACCCAGCCGAGGAAACCATCGTCGTGTACGCACTCCTTTACCATTGCAGCCCAAATCTTGTCACACAATGGTTTGTATGTCTTTTCGCTCAGATAGCCTTTGTTTATTCCCCAGCTCATACCATATAGGAAGAGTGCCGTACCCGTTAACTCTATTCCAGGATAGGTGGTCTTCGATGTGAGGCTCACGTTCCAGAAACCGTCCTCGCGCTGGCATTTCACGAGTGCCTTTGTCATCATCATAAAGTCCTTCTTCAGTTGCTTGTGATACTTATCTTTAGGCGACATCAAGTCCATCACCCTGACGTATGTGGCATACACCCAGCCATTTCCGCGACTCCAGTAGCAGTTTGCTCCGTCGCTTTCCTTGTAAGGCGGCACATAATCCTTGTCTCTCCACCAAAGACCCTCTTTTGTGTTGAAAAGTCCTCCGGCAAGCGTGTCGCGGCTCCATGTATACATCTTCATTGCATGGTCAAGATATTTGCGGTCGCTGGTCACCTTGTACATTTCCACATACACCGGCATCGCCATCTGTATTGCGTCAATCCATGTCCACCATCCAATCTTCGTCTGCATCTGATAGTCAAGGTTTTCCTTCACCTTTGCTATCTTCTCCTCACCGCCGTTCTGCATATATCGCATTATGTATGTCTGCGAACAACATTGGTCGTCGGCATGGCATGTGGTAATTCCGTTTCTCGGTGTCCATTCATGGAAACTTGCCCAGCGGTCAGTGTAGTCAATGTACCTTTGCTGTGGGTCTATCTCATGCAACGCCATAAGCCCTTCGTAATAAACGGCGCGCGTCCAAAGGTTGCTCGGACGTTCCCTTTTCACGAATGTCGGTTTTGTAGGGTCTGCGTAGTGCTCCATGAAACGGTCGTTAACTTTTTGCATCACTTTCATCACACTGGCTGCATCAGGCGTTTGCGCCACGGTTGCAAGCGACATAGCCACACCGATGACTGCAAGGCAAAATCTTTTGATAATGGTAGTTCTCATTGGTTTGTTGTTTAGTTTTTTTGTTTCTTGTGCAAAGTTAATAAAAAATAGTTATATAATATTTAGAAAAGAAATATTTTTGTTTTTCTATATTTAGATAACATAAAATTTCTATATAGAACTATGTGTAGGTAAGATTATGTAATTATTGATTTTCAGACAAGAAATATTTCTGGATTATTTATATGTGTTTTTTGCACTACCTTTTAATAAAGTAGGCAGCATCTCGGCATAAAAAATACAAAAAAGGTTAACTTTCTTGTATTTTACTCGCTTACTCGATTTTTTGCACTACCTTTGCAGCTAAAACCATAAAAAAACGATGATACCAACAAATTATTATTTGTTCGACTTCATGGGCTTTGACAGCGAATTGTCGAAAGACGAGTCGTTGTGGAAGGCGTGTATGCCCACTGCTGTGTATGAACGTGGCGGTGATGTTTGCATTGACGTGCCTTTCCAAAAACAACTGCTGGCGAATGATATGGCTGCCGATAACGACGCGGCAAGGGAAACGCATACCCTTGTGCTGCGACAATATACAACAAAGATATTGAGGCTTTTCATGGACTTCGCACGACAAGGGGCTGCGGAGGAACTTCCTACATCGGAGATGCTGCAATTCAGCGACAGGGTGGAGAGGATGCCATTGAAGGCGAAGTTTGAGGACGGTGTGTGGAAGATAAGCACTGATGACGGTGTTATCCGTGCAGTGCTGAATATGCGCGAACCTAAACTCGACAGGTGGAGCACATTGCAGCCTGACCCACAGGAAACACTTGACTTGCGATTGTTTCCCGACGGCAAGCGAGAGATAAGGCTGGCGGCATACGACCATTTCTCACCTCCGCGCTACGATGCACTGCCAATGGGCTTTTGCAAGAAAGACGGTAAGGAAGAGCGTGCCACGATATCTTTTGAGGCAAAGCACGACGAATGCTTTGCAGGAACGGGTGAGCGTTTCTGGAAAATGGACCTCAGTGGGCAGACGCTATATTTGAAAAACCAAGACGGACAGGGCGTGAACAATCGCCGCACATACAAGAATATTCCTTTTTATGTGTCGAGCCGCATGTATGGTGCTTTCTATCATACCTGCGCTTATGGAAAGTTGTCGCTTGCCGGACATAGCACGCGCTCGGTGGAGTTCCTTTCGATGCAGGCATTGCTCGATGTGTTCCTCATTGGAGGCGACACGATGGAGGAAATAGTGAGGGGTTACCGCGACTTGACAGGCTATCCCTCGATGCCGCCGTTATGGAGTTTCGGTGTATGGATGAGCCGAATGACATATTTCAGTGCCGACGAGGTGAATGAGATTTGCGACCGTATGCGTCGTGAACACTATCCTTGCGATGTGATACACTTGGACACTGGTTGGTTTAAGACCGACTGGCTGTGCGAATGGAAGTTCAACGAGGAACGTTTCCCAAACCCAAAGGAGTTTATTGGCAATTTGAAGAAAAAGGGTTATCGTGTGTCGCTGTGGCAGTTGCCATACGTTGCAGAGGACGCGGAGCAGATAGACGAGGCGAAAGCAAACGACTATATAGCCCCACTCACAAAGAAACAGGCGCGCGAAGGCTCTAACTTCTCTGCGCTCGACTATGCCGGCACGATAGACTTTACCTACGACAAGGCTACCGAATGGTACAAGGGTCTGCTGCGCAATCTGCTCGAAATGGGCGTGGTGTGCATAAAGACCGACTTTGGCGAGAATATCCACATGGACGCAAAATACAAGAATATGCCTGCCGAACTGCTCAATAATCTGTATGCCCTGCTCTATCAAAAGGCAGCATACGAGGTTACGAAGGATGTTACGGGCGACGGCATCGTGTGGGCGCGTGCTGCATGGGCAGGATGCCAGCGCTATCCATTGCACTGGGGCGGCGACAGCTGTTCTTCATGGGACGGCATGGCTGGCTCACTAAAGGGCGGACTGCATTTCGGACTTTCGGGCTTCGCCTTCTGGAGTCACGATGTGCCGGGATTCCATACCCTGCCAAACTTTATGAACTCCGTGGTTGAAGATGATGTGTATGTGCGCTGGACACAGTTCGGTGTGTTCTCATCGCATATAAGATACCACGGCACCAACAAGCGCGAGCCGTGGCACTATCCTGCCATTGCCCCGATAGTGAAACGCTGGTGGCGATTGCGCTATATGCTCATTCCCTACATACTGAGAGAGAGCGAGAAGGCAACTAAGGGCGGCTCCGCCATAGTTCAGGCACTTGTGTTCCATAATCCAGAGGACAGGGTGTGCTGGCACATTGATGATGAATATTATTTCGGTGACGACATATTGGTTGCTCCCGTGATGAATAGCGAAAACCGTAGGGATGTGTATCTGCCTAAAGGAACGTGGCGCAACCTGTTTACGGGTGAAAAGACGGATGGCAACCGCTGGATATACGACATGGAAGTGGCACTCGACGATATGCCCGTATATGTTCGCGAGGGGGCTGTGCTGCCCATTTATGCAGAGCCAGTGGACTGCACCGACGAGATGGATATGTCGAAGGTTACGGAGATAGTGATAGACGATAACTTTAAAGGAATAAAATTTTAAAAAAACAGACTATAGACTTATGAATACTTGGAAAACTAATCTTGAAGAGACCAAAAAACACTATGTAGACTGGTGGAACGGCAAGGGCGTTGTCGTGAACATGTGGGAACATTTTCAGAACGGAGTGAAACCTCACGCCAACGTGCCTAAGCCGAAAGCACCGAAAGACCTTAACCAAAAATGGTTTGACCCAGAGTGGCGTGCCGAGTATCTCGACTGGTACGTGGCACACAGCAGTCTGAAGGCAGACATGCTGCCTGTGGCAAACGCACAACTCGGTCCAGGCTCGTTGGCAGCCATACTTGGCGGAGTGTTCGAGGGCGGAGAAGATACTATTTGGATTCACCCCAATCCCGACTATTCTGACGAACTTCACTTTGACCCTAACCACCCAAACTACCTGCTGCACAAGAAACTGTTGAAGGCGTGTAAGGAAAAGGCGCAGGGGCATTACTATGTTGGTATGCCCGACCTTATGGAAGGACTCGACATTCTTGCTGCCATAAAGGGAACGGATAAGGTGTTGATGGACACGGTGATGCAGCCAGAGGTGCTCGAAAAGCAGATGCAATGGATAAACGATGTTTATTTCAAGGTGTTTGATGAACTCTATGATATAATACGCGAGGGCGATGAAATGGCATTCTGCTATTTCTCGTCATGGGCACCGGGCAAGATGTCGAAGTTGCAGTGCGACATATCCACGATGATAAGCGTGGAGGACTACCGTCGCTTCGTGCAGCCTTTCATTGCCGAGCAGACAAAGAAGATTGACTACACGCTGTATCATCTCGACGGGGTAGGGGCAACCCATCACCTGCCGGCATTGCTTGAGATAAAAGACCTGAACGCAATACAATGGACACCCGGAGTGGGCGAACCGCAGGGAGGCTCTCCTAAGTGGTACGACCTCTATCGCCGAATACTCAACGGCGGCAAGAGCATAATGGCTTGCTGGGTAACATTGGAAGAACTTCGTCCGTTGCTCGAAAACATCGGCTGCGACGGTGTGCATCTTGAAATGGACTTCCACAACGAGGACGAGGTGGAGCAGGCTCTTGAAATAGTGGAGCAATGCAAGCAGTCGGCTCGCAGTGGTGCAAGTGTGAAGGCAGCGCATACAGATGATGTTGATGCACTTGTAGATGAGATAATAGCAAAGGTAGACAGCGATGTTGATGCGCTTGTTGATGAAATAATAGCCAAGGTTGAAGGCGAAGGCGTGCATTTCGACATCGAGGACACCGCACTTGCAAAGATATCAAGGCAACGCATTCTTGTGCTTGACGGAGCAATGGGCACAATGATACAACGATATGCCTTGAAGGAAGAAGATTTCCGTGGTGAGCGCTTTGCTGGTCACGCCTGCGAATTGAAGGGCTGCAACGACCTGCTGTGCATCACTCGTCCTGATATAATCACCGACATTCATAAGAAATACCTTGCCGCAGGGGCAGACATAATAGAGACCAACACGTTCAACGCACAGCGAATATCGCTTGGCGACTACAGAATGGAGGAGCACGTGCGCGAGATAAACCTTGCGGCATGCAAACTTGCACGCGAGGCGGCCGATGAATTTACGAAGAAGAATCCGTTGAAACCACGTTTCGTGGCAGGAAGTGTCGGTCCTACACCAAAGACCCTTTCAATGGCTCATGATGCCAGTCAGCCGGGGTGGCGCAAGTTTGACGCACAAGTGCTTTCCGAGGCATACACCGAGCAGATAGAGGCATTGCTCGAAGGCGGCGTTGATGCAATACTCATAGAAACGATATTCGACATAGAGAACGCAAAGGTGGCTATCGACGCTGCACACAAGACTATGGCAAGAACGGGCAAGCGAGTGCCGCTGATGCTCAGTGCCACGGTTTCGATGAAAGACGGGCATAACATGCTCGGTCAGTCGGTGATTGATTTCTATAATTCACTTTCGGGCGACGATATTTTCTCTGTGGGCTTGAACTGTCTGCCTGATGCTGTGGCAATGGCTCAATTGCTGCAAAAACTTGCTGCCACGACGAAATACCGCATAAGCGTATATCCAAACGCAGGACACCCCGACGCAAACGGCAACTATAAGAAGTCGCCGAAGATGTTGCAGGGCGACTTGTGGCGACTGGCAGAAAACCATGTATTGAACATAATCGGAGGCTGCTGCGGAACAACCGACGGGCATATTGCCGAGGTTGCCCGACTTGCAGAGCCGATAGAAGGCTTGTTCTTAACGCCTCACGACCCGTTGAACGACACGGTAGTGTTGACGGAAGAGAAAACCGAGACAAACCACGAGGAGCACGGCGAGATGTGCGACTGCCCAACGTGCGACTGCCCGACATGCAACCCAACAGCCGGAAAAGACAAGGCAGAGGAAAAGACGGAGAATGAAACTAATGCTGCCGATGCTGTGTTCGATGCCATTGTGGGTGGCAATCAGTCGGCTTGTGCCACTGCTACAGAAAAGTGCATCGCATCGGGAATGGCTCCTGCCGACATAATAAACGGTCAGATGATTAGGGCAATGGGCGAGATCGGCAAGCGCTTCGAGGAAGGCAAGGCTTTCGTACCACAGCTGCTCATGGCAGGACGTGCCATGAAGTCGGGACTTGCCCTGCTCAAGCCTCTCATGGCTGGCGACGCATCGATATCGGCAGGAAAAATCGTGATTGGTACGGTGAAGGGCGACTTGCACGATATTGGCAAGAATCTCGTTGCCTCTATGCTCGAAGGCTCTGGCTTTGAGGTGATAAATATAGGTATAGACGTGGCTGCCGACAAGTTTGTGGAGGCTGTCAAGGAGACGAAGGCAGACATCTTGTGTATGAGTGCCCTGCTCACAACCACAATGACCTATATGAAAGACGTGCTCGATGCATTAGAGCAGAGCGGAATAAGAAAAGACGTTAAAGTGATGGTGGGTGGTGCCCCCGTGAGCCAGTCGTTTGCCGACGAGATTGGTGCTGACGGATATAGCGACAACGCCAACAGTGCCGTAGCCCTGGCAAAGAGATTAATGGGAACATAAAAACAACTGAAAACCTAAATAACTAACAACCTAAAAAACTTAAAACTATGCATGAAATTACAATGGAAGCGCTCGACTGGGGTATCCTCGTGGCGTATTTCGTGATACTTCTTGCCATCGGCATGTGGGCAGGAACGAAAGCGAAGAAAGACGGAAATATGTTTCTTGCCGAGCGTTCGCTGCGCTGGCATCACATAGGCTTTTCAATGTGGGGCACTAACGTGGGACCCTCCATGCTCATAGCATCGGCGAGTGCCGGATTTGCTACGGGCGTGGTGTCGGGCAACTATGCTTGGTATGCCTTCATCTTCATAGCTCTGCTGGCATTTGTGTTTGCTCCGCGCTATCTCGGCAGCGGCATCAGCACCCTGCCAGAGTTCATGGGACTGCGCTTCGGGCAGAGCACACGCAACATTCTTGCGTGGTACACCATAGTGACGGTGCTCATATCGTGGCTTGCGCTCACGCTGTTTGCAGGAGGTATTCTCATCCGTCAGGTGTTCGGCATACCCATGTGGGTATCGGCGTTCATTCTGCTTGCAATATCGGCATTCTTCACTATTCTCGGCGGACTGAAGGCGGTGGCATACACCAATGTCTACCAGATGGTGCTGCTCATATTCGTATCGGCTACGCTCACCATTGTAGGTATCTATCGTTTAGGCGGCGACTCATTCACGGGTGGTATATCTATGCTTGCCAACCCCGATGTTGTGCCGTCGGGATATTGGAACTTGTTCCACTCCAACGACGACCCTGCATTCCCGTGGCTGCCCATTCTTTTGGGCTATCCCATAAGCGGACTTTGGTTTTGGTGTACCGACCAGTCTATGGTTCAGCCTGTTCTTGCCGCAAAAGACTTGAACGAAGGACAGCGCGGTGCTAACTTCACCGGCTGGCTCAAGATTCTCGACGTGGCAATATACATCATTCCGGGTATTGTCTGCTTTGCATTGTGGAAATCGGGCTTCTTCGGCGCGGCAACCATCGAAGCCGACAACGCCTATATGACACTCGTTTCGGCACTCTTCCCCGTGGGTATGGTAGGATTGGTAATGGCTGTGCTCACCGCCGCCCTTGTGTCTACCATAGGCAGTGCGCTCAACGCGCTTAGTACAGTGTTCACCATGGACATCTACGTTAAGAACATCTCACCCAAGGCAGACCAAGCCGAGATACGCCGCACGGGACATATCGTCACAATCGTTGGTGCTCTTGTGAGCATCGTCATAACCGTGGCTGTGGACAACATCAAGGGAATGGACCTCTTCAACGTGTTCCAAAGCGTACTTTCATTCATCGCTCCCCCAATGGCAGCGGTATTCGTAATGGGTGTGTTCTGGAAGCGTTGCACCACTCTCGCAGCCAATGTAATTCTCACTTTCGGAACAATTTTCAGTATCGGCAGCGGAGTGTTGTACTTGTGGATTATTCCCGGTGCTACTGAGGCAATACATTTCATGATGCTTTCGTTCTACATCTTCTGCATCTTGGTTATAACTATGGTATTGGTAAGCCTGTTCGATAAAGAAGAGCGCAAGGAGTCGCTTATCAAGAAGATTGATGCCCGTCCTGCCGTCGGCGTTATTATAGGTTGGGTGGCATTGAGCATCGTAATGGTATGCCTATATCTTTTCTTCAATGGACATTGATAACACACTTTCCCAAAAACGAATTGCCCCTTGACAGCAATATGCTGTCAAGGGGCGGTTAGGTTTGTTTTTGTTGCTTTCTCATGCACTTATGCCAGTCTGCATAACATCGTCGTATAGTGGAGACCAATGGTCTTCTGCCATAAGGACAGGCTCAATAAGAATATTAACTTTATCGCTGTCTTTTCCAAGTGCTATGGAAGTTTCGAGCCACTTGTAATCAGAAACTGTCGGCACGATAACAGCCACATCAATGTCGCTCCACGGGTTAGGGTGTCCCTTAAGTAAGAGCCAAGAAAATAATGTTTTTATGCGATAGCTGTATGTAAATATAAATATTTGTGAAACATTTATCATGAAGTGTTTTCGTTTTATTAAACTTTTTTGTATCTTTGCACACAGATTATTTAAAATCACTGTGATATGAAAAAAAGACTTGAAAAGCTATTTGTTATGTTGTTGATGATTGCATTGACAACGGCATGTTCTGAAAATGCAACGATGAAGCATCTGTTGGAGCAAATACCAGCAGAATCGGATGTTGTAATGGTTGGTAATGTGAAAATTGTAGTGGAATCTGCCGGCGGTTCATTGGAAGGCTCGGAACTGAAGCTACCGTCGTTTATAAAAGACAAGCTAACTGATTCTAATCTGAAAGATTATGAAGAAATGAATAAATTCTTGAGCAAATCAGGCATTGATTCCGAAGCTTGTGCCTTGGTGGGGAATTATGATAAGAATTGTTCCGTTTTACTGTTCTCACTTTCCGACAAAGACAAATTCATAGATGTCATTAAGGAAGATGGATTCAATGACAGCGGTGCTGATGGTAATGTTGCCGTGTATTCAAAAAAGTCAAATAGTTTTTCTGACGATTACGGATATATTGCAATAAATGACACTTACGCATATTGGATAGACCGAATTAAGGCGAGTGGCGACTTCAATCCAGGGCAGTATCTTCAGGATATGATTAAGAAATCAAAAGAGAAAAACTATGCAGAAACAATCTATGGCGAATACATTACAGATGCCAATGCCTTTGGTATTGCCATAAAGAAATCCCAAGAACTAAACAAGTCGCTGCGTAATACAATATTCATTTTAGATGTGCTTTCCGTATATGACGGAGTTGTGTGTATGCGCGGCAATCTGTCTGGCGACAAGTTTACTTTGGACTTTAAGCAGTATGACAAAGACGGCAAAGAGATTGGCGCAGAGCAATTCAAGGAATTGATGGATGTCACAGCTAAAATTGACGATGACGCTCTTGATATGCTGGGCGAAAACGAATTTTTGGTATATGCTTCAAGTCTGAAGAATGTCAACTGGGATAAATATACAGAAATTATATCTCAATCGTCTAATCTTTCTCGTTCCAACAGGGCACAAATAAATGCCATGCAGGGCTATTTCAAGAAAATAGACGGCACGGTTGCAATGGGCTTTGGATTGACTAACGGTTTAGAGTCTGTCCGCAACTTAAATGCCGAGAAGGAAATGTTGTCTCAGTTCTCAACCACAATGGTTGTTGAGACAAAAGAAGAGGATGCAAAACAACTTATCAATGAGATGAAGGAGTTTTTGAAAAAACTAAGAATACCTTATGAAGATTCCGAATCGGGTCTTTCCGTAGATATGAAACAAATGGGGCTGTCGGGGTCATTGTATGTTAAGAACAAAGGCAATCTGATAGCATTGGCAAACCATCCCATACAAAATAACTCCAAGAATGTTGTTGCCAAATCAATGGACCTGGATGACTATCTGTTTGCATTGGGCATAGTACTGAAAAAGGATAACAAACTAATGCAAGACCTGAAGCTTCCCAATGACGTTAAACTATTGTCTTCTTGTGCTTCAAAGACGTTGGAAACAAAAATGACTCTTGAAATTAATGGTGGAGACAAGGAAGGAGTAATTGCAAAGGCTGCAAAAATAATTCTCAGTTTAGCAGACTATTCAGAGAAGCTGTAGAGGCACGGAACGTACAGTGTTGCTTAATGATAGAAAAAATCACTATAAACAATCTCCTTCCGTTGGTGTTTACAGGAATGGAGGACACTGAAAAGATTCGTTCTTCCCAAATTTGGGAAGAACCTTCTTTCACGTTCCAGCGTAGCTGTAGGCTGTGCATTCAGGCAGAGTCTGGTAGCGGCAAGTCTTCTTTGCTAAGTTTTATTTATGGAATTCGGAAAGACTATAAAGGTGATATCTTCTTTGATAATACAAATATCAGGACAATCACTGTTGAACAATGGTGTAATATAAGAACAAGGGCTGTTTCTGTTTTACCTCAGGATATGTGTCTGTTCCCTGAATTGACTGTAGCACAAAACATAGAATTAAAAAACAATAGGACAAAATTTAAGGGAGAACAGGAAATAAAGGAACTACTGGATAGGGTGGGGCTTGTGGAAAAGTATAATCGTCTGGTGGGGCATCTAAGTATCGGTCAGCAACAGCGTGTTGCATTAATCCGTTCATTGTGTCAACCTTTTGACTTTATTTTTCTTGATGAGCCTGTAAGCCACCTTGATGCTCGTAACAACAAAATCATTGCTGATATTGTTTCTGAAGAAGCAGATAAACAAAATGCAGGCATAATAGCTACGTCGGTAGGCAATCATTTGCTACTCGACCATGCACAATTCATATCGCTATAGTAATGGAAAAAGGGTTTCAACAAGAAATTTGGTGTCTTCTTAAGAAAAATATTTCAAAGGGACAACTTATAGGCTATGCAATAGCCAATATCATTGGATTATCTGTTGTATTAATTGGAATTCTTTTTTTCGCAGACACCCAATGCTCTAATTCCAATGACGACAAGTTCTTCTCAGATGATTATATAGTGTTGTCGAAGAAAGTGGCTGGCATAGGTTTTGAACCTGTATGTTTCTCCGATGATGATATAGACAAATTGGGTAAGCAGAAGTGGGTCACTAAAATAGGACGGTTTACCGCTTCCCATTTTGCAGTAAATGCTTCTGTAAGCATGGCGGGAAGGGGTCTGTCCACATATCTTTTCTTTGAATCTGTACCCGACGATTTCTATGATGTTACTCCAAAAGACTGGGAATTTGACCCTAACGAACGTTTTGTTCCCATAATACTCAGCAGGGACTATTTGACACTATACAATTTTGGATTTGCACTGCCACAAGGGCTGCCGCAGCTAAGCGAAAATGTTATTGGAGCTGTTCCCATAACACTAAGAATAACTGGAAACGATAATGTAACAGAGACTTTTGAGGCTGCCATCGTAGGCTTCTCTTCGCGGCTGAATACGATTGCCGTACCGCAAAGCTTTATGGACTGGGCAAATGATAGATTCTATTCTGAAGAAATAAAAAATCCATCGCGACTTATTGTTAAGATAGACAGGTTTGCTGCCTCTAATATGAATCAATATCTTGAACAAGAGGATATAGAAATAGCAGGAGACAAAGATGGGACAAGCAATATGTCAGAGTTTCTCAGTATTGTCTCAAGCGTGGTTACTTCTAATGGGGTTGTTATATGCATACTTGCACTGTTCATCTTGATTTTGTCAATTTTCCTACTTCTACAAAAAAGCAAGGCTACTTTACGAAAGCTTATGTTATTGGGGTTCTCGCCAAAGGAAATCAGCAAATATTATATAATAGTCGTGATTGTTACAAATGTTTTAATCACAATTATAGCAACATTAATCACTATTTGTTGTCGAATCTTATGGGCAAGCCAACTACAGGAAATTGGACTTGGCGGAGCTTCCGTTTTGCCAATGATTCTTGCGGCACTTGCATATCTTATAATTATAACGACAATAAACATTAATGTCATAAGACGGAAACTTTTCAGACTTTACTTTGCTGCCGATGTGGCATAAAATAAAAGGGAGAAAAGCAAGGATTTCTCATATTTAATGCAGTTTGGAAACAAAAAATTTGCTTAAGTCGATAATATATAGTAACTTTGCGGCTCATAATTAAGGTAAATAAAAACAAAGCAAAAATATATGGGAAATATTATTCTGACAGGCGACCGCCCAACAGGGAAGCTACACGTGGGACACTACGTAGGCTCGCTGCGCCGTCGCGTGGAACTGCAAAATGCAGGCGACTATGACAAGATGTTCGTTTTTCTTGCCGATGTGCAGGCGCTGACGGACAATGCCGACAATCCAGAGAAGATAAGGCAGAACATAATAGAGGTGACACTGGACTATCTTGCGGCAGGACTCGACCCAGAGAAATGCACGATATTCCTGCAAAGTCAGATACCGGAACTGGCGGAACTGACGATGTACTTAATGAATCTCGTTACGGTGAGCCGCCTGCAGCGCAACCCGACGGTGAAGACGGAAATAAAGATGCGCAACTTTGAGGCGAACATTCCGGCTGGTTTCCTTTGCTATCCCGTGAGCCAGGCAGCAGACATAACGCTGTTCAAGGCAAACGTAATACCTGTTGGCGAGGACCAGAAGCCGATGATTGAGCAGACCTGCGAATTAGTGAGGCGCTTCAATGCCACATACAGCGAGATACTCGTTGAGCCTCGTGTGGTGCTGCCCGACAACCGGAGTTGTCTGCGACTGCCGGGAACTGACGGCAAGGCGAAGATGAGCAAGAGCCTCGGCAACTGCATCTATTTGAGCGACACAGCCGATGAGGTTTGGCAAAAGGTGCGCTCAATGTTCACCGACCCTGACCATCTGCGCGTGGAAGACCCCGGAAAGGTGGAGGGTAACTGCGTGTTCACATACTTGGACGCATTCAGCAACGATGACGACTTTGCAAAGTTCCTGCCCGAATACAAGAACTTGGGTGAGTTGAAGGACCACTACCGCCGCGGTGGATTAGGCGACATGAAATGCAAGAAGTTGCTCAACGCAGTGATAAATGACCGCCTTGAGCCGATGCGCCAACGCAGGCACGAACTGGAACAAGACATTCCGGAAATATACAACATTCTGAAGAAAGGCACGGAGAAGGCACGCGAGGTAGCAGCAAAGACCATGGACGAGGTGCGCCATGCAATGCGCATAGACTACTTCGACGACGAAGAACTGATAAAGGAGCAGAGCGAGCGTTTCAGGAGCAAGGCATAAAGCCCTGCCCTTAAAGCATATATGCTATTCCGAGACGCATATTGAAAGTCTTTGCAGACACATCGTCGAAACGCGAATAGTGGGTATATCGCCAATATCTCGAGGCGGTAAAGTTGATTGCCATGCTGTCGGTGAGTTTCCATTGCAATCGGGAACTAAGCACGAGCAGCGTGGCATTTCCTTTGTTTCCCTGTGCATTGAGATACAGCGGATTGCCTTCAAGGTCGGAATCCTTGTAGCCTTTCCAAGTGAATATCTGATAGTAGTCGGCATTCAAGGCAATGAAACCAAACTTCCTGAAGCCGAGAGTGGTATATGCCTTCGCGCTGTAACCGCTACCCATATTATAGTCACGGTCTATTACGTGATAGTGGTCGCTCAGGCTTCCGCCGAGAAGTATTGCATCTATGAATATGCGCTGCTCAAGCCTCGTGAGACTGCCCACGCTCGGGAAACTGCAAATGAAGCCCGGACCTATTGCGGCTGCCTCGCTTATGCGGTAGGGAACAACACCCGTGCCATTCTTCACAGGCTGCGAGTCATAGTAGTTGAAATGTTGGAACAAGCCCAACTCGGCTTTTACCTTACCTGTATGCACAGGTGCGCCGAGCAACCTGCCGAGCAGGTGAACATCGCTTACCAAAGGCTGGTTGCCGCCAAGCCCGAAGGTGACATCGGCTGTGAAATAGTCATAAGGTTTTCTTTCGTCACGGAACGGCTCACCGTATTCGAGCAGGACATTAAGATAGGCATTGCCGTCGCCACGGAATACCGACTTGTTGTCGGCAAGATAGCCGAAGCCGGCTGTTACCTGCGCATGCACTGGCATGCGGTCGTAGTCGTGATACTTATAATAGTCGTGGCGCACACGCCATGCATCGCCGTTCATTATGCGGTTAAGTCCACGTATGGGGCATATTATTGCACCGAGCACCTCTCGCCACACACGCCCCCAGCCGTGCTTGCGGTCGTCGTAGACAAGCGACGATATTCTGTGCGTAACCTCTCCTATTGCTATGCCTCCCATAGTTGTAGCCATGAGGTCGTTTATTGCCGGAGGCTCTATCTCGCACACACCTTCCCACATAAGGCTGCCGAAGAAGGAATAGGGGGCAGACTCCCAGAATGTAAGTCCGTTGCTGCGTGCGGCATTAAAATAGAGACCGCCGTGGTATGGGTGGGCAAAAAGGTTGGTAGAAAACTGGTCGTTGTCCCACACAAATCCCGTCTCTATGTTGTGCTTTATGGTGTGCAGGTTTATCTGCGCAAAGTCGGCATTGAGCACGAAACGGTCGAAACTCTGCACGGCAACGTTTATGCCGAATGTTTCCAGAGCAGCCTTCCACGGACGCTTTTTCTTATTCTTGGGATTGTCTATGGCAAATATTGAGTTCTCTTGCACCTCATCGTAAAGCGACGGCAGCATCTCGTTTTCCTCGTCGGGAAGCACCTTTTCCCATGCTGCCCTGTTGCGCAGGTTTACGGCAAGTCCCGTTTCAAATATCATTCTGTTGCGGTAGCGTCCTCCGCTATAGTGGCGAGTGTCGCCATAGCCTACGGATGCGAACGCACCGAGTGTGGGCGACAGGCGGTAGTCGACATTCGCTCTTGCCTGCAAGGAATAAAGGCGTTCCGGCTTCAGCGCATTGTCGTGCTCAAATGTCTCAACATGATAGAAACCGAGGTCGCCGCTGAGCGACAGACGGTCGTTCACGTTGAAGTACTCGCCGATGCGGTAATAAACCGTGCCCGAGAACCTCTGGTCTATTCCCATAAAGTGCGTGCCCACACCTATTATATTATATGTATGGCGGTTTTTGAAACGCAGCGCCAAGTTTGCCTTGCTCGACGTTCCGAGGAACGCAAGCATTTCTATCTTCGTATTGACGTTGATGTTCACAAGTCCAATCTTGTTGGCTATGGTGTCACGGCTATAGTTTATCAGTCCCACCTGCACGCCACGAGGGTGATGCATGCAAAAATTCATTAAGCCAAACTGCGAGCCACTGAGACTGTCGGCATAGTTATAGCCTCCCAACTGCACGCCTCGCATATTCTCGGAACATACGTTTGCCACCGCAGCCACCTGCAAGCCGCGCTTCACGCCCACGGCAATATTGCTTATGGCAGAAAGTTGCAAGCCCTTCAACTCTGTGACGGTGGCATTTGCCAACGGGGCAAGTTGCACACCATTCACCTTACTTGCTATGGTGCTGAACAAGCCAAGCTGAAAGCCGCTTATGGAATCGGTGGCACTAAGCGGTCCTAAGGCAAAATGCGGTGTACGCAGTGTGGCATGGCGTTGTGCCGTGGCTGCCATACATACGCAGAGCAGCAAGAAAATATAGACAATCCTCTTTTTCATTCTGCGTTGGCAATCAACTCAATCCTATTGTCTTTCCGTCAACGATGTCTATACGGTTGGCTTGCGGACTCTTCGGCAGTCCCGGCATTCGCATCATGTCGCCCATAATCACGACAATCATTTCCGAGCCGTTGTTTATCACGATGTCGCGCACCTGCATCGGGAAGTCTTTCACGCAGCCGTATGCCGTCGGGTCGGCAGAGAACGAGTATTGTGTCTTGGCTATGCACACAGGATAATGCTCCACGCCCATATCCTTGACAAGTTTCAACTTGTTCTTTGCCAGCGACGAGTATTCCACGCTTCCTGCACCGTAAATATCACGGCACACTCTCCAAATCTTGTCCTCCACGCTGTCGTTGTCCTCGTAGCAGTAGTGCATAGGTTTCGACGGATTGTTCTCTATCGTGTCTACAAGCAGACGAGCAAGTTCCTCACCACCCTTGCCTCCTTCGGCAAACACGTTGTTCTCTGCAAAGCCCACGCCAAGTTCCTTACAATGCTCACGCACAAGAGCCATTTCCTCGTCGGTGTCGGTGGCATAGCGATTGAAGGTAACGATGACACTCTGTCCGTAACTCTGCATATTCCTAACGTGCTTGTCAAGGTTTGCAAAACCACGTTTCAGACCTTCCACATTTGGCTCTTTTATCAGTTTCTCATCAACGCCGCCGTGCATCTTCAGTGCCTGTGCCGTTGCCACTATCACCGTAGCCTTGGGGCAAAGCCCTGCCTTGCGGCACTTTATGTCGAAGAATTTCTCTGCACCGAGGTCAGCACCGAAACCTGCCTCTGTTATCGTATAGTCGCCGTATGTCATTGCCATCTTCGTGGCGAGTATCGAGTTACAGCCGTGGGCTATGTTGGCAAACGGACCTCCGTGTATTATTGCCGGAGTGTTCTCGGTGGTTTGCACAAGGTTTGGCTTTATTGCGTCTTTCAGCAGCAACGTTATCGCTCCCGTCACTCCCATATCCTCCACCGTGAACGGCTTGCCGTCGGCTGTAAATCCTAATAATATCTTTCCAATTCGGCGGCGCAGGTCGTCGAAGTCTGTCGACAAGCACAATATCGCCATTATCTCACTGGCAGGCGTTATGTCGAAGCCTGTCTCCGTAGGCACGCCGTTCAATCTTCCGCCCAATCCCGTGACGATGTTGCGCAGCGAGCGGTCGTTCACGTCCATCACCCTGCGCCAAAGAATCTGCTTCATGCCTCCCTCGGCATAACGGTTTTGGTATATATAGTTATCGAGCAATGCGGCAATCATATTGTTTGCCGATGTTATTGCGTGAAAGTCGCCCGTAAAGTGCAGGTTGATATTCTCCATAGGCAGTGCCTGACTGTAGCCTCCGCCTGCCGCACCACCCTTCATTCCGAAGCACGGACCGAGAGAAGGCTCTCGCAATGCAACAATGGCTTTCTTGCCTATGCGGTTGAGGGCAAGTGTCAATCCCAACGACACCGTTGTCTTGCCATTACCTGCCTTGCAAGGCGTGATACTTGTAACGAGCACGAGGTTGCTTTTCTTAGCACGTTCCTCGTCAATATGTTCAAGTGGAATCTTCGCCATGTAGTGTCCATAGGGCAGAATATTGTCTGCTCCTATACCTGCCATATCGGCAATCTCCCCAATGCGTTTCAACTGGGTGCTCTCAGCAATCTCAATGTCCGTCTTCATAATTCGTAATATATATTTATAATTTATAGATTTTTATGCAAAACTACATTATTCTATCGAGAAAATGAAATTTAAATGTGTTTTTTATGCAATTTTAATAAATTGTGGATTTTTTGTTGTAACTTTGCCGTTATTGAAAAGAAAGGTTTTGCAGACTATATGGGGATAAGGCGTATTTGGGCAAGGATTAAACGCATTGGCAAGGGTAGAGGTTTTGGTATTCAGTCACCTGCCGACTATAACTTTGTTTGTAATGTCATTAACGAACACCTACCCTATTATGCATACTCAGAACTGAAAAAGCAGTTTCCAAATCTCACAAGCCTGCAACGCAGCAAGTGCGAACTTTTATTCAGGGTTGCCAATTTCCTGCAACCACAGGTAACAATAAACATCGGCATGCCCCAATATTTCGAGAAATACGTTTTGAGAGGCTGCATGAAAACTACAATACATAATATATATAATAATGTGTCGGGAAAATGTCGTTTGCTAATACTCGCTTCCTCCGACAGCCTTTTTCCCTCAGAAGAAAGAGAAAAAATCCTGCACCTCCTGCAACACGGCAATTGCCTTGTAGTGGACAACATCAACGACAGCGAACAGACCCGTTTCGCATGGCAGGCGCTCATAGCCGACAGCCGTTGCACCGTCTGCTTCGATCTCTACGATATGGGTATTATCATAGCAGATAACAAGCGCGACAAGGCGTTTTACGCCATAAATTACTGACAACAGCGAAAAAACTTATGAAAAACTTGTAAATAAAAAAAATATTATGTACTTTTGCGCTCGAATTAAAAAACTATAAAGATATGTATTGGACACTTGAATTGGCATCAAAGTTGGAGGACGCTCCGTGGCCTGCAACAAAAGAAGAACTCATAGACTACGCCACACGCTCCGGCTGTCCCCTCGAGGTTTTGGAGAATCTTCAGGAAATAGAGGACGAAGGTGACGTCTACGACAGCATAGAGGACATTTGGCCCGACTATCCATCAAAAGAGGACTTTCTGTTCAACGAGGATGAGTATTGAGCTGTTGGTAATACTGGGGACCAAAAGCATCTTCATCCATTCCCGATTTTTCAAGTGCCCTGCTATACATTGCAACAATTAGTTCTTGCTCCTCGTCTGGCAATGAGATTGGAAAGTCCGGTTCATGCACTTCTTGGTTGATAATGACTCCTACATACAACTTTGACATAACTTCTTCTATATTGGTTATACATCTGTCTTGCGAAGTTAATAGATAAAATTGACAAATTGCAGTTTTCCCTTGACTTTTTTCAGTTTCTCTTGTTCATTATCATAATATGGAGCCTAATATGGTGTCCCTTTTACAGAATACTATCAAGTTTTCATCTTTTGTGATAGATATACAAAATAAAGAGCCAAACAATAGGTCAAGCTGATATCATTAATACAGAAATGCCAAGTGCAAATATTACATTATGTCTTGAATAACTCCCATAAGTTGTTTGAAACTATCTATATGTCCATATCGTATTTTACTCATTGATACGCTATTGAATAAAGCCTTAGCACAATCAATCTTTGCTTTTTCAACACCTTTGAGTTGCATAGAGTCTATTGAACCTTTTGTTTCTGCAATGAAAAAAATGTGTTTGATACCCATATTGTCATGGAATGCTATTGCCC
>JAFLSE010000038.1 GCA_022511075.1 Prevotella sp.
GTCCGTTGACGGGAAGCTATGCCCGCGACGTGCGTGTAATCGTCTACGATGGTAAGATGCACCCGGTAGACTCTAACGAGCTTTCGTTCATGCTTGCCGCACGCAACGCCTTTGCTGCTGCGTTCAAGGAGGCTGGTCCAAAGATTCTCGAGCCTATCTATGACCTCGAGGTTTATGTTCCTGCCGACTTTATGGGCGACGTGATGAGTGACTTGCAGGGTCGTCGCGCGCTGATTATGGGTATGGACAGCGAGGCTGGCTATCAGAAACTCTCTGCAAAGATTCCTTTGAAGGAGTTGAGCAACTACAGCATCGCCCTCAGTTCGCTCACTGGCGGACGTGCTTCGTTCATCACCAAGTTTGCAAGCTACGAGCTTGTTCCTAACGACATTCAGCAGCAACTCATCAAGGAGTACGAATCGAAGGAGGAATAAATAAGTATTTCATTATATAAAAAGTGGGCGCAGCAACAATCAACTGCACCCACTTTTTATGTGTTTGTTATTAAGACTTAACGGAAAATTAACCGTTAACCTTCTTCATGTGAGCGATGAGGTCGAGCACCTTGTTAGAATAGCCAATCTCGTTGTCATACCAAGATACAACCTTTACGAATGTATCGGTAAGAGCGATACCAGCCTTAGCGTCGAAGATAGATGTACGTGTGTCGCCGAGGAAGTCAGAAGAAACAACAGCATCCTCTGTGTAACCCAGAACACCCTTCAACTCGCCTTCAGCAGCCTCCTTCATAGCAGCGCAAATCTCTGCGTATGTAGCTGGCTTAGCGAGGTTAACAGTGAGGTCAACAACTGAAACGTCGAGAGTAGGAACACGCATTGACATACCTGTCAGCTTGCCGTTGAGCTCAGGAATAACCTTACCTACAGCCTTAGCAGCACCTGTAGAAGAAGGAATGATGTTGCCAGAAGCAGCACGACCACCACGCCAATCTTTCATTGAAGGACCATCAACAGTCTTCTGAGTAGCTGTTGTAGAGTGAACAGTTGTCATCAAACCGTCTGTGATACCCCACTTGTCGTTGAGAACCTTTGCGATAGGAGCAAGACAGTTGGTTGTGCAAGATGCGTTAGAAACGAACTGTGTACCCTTTACATAGCTGTTCTCGTTAACACCTACAACGAACATAGGAGTTGCGTCCTTTGAAGGAGCTGACATAACAACATATTTAGCACCAGCCTCGATATGAGCCTGTGCCTTCTCCTGTGTGAGGAAGAGACCTGTAGACTCTACTACATACTCTGCACCAACTGCATCCCACTTCAAGTCAGCTGGGTTGCGCTCTGCAGTTACGCGAATCTCCTTGCCGTTTACAATGAGGATAGACTTCTCAACGTCAGCCTCGATTGTACCGTCGAACTGACCGTGCATTGTGTCATACTTGAGCATGTAAGCCAAGTAGTCAACTGGGCAAAGGTCGTTAATACCTACTACCTGAATGTCGTCGCGAGTCTGAGCTGCGCGGAATACGAAACGGCCGATACGACCAAATCCGTTAATACCAATCTTTGTCATTTTACTTTAAATTATTTAAAAGAGTTCAATTAAATTATTCCAATTTAATGCCTTAAAAGCATTTTTTCATATTTTCGTTTGCAAAGTTACGAAAAATTATTTAACTTTGCATTCAAATATTATATCAAATAGTGTTAAAAGAGCCAAAGAAAATACATTTGGAAACAAAACTTTGATATGAATCAAAGAAGAGTGATATGTGGATATTGCAAAATAACAAATAAATATTAAGACAATGGCTAAATTAGTACAAGAGTTCAAAGATTTCGCTATGCGCGGAAATGTTATCGACATGGCTGTCGGTGTAATCATAGGCGGTGCTTTCGGCAAGATTGTTTCGTCGCTCGTCGACGACATGCTTATGCCTTTAATTGGAACATTGACAGGCGGCATCAACTTTACGGAACTGTCCGTAAACGTTGGTGATGCTCAGATAAAATATGGCATGTTCCTGCAAAACATTCTCGACTTCATAATCGTGGCATTCTGCGTATTCATGATGATTAAAGGAATTAACAACCTTGCAAAGAAGAAGAAGGAGGAAGAGGCTGCTGCACCAGAGGTACCTGCAGAGCCATCAGCAGAAGAGAAACTGCTTACTGAAATACGCGACTTGCTGAAAGAAAAGAAATAATTGATTTCTATTTTTGATGCTTATAACTTCATTAACCAATACAGCAGGCTTCATCGACCATCGAAGCCTGCTGTTACCTTTTAGACAAAAATATAATGTATACTTTAGATAAAAAATGCAGGTTAAGCCTTGTCATTCTACTGCGCATACACTCACAAATAAAGGTCTAATGACAGCTATTCTAAGAATAAAAGTCATCATGATTAACCTTTTTTTGAAAGATAAAATCCTGTAAGAATAAGTGTAGAGCCGAAAATGAAGCTGCTATAGTTATTTGCTTACCAAGAAATAGTACGAATGTTTGTGGTCTTAATCGTAGTCGTTATTGCCGTAACCTATAGTAAGACAACGTAGGTCGTAGTACGAGCCGTTATAGATATTGAAGTCCACATAGCCCTTTATACCGGGCAGTTTTCCGCAGTCGGTATGCTGCCAAAACTTCCATTCGCCCTTATACTCCACCTTGTCTACATAGTAGTGGGCTATCCAATAGGGATATTCGTTGAATACGGAGTCCTCGAGATATTCCATCTTGAACTTGTAGTAGGTATAGATGATGGGCTTCACCTTGTAGCGCTGTTCAACGAGTCGCAGCCAAGTCAGCACACTTTCCTGAAATTCCTCCTTCGTTTGTGTCTTTGGCTTGTTCTCAACGTCGAGCACAGGAGGCAGGTCACCTTCCGCAAGCTTCACGTTTCTTATGAAATGCTCCGCCTGTTCGCGTCCTGATGATTTGTTGCTCCAAAAGTGGTAAGCACCACGGGTAAAGCCGTGCTCACGCGACTGATGAAAGTTGCTCTTGAACATTGGGTCTATCTGCGTGCTGCCCTCCGTTGCCTTTATCATTATGAAGCGTATGGGTGAGTCTTTTATCTTGCCTTTATCGCGCAGTTCCTCCCAGTCTATTTCGCCTTGATAGTGAGATATGTCTATGCCGTGTATCTCGTAGCCTTCAGGATAGGTGACATCGCCATACAAGGCTCGCCAACGGAAACCGAAAGGTCCAACGAAGAAATAATAGAAAAACCAAACATATGCCAACACAATCATCACGCCCCCAGCCCACCAAGCCCAGCTTGGCAGCTTTTGCAAAAGGCGAATGATAATGTTGGGGCGTTTCTTGCGAAACGGAGAGTCGTATTTTTTTCTGCTTTTCTGTGGCATAACATTTTACGAAGAGGATAATGGTTGTCAGCAAAAACCGTCGACAGCCATTATCCTCACAGTGTGTTTATTGCTTATGCCTGCTCAAGTTGCAGGGTCTTTGTACTTTGGTCGCAAACCTCCGACGGTCCGAAATACTGGATAGGACCTGGATAAACGTATGCGGTTTGTCTTGCCCACTCGTCGCGCTTGCCTGCGAAATACTTGAACGGAGCACCGTCGAGTTCAACGAGAGCCTTGCGGATAACAGGCTTCATCTTACCGTTGCGGCGCTCGAGGTTCATCATCATAGTGATGGGCACACCACCAGCAATCCACTCCTGTGCAGGTGCTGTGGTGTTCTTTACTATTGACATATAGCCAGTCTTGCCGTTGGCAATGAGGCGCGATGCGTTGAAACCGAGAGAATAGCAATAGTCGGCATCGTAGTTTGAAGGAGCAGCGCAACGTCCTTCGTAGCCGAAGAAGTGGTGCTGTGCCGAGAACTTGCCAACATACTTGCCGGCTGCCTTCATCTCTGCAAGTTTGTCTGCCACCATGTGCGACAGGAGTTTTTCTGTCTCGATAAGCGATACCTGTACGTTGCCGTGTGGGTCGCGGTCGAGAGCCAACTGCTGTGCAACGTCTGCCGGCAGAGAGTTGAACACTGCAAGGTTGTCGGCAGAAATGTGCGACTTAACATATTCTATCTGATCCTCACGAGCCACAGTCTTTGCCTCGTCTGTTGCAAGAACATCGTTGAGCTCGGCTATCAGTTTCTTGATTGCAGGTATGAACTCAATGAGTCCCTCTGGAATGAGCACTGTACCGAAGTTGTTACCATCGGCAGCACGTGCAGCCACGATGTTTGCGATATATGTAACAACCTCGTCGAGCGACATTGCCTTTGCCTCAACCTCCTCGGAAACAAGGCAAACGTTTGGCTGGCACTGCAATGCACATTCAAGTGCGATGTGAGATGCCGAGCGTCCCATAAGTTTGATGAAATGCCAGTATTTGCGTGCAGAATTGCAGTCGCGCTGTATGTTTCCGATAAGCTCTGAATAAGTCTTGCAGGCTGTATCGAAACCAAAAGATGTCTCTATCTGTGCGTTCTTCAAGTCACCGTCGATGGTCTTTGGACAACCGATAACCTGCACGCCGTAGTTCTTTGCAGCATAATACTCTGCAAGCACACAAGCATTTGTATTAGAGTCGTCGCCACCGATAATAACGAGTGCCTTTATTCCAAGTTCACGTATTATCTCAATGCCTTTCTCAAACTGTTCTGTCTCTTCCAACTTTGTACGACCTGAACCGATAATGTCGAAACCGCCAGTGTTGCGATACTCGTCGATGATGTCGGCTGTCAGTTCCATATACTTGTGGTCTACAAGTCCGCCAGGACCGAGAATGAATCCATAGAGCTTGCTGTCGGGATTGAGGCTCTTTATACCGTCAAAGAGACCTGAAATAACATTGTGTCCGCCAGGAGCCTGACCACCACTCAAAATCACACCCACATTGATTGCAGGCTGCTGCTGTGGCTCACCCTCAACAAACTCGATAACGGGCATTCCGTATGTGTTGGGGAATAGCTTTTGTATTTCCTCCTGATTGTCAACACTCTGTGTAGGCTCGCCCTCGCTCACCTTCACAGCTCCCTGAAGAGCCTTCGGCAACTTTGGCTGATATGCGGCTCTTGCAATCTGTAAAGCACTTTTTTTCATTTCTGCGATATTTTTATTTATAAATTGACGTTTTCATTGTGCAAAAATACTCCTTTTTTAGCAGAAACAAGAAAGAAACGAGGTTATTTTGATGATTTTAGTATTTTTTTTGTATAAAATGTTGTTATATATTTATTTTTTTATATAACTTTGACACAAAATTCTATTATTCACCAAACTCATACGACAAAGCAATGGCTAAAAGAAGAACATTAAAGGGAAACATCAAGTTGGCTTGTGGCGAACTTTTCAGCGAGTGCGTAGCCGTTTCATTGTATCATAATATTAATGTGGAGAACGCAACCGCCATGTTGCAATCCATAATAAAGACGCAGAACGACTTCGTGAGCCGCATAAGCCATGTGCAGAAGGGCATGAAGGCAAAGGACTTTTTCAAAGACCTGAAAAACGGCTTCAGCGCACAAGTCACGGAAATCATAGACCAGATAAACAACAGCCACTGACACTATGTGGCAGAGATTTTGCCAATGGTTGTTGCTCAAGTGCATGGGCTGGCGTATAGATATGACGCAGTCTATGCCCGATAAATGTGTTGTATGCCTTGCCCCACACACAAGCAACTGGGATTTCATCATAGGACAGCTTTATGCCGGTGTTACAGGCATAAAGTTCAATTTCCTTATGAAGGCTGAATGGTTTTTCTGGCCGCTCGGGGCATGGTTCAGGCATCTCGGAGGCATTCCCGTGAAGCGTGACAGGCACACAAGCATGACCGACAACCTTGCCACGAAAGCCGCCGAGATGAAGGAGTTTCGCCTGTGCGTGACTCCCGAAGGCACGCGAAAGCGCAATCCCGAATGGAAGAAAGGCTTTTATTTCATAGCTCAAAAAGCAGGCATACCCATCTTATTATATGGCTTGGACTATGAGCGCAAACTGATTCAGTGCACCAAGACGTTCGTGCCGACAGGCGACGTGGACGCAGACGTGCACGAGATAAAACAATATTTCAAGGACTTCAAGGGGAAGCGACCCGAGAACTTTGCAATATAGACCACCTATGACATTTAATACAAAAAACACAATATACAAACTTCTTGTCACTGCTGCACTATGCACCAGTACAGTTTTTTCCGCAAACGCACAACAAAACGAAGACGACCGCAACGACGAGGCACAATACATAAACGCCACCGGACTTTGGGGCAGGATTGACTATAACGGCGAGCCGTGGGTGCGCAATCTTTCAGCACCCAACAAGGTGACTCACGGACTGCAAGGAAGACACATATCGCTGTGGGCGAGCCACGGAATATATTATAAAATAGAGGAGGCACGCTGGAAATGGCAGCGTCCCAAGCTGTTTTGCACCACCGAGGACCTGTTTACACAAACAATAGTCGTTCCATATCTAATACCTATGCTCGAACGTGCCGGGGCGTATGTGTTCACCCCACGTGAGCGTGATTGGCAACGCCACGAAGTGATTGTGGACAACGACAATCCCCGTCCGCTCACATCATACATTGAAGTTAACGGCAAGCAAGACTGGGAAACAGCCGACTCCGCAGGTTTTGCCATACACGCAGGCTACTATCACGATGGCGAAAACCCTTTCCGTGCTGGTACAGTAAGGCAGGCAAAAACAATCTCGAAGAAAAGCAACGAGAGCATTATATCATATAATCCTACATTCCCTAAGGCAGGACGATATGCGGTCTACGTGAGTTACTGCACGGTAAAGAAGAGCATAGACAACGCGCAGTACACCGTCTACCATAAGGGAGAAGCAACTACATTCAGTGTTAACCAGCAAATGGGAGGCGGCACATGGGTGTATCTCGGAACTTTCGACTTTGACGAGGGAGAAAGTGAAGGCAACCGTGTAGTGCTGTCAAACTACAGTAACAACAGCGGCGTGGTTACTGCCGATGCCGTGCGTTTTGGCGGAGGTATGGGAAACATTGAGCGCGGAGGCGAGACGAGCGGAATGCCGCGCTGTCTTGAGGGTGCACGCTACTATGCCCAATGGGCAGGAATGCCTTACGACGTGTACAGTTCTAAAAACGGACAGGACGACTATGGCGACGACATAAACGCACGCTCACTTATGACAAACTATCTCGGAGGCGGCTCGGTGTACATGCCAACGCTGCAAGGCAAGAAAGTGCCTATAGAACTGTCACTCGCCCTCCATAGCGATGCCGGCTACTACACGGAAGACGAGATAATGGGTACTCTTTCTATATGTACCACGCAACACAACGAAGGACGGCTGAACAGCGGCATATCGCGCAATGCCTCAAAGACGCTTGCATACCAATTGCGCCGCAATGCAATGGAAGAAATGAGAAAACTATACGGAAACTGGAGAATGCGATATATGTGGGACCGTAACTATTCCGAGTCACGTACACCCGAAGTTCCGAGCGCGATACTCGAAATGATGTCGCATCAGAACTTCACGGACATGAGAATGGCACAAGACCCAAATTTCAAGTTCTCGCTGGCACGCACGATATACAAGACCATACTTAAATACATCTGCACGCAGCATAACAAGCCATACGTGGTGGCTCCGCTTACTCCGCACAACTTTGTGCTTCATGTAGACGAGGGCAAACTAAAAATAACCGCCACGCCAACACAAGACAATATAGAACCAACCGCTACAACCACCTCATACATTATATATAAGGCCGAGGGCGACAATGGTTTCGACAACGGTACGGAAGTGGAGAGACTCGATGACTACACTCTTGAAATGCAACCGAATGTGCTCTACAATTTCCGCATAGCCGCAGCCAACAGTGGAGGAGTAAGCCAGCAGTCGGAAATGCTTTCAGCACTTTGGAATCCAAACGCAAAGGCACGAGTGATGATTGTCAACGGTTTTCACCGCCTGTCGTCGCCTGCCGTGATAAACGACGAAAGCAAGCAGGGATTTGATATGTCACAAGACCCCGGACTGACTCTCGGCAGCACCTTCGGTTGGGTGGGCAGGCAGCTTAACTTCAACCGTTCAGGCGTAGCCCTCACCGGAGCGGCGCAACTGGGTTGGAGCGACGACACGCTGTCAGGCATGCTCATAGCCGGAAATACGCAGGACTATGTGCGCTGCCACGCAGAGGCACTGGCGGCAACGGGAGAATATACAATAACGAGCTGCCAAAGCGACGCGGTAGACAATGGCATCATCGACATCGCAGGTATGTGTGATGCCGTGGACCTGCTACTCGGCATAGAGGAGGACGACGGGCACTCGCTCGTGAAATACAAGACATTCAGCCCACGGATGCAGCAATGCCTGAAAGACTATGCTGCGCAAGGCGGTGCTATATTGGTAAGCGGTGCAAACGTTGCAAGCGACATGAAGGCTGACACGGAAAAAGCTTTCCTGGAGCAGATACTGAAATGCAGGCACGCAGGAAAAGTGAACTCGCCAAACAACAGCCTCAGCGGAATGGGACTGAATTTCACATACCACCACGACATAAACGAGGAACACTATGCAGCCCTGCATCCCGACGTGCTCGAAGCTGTGGGCGACGGCTACGGGGCTATAATATATAATGGTATAGGCTATGCCGCCGTGGTCTACAACGGCAAAGACTACCGCACAATGACATTGGGCTTCCCAATGGAGTGTATTAGAGAGAGCGACAAGCGTGAGACGCTTTTCAGGGATATTTTCCGTTTCCTCACGTTCAAGTCATCAAAAAAGAAATAACTACAAACTTAAATATCAACGATTATGATGCATAAGATACAATCAAACGCTTCAGGCACACGCCAAATGGAAATAAGCGACACACACCTCGAGACTATCAGACGACACAGGCTGTTTAACGACCTCATCGACTCCAACGGATTCGTTGACGACACCGTATTGGAAAAACTACGCCTGAATATCCGCTCGCTCCTCGAAACAGACTGCGGCGACAAAGACTTGCTCAATCTTTGTTTCGATGTTATCTATCACCCCAACATGAAGGCTTTCGCACTCAGTCAGCTCGTGGTGCTCTACATTAAATGGAAAGAGGCATGCAGTACAGACTGACCGATTTCCTGCCGACAACAAAAAAGGAAATTGAACTGCGAGGATGGGACTACATCGACATTATCCTGTTCTCGGCAGACGCATACGTAGACCACCCGTCGTTCGGGGCAGCCGTGATAGGCAGGACACTTGAAGCCGCAGGCTATCGTGTGGCTATTGTGCCGCAGCCCGACTGGCACGGCGACTTTCGCGACTTCAAGAAACTGGGCACTCCACGCCTGTTCTTCGGCATCTGCCCGGGCTGTATGGACTCTATGGTAAACAAATACACAGCAGCACGCCGCCTGCGCTCGGAAGATGCATACAGCCCTGACGGCAGGCACGACCTGCGCCCCGAATATCCCACAATCGTATATAGCGAGATACTGCGCCGACTCTATCCCGACACACCGATAATACTTGGAGGCATAGAGGCATCGCTGCGCCGACTGACCCACTACGACTATTGGAGCGACTCGCTGAAGAAATGCCTGCTGTGTCATGCCCCAGCCGACATGATTATTTATGGTATGGGCGAGAAACCCATCGTGGAACTGGCAAACCGACTCGACAACGGAGAACATATATCAGCCATTCGCGACATTCCGCAGACCGTGGTGCTCGTTTCCGAGAAAGACATTCCACACGGCATTGACACGCGAAACGACATAGTGTTGCACAGCCACGAAGAGTGTCTGCGCAACAAGCGTGCGCAGGCAGAGAATTTCCGCCACATAGAGGAGGAGAGCAACAAGATGCACGCCATGCGCCTGCTGCAACAAGTGGACGGCAAGTGGGCGGTGGTCAATCCCCCCTACCCTCCCATGACTACCGAGGAGATTGATGCATCGTTTGATTTGCCATACACTCGTCTGCCCCACCCTAAGTACAAGGACAAGCGCATACCGGCATACGAGATGATAAAGTTCTCCGTGAACATACACCGCGGTTGCTTCGGCGGCTGCGCCTTCTGCACAATATCTGCGCATCAAGGCAAGTTCATCACCTGCCGCTCAAAGGAGAGTATACTCAAAGAGGTTAAACAGATAACGGCAATGCCCGATTTCAAGGGCTATCTCAGCGACCTCGGCGGTCCTTCTGCCAATATGTACGGCATGCACGGCAACAACCTGAAGATGTGCGAGAAGTGCAAACGCCCTTCCTGCATACACCCGCAGATTTGCCCAAACCTAAACACCGACCACAGCAGCCTACTCGACATCTACCATGCGGTGGACTCGCTGCCCGGCATAAAAAAGAGTTTCATAGGCAGCGGTGTGCGCTACGACCTGTTGCTCCACCGAAGCAACGACGAAAAGACAAATCAAGCCGCACGTCAGTACACGCGTGAACTGATATGCCGCCACGTGAGCGGACGACTGAAGGTTGCCCCCGAACATACAAGCGACAATGTGCTGATGCTTATGCGCAAGCCATCATTCTCGCAGTTCATGGAGTTCAAGCGTATCTTCGACAGGATAAACCGTGAGGAGCATCTCAACCAGCAAATAATTCCTTATTTCATAAGCAGCCACCCTGGCTGTAAGGAGGCGGACATGGCAGAGCTTGCCGTGCTCACCAAGCAGCTCGACTTCCATCTCGAGCAGGTGCAGGACTTCACTCCCACCCCCATGACGGTAAGCACTGAAATGTGGTACACAGGCATCAATCCCTATACAATGCAACCAGTATACTGCGCCAAGTCTCCGGCAGAAAAACAGGCACAGCGCCAGTTCTTCTTTTGGTACAAACCCGAAGAACGTCGCAAGATAGAGCAATCGCTACGCCGCATCGGGCGAACGGACCTGATACAAAAGCTATATGGCAGCAGTGAACACTTAACACACAAAAAAAAGAAATAACAGGCTAATCAGTATTTGGGGTATATTATAGTACGGAATGTACTTCCCTTGCTATATCCAGTGTTTTTACGTATACTGTTCAACTGGTGGCTCTGCTCATTCCAGTCAAAAATAGTTTCGTTGTATTTTCCACGTTCATAATCCGTACTTTCGCCATCGTCCTCATAGAAAGCAAAGGTGGCATCGGCACCGGGATATACACGCAATTCTATTTCCGCCCCATTTTGCTCCGTGGCATATTGGCTGTCTTTTCCTATCGGTATGATGCTTCCTGCCTTTACGAATACGGGGATATTGGCAATGCTAACGGTTGTGGTTACATACCGTCCACCTTCATAGTGCCTGCCTGTATGGTAATCATACCATCCGCCTACGTTTTTCGGCAAATAGGTGCGCCACTCCCTGACATTCGGCTCTGTGACGGGATTGACGAGCAGCGACGGTCCAAACATATACTCGTGTTGCTGTTTCAGAGCCTCTGGGTCGCTGGCAAAATCGAAAACCAACGGACGCATCAGCGTAGAACCGTTGCGTGACACGGCTGCCGCACATGAATAGATATATGGCATGAGCCGATAACGCTCTTGCAAACAACCTGCAATTATTTGCTGTGCCTCTTCACCATATCGCCACGGTTCAGTGTCGCTCATATATCCGTGTACACGCATCAGGGGCAGATATACAGATGTCTCTACCCAACGAAGCATGCGCTCAATGTAGTCGGCATTGGTATATTGGTCTCCGGGGCGGAAGAAACCGCCGGCATCGTAAGTCCACCAAGGAATGCCCGCAGCCTGCATACCAAGTCCTGCCGTAATTTGTCGGCGGAAAGTCTCCCAGTCGTTACCCACATCGCCCGACCATAGTGCAGAACCATAACGCTGAATGCCGGGAAATCCACAACGTGTAAGAATCATTGGGCGCTTCCCAGGCTGGTCATGGCGCAGACCTTCATATACGGTTTTATTAACAAGCAGTGGATAGACATTGCGGAAGATTTCTCCGGCATACCTGCCATTCATTACGCGTCTGCCTTCCAAATCATCGTTCTCAGGCTCTGTGGCATCCTGCCACCAGGCATCTATTCCTAACGGAACGAGTCGCTGACTGAAATTCCGCCAATAAGCATCGGCAGCCTCTTCGTTGAAGAAATCCACCCAGTCAGTTCCCGGAATGAAATAGCCGTCTTGCTCCATTTGCTGTCCTACAACCGACTTCTTGTCCAATTTCGACCATACAGACAGCATCAACTTCATGTTCATACTATGCAGACTGTCAGTCATCTGCTTTGGGTTGGGATAGTTATCAGTATCGAACATCATAGAGTTCCAACCGTTTTTGCCCCAATATTGCCAGTCTTGCACAATCACGTCAACAGGCAATTGCTTGTCACGGAATTGCTTGGCTGTGGCGAGTAGTTCGTCTTGCGAATGGAATCGCTCGCGACAATGGATATAACCAAATGCCCATTGCGGCATCATAGGAACATCGCCTGTCAGATGGCGGTAGGAACTCACAATCTCGTCTGCCGAGCCAACAAAGACTGTGTAATCCACAGACTGTGCAACGGGAGAACAAATCACCGTCTTGTTTTCCACCTTATTATAATATAAAACCGGCTGGTCGCCATTTGCCAACTCTGCCGTTAGATGATGCTTTCCTGCCGCAAGATGTACTATCCTCGATGCCGTCGGCGGAAGCCACAAATTCTGCATTTCTATAACAGTCTCTCCGTCAATAGCAAGATTGTGGCGGCGTGCCATCTTCTGCCCCACATCAAGCAACAGTGCGTAATCGCCTTCTTCCTCTATGTCGAGAGTGGCTGCATAGATATTACGTTCCCTGATTTCCTGCTTGCCGCCTTCCGTAGAAGTAACGTTCACAACCTCACGGCTGCCGGATGCGGCTTCCTTATCCAATTTAACATATTTTCCACAAGGATTAAATTCCGTCATTCCATAGTTGTTCCACAATACACCGTAGCCCTTGCTCGAAATCAACATAGGAATAGATATCTGAGTGTTTACTTGTGTCAACCGCCTTGAGAGCCCACGCACATTGAGATAACCATCTTGAAACTGCCCCAATCCATAGAGATATTCATCTGTCGGCGATGCAAACGTTAATCGGGCTTCTTTTGTTGCCTCTCCAGCAACCGTACTTGGGCGCAGTTGATGTTCCGTGGCTGTGAATACTGTTCGTCCATTGCGGTCTTTTACTTCTACCTGCTGACTATCCTTATTTACCACAACCTCAATACCAGCAGGTTCAGCCGTTTCTTCTGCCACATACAGCCATTCGGGTAGTTTTTCTTCTTGCCCTTCCGCATAATGAAACCTAACGGCATTTCCTGCCACAAATTTCCACGTCAATGTTCCCTTTCCGAAAACAACTTGTTTAGCCGCAGCTTGCGAACTCAACGCAACGATGAGCGTGATTAGGGTTAAAATAACTTTATTTTTCATATAAACCTTTTTCTAAACGTTTAGCCATAGCCTTTGCATCCATCACTACTGGCAGAGATGTAAAGTCAGGGGTGTTGAAAGAATATAATGATTGTTGATAGTATTCTTTGGGATTGCGCTGTGGCAGCATAAAAGGCTTTGTTGCCTTGCCATTCTCAAACGAAGAGAGATATATGTGAGTATACAGCCCGTCATCTCGCCGACTGGTGAAAAGAAACCAATGGCTATTGGCGGTCCAGTTGTGGAAACTCTCCGAATGCGGACTGTTAACCTCATCGATTGGGCGAGTCTCTCCCGTCTGCAAATCAAGCAGCCAAAGGTCAGCCTCTGGATGCCACACAGAGAAATAGCCATAGTCAATGAGAGTGTACATAAGGTATTTACCATCATACGAAGGGCGAGGCCATGTGACGCTTTTCCCTATGCTGTCTGCATGGATAAGGGTATCAACTTGCTGTCCTAATTTTCCCGTTGCTGCGTCGAATGCAACACGGCAAAGACTATATCGTTGCTTTTCATAGTCTTGGGGATAGGTTTGTTGTTTTGCCGTGGTGAAATACAACCATTTGCCATCGGGCGAGAAAGCAGGACAGTTTTCCGCCCAGTTTTCTTTCATAATGAGAGTATCTTTAAGTGTCGTGTTTGTCTGTGTATCGTAGACAAACACATCTGATTTTGTGTCATACACCTCGATACGCTTGTTGTTTGCAAGATGAAACATTTGTGCCGTACTGTTTGTAGAGAAAGCACAATATCGTCCGCCCGGATGCCAATATGGATAAACCATAGAGCCACCAATACTGTCGTTACGAGCCTTCAATAGTTTTTCCTTGCCGTCACGATGAATGACGGTTGCTCCATGAGGACCACGCGCATGGAACACGTATTGTTTCGGGTTGGTGCGGTTGGCAGTATGACAGTTAAGGCACATACCCTGTGATATCGTATTAACCATTATAGGAGTCTCCTCAAAGTTGGAAAGGTCGCGCTGATAGATTCCCATCTTACTATATATACGATAGCTTGGAGGTATGCGTCGGTAGGTAATTCCCCATTCATCCAATGAATATTTGCTGACATATATGTTGAAAGTGCGATATTGTGTCCATTGCCCATCTTTCTCTGCACACACCGTCACTTCCAATGTTCCGCCTTGGTTATCTTTAAGCAATTTGTGCCAATCGTCAATATCAAAATCAGCATAATCTCCATTGGCGTGAATTTCTCCCGTTTTAGTACCTTTTATTGTTACATCTACCGTTGTTACCTGATTGTCGGTCATTGAAAAATTCAGGGGTGCTATACCAACAGGAACTGTTACCTGTGTATAATCAGGGTATATAGATGGCAGTTGGTTGGATTTTTTTACATCATGAGGATACGATGTGCAGCCTGTCAATATGAATATTGTCAATAACAATCCTATGGTTTGCAGTTTCTTCATAGCGTTCTTAGTAAAATACAGCATCTTGGGTTTTATCGTAGGCTTCTTGCAGTCGTTGGTAGTGAGGGTATTGCTGTATAAGCTCAGGATTCTCTGCCAACGGACGCATCTTTATTGCCCATTTACGGTAGAAGATACTTTCTTCCAATACATCTAAATATTTTTGTGCCAGCGCATATTGTCGGGTTATTATGCTTGTTTCAGCCAGTCGTTTCAATGCCCTTCCGCTCTTGTTGTGGTTGGGTATCGACTCCATTGCCTCAAAGGTAGCACGTTGTGACATATTCACAAGTCCTAAATGGAAATACACTTCGTCCATAATAAATGATGAAACCTCACTTTTAAGAGATTGGTTAGAAAAAAGTTCTTTATTGTATAGCTTTTGTTCGGAAATGATTCCCAAATAATATTCAGCAAGTTGTTCCGCATGCTGTATAGCCGGCGAATGTGAAGGTTGCTCACGGTATAATGCTACAATGCCTTTCCAGTCTTTCTGGCGCACCTTCAAGTCGTATTTCATTTCTTCCAATGTGCTCTGATGTTCTTCTTCCCAATAGTAATCGGCAGGTCCAGCCAGCCAGTAGACAACAGGCAACAGGATAACGACGCAGACAATGCGGAGCTTTTTGTGTTTAGGAAGCAACACTATAATAAACATCACCAAAACTACAGCAATAGTCGTAGTCAAAGGGATATATGGTTGCAATGCCACCACCCAAAGGATTATTGAAGGGAAAAATGTAAAGATAACATTCAGCTGAGGAAACATTTTTCTTGTCAATCGCTGCGTGATAACAAACAGGATTGCATATACAAGTGCACCATAAAAAGGATGGTAGAAAAACTGAACGAGAAATTCACCTATGTATTGAGCAAAACCACCAGGTACGGTGATACGTTCGACGAAGTAATCCCAATTACATAGAAACAGTTGCGATGCCTCTCTCATCAATAGCAGATGAGGGTAAAAGAAATACCAGAAACAAAGCGCAATAATTGCACATACCGCAAGCAATATTTCCTCTATATGAGAAGCTATTAAATTCTTATTCATATTTCCCTTATGGTATTTCTGCCCTTTGCACATTGGCTGTTGAAACATTTTTTCCTAATAAGAACCTATCAATAAAAGCCTCAACTTCAGGGTACTGGTTTTCAGGAAGCATACAATGTGGATGACCTCCTACAATGGAGTAGCCCATACGCTCCTCTATACCAAACTCCTGCCATACCTTGCGTGCAGCCTTGGCGGAAACAAGTGTCGATTTATCGGCAAGCCATTTATAGTCTGGATTGCCAAGAATGAGCAAGGCACGAGGACACACCATTGCACACAGTTCGTGATGGTCGTAGGGCATACGATAGACGCTGTCGCCTGAAAAAGTGGTACGCATGCTTTCCAAAAACCAATGATAGTCGGTTTTCTCCAGGCATTCCACACTATCCATCTGATGCGATATGCGCCATGATGCAGCACCACCGCCTCCAGGCTCTTGGGCTATGGTCAGGGCGATACGTTCGTCGAAAGCACCGCAATAGAGTGCCATTTTTCCTGCATAAGAGCAGCCTGTAACACCAATGTGCTTGGTGTCAATATTTGTCTTTTCCTCTCCTAAAAGTTGCAGTCCGTCTATCAATCGGCTTAATCCCCATGCCCATTCACTATATGCGCCATTGTCTTTCAACTCAGGATACAGACGGTCGAAATTATGTTCGCCTCGCTCTTTGTGCGGTCTCCATTGCGAGTAGTCGTTTACTTGCGCCTCATGGAAAGTCATTGTAGCAATAGGACGGTTCTCAAACAATGCTTTGGGCAGACTTAACATACTTGTGCCTATCATCAATGCGTATGGTGCTTTGCCTGTTTTGGGATAGTGTATGGTGGAACGCAACGTAAGTGTCTCACCGTTGACTGTTACATCAACAACGAGCGTATCGCCTTCCATCCGTGCTTTCACATCCTTCTTGTCTACAACAGGCTTTTTACCGATACCATAATGTTGTATTTCCGCTGCAATCTCACTACGCCGCCGTGCCCAGTCATTGAAATTGCTAACCCTGCCTTGTCCGTCACTCCATTCCAATGGGTCAGGCAAGTTGCGTTGCTCCGGCAGTTGGTCGAATCCCGGCATCGTAGGAGCAGCGAAATGGCTACCGGTATGTTCCTGCTGGTATACAAGCGGAAGCTGTTGGCTATGGGCAAAAAGTCCATAGCCAACAGCCAACAAAAGTATTATAGTTTTTTTATAATATTTTCTCATTCGCTTTTTACTTAAATAGGAGTTGTGCCATCTGATACAGGCTTCTGCGCCAAGTGAGGAACTCGTGTCCTGTGCCCTCCGAAACATAGCCGTGGGCATTGAAGCCAGCATCCTTAAGACGCGCCGTTGATTCTTTGATAGCATCGGGACGCTCCTTGCTTCCGCAACTCTGGAATATGAGTTTCACCTGCTTCTTGTCCTTGATGTCGTTAGGCTCATACTGTCCGCCGCTCAACAAGCCGTAGCTGCCGAACACCTCTGGACGGCGCATTGTAATGAGCTTTGTCTCGAAACCACCCATCGACAGACCTGCCATAGCACGATTCCACTTGTCGGTCTTAGTCTGGAAATTGGCATCTATATAAGGTACGAGCTCGTCCACAAGCACTGTTTCAAATTCCTTTGCGGTAAACTCACGCAATCCGCCAAAACGCACTTCGTTAGTCATACCGTAGGTCATAACGATGATGAAAGGCTCAACCTTTCCTTCTGCTATCAAGTTATCCATTATGAGATTGGCGTGTCCTTGGTTGCTCCATGCCGTCTCGTCCTCACCCCATCCATGCTGAAGATAAAGCACAGGATATTTCTGTTTCTTGTTCTGTCCGTATGTCGGCGGAGTGTAAACAAAGGCACGGCGCACAGTGTTTGTGCTCTTCGAAGGGAACAACACCTGCTGCACATTGCCATGAGGCACGTCCATACGCAGGACGTAGAAATCCTTGTCGTGTGCAGGAATCTCAATGCCACTCTCCCAACGGGAAGAGCCAAAGTAGTTGTTTGCACCTGGGTCGTTCACAATACCGCCATCTACGGTCAGATGATAATAGTGGAAACCTTCGTCCATAGGACCTTCGGTTGTGCCGACGAACGAGCCGTCGTATGTCTTATGCAACTTTGTGCCACCGCTGCCGCCAAGTCCAAGGCTCACAACCACCTCTTTGGCATCAGGCAAATCTACACGGAAACGTACATAGCCTTGCGAGTTCACCTGAGGATATTGCTGTCCAGGTTGATTCATCACGGAAGGAACGAAATCTTCTTTCACACCCTCTTGTTCCGGAAATGCGAGGTCGGGATTGAAAGGAGGCTTTTGTTGACCTCCGAAGCCGCCACGACGTTGTCTGTTTGGATCTGGTTTTGGTTTGTCTGGCATTGCCCACAGGGCAGGCTTCATTTCCTTAATATATGTATAAGCAAGTTTTGGCTTATACTCGGTATCAAACGGCAGAGGATAGTTAGCTGCACCAAGCCATGAGTCACGGTCGCTAAGATTCCAGAACGTAACGCATTCTATAACATTCTTATGCTTGCGGAACACATTGAACACGCGTGCATACTGGTCTGCAAGATGCTGCTTTACACTGTCGCTCACGGCAACACCGTCGCGACTGAAACGCAACTGACCACCCATTTCCGTATTGGTGCGAATGTCAAGCTCAGTAACGTGTATGTGCTTCACCACTTGAGCATATTTTTCTATCGCAGCGTCTATCTCCTGCTCAGTAGGACCATAGATATTGTAATGTCCTTGCATACCAATACCGTCAATGGGCACTCCGGCAGCCTTCATCTTCTTCACCATGTCGGCAATGCGCTGGCTTTTCACGGGGTCGCACTCGTTGTAGTCGTTATAGAAAAGCAGTCCGTTGGGGTCAGCCTCACGTGCATACTCAAAAGCCTTGGCAATGAATTCGTCGCCGGCAATCTCATAGAGCGGTGACTGACGATATGGATTATCCGCCTTTGCATCGTCGGTGATAGCCTCGTTCACCACATCCCATGCATAGACAATATCCTTGTATCTGTTCACCACTGCGTGGATATGCTTTCTCATACGTTCGAAGAACACCTCTTTCGTAGGTTTGTCCTCATACATCCACTTGCCTATCTGCGAATGCCACATAAGGCAGTGTCCACGCAACTTTATGCCATTAGAGCGACAGAAGTTGGCAATACGGTCGGCACCGTCCCAATTATATTTTCCCTCCTGTGGCTCTGTAGGCTCGGGTTTCATGTCGTTCTCACACGTTATGCTGTTGAACTCTTGCTTCACAAGAGCTGACTGTTCGGCATTCGTAACATTGCGTTGGTTTACAGCCACGCCGATTAGGAAATAGTCTTTGTAGGCATCTTTCAGCCCTTGAGCGTTAGCAATTCCAGCTGTCAAAGCAAGCATTGCCGTCATAAGAATCGTTTTTCTCATAGGTTTTCTTTTCATTATTTAGTTGCAGTTATATAATCATAATTCATTCAAATTTCCACCAGTCAAGATGCGTGTCTCCACTATTGTTGTCAAAACAGATGTAGAGGTCGTGAACACCTGCGGCATTCTTCACTTTGGTTGCAAAAGAACGATATTTGTCTACGGAAGTAGTATTCGTTATGTCTACCGTTCCGATAACAGATCCTTCATTGCTGTCAAGACGCAAGGTAATGTTGCACTTGCCCGTAGAGGCTGCGTTTATAATAAACTTCTTGGCACCATTTCCGAAATCTACGCCGCGCAAACGGATATATTCACCGTCGTTGATGTCATAAACATACATGTTTTTCTTGCCGGTTGATGCTGGCATGTCGGCAACAACACCTGTATTGGCTATCCCCATCTTGGCTGTTTTCAACCCATAGCCCCACGCCATTGTTTCTGCCTCCACTCTCTGGTAAGGATTAAGACGGCGCAATTGTTCTATAGGCTGCTGGTCAAGCCAGTAAGGAACTTCCTGTATCGTTCCGTCGGCATTGTAGGTTATTTCCGTGGCAGACACGCTGCGACGCTCGTGGTGAACGAAAGTCTCCAAGTGCATCAGGTCATAGTTTTGCCCAAAGATGTAGGAATGTCCCTTATAGTCAACTATACCAGGGTGGTTGCCTCGGTCGCGCTCCGTTGGCTTCATGATATATCCTTTGCTCTTCCACGGACCTGTAGGCGAATCGCTCATGGCATATCCGAGAGCCTCCGGACAGCAGGTCGTCGCATAACCCAGATAGTAATGCCCGTTGCGCTTATAGAACCAAGGACCTTCCTGATAGTGGTCTATGTGATAGTCAAGTTTTACTATCTCGCTCTTCAACGAAATCATGTCATCGTTGAGCAGAGCATAATAGGTGTTTGGATTGCCCCAATACATATATGCCTGTCCGTCGTCGTCCACGAATACCGTTGGGTCTATGTCGTCCCAATGCTCCTGTTGCCATACCAACGGCTTTCCCAATGGGTCTTTGAACGGACCATAGGGGGAGTCAGCCACCAGCACACCGATACCGTGTCCATGCAGCGGAGCATAAAGATAGTATTTACCATTGCGTTCAACTGTCTGGATAGCCCAAGCACCGTTCTCGCGACTGCGCCACGAAAAATCCTTCAGCGATGCCACTGCGCCATACTCCGTCCAGTTCACCATATCAGTGGTGGAGTAAAGCAACCAGTCGTACATAAAGAAACCTGCCGAACTTTTCTCATTCTCGTCGGGAATATCCTCAGGCGACGCATCGTGTGAAGTATATAGGAACAATGTATCGCCAACTACAAGCGGAGACGGGTCTGCCGTATATTTTGTTTGGAACAAAGGCATGTTCACTTGTTCGAGTCCTCGCATCTCCCACCAGTCGAAATTGAAGAGTTTAGGTCCTTTGCGTCCTGTGAATACGAAATACAAGTCGTGTGTTCCGTCGGCAATGGCAGTGAGGTCTGTCGTCAATGTCTGCCATTCTTCCCATCCGCCTGTACCAGGCACTTCAAGTCGTCCGAGCATCTTTCCTCCTATGCTGTCTATGCGTATTTCAATAGCACCGCCGCGCAATCCGCTGGCTACCCGTGCAGTGAAAGTACGCGGTATACTTTTGCCAAACGCAACGTTCTGCAACTTTATATAGTCGCCATTGTGTATATCAGATACATATACGCCTGTCTTGTCGTTCTGCCATGTCTTGACACCTTTCGAGAATGCCATAGTCTCTGCTTCCACACGACGGAAGGGGCAGAACGCGTCAATGGGCTTCACTCCCTCGTCGGTAGGCATTATCGTCGGGAAAGAGCCGTCAGCGTTATATTTGAATTCCTCCACAGCCACGCTGCGCCCAAAGCCTCCTCCACCGGGCAGTTTTCCCGTGTGGTAGAAGAAATAGGAATGTCCTTTGTAGTCCACCACGCCGCAATGGTTTGTAAACGAGTTGGTATCGCACAGCGGCATTATCACGCCTGCATAAGTCCAAGGCCCTATAGGCGACGGAGCCGTGCTGTATGAAATATGTTCCGGCACACCTCCTGCAGCATAAAGCAACTGATACTTGCCGTTGCGCTTCGTAAGCCACGGACCTTCCACATAGCTGTCCTTGTATTGCTTTCCCTTCTCCCGTTCGTTCATTGCAGGCGAGCCGAAAGCCTCCTCTGTCATAGGCAGCATTCCCACTTCGCCGTCATACGAAATCATGTCACGGTTGAGTTTCAGGTAATACACACGAGGATTGCCCCACATAAGCCAAGCCTGTCCGTCGTCGTCGATGAACACCGTTGGGTCTATGTGATCCCAAGAGCCGTTTTCGAAGAGCGGCTTTCCTATTGCATCGCGGAAAGGACCTGTCGGACTGTCGCCAACAGCCACGCCTATTGCCATGCCATTTGACAATTTTGAGTGGGCGCAGATATACCAGAAGAACTTTCCGTCTCGCTCTATGCACTGGGCAGCCCAGGCACGGTCGTCAGCCCAAGAGAAACTCTCAAGTGCCAAGGGCGAGCCATGGTCGGTCCAGTTCACCATATCTTCCGTGGAATAGACACGCCACTCCTGCATCCAAAAGAAATCTGCTCCGTCCTCGTCATGTCCTGTGTACACATATAGTCGTCCGTCGTGTACCATTGGTGCCGGGTCGGAAGTATACCAAGTCTGAACGAAGGGATTTTGTGCCTGCACCGACACGGCGAGCAAGGCGCAACCAAATATAGAAGCCAGTTTTCCCATATACATTATTTAAATAGGTGTGGAACAAACATACGGAGTCCACGCCGCCAAGTGAGCCACTCATGGTGAGTGCCGGGCGAAACGTAAAATTCGTTCTTTATGCCTCCTTCATTGAGGCTCTTGCTCAATGCTTCAGTACCGAAGTTCTCCTCACTGCCGCAACTCAAGAACACATAGTGTATCTTCTTGTTGAACTCGTCGGGACGGGTGAATATGCCGTCGTATGCCGTCTTTATGTCAAGTCCGAAGATAGCACCGCTGAATGCTCCCATATATGAGAACTTGTCCATATTGTTGAGCACAAGGTCAAATGTCTGATGTCCTCCCCACGACAAGCCTGCCATAGCACGGTGATTGCGGTCGGTAAGCGTGCGGAACTTTGAGTCTATTGTCGGTATAAGATCTTGCATCATCACCTTGTAGAACGATGCGCCATACTCGCTGAAGCCTTGTCGGTTGTCGCCTCCGCGGAACGGGGCTTTCACGTCGCCGCTCTCCATAACCACAATCATTGGCACTGCCTCACCGCTGTGTATCAGATTGTCCATTATGTGCTGCATGTGTCCTTGCTTGCTCCAGCCCGTTTCGTCCTCGCCCATGCCGTGTTGCAGGTAGAGCACAGGATAGCGCTTCTTTGTCTTTGTCTCATATTCGGCAGGAGTGTACACCATTGCGTGCCTCCATTCATTGGTAGCATTAGCATAATAGTATATGCTGCGCACCTGTCCGTGGGCAACGCCCTGCTGTGGACGGTAGTAGTCTCCCTCCTGTCCTTCCGGTATCTCTATTCCGCCAGATTCGCGACAGCAGCCGAAGAACGTTTCAGTTGCAGGGTCAATCACATTCACACCGCCGATATTGATAAAATAATAGTGGAAGCCAACCACCAATGGGTCTGTAACGGCACACCACACGCCATTCTCATCGCGACGCATATCGTATTTCTTTCCGCAGATGTCTACCTGTACCCTATGTGCATCGGGAGCTGATATGCGGAAATATGCACGGCGCTCCTTGTCTATCTTTGGAAACTCATTGCCAGGAATGGTCGTCTCCGCCGTCACCGCATCGTCGGGCACGGAGAACGGTGTGCGTACCTGATAGCCCAGAAGTTCGAGCATCTTCTCTCCATAGCGGCGACCAAGTTCGCGATAGCCTGCAGCATCGAAATGCAACTTATCCGGACCGTTGCTGCAACCTGTGGACGACACAACGTGTGCTGTGTTCAATGTTTTGGGCAGTTCGTCTATCTGACGATTCATTGCTATACACTGCCCTTCGCCGTTTGCCTGCACCACCTCGCCTGCCAGCAAAGGCACTTCCTCAGGCTTCAGCTGCAAGTCACCCAGCAGTCTGTCGTAGACCTTCTGCACCTTGTTAGCCCATTCGGGGTCGCCTGTGTTCGACTCTCCTTGATGCATCAACACACCTTTTATCACACCGTCTTTCTGCGCCTTCTTTCCGAGTTCCACAAGCCTTTCATAAGGATTGTTGTCGTATGCCTCAAGCATTCCTTTCATCCAGCCCGGCGCATTCTTCACATAGTCCGACATTCCCTCCGGCATATATCCTTCGATGTGTATGCCTCCGATAGCTACATGGATAACACCCACACGAATATTCTTCGGCAGTGTCTCAATCATAGTGCGACCAAAATAGTCGGCAGGTGTCAGTCCCGTATTAGGACGACAAAGCGGAGACACAGCCTCACACCACTCGCCTTTTTTTCGTCCACGCTGCGGGTCGTCCACCGCAGGCATCAACAAAAATCTGTTACCGGGACTTTGCAAATCCTCTGCCTCTGGTTTTGCAGCCCCCTCCATGTTCGACTGTCCGAAACACAGGAAAATGTAGAAGTTAGGGTCTTGTGCGTGTACAGCCATAGTTGTGTACATCGCCATTGCAATTGCAAATAGTTTTTTCTTCATCGTAGTTTTTATTTTGTAGTTTTTTTACTCGATTGTCTAACCATTTGCAAAATTAAACCTTTTTCCTGTTAATCTATGATTAATCGTGTATCATTTTCGTGTCCTTATGCTTCTTTATATATAATGTGTTACATTCGGAAAAGTAGATGTTACATATCGCCAACAAGTCCTGTGCCTTCCACCTTGTTGTCGCCTTGCAACAAACCGTCTTTGAAGTGATAGGTGGCTGTCAACTTTCCGTTTTCATCATAGTGTCGCGTAATGCCGTCTGCTACGCAGCCTGTGAGTGGTTGATTGAGGTCACGAGGCATTGGGCGCAGATTCCATTCTGAAACGATGCGTTTCCTGCCATTAGCCCAATAGTGTGTCCACGTGCCGCGATGGGTTTTCAGGTTGCGCTGCCATTGCCAGCGAAGTGTGCCGTCGGCATTCCAGAAACGTTCACGACCAGTCTTGTAGCCTTGCTTATATGTAACCTCATATTGTTTCTTGCCATTGGCATAGAAGGTTGTCTTCTTGCCATTCAGCAGATAACCGTAATTATCGGGAGTGTCTGCTGCATTGTCTTCTCCATAAAGCCACGCCTCGTTAAACTCGTAGTGCAGACCGGGGAAGTTGGCTGATGTAAGTATATGTATGATGCCGTTGGGGGCTTGGCGGACGGTGGTATATCCAAGCGAAGGATTTATCGGGCGTGCCTGATGCGGCAAGGCTACCGGCAAACGCTTAAACTTCCATGTATTACCATTATCACGCGACCACGCCACGTAACAGTCGTTTCCCTGCTGCCAACCTGTTGGCGGTGCAATCTTTTTCTTATGCATATAGGAGTCGCCCACAACGAGCAACACTCCCGACGACAGGCGAATGATGCTCGGACGCTGTGCCGTGCCGAGAGGTGGCAGTGGCGATGCTGTCGGTTCTTCCCAAGTAGCACCCCAGTCACGTGAAATATTCTGCGGATTCCAACCGTCTATACTTGCATTCTTACCACCTATAGACAACAGTGTACCTTTATCGTCGAGTGGCACGATGGCAGAGTGACGGGTGCTTGTGCGACCTCCCATATCCTCCCAAGAGATGCCGTTGTCACTGCTGCGCCACAGCAGGCTCTCTGCACCCTTGCCGTCCATGGCAACATATATGCGTCCTTGCGGGTCACGGAAGGCATTGCTGATAGGCTGCGCCGTTACACGCTCCATAGGCTTCGCTATCTGGGGCACGGAGAATGTCCATGTAGCACCGTTGTCGTCGGATGTGGCAATACGGAAAGGCACATATTCGGAAATATCCCTTCCGCCGCCGAAGAACCACACTCTGCTGCCGTCCTTCCACAAAAGGGCACTCTGGTCGTTAGCCCCTATGGTGTTCATAAACAGCTCAGGCATATCCCATTCCTCCGCACCGAAGCGCAAGCGTGCCTGAATAAATGTACACGCGGTATCACTTTCGGCTTTTCCTCTCGGAGTACTGAAATATATGGCGAGAGCATCGCCGTTAGGCAGTATCTCAAAGCCCGGCGAATGGGCATGGGTATATACTCCCTCGTCTATACCTACCAATCGTCCTTGCTCCGTAGGCGTATAGGCAGCAGGAATGGGCAATGCCTCACGCACTTTGAAATAAGGTTTGCGAGGGTCAGGTGCAAGCAATGCATTCTTCGTGTCTTGACTAACACAGCTCTGCACAAAAGGCACTTGCCCCCTGTCGCTGATTACAAAGCGCACGGTAGTTCCCGAGTCGCCACGCGCCTCCATCTGCTTACTTGCTTTGAATCCCGATGAACGAATGAGCAAGGTTATCACTTGCGCCTGCATAGCAAGGCAGACGACAAATTGTAAGGTTATTGTTAGTATTCGCTTCATAAATATTGCTTTTAGTTTGATTGTTCTTATAAAATAATTTTTCCCGTTTGCAAATATACATAAATTATCCGTAACTGCCAAATAAATTATCTGTAATTACTTGAACTGACATAGAATATGATATCAGCCTTGATCGACTAACCAAGGTTGATATCATATTTTGCGTGGGAAAATATTGTTAAATATCTAAAAACATTATAGTCATAAGATATTTTTATGATATTATTTTGTCTTTTAAAAATAATAATTGCTAATTTTGCGACAAATTAACAAACAATAGGTCTAAAAATTGTATTAGCGATAAAATAAAATTACTATATTATATGATTCAACAAGTAAAGTTTTCATTAAACGCCCGAAAGCGTGGTTGTCATCTTGTAACAGGCGAGATAATGGATCATCTGCCCCAGCCTTTGCCAAAGACAGGATTACTTAACCTTTTTGTGCAGCATACATCCTGTGCCCTTACAATCAATGAGAATGCTGACCCTGATGTGCGTCATGATATGGAAAAAATACTCAATCACCTTGTGAAAGAAAACGAGCCATATTATGACCATGTGTTTGAAGGCTCTGACGATATGCCTGCCCATGCGAAGAGCAGTTTGTTTGGGGTCAACATCACTATTCCAATTACTAACGGAAGGTTAAACCTTGGCACATGGCAAGGCATATATCTATGCGAGTTTCGTGACTATGGAGGAGCTCGTAGTATAGTGGCAACAATCTATGAATAAGCATAATATAACAATATATTAAACAAAGAAATATTACTCTTGCAACGTAAAGACCTCTCGCTGCGTGATGATGCTTGACAGGCTATCAGTGTAAGTACCCAACTGCACATTGTGCTTTGCAAGTCGTGTCATCGTCTTGATGATATCATCGTAGGAATACGTGTCGGCATCGAATACCACGATGTTTGACACGTTTTTCTTAAACTCATAGGTTTCAATGTCGTCGCAGCAGCAATAGTCGAGAGCCTTTTTACGCGAAATCTCCACACACTTGCGCTGCATATCCTTGCTGCCCACATATATATAATAAGGTGTAACACCTCGTCTCTTAATGTTGAAGCCCAAATGTCTTATTAACATCTTTGGCAGCATCTTCAGCAAAACAAGCAACGCCTGCATATAGATGGCAATCTTCACGGGAACAGAAATAAGCCACGACATGCCGCTGTAATGCTTACCGAAGAAAATGAGCATGGCATTGTAGAACACGTGGACATAGCGGAAAGACGTTTTCTGCGTGCTCTCCCCTTTGTAATGCACAATGGGCAGAGGCAGATACCAGTTGTCGTAGTCTTCCTTCAGCAGACGGTAACTGATGTCGATATCCTCGCCATACATAAAGAAATCCTCGTCGAGCAGACCAATCTTGTCGAGTGCCGAGCGGCGCATCATACAAAAAGCACCGCTGATTATCTCTATCTTTTGAGGCGAGTCCCACGGCAAGTGGCTCATATAGTAGCGCGACTTATTGCCGCACATCTTGGCGAACGCCACCATCGGCGAAGGCAGGGCACGACGCGATTCGGGTGCCAACGTACCATCGGCATTGTGCATCATCACCCCCACTCCACCTGCATTCTCGTGACTGTCCATAAACTCAATGGCTTGGCGAAGTACATCTTCAGCCACGATTGTATCAGGATTAAGCAGCAACACATACTCTCCTACCGACTGATGTATGGCAATGTTGTTGCCACGGGCAAATCCGAGATTGTGATTGCTTTCTATGAGGTTTATCCACGGGAAATGCTCGCGAAGATAGGCACAGGAACCGTCCTTTGAATGATTGTCAACAACAAACACTTCGGCATCTATGCCCTTGACGGCACATTCAACGCTCAGCAGGCACTGCGCCACGTAGTGCTTAACGTTGTAGTTTACTATGATTACCGACAGTTTCATTGCTTTTCCGTTTCTGCTATACACCTGTCAGTGGTGGGATATACAAAAGCCATTGCTATGAGCGTTATTATTGCCATATAGCCGAATGTGGCGTTCATAAACAAATAGTACAATATGGTGTTTGCCCATAAAGGCACTAAGAGTATTGCCATGCGCAACGCA
>JAFLSE010000039.1 GCA_022511075.1 Prevotella sp.
GAACAGAGAAGTTAAGCCCGACTGCGCCGATGGTACTGCAATGCAATGTGGGAGAGTAGGAGGCCGCCTTCTTTTTTACGATACCCAGGGAGTTTGGGTTTTGATGTTTTGGTGGAGTTTTCGGACGGGATAAGGCAACGACGGAAACTACACCAAAATTGTTGTATAGGGCGATATGTATTGCCAGTGAGTTGTTGTTTATAGCATATTATTCATAATGCAGTGGACAGATAGGATAAGGAAAGTGAAGATATTGTTGGTTGTAATGGCTGTTGTCATTGCAATCGTTTCCTTGGTTGCCTCTCACTATCTGGTGAGAGACATGTCCGTTGAAGAGAAAAACAACATGAAGCTATGGGCAGAAGCCCTTAATGCCCTTAATGATGCTGATGAGAATACTGATTTGTCGCTTGTATTGAGCGTTATTCAAGCCAATAATACAATTCCCGTTATCGTTTTGGATGATGAAAAGAATGTGGTTGATTATCGCAATATAGAAATAGAAGGAAAAGACGGCAATGATAGTCTTAATTATCTGAAGAAATTAGGTGTTTCATATTTTAAGGCTGACAACTATATAAAAATAGAATTTGGTGATGATGAGTATCGTGAATATCAGTATGTGTGCTACGATGAGTCGATAATGCTCAAGCGACTGGCTGCCTATCCTTATATCCAGTTAGGAGTGATGGTTGTTTTTGTGATTGTAGCCATTCTTGCACTCCTTTATTCTAAACGTGCAGAGCAAAATAAGGTGTGGGTTGGATTGAGCAAGGAGACGGCACACCAACTCGGAACGCCTGTATCAAGCCTGATGGCGTGGGTGGAGATACTCAGGGAAACATATCCTGACGATACTCTTATACCTGAAATGAACAAGGACGTGGAGCGGTTGCAGCGTATTGTTGACAGATTCTCGAAGATAGGTTCTTTGCCTGAGCCTGTGGAATCGAGTATGAACGATGTGCTGCGCCATGTTGTGGACTATATGAATCGCCGCACATCAAATAAGGTTGATATTACCTGCAATTGTCCTGCACACGATGTGATAGTTAAGATGAACGCCTCCTTGTTTGAATGGGTTATAGAGAATTTGTGTAAGAATGCTGTTGATGCTATGGAAGGGAGTGGACACATAGACCTTACACTTATTGATGATTCGCATCAGGTAGTGGTAGAGGTGAGCGATAACGGTAAAGGTATAAAGAAGAAAGATATGAAGAATGTGTTTGCTCCGGGATTTACCACCAAGCAGCGTGGATGGGGATTAGGATTGTCGCTTGCCAAACGCATTGTGGAGGAGTACCACAAAGGAAAGATATTTGTAAAAATGTCTGAGGTTGGTGTGGGTACGACATTCCGAATTGAACTTAAAAAATAACAAGTCTTTGGATAAGATTCATACCGCAATGCGGTAGGGAAATATAATGCAGGCAAATAAAAAGTAGCCAAAAAAGAAAACAGGATAACATTTTTCGGAAAAAATGATATGTATATCAAAAAATATTTGTAACTTTGCACGCTGAAATGTGTAGTATGGATTCTTTGAACGTAGATTTGAAGAGTGGCGAAGCATCGCTTCACTATAATCTTGACGATACTTACTTCAGTGCCCTTGAGGGTGCGGAGGTAAATAAAGGCAATGTGGAGGTGAGTCTCGAAATCGCAAAGTCTACGGAAAAGATATTCAATCTATCTTTTCATATTATAGGCGAGGTAACCGTGGAATGCGACCGCTGCTTGGACGAAATGCAGCAGCCAATCGATACGGAAGCGCGCTTTGTAGTAAAACTCGGACAGGAAGTCTCTGATAGCGATGATGTCTTGATGGTGGCAGAGGATAATCCAATCCTGAACATCACTTGGCCCATCTATGAGACAATAGCCTTGGCTATTCCCATTAAGCACGTGCATGCACCTGGAAAATGCAACAGTGTGATGCTTAAAAAGCTCGAAGAACATTCGGCAGCAGCTACCCGAAGTAGTGATGAGGATGAGCCACAGGATATTGACCCACGTTGGAGCAAACTGGCGGGTTTGAACTTTGACAATAAGAATTAAAACATTAAACATTAAAAGAAAATGGCACATCCTAAAAGAAGACAGTCGAAGACTCGTACACTTAAGAGAAGAACTCATGACAAGGCAGTAGCACCTACATTGGCAATATGCCCTAACTGCGGCGCATATTATGTTTACCACACTGTGTGCCCAACTTGCGGTCAGTACAGGGGCAAGGTAGCTATTGTTAAGGAAGAGGAAGTAGCAGAATAATGGAAAAGATAAGCGCGATAATCACCGGTGTTGGTGGGTACGTGCCCGACTATGTCCTCAACAATGAGGAGTTGTCGCGCATGGTCGACACCAACGATGAGTGGATTATGACTCGCGTCGGTATCAAGGAGCGCCGAATCCTTACAGAGGAAGGACTCGGCACAAGTTACATGTCGCGCAAGGCTGCGAAACAATTGATACAGAAGACAGGCGTTGACCCTGATACAATAGACGCAGTCATTGTTGCAACAAGCACCGCCGACTACAAGTTCCCATCAGTGGCATCAATCGTCGTGGGCAAACTCGGACTGAAGAATGCCTTTGCATTCGACTACTGGGCTGCCTGCTGCGGTTTCCTATATACTCTTGACACTGCCGCCCAGATGATTATCTCAGGGCGTTGCAAGAAGATAATAGTGATAGGAGCCGACAAGATGTCATCGGTGGTCGACTATAAAGACCGTGCAACTTGTCCGCTCTTTGGCGACGGTGCTGCGGCTGTGCTTGTTGAGGGCACTACGGAAGAAGGTCTTGGTGTTATCGACTCCCATTTCCGTTGCGACGGCAATGGTCTGCCATTCCTGCACTTAAAGGCTGGCGGCAGCGTTTGTCCCCCATCACACTTTACCGTAGACCATCGTATGCACTACCTCTACCAAGAAGGGCGTACAGTGTTCCGCTATGCGGTTACTAATATGAGCGACGACTGTGCACTCATTGCAGAACGTAACGGACTGAACAAAGACAATATTCGCTTTGTCGTTCCACACCAGGCGAACATGCGTATCATCGAGGCTGTTGCAAAGCGTCTTGAACTCCCGATGGAGAACGTTATGGTGAACATTGAGCACTTTGGAAACACCAGTGCAGCCACCATACCTTTGGCACTCTGGGAGTATGAGAACAAGCTGAAGAAAGGCGATAATCTTATTCTCACGGCATTTGGCGCAGGCTTCGTGCATGGTGCAAGCTATTATAAATGGGCATACGACGGTGCAAAGTAAGTTGTCTGAATAGAAAATAGTAAATAAAAGTTTGGCATTCAGTAGAGTACTACCGAATGCCAAACTTTTATTTTATGATTGTTTAAATCATAAACAATTACCTTAAGAAGGGTCTGATCAGGCTTCTAACAATAAACCAAAGGTGCATACAAATTGTTGTGAGAAGTCCATAATATAAACGCATTATAACAAAACGTTCCCAAAGGGATGAATAATGATATTTTGTCGTCTGTCCTTCTTTTGTATAGTATGCAATGGTAGAATGTACGTTTACTAACGGTTGCTGATTTTTTTCGGCATCTTTCATTATTCTTATGCACCAGTCAATATCGGCGGAATGACGATAGCGCAGATTGTATTCATGTTTCTTTGCAATGTCAATGTGAGCGTAGAATGCTTGATGGCATACTAACATACCGTAACGAAACGATTTCCATGAAAGTTTCTCAGGTGGTAGGAGATGGCGTTTGCCTATATATTCGCCATTATTGTCAACAATGTCTGTATCACCATAAATCACGGCAGGCTGCGGAATTGCAGATGCTTCGGAGACAATCCTGTCGAGTACATTCTCGTCGGGAAGGAAATCACCGGCGTTCATATATACAATATACTCGCCTGTGGCAAGGCGTAATCCCTTGTTCATAGCATCGTAAAGTCCTTTGTCTGGCTCTGATAATATGTTTACTATGTGTCCGTTTCCGGCATTGTCCGACTGCTTCTTATATTTTTCAGCCATCGCCACTGTGTTGTCAGTGGATGCTCCGTCTACTATCCAATGCTCGACACATGGGTATTGTTGCGATATTATGCTGTCAAGCGTACGTTGTATGCAGTGCGCCGCATTGTAGGTTACGGTAATTATAGAAATTTTTATCATATAGTTTTTGATAAAAAATTATCATGTATTTTAGTGATTGATGTCATAGCTTGTATCGCTTTTCGGCAATGGCATGACTGTAGAGTTCAACATATTTCATTGCCACAATGTTTTGAGAATAGTTATGGAGAACTTTTTGACGTGCGTTGTTGCATAGGGTAGGGAAGTCTGAATCGAAGAGTCCCCATCGTATTCCTTGTGCTAAGTCGTCGGAGTCACGGAAACGGGCAACATAGCCGTTCTTTTGATGGTCTATCATTTCGGGTATTCCGCCAACATTGAAACCGACACACGGAACACCACAGGACATGGCTTCCATTATGGTGTTGGGAAGATTCTCGGATAATGAAGGAAGTACGAAAACATCGCAGGCATTATATACATCTACGATACGATTTGTATCGGAAGTATATCCCAATGGATAGGCTGCAAAAAGAAGGTCGGCAACAACCTCGTCTGCATGGCTGCCAAGTATCGCAACACATGTGTTTTCACACATATCTGGATATTGAGAGGCAAGTTTCTGACAGGCCTCCATAAGATATTGCATACCTTTATTGCGGTTTGTGGTACGTTGTGAAACAAAAAGGATTATTCGTTTGTCTTGGGGAAGACCGATACGGTTGCGAGCCTCACTTTTAGATGTCTTGCAGAACACGGAGGTGTCTATAGGGTTAGGGATAGAGCTAATCTGCTGAGCTGTGAGCAGGGCACTTTTGCGGGCTTCTCCTGCAAGCCATTTGCTGCAAGCCACGAAATGCACGTTGTGCCCCTTCAGCATCTCGCGTTTGGCATTCCACGTCCTTTTAGCCATGTCGGCAAAGAAAACAGACGGCAGATATTTACACTGGCTGCAACCGCTTTTGAACTTATTGCAGCCAAGAGTGAGATGACAAATGGCGGTAGCTGCCCAAATGTCGTGCATAGTCCACACCACAGGCTTTCCGCTGTTGAGAATCCTACGTATGTCAGTCAATGACAGCATACCTTGATTTATCCAATGCAGGTGTATTATATCAGCCTCCTTGAACTCTTTCAGTGATGTGATGTCTGCACCAGCGCAGGCAATGTCAATCTCGAAGAGATGCTTGCGTGAAAAAAGGCTGTAGACATATATGACAAACCTTTCCCAAAGGAAACGCCACTGTTGCAGCCAACTGCAGCCCAAGCGAATGACAGATGAATTGTCAGTAACTTTGTCGCGCACAAGCATTTGCGCCCTCTCGCCGTTGTGGTTGAGAGCCTGCATCAGTCGGTTTGCAGCAACGGCTGCACCACCGGCATTCTCACTTGTGTTTACTATGAGTATGCGCATCCGCGTTTAAAATTCCAATACCAAGGTCTGTCGTGGTTTCAGTTCCAAAGTGTTGCCGCCAATATCGTATTTCCTGTTGGTAAGCACGTCTTTTGCTTGTGTGGCATCACCTATAATCTCTGTGTAACGCTTGAGATTCATCTTTGCATCCTGCTTTGTGCCGTTGATTATCGTCATCACCGACTTTCCCTTGTATTGACGTGCCACTACATACACTCCGTTCATTGGAATAAATTGTGTCTGACTGCCTTTCACAATCACGTCGTTGCCCTTTCGCCAGTGGAGCAGACGGCTGAGCCAGCGGAACATTGCATTCTCTGCCGTTGTGCGTCCTGCAGCGGTAAATGCATTGCGTTCATCGCCAGGGAAACCTCCGGGAAAGTCCTTGCGTACGTTTCCGTCCGTAACGGATTTTGTACCGTTCATCAGAATCTCCGTTCCATAATATAGTTGCGGTGTACGATTTATTGTGAGCAGCAGGGCGAGTGCCTGTTTCAGGGCAAGTGTATCACGCCCTTCACCAAGAAAACGGTCTGTATCGTGATTCTCTATGAACGCCATCACGTTAGATGGATTTTCATACAGATAGTCATAGACAAGACTGTTGTATATGCGGTTCATGCCATTCCACCAACTGTCGGTGTCCTCGTTCTTTGCTTGGTTTATCTTATCGTAGAAGGAGAAATCCATGACAGTCTTCAGGTAACTGTTTCTTTTCGACAATTTCGAGTCTTTCTGCCATGCTGCGGTATATGCAGGCTCTGTTACCCACGTTTCGCCTACGGTATTGTAGTTTGGATATTCCTCATATAGTTCTTTCATCCAACGTGCCATGCCGTCGGCATCAGCGTATGGATAGGTGTCCATGCGAATGCCGTCGATACCCACCGTCTCAATCCACCAAATAGAGTTCTGTATCAGGTATGTCATAAGGTGAGGATTGCGCTGGTTGAGGTCGGGCATTGAAGGCACAAACCAACCGTCCACCGTCTCGTGCAAATCAATCTTGCTTGCGTATGGGTCGAGCACAGGTGTGAGTTTGTAGCTTGTCTGCAGATACTTGTCGTTCAGTCCGCCGTTGTATGTGGTCGATTGTCCGTTGCTCGTTTCCGTACCCTTGTCCTTTGGTGCGGACAGCCATTCAGGAGCGTTGAGCCAGTCCTTCGATGGCAGGTCTTTTAGCCATGGGTGGTCGAAACCACAATGATTGAAAATCATATCCATCACCACCTTCAAGCCTTTTTCGTGAGCCTCGTCTATAAGGCGTTTGTATTCGGCATTGGTGCCGAAGCGTGGGTCAACCTTGTAGTAATCAGTAGTGGCATATCCGTGATATGTACTCTGATTGCCATTGTCTGGTGAGTCGTTTTCAAGCACGGGAGTAAACCACAATGCCGTCACGCCAAGTTCGCAGAAATAGTCAAGATGCTGGCGTATACCCTCTATGTTGCCACCATGTCGCAGCGATGGCTCGTTGCGGTCTACGGTATATTTGCTTTTCATCTTCACAACGTCCTTTGCAGCCTTCTTTCCGTCATCCTGTGTTGCTGACGCAAAACGGTCGGGCATAAGCATATAAAGCACGTCGGCGTTAGAGAAACCTATGCGTTCATATCCCTTCTTCTCTCGTTCCTTCAGCTCATATTTAACTTTCTTGCCCGAAAAGTTCAGAGTCATTGTTCCTGGCTTTGCATATTTAAGGTTAAGATATACAAAGAGATAGTTAGGACTGTCGAGTCTTACGAGGCTATCCACCACCACGCCGGGATAGTCTGTTGAACACTCCGCCTGTGCAATGTTCTCGCCGTAAACCATCAACTGCAATTTGGGATTCTTCATTCCCACATACCAGTCCATTGGTTCTATACGGTCAATCTTCACAGCAGCACTCATTACCAACGATTGCATTGTCAATAACATCAAAAGAAGTTTCTTCATAGTATGTTTTCTTTTTATTGCACTATGTCTACCACATTATGCCCAACCAGCGCAAGATATCGTTGCCATTGGCGAAAATGAGCAGGGCAAGTATGAATATGAAACCTGCATACTCGGCATAAATGAGGAAATTCTCGCTTGGCTTACGGCGTGTTATGATTTCGTAGAGCAGAAACAACACGTGTCCGCCATCAAGCGCAGGGATAGGCAGAATGTTCATAAAGGCAAGCATGATACTCAAAAGAGCCGTCATCTTCCAGAAAACATACCAGTCCCAAGTGGCAGGGAACATACTGGCAATGGCACCGAAACCGCCCACCGACTTTGCACCCTCGGCAGTAACTACATATTTAAGGTCATCAACATAGCCACGCAACACGTTTACACCATATTTCACACCGGCAGGGAAACTCTCAAAGAAACCATACTCTATTGTGGTTGGTTCATAGAGCGAAGCCAACGATTTCACATATATTCCAAACGTAAGTTCAGGCGATAATACCACATCTGCTGTGTCAAGTCTTGCATCGTGTTCTATAACAATCGTTGTGCTGCGCGCCTTCATGCTGTCGACAGGTGTCTTTGCCGTTGCAAGCATATCGCCAAAACGCGCTATCTCATCGGTAAACTCATTCCACGAACCAACCTTCTTGCCGTTTATGGCAACAATCTTGTCGCCTGCCACCATACCCATCTTATCAGCCGCACTGCCTTTTATCACGCTGTCTGCCACGGCAGGAATGAACGGACGGGCAAACATAGGCTGGTTCTTTATCATGCTTAACAGGTTGAGCTCGCCAGGCAATGATATTGTCATTGGCTGGCCGTTGCGCACAATGTCCACCTTGTGGGCTTCGGAAATATCACGGAACATATCCACGCCAAATTCCTTGAAAGCCCCCTTCTCCGTACCTACGAGAATGTCGCCGTCCTTGAAACCGAGCGCCTTTGCATCACTGTTGAACGCCATTCCGTGGGTCATATCCTTGGTGGCGATATAGCTGTCGCCCCAAGAGAACAAAATCATGGAATAGATGAAGATAGCAAGCAGGAAATTCATCATCACACCGCCTACCATAACGAGCAGTCGCTGCCATGCCGGTTTTGTGCGAAACTCCCACGGCTGCGGCGGTTGCTTCATCTGCTCCTTGTCGAAGCTCTCGTCAATCATTCCCGAAATCTTGCAGTATCCGCCGAGTGGCAGCCAGCCTACTCCGTATCTTGTGTGACTGTTCTTTGGTTTGTACTCAAACAGGTGGAACCACGGGTCGAAGAAAATATAGAACTTCTCAACACGTATGCCGAAAAGCTTTGAGAAGAAGAAGTGTCCAAATTCGTGAATAAGTACTAACAATGATATTGCTAATACAAACTGGATAAGACGAATGATAAATATTTCCATTATTGTTTACTTGTGTTTTTTGTTTCTTTTGTTTATATCAGTTCACTTGCCACGCGCCTTGCTTCGGCATCGGTGGCTATGTAGGTCTCGTATGTAGGATTGGCATCGAATGCGCAGCGTTGCATAGTCTTTTCTATAATCTCGCCAATTTGCAGGAAACCGCAGCGGTCTTCAAGGAACGCACGGTTTACAATCTCGTTGGCAGCGTTCACTATACATGGCATATTACCTCCGCGGCGCAAGGCTTCGAATGCCAATGCAAGGCAATGGAACTTTTCAAGGTCGGGCTTGAAAAACTCCAATGGTTGCTTGAACAGGTCGACACGCTCTGATGACAGCGGCAGTCGCTTCGGAAACGAGAAAGCATACTGTATTGGCAATCTCATGTCGGGCACTCCGAGCTGCGCCTTCACCGCACCGTCCTCAAACTGCACCGCACTGTGTATTATGCTTTGCGGATGTATCAGCACCTCTATCTGACTTGCCTTTACGCCGAAGAGCCATTTTGCCTCTATCACCTCAAAGCCCTTGTTCATCATCGTGGCGCTGTCTATGGTTATCTTTGCGCCCATATCCCACGTCGGGTGGTGCAGTGCGTCGGCTTTCGTAACACTCTGCAACTGCTCCATAGTGAATTTGCGGAAAGGTCCTCCGCTTGCCGTAAGCAATATTTTTTCTATGGCATTGTCGCCTTCGCCTACAAGACATTGGAATATTGCTGAATGTTCGCTGTCTACCGGCAGTATTGGCGCATGATACTGCGCTGCCAGTTGGCATATAAGTTCTCCTGCCACCACAAGAGTCTCCTTGTTGGCAAGGCAGATGGTCTTGTGTGCCTTGATGGCATGTATCGTTGGCGAAAGACCTGCGAAGCCCACCATAGCGGTAAGCACCATATTCACTGGCTCTGCCTCAACTATTTCGTCTATCGCCTTTGCGCCGCAGTACACCTTTATGTCCTGCCTGTCGCTCAATAGCGACTTCAATTTCTCGTATTTCTCTTCGTTGCCAATCACCACCGCCGCAGGATTGAACTTACGTGCCTGTTCTGCCAGCAGTTCCACGCTGTTGTTGGCAACGAGGGCATACACCTCGTATAGGTCACTGTGCTCTTCAATCACTTGCAGCGCCTGTGTGCCTATACTGCCCGTAGAGCCGAGAATGGCTATTTGTTTTTTGCTCATCTGTTGTCTATATTGTCGTTAATGGTGATGCCTTTGCCGTCGCCTCTGTTCAAAGGTCGAGCAGTCCTTCGGCTATCTCCATTGTTATTTCTCTCTTTTCGGTGTCAATGTTGTGTATCAGTTGCTCGTTGGCAGGAATCAGCCTGCCGTCTTCCAGTTCGAAGAGCAGGTTTATAGTCTGGTCGTCAACGGCGGCAATGCGCCCCACCATATTATTATATGTGTTGAGCAAGGCATATCCCACAATCTGTGCCCACGACACGTTGCCTTCCTCGGATGCGCTTTCGGCAATGCTGCGAGGAAAGAACACATCGCAGCCTGTCAGTTCTGCTGCACGCTCCTGCGTGTCTATGTCACAGAACTTTGCGAGAACCGTCTCGTCGTTCTTCCAACGATATTCCTCGAAGTAGAAAGGCACGAGAATGCCGTCTATCATCAGCACCACGTATTCTGCTTCCGTGTCAAACAGTGTGTCGTCGATGGTCTGCAGGTTTATCTCCCCACGCACACCGTGAGGCTTGCCGAGACGACCAATCTTGAACACTTCTTCCTGCCTTATCATCTTCTCTTTCAGTTTATGCGCTCAATGTTTGCGCCCAATGCCCTCAGACGCTCCTCTATGTTCTCATAGCCGCGGTCTATCTGCTCAATGTTGTCTATGCGACTTGTGCCCTGTGCGCCGAGTGCCGCAATGAGCAGTGCTATGCCGGCACGTATGTCTGGACTTGCCATCCTTCCTGCACGCAACCGCTTGCGCTGGTCGTGACCAACGACTACCGCCCTGTGTGGGTCGCAGAGTATTATCTGTGCGCCCATGTCTATCAGCTTGTCAACGAAGAACAGCCTGCTCTCAAACATCTTTTGGTGGAACAGCACGCTGCCTTGCGCCTGTGTTGCTACCACGATGAGTACCGAGAGCAGGTCGGGGGTAAGCCCGGGCCATGGTGCATCGGCGAGTGTCATTATCGTACCGTCTATGAACGACTCTATCTCGTAGTGCTCCTGCCGTGGTATCACGAGGTCGTCGCCATCCTCCTCTATGGTTATTCCCAAGCGGCGGAAAGCGTCGGGTATTATTCCGAGGTTGCCGAGCGACACATCCTTTATGCGTATGCCGTCGCCAACCATTGCAGCCAAGCCGATAAACGAGCCTACCTCAATCATGTCGGGCAGCAGTCTGTGCTCAGTTCCATGCAGGCTTTCCACACCTTCTATCGTGAGCAGGTTGCTTGCTATTCCACTTATCTTCGCCCCCATGGCGTTCAGCATGTGGCACAGTTGCTGCAAGTAAGGCTCGCACGCGGCATTGTATATCGTGGTAGTGCCTTTTGCGAACACCGCAGCCATCACGATGTTTGCCGTTCCTGTTACCGAAGCCTCGTCAAGTAGCATATAACAGCCATTCAGTGCGCTTGCCGATATTTCGTATACATTGCGGTTTGGCACATGGTGAAACTCTGCCCCTAAGTACTTGAAACCGAGGAAATGGGTGTCGAGCCTGCGCCGTCCTATCTTGTCGCCGCCAGGTTTGGTTATCACCGCCTTACCGAAACGAGCCAGCAGCGGACCAATCATCAGCACGCTGCCGCGCAGTGCTGCGCATTTCTTCACGAACTCGTCGCTCTCCATGTACTCCAGATTCAGCTCGTCTGCCTTGAACGAATAGTCGTTTGTCGACAGTCGGCGCACCTTCACGCCTATGTCCTGCAACAGCAATATCAGGTTGTTAACGTCGAGAATGTCGGGAATATTGCGTATAACCACCTCTTCGGGCGTAAGCAGCGTGGCACATATCACCTCGAGCGCCTCGTTCTTCGCTCCCTGCGGCGTTATTGTGCCTTTCAACCTGTTGCCTCCCTCTATTATGAATGCGGCCATTGTCTTGTTTTCTTTATGGTGTGCAGGTGGTTATTTCTTCTTCTTTTTCTTGTTCGCCATATCGCGCTCGTCGTTCGACAGCCTTATCTCGTCAAACTTGAAATTGTGCTCGTCTATCTGTATCCTGCCGTCGGTATACATTGCCATATCTGCAAAGATGCGCTCGTCTTCTGCCGAGCCTTGCCCCCATATCAGCAGGTCGCGTTTCATCTGGTTTGCCGTTATGCGTATCAGTTCATCCAGTTCCTCACCTTCGGGCATTGTCTTGAGTTTCTCAAAAAGATTCTCCACAAGGTGTCCATAGTGACGCACACGAACGCGCTGACTTGCTGGAATCAGCGGTATTGGCTGTGGCTTGCCGGCTATCTTCTCTGCGTTCGACACATCGTAAGGCCAGTCAATATCAAGTTGTCCTTTGCTTATTATGTACAGATGGTCCCATACAGCCTGTCTTGAATTTTCATCGTTCACTGGCTGTGTAGCCTTTGCTATCATCAGCTTAATAATTGTCTCTGCACACTGTTGGCGTTCTTGCTTATCGGAAACGGTAACAGCGTGTTCCACCATTTTCTGTATCTCCCTGCCATATTCCGGCATCAGCAGTGCCGGGCGCTCGGTGTTATAGTCAAGTCCTTTTTGGTTCATTTTATTAATTCATAATTAAAAATGCATAATGCATAATTGTTCTTCACTCCTCACAGCATCTTGTTAGGCGTCTTAGCAACGAAATCTTTCAGATAGAACGGCACGAAATACGCCACGTCCTCTTTCTCGCCCCTTGCCATTTTCTTTTCAGCCAATGGGAACATATTCTTTGCCAATGGCACAATCTTGTCAATAAATCGTGCGTTCGGATGCTTTATCGTCTCCATACACTTTGCCGCTCCGTTGCCAAAGAAATATACGGGATGGCTGTCAAGAAACTCCTTGTATGTGTCTGCCTCTACGATATCCGCGCGAATCTCCCTCACTGGTTTCAGTGCCCTGTCAAACACACCAGCATATACCTCCATGCGGCGTGCGTCGAGCATCGGGCACAGCAGTGCATCGTCCTCCATCTCATCGTGTCCGAGCAGCACCGGCACACACAGCAGCTCCAATGTTGGTATTCCCAGCAACGGCACGTTCCTGCCATAGCAAATGCCTTTCGCCATCGACACACCTATGCGCAGTCCTGTATAGCTTCCCGGTCCGCTGCTCACTGCAACGGCATCAACAGGTATGGCATGGCTGTCGGCAAACGATAGAGCCTCGTCAACATACTCGCCAAGCCTCTCCGCATGGTTAGGACCGCTAAAGTCCTCCTTGTTGAAGATACAAGCACCGTCTTGGCTCACAGCCACGGAACACACGTCGGTGCTTGTTTCTATATGCAATATACACGACATAGTCTTGCAATTAAATTAATTTAAAGTGCAAAGTTACTAATTTTTATTTATATACATTTTGTATTAGATGTATTATTATAAGAAATTAACAAGATGGAGCAATTATAATTGCAACATCTTGCAAATTTAAACATTCTGTGATAGATGTTCGGGATTACGAAAGATGAAATCCCCTGGATGTATGTTTAGTGTGTTTCAATTAAAGTATGGAATGAGGTTGGGTGTAGGATAAGTGGATAAAATGAAAAATTACATTTGGAGTGCGTGGCTTATTATATCAAATAAAATTTTTGTAAAATTACCATATTTGCGTAAATCATCAAAACTTTAATTCAAATAATAACAAGTATTACATAAATTTAACTTATCAAAAGTATATTAAAGAATGTTACTAAAAACGACGTATTTGTAACTTTTTGGAAAATATTTTGGTGTTTTCAATAAAAATGTTTACCTTTGCCGCCAGATTAAGTAAAACGATAATAAAGTTTTTGCTTATGGGCTATACAATTCTATAACCAAATAATATTTATATGAAGAAAATTTTTACATTACTAAGTTTGTTGTTGATGTTGGCAATTACATCAGCAAATGCAGCCACCTTTAATGTCACCCTTAAAGTATCAGGTGACGGCGGAGAAAAGGCTTACGAAAAAATCGCGGTGTATAACCTGACGGGGCATCCTACGTCAGATCCTACATCTGACGCTTCTACCCCCCCCCGTTGAACTCAGTTCAAATGAAACAAAGTTTACTGTAAACACGTCAGGTAGCACTGCTATATGGTATTATATTTATGCCAAAGCAGGCTGTTCTGTTACAAGTTGTACTTCCAGTCTTGGCACGGATTATGGAGTAACCATATCTGAGGATGACGGATGGGCTGGTCAACTAGTTCATTATGACGTTAAATTCATGAACAGAGGAACCAGTACATTTGATGTTGAATTGTCTGTTGTTGTTGCATCAGAAGGCGGCAACGAAGGGGGTGATGCAACAGATGGGCGCAAGATAACTTTTAACATCAGCGGTGCTGGCGACGATAAAGCCTATGAAAACGTAAACTTATACAACGAATGGCTCTACGCAGGTATGGATCCTTCGGATTATGAGGTTGAACTCAGCAGCAATACTCTTGTATATACTGGTGATCTCAAAGAATTTTATGTTCTTCCAAAAGAAGGCTATCAAGTTACCGTAACATCTCCTACAGAAGGCGTGGGCAATTACTCAACAGAAGCCTGCCCCAACGGTCATTATAGATTATATGACGGTTATTATTTTATCAACCCTAATCAGACTTTCTATGAAATGAAAATGAAAACGGATGTTGATGCTGTTTTCAACATCGTTGTTACGGGAGGCGACACTGGCGACAATAAAGGTCCAGAGGTTACCGTAAACTTCAACATATACGACAAAGACCTGAGTAATGACGATACTGATGTGCCCGTTGAAGGAGCCGTTTCAAACGTAAAATTCCTTGATCAGGACGTTGATGTGACAGATAACACAGCCATCATATATCTTGGCGAGAATTATACAGCACAAAATCTTACTGCACTTATAGCCAAAGAAGGCTACTATATAGACACACAAAGCGTTACCGCTACATATAAGGCTGGCTTTATGGACGCCAGCACAAGCGCCAGCATAACCGAGGGCGGCGAACTGAGCGTTGAAATTCCTGTTCTTGACTCTGGCAAAGAAGTAACTATTCACGTCGGCCTTACAAAGAACGATCCTAACGCTGCGGTTGAATATACAGCCAACGTAACTTATGAGGGCATCGAAAATGCATATCAGTATGTAACATACTCTACAACCGAAGGTGGCGAATACACAGCAGCACAGAGTGCTAAAGAAACATTCACATTTGCTCCGGAAGAGGCACTCGAAGTATCATTCAAGGCAGCCGAAGGCTATGTGATCAAGTCTATTACGACGACCTCAACCGAAGAGGAATGTAATATCCTGAACGAGGCAGCAGGGGAGACTGCCAGTGACGATGTTCTTTACACAGGTTCTATCAAAGAGGCTGACGGTGTGTTCACTCTCTCATTAGACGGCAACGGTGTGAACAACGGCATTCAGGTGTCTGTTGTTATCGAGAAGAAGATTCTCCCTGAGATTACCGTAAACTTCAACGTATATGACATAGACTTGAGTGATGAGGACACAGATGTACCCGTTGAAGGAGCTGTTTCAAACGTGAAATTCCTTGATCAGGATATTGAACTGACAGGTAACAAAGCCATCATCTACCTTAGCGAGGATTATACACCACAGGACCTTACTGCAATTATTGCAAAAGATGGCTATTATGTAAACCCACAGACCGTTATCGCTACATATAAGGCAGGATTTATGCAGGCAAACACAAAAGCCACCATAACCGAGGACGGCGAACTGAGCGTAGAAATTCCTGTTCTTGACTCAGGAAAAGAAGTAACCGTATATGTTGGTCTGACAAAGAACAATCCTAACGAAACTCCTGTTTACACTGCTTCTGTGACTTATACTGGTGAAGAAATTGAGGATGCTTATAAATATGTAACTTATACTACGGCAGAAGGCGGTGAATACACAGCAGCACAGAATGCTACAGAATCGTTTACCTTTGCGCCTGAAGAGACGCTCGAAGTTTCATTCAAGGCAGCCGACGGATATGCGATTAAGTCAATCGCAACGACCTCAACCGAAGAAGAGTGCATCATCCTGAACGAAGCAGCAGGCGAGACTGCCAGTGACGATGTTCTTTACACTGGTTCTATCAAAGAGGCTGACGGTGTGTTTACTCTCTCATTAGACGGCAACGGTGTGAACAATGGCATTCAGGTTACGGTTAACTTGCAGAAGAAAAATCCAACATCAATTGATTCAATAGAAACATCTGAAGCAGAGAATGTCGCTGTTATATACAATCTTAACGGTATTCGCGTAAACAACAGCGGCAACCACGCCAAAGGTGTTTACATCGTTAACGGTAAAAAAGTAGTTGTTAAGTAACATCTATTCAGAATCTAAAACAAATGGGTGTGCCAGACGACACACCCATTTGCTTAATTTCTATAAATAATAAAATATATAATAATGAAATCATTTATTACAACCATATTTGTTGGGCTCGCACTGCTGACCTCGGTGTCAGCAAACGCCATCAATATTATCAGAGAATCTAAATCACAACCGACAAAGATGCCGACAACTCAGGACATCAGGCTGAAAACAGAGGCAAGGAAATCGGTAAAGACACTTGCCGCAGATGATGCTATAACGTCGCCTGTCGGTACAGAAAGACTATACACAAAAGACTGTAGCGGAACTTTCCGCTTTAGTGATTCTGCCCTCTTCTATGAAGACGTTTTCAGCACTAAATTAGTTTGGGGCGACAACAATGATGTTTATTTCTATAATATTCTCAGTCTGGCGGAAGCAGATACATTTGTAAAAGGAACTGTGGACGGCAATAAAATTGTCATTGACCTGCCTCAGACAGCATATTACGATGAGGAAGCCGGCGCCTATGTAGAACTTGCCATTGTTAAGTACAGCGTATATATTGATGAATTGAATCGTGAGGCAGGAGAATATATCTATTGCCCTGATTTTACTCAAATAACATTTAACGTGGCAGACAATGGCGTGTTAACAATGGTTATTCCTGGTGAGCAATTCGATGGAAGATACCTGCCTGACTATGGTTTGGGATATGTCTACAGCGACACCAAGGAATGGACTGGCTATGTAGATTTCGAGCAAGTGCTCACACCGACCGAAGGTGCTATCAATGTTATACCGACAGGTACGGTGATGACCCCATATACCTTTATCTATGATAATCATGGCATAAACGTGGAGGTAGGCTTCAACAACGACAATATGTATATACGTGGTTTAAATCCCAACTTCCCTAAAGGTGTAATTGTTGCAAGTGTTGAAGGCAATACAGCAACAATCAGGCAGAACCAAATAATGGGTATTTATAATGATGTTCTTATGTATCTGAAACTGGTGAAAGCAAATCCTGATTATGACTATGAGACCGATGACCCAAATTTGGAATATTTCTTTGCACCTGATGACGCAGTCTATACACTTCAGATAAGCGACGACCGTTCAACAATCAGTTCGGTGAACAACGAGTACGACCTGTGCCTTAACGGTTCGCCCACTCGTCTATATTACCTTGCTGTATATGTGGAAATCAACCTTAACCTGCAATCGTCATACGCTGGTACACCGAAAAATCCCAGCGACCCCTACTGGTATGATGAGTTCAATACGGGCGGAACGGGCTCTTTCTTCTTCTATGTTTATGATGTATCGACCGACGGCAGTATGCTGGATCCCAATCATCTGTATTACAGAATATATGTTGACGACAAGATTATGACGTTCGTTCAGGAAGAGAATCCTGGCGGTCGTTACCGCTATCGTTATCCGCAGATATTTGAGGCAACTACAAAGATACCTTATCTTTTTATGAACTGGCAGGACATATATGTGTACGCAGATACACCGAGGCGCATGGTTGATCTGTATAATCCTGATATAACATCTGTCGGTGTGCAGTCTGTTTATGAATATGAAGGCAAGACAACGGTTAGTGACATCCTTCGCTACGACATATTGCAAGGAACATATACGTTCGTCAAGGACGAGACTGGCATAGACAAGGTAGTAGCCACTCCCGTGACAAAAGGCATATACAATCTTATGGGAATAAAACTTTATGAATCGGCTGGTCCAACCGAAATAAACTCTCTGCCTAAAGGTATTTATATCATAAATGGCGAAAAGATTTATGTCAGATAAACCTATCACCAATCAGAATGCAAAGGCATGTCAAGAATAATGGCATGCCTTTGTTGTTTATGGTAGTTTATGACATTGTCAATAGGCATATAAAAGGCATACGAAGAAGGGCAAAACAGGAAAAATCTTTAAAAAGTTTGCAGCATTGAAAATAATGCACTACTTTTACAAATTAAAATAGGCAAGAATATAAACATTGAGAAAAAGAGCCTGAACAGCACGACATTGGACGTGCAAGCACGAATAGCACCGTTGTACAGGGAAGAAGATACAAGCACCGTCTTGGCTCATAGCCACGGAACACACGTCGGTACTTGTTTCTATATGCAATATACACGACATAGTCTTGCAATTAAATTAATTTAAAGTGCAAAGTTACTAATTTTTATTTATATACATTTTATATTAGATGTATTATTATAAGAAATTAACAAGACATGTTTAGACAACATATTTCAGCGACTAATTTAAGTTAGTCGCTGAGGTATACAAATATTCTAAACAAATAACTAAAACATTAAACACTAATCACTAAACACTATCCTATGCTTTCCGCTACCTACAGACTTTGTCTTGCCGTTGGGAAGTTGTATTGTTGCATCGCAGCCAACTGGGATGGAGACGGTTATTTCTGTGCGTGAGCAGTCTACGGAGATTTCGCCGTAGAGCGACTGGGTCTTGGCACGCACATATTGGAGGTCGCCAACGAGGGTGGGGGAGATGAGGAGGTGGCGCATGCCCACGCTGCCGTCCTGCTGACGTATGCCGGCGAGGGTGCGGAAAAGCCATTCGTCAATCTGTCCCATCATAAAGTGATTCCATGAAGTGCCGTTGCGTGGATCCCATTGCTCGGTAAGGGTCGTTGCACCATATTTCAGTTGGAAACCGTAGCCGGGTGTCTCGTCGTGGTTGAGCATAGTGTATAGCAGTTCGTTGTTGCCTGTGTCTGCAAGGGTGCGGAAAAGATAGCGGTTGCCAACGTCGCCGGTGGTGAGACGGTTGCCGTGGGCAGCAATGTCGTTGAGGAGCGATTGCAGCACAGCATCGTGCCTGTCGCCCGTGATGCCAAGGAAAAGAGGCAGGGCATTGGCAGCCTGACTGCCGGAGGCATAACTCAGGGAGTCAGGGCGGTAGAAGCGGTTGTTGAACTCGGTTACGACATATTGCAGACGGTCGGCATAGCGCTTTTCGTCAGTGGTGTTGCCTGTCATCTGTGCTGCGCGCTGCATAAGTTGCAGACAGTAGATATAGTGGCAGGTGGCAACAAGGGGAATAGGTGTGTTGTGCGAGAATCCCGACGGCTTTTCGGGGTCGAAGTCATACCAGTCGCCAAGTCCGTGACTGACTATGCCATCCTGCGAACGCGATGTCAGATAGTCGGCATAGCGCGCCATAGCGGTATAGTTGTCTTTTATCAGCGAGTTGTCGCCGTACATCTCGTAATACTGGAACGGCATTATTATGAGTGCCGCACCCCACTCGGGAGAATCGTCGAAGAGATTGCCGAACGACACATACTGCGGCGCTATTGTAGCCACCATTCCGTCGTTGCGCTGTGTGTCGGTGATGTCGCGTATCACCTTTGGCACGTATGCCGTCATATCATAGTTGTAGAGCAGCGACGGACCGCAAAGGTGGTCTTGCTCGAGCCAACCTAACTTCTCACGGTGCGGACAGTCGGTGAGTACTGACTGCATATTGCTGCGCTCGGCACGCTCTATGAGGCGGTGCGTCTGCGTAAACAGGTCGTTGCTGCACTCAAATGCCGAAATCTCCTTTGCAGAATTATATACAAAGAGGCTTTGCAGGTCGGTGATTACAGGCAGGTTGTCGGGATTATCCATACCCTGCAACACAGCACCCTCCACCTGTATGTAGCGGTAGCCATAGTAGGAGAAACGAGGATGCCATGTCTCCTGCCTTCCGTCCTGTCCTATGGTGTATTCGTAGAAATGCTGCCTGCCGCTCTCACGCTGGTTGCAAGCACCCTGCTGGTTCAGTTTCTCTGCCACCACGAGCGTAACCTTCTGTCCTTTCTTGCCCTTAACCGTTATCTGCGGAAAACCTGCGAGATTTTGCCCCATATCGCATACGAAAGCCCCACGGGCGATGCTTCGCTTTGTCTGCTTCTCGGCAGCGGCAATGCTGTCGGGGTGTATGTGCGAAATGCTTTTTACGGGGAAACTCTCCATTATCTTCACTGGCGGTGCAGTCTGCGGAACGAGTTTGCCACGAGCACCCTCGCATATAACCACATCGTGCCTTGCCTGTTGTGTGAGGCGTGCATCATACGACTCACCACCGTATATGCTGTTGAATGTCACAGGACTTAACCTCCATTGCCAACTCTTGTCGGTCTTTATGGTGCGAGTGCTGCCGTCGGCGTATGTCACCACAAGTTGTAGCAGCAGCTGCGGTGCACCGAACGATGTCTGTAACTTTGTGTATCGTTCGCGCCCCTGCACGTTGAAGAATCCGTTGCCCAACAATGCCTCTATCTGCACGGCAGTACCCGAAAGTTCCTGCATGCGCTGCGTAACATCATACACATTATAATATATGGTCTTGTCGTATTCGCTCCAAAGTGGTGCAAACTCTGCATCGCCCACCTTTTTGCCGTTAAGCGTCAGTTCGTAGTGCCCCATGCCGCTTACATATACTATGGCATCAGCAATCTTTTTCTTGTCGGGCGCAATCTCTTTCGACACAATAATACTCTTTTGCGAAAGAGTGTCAACATCTGCCCACAATGCCTTGAAATCATCTTTCTTGTATTGCGTGTTGGCAAAGCGACCTTCGGGCAGGTGTGCGTCGTGCTTTGTTATAGCCCCAACCCATTGCGCATCGAGACTTGCTGGCGCAATGCGTATCTGTTGACCTGCTGACCAATCGGAAACCTTGTCGTCGCGACCCCACACGCGTACGGTCCAAGTGTAGCCGTAGTTGTTGTGAGGCAGTTGCGGCAGTGCAATCATCTGACTCTCCTGCGAAAGCGTCTTTTTGCTGTCATAGACCTGCTTGCCCGTAACACGCTCCTTAACGACAATCTGGTATGCCGTCTGAATGTCCTCCGTTATGTCGCTCGTCATTTGCCATCCCACAACGGCGTTTCGCTCTACAATTGCCGTCTCGCTTGTCTGGTGGTTGCACCTCTGTTGTATAACTTGCAATTTTGCGTTTGCCACGAGTGCAACGGCTATGCCCATTGCCAATGTCAGTAGTCTTTTCATATATTTTTAGGTTGTAGTTTTGGTTGTTTGTTATTGCTATTCCTTTATCTGCGGATATTTCCTCCAGATGCTGTCCCAGCGCAGACGCATCACACCGAAGAACGCCTCGCCGAAGATGCCGCCGCTCATCTTGCTCACGCCCTCACGACGGTTGATGAAAATCACGGGCACTTCCTTTATCTTAAAGCCAATCTTGTATGCCGTGAACTTCATTTCTATCTGGAAGGCGTAGCCCTTGAAGCGAATCTTGTCGAGTTCAATGGTCTTTAGCACTCTGCGGCGGTAGCACTTAAAGCCTGCGGTGGTGTCGTGCACCTTGAAGCCCGTTACAAACCTAACGTACTTCGATGCAAAATAACTCATAAGCACCCTGCCCATAGGCCAGTTTACCACGTTCACTCCCGAAATGTAACGCGAGCCGATGGCAACATCGTAACCCTCATCGGCACAGGCACTGTAGAGTCGCGGCAGGTCGTTGGGGTCGTGACTGAAGTCGGCATCCATTTCGAATATATACTGATAGTCGCGCTCCAAAGCCCAGCGGAAGCCCTCGATATATGCCGTTCCCAAGCCCAGCTTGCCGCTGCGTTCCTTAATAAACAGGCGGTCGGCAAACTCGCTTTGCATCAGTTGCTTCACAATGCCGGCAGTGCCGTCGGGCGAGCCGTCGTCAATCACGAGAATGTGGAAACACTTTTCGAGCGAGAATATCGCGCGGATTATCTTCTCGATGTTCTCCTTCTCGTTGTATGTCGGTATCAGTACAATGCTGTCGCTCATGTCTTGTCGTTTCGTTTGTTTTCTTATTATGTTTGTAGTCCTTGCCTCGTGTCAGCACTCTCTGTAGAAGTCGAGCGCCTCTTTAATCTCGTCGGCAGTGGCAGTCTGGTTTATTCTTATGTCGCCTACTTCGCCAAGCAGTGTGAAGTTGATAGTGCTGGCGGTGTTCTTCTTGTCGTGCATCATCAGTTCCAATAGTTCGTCGTAGTCGTCGCACGATACAGGCAGTTTTCCGTAGTGCTCCTTTATGTAGCTTACTGTCTGGCGCATCTTGTCGGTTGGGAAACCAGTCTTTGCGGCAGAAAGATATAGTTCGCCAATCATTCCCCACGCCACTGCATAACCATGCAGCACGGGCGTGCGTTTCAGTGCCCACGACTCAAAGGCGTGCCCCATGGTGTGCCCGAAGTTTAGTGCCTTCCTTATTCCGTGCTCCAACGGGTCTTCGAGCACAATGCGCTGCTTTACTGCCACGGAGTCTGCCACCATTCTGCCCAACAGTTTCAGGTCGGGCTGGTGAATGTCGAAACGCAGCAGTTCTGCCCACATCTCCGTGTTGTTTATGAGTCCGTGTTTCAGCATCTCGGCATAGCCCGAACACAGGTTTTCACTGTCCATTGTCTTCAGGAATACGGTGTCGAGTATCACGCTGTCGGCATTGCTGAACACACCAATCTCATTCTTCAGTCCACCGAAGTTCACACCAGTCTTTCCTCCCACCGATGCATCTACCATCGAGAGCAGGGTTGTGGGAATGTTTATGAACTTTATGCCTCGCTTGAACGTTGATGCGGCAAAGCCGCCGAGGTCGGTCACCATTCCGCCGCCGAGGTTTATCATCAGCGAGTGGCGTGTGCATCCAGCCCTCTGCATCTCCTTCCACACATCGGCAACAACATCTATTTCCTTGTGTTCGTCGGTTGCGCCTATCACAATGCGTGGTGCTCCTTGCAGGCATTCGATGCCTTCTATCAGGGGAAAACACAGCCGTGCGGTATTCTCGTCGAGCAATATCACCGTGCGGTCGTGTTCGAGCAGGCTCACCTCTTCTGTAAGAGCCTTGCGTATGTCGTCGGATATGATAACCTTTTGTTTTTCCACTATTTATTATATTTTCCACAAAGGTACTGCAAATCGAATGCATAACAAAATATAAAATAAAATTTTAATATTTTTTATGCTGAGATGCAGCGTATCTTATTTAAAGATATAACTTTTTTGTTTATCCTTATCATTATGTGCAAAAAAAATAGTACTTTTGCAAAACTAAACAATAATTAAGTCTTTGCGACAATGAAATATTCAATAGAGAAAATTGCCACGCTCATCGGCGCGCGCATCGTGGGGCGGGGCGAAGGCAGTGTGGGCTGGTTGCTCACCGACAGCCGTTCTCTCTGCTTTCCAGAGGAAACATTGTTCTTTGCACTGAAGACACAGCGCAACGACGGACACAAGTATATAGGCGAACTTCACAGGCGCGGAGTGCGCAACTTCGTAGTGGAGAACGTGCCAACTGATATCAGTGACTATGCCGACAGCACCTTCCTGAAAGTTGCTGACACGAAGGCAGCCTTGCAGCGACTGGCAGAACGCCACCGCGACGAGTTCGACATTCCCGTTGTGGGCATAACCGGCAGCAATGGCAAGACTATGGTGAAGGAATGGCTATACCAGTTGCTTTCGCCGCAAATGGTAGTAACACGCTCACCGCGCTCATACAACTCACAGATAGGAGTGCCGTTGAGTGTATGGAAACTCGACGAACATTCCGAGGTGGGGCTCTTCGAGGCAGGCATAAGCGAGACAGGCGAGATGCAGGCACTATGCGACATAATACAGCCGACAATAGGAATAATAACCTGCCTCGGTACGGCGCATCAGGAGAATTTCCGTTCAATGGAGGAGAAGTGCAGTGAAAAGATTCTGCTGCTGCGTGATGCCGAAACGATGATATACAACAGCGACGACGATATCATCAGCCGCTGCATAAGACGTAGCGGCTACAAGGGCAGGAAGGTGGCGTGGAGCAGGACAAATCCGCAGGCGGCATTCTACATAAGTAAGGTTGAAACCATAGGAGGTTCTTCACGCGTACATTATATATATAATAATACGGAAGGCGAATATTTGCTGCCTTTTATGTCTCAGGCATCGCTTGAATGCTCGTTTGCCTGTGCCGTGACAGCACTCGAACTTGGCATTGACATGGAGACACTTGGACAGCGAATGTCGCAACTCGAATCCGTTGCCATGCGCCTTGAGGTGAAGGAAGGGCGACAGGGCTGTACGCTCATCAACGACTCCTATAACAACGATATCTACTCGCTCGACATTGCACTCGACCTGATGCACCGCCGCAGCGACAACAAAGAGCAGCCTCACACGCTGATATTGAGCGACATCTACCAAAGCGGACTTTCTGACGAAAGGCTTTATGCCGAGGTGGGGCAACTCTGCCAGAAGCGCGGAGTTCAGAAGTTCATCGGCATTGGCAAGGCGTTGACGACACAGCAGCGGGCAATAGACGTGACAGAAAAATATTTCTTCGAGACTGCCGACGACTTTATTGCAAGCCCTGTGTTCAGCAACCTGCGCAACGAGGTGATACTGCTTAAAGGCTCTCGCTCGTTTGGCTTCGACAGACTCGTGGAACTCTTGGAGCAGAAGGTACACGAAACGATATTGGAGGTAAACCTCAACGCACTCGTGGCAAACCTCAATCACTACCGTGCCATGATGCAGCCCGGCACGAAGATTGTGTGCATGGTAAAGGCTGATGCATACGGCGCAGGAGCGGTGGAGGTGTCGAAGGTGTTGCAGGACCATCGTGTCGACTATCTTGCCGTGGCTGTGGCTGACGAGGGCGTGCAACTGCGCAAGGCTGGCATAACCTGCAACATTATGGTGATGAACCCCGAAATGACTGCGTTCAAGACCATGTTCGACTACGACCTTGAGCCGGAGGTTTATTCGTTCCGCATTATGAACGCACTCATAAAGGCGGCAGAGAAAGAAGGCATCACGGGCTTTCCCGTACACGTTAAACTCGACACGGGTATGCACCGCTTGGGCTTCGACCCCGAAACGGAACTTGATACGCTCATAGACCGACTTACCCACCAGACCGCCATTGTGCCCCGTTCGGTGTTCAGTCACTTTGCGGGGGCAGACACTGACGACCTCGACTATTTCTCCGAACACCAGTTCAGGCTGTTCGACGAGGCGAGCCGCAAACTTCAGGCAGCCTTCCCTCACAAGATACTGCGTCACATCTGCAACTCGGCAGGCATATCGCACTTCCCCGACCGCCAATTAGATATGTGCCGCTTGGGATTGGGCTTGTATGGCATCGACAGCCGCGACAACAGTACCATAAACACCGTGAGCACCCTGCGCACCACGATATTGCAACTTCGCAACGTTCCGCAGCAAGATACCGTGGGTTACGGCAGGCGCGGTACTTTGCAGCACGACAGCGTGATAGCAGCACTGCCCATAGGCTATGCCGACGGACTTGACAGGCATCTCGGCAACCGCCGCGGCTATTGTCTCGTCAACGGTATGAAGGCAGAATATGTAGGCAACATCTGCATGGATGTGGCAATGATTGACGTTACTGGCATTCCCTGCAAGGAGGGTGACAGTGTGGAGATTTTCGGCAACAACCTGCCGGTGACGACACTCAGCGACGCACTCGACACCATACCCTACGAGGTGCTTACGGGAATAAGCAACAGGGTAAAGAAAATTTATGTTACAGACTGATAACAGTGCAAAAGGCGGCAAAAGGGATATGTAAATTTATCTTTTTTGCCGTCTTTTACATATTTTATGATTTGCTGTGTCCGTTTTATGAATTATTTTCATTATCTTTGCAAACGAATCTAAACTATAAAGCATAACAAACAATTAAAAACAATAACGACAAATGAATTCTATTAAGACTGTAAAAATGTCCAATTTCCGTTGGGTCATCTGTGCATTGCTGTTCTTGGCAACCACAGTCAACTACATGGACCGTCAGGTACTGTCCCTGACATGGAAAGACTTCATCGCTCCAGAATTCCACTGGACCGATGCCGACTATGGTACAATAACCGGAGCATTCTCCATTTTCTACGCCATTGCCTGTCTCTTTGCAGGTAAGTTCGTAGACTGGATGGGAACAAAGAAAGGCTACCTCATCGCCATCTTCGTGTGGTCGTTGGGTGCATGTCTGCATGCTGTCTGCGGTAT
>JAFLSE010000004.1 GCA_022511075.1 Prevotella sp.
TAAATTGCTCCGAAAACCTGCGGAATGCACCGCAAACCTCAAAAGCGAATGCAAAGGTACGCACTTTTTAATTAACCGCCAAACTTTTCAACGAGAAATTTTAAAAATTAAACGCATTTTTATGCAACTATTGACCAATGTCAAGCAAGAAACATATAATTACATTATAATATATTACCACATTGGAGTGAATGGTGCGGAAGGCATCATCAGGTCGTTGATGCATCCATGCAGTTCTTTGTTTGCGGATGTGTCCATCTTCAAAACGGGAGCACCCTCATTGAGATTGAGTTTTGACAACTCTATTCTGAATACCGACATCTCGTAGAAGAAACCGAAATAGTATATCAGGTTCTTTGCATCGGCAACACTGCGCCACTGGCTCGATGAGAGGTTAGGGGCATCTTCAAGTCCGTAGCCAAGAGGCACAGCCACGTTGTTGAGCACCGTAAGCACCTGTGCGGCTGCCGTCTTATAGTCTACGGTATCGGGCACGTGCTCAATGAAGAACGAGGCGCGGGCAAAGCGGTCTGGACTGCGCACAGTGCCCGGCAGTTGGTTTGCACCGCCGATGTTTTTCCAATAGTTGTTTATGGCAAGCATCTGCTGGAAAGGAGGGTCGTTGGTAAGCACACGATAGTCGCGCGACTTGTAAACATCGAGATGCCCTTTCTGGAACTCCATTACAAGCGTATTGCCCGATTGGTCGGTAATCGCCCAGTGAAGAGCAGCCTCCGTGCCGCCGTCGAAGTCTTTTCCGTAGATAGCAAACTCGTTGGCTTCGAGCCACTCGTTCACTTCGTCAACGGTAGCGAAGTTGTCGAGGAAATAGCTTACCAACACGGCAAGACTCATAGAACGCAGCTCACCGTTAAGCGACTGGCGATAGATAGAGCCTTTGCAGAAGAGGGCATTCATCACAAGTCCCTTTTCGTTCATACCCTCGGTAGCACCGCCGTCGTAGGACACGGCAAGCACAGAGCCATACTTTGACTTCCAGTGGAAAGTATTGCCCGACGGCATACCTTGCTTCTGCATACCACGTGGATATACATAGAGGTTTGTGGGAATAGGCGTGCGCCAGTCGAGTGTGCGCCCTACGAGAGTGAGATTGTCACGCCCGAGGAATACGACTCTTGAGCATGCCAAAGCCTCGCCAATACCCAATAGGAGGGCGAAGGCAAAAATGAACAATTTGGTTTTCATAATTCTTTTTGTCTTTTAGTTATTATACTTTGGTCTATAAAAAAGTTCTTTGGTACTTGGCTGTCAGCTACGCTTCAGCTTCAGCGAGGTCTCAATGCTGGTAACCTCGTCGGCAAAAGCCTTGTCAACCTTCATTCTGCTCTCCACGGCATTGCAACTGTGAATGACGGTGGAGTGGTCGCGCTTGCCTATGAGCAGACCGATGCGCGAGGCTGGCATCTTGGTGTGCTTCTGTGCAAGATACATAGCCACCTGACGGGCAACGACATACTCGCGCTTGCGACTGCGCGACATAACACTCTGCTGCGTTACGTTGTAGTGATTGCACACCTTCTCCACTATGTCGTCCACGGTGAGGGGCTTGTCGTCAATCTTCACGGCACGCTTTATCACGCGCTCGGCAAGATGCATATCAATCTTCCTGTTGTAGACTACGGAATAGGCAAGGAAAGAGTTGATTATGCCTTGCAGGTCGCGCACGCTGCCGTTGGCACTCTCAGCAATGAACTGTATCACGTCGTCGGGAATGTCGAGTCCGTCGTGCTCGCACTTGCTCTTCAGTATGTCTATGCACAGCTGCACGTTGGGTTTTTCGAGTTCCGCCACAAGTCCGCACTTGAAGCGAGTGAGCAGGCGGTCGTTGAAGTTATGCAAGTCTGCCGGTGGTCTGTCCGAGGCGAGCACTATCTGTTTGCCAAGGCGGAACAGGTGGTTGAAGATATGGAAGAAAGTGTCAACCGTCTTGTCAGTAGCCCACTCCTGTACATCGTCAACAATGAGTACATCGAGCGACTGGTAGAAATTGATAAAGTCGTTTGTCTTGTTATTACGCACAGACTCGGTATATTGCACCTGAAACGTGCGCGCTCCTACATAGAGTACACGCTTCTTTGAATAAAGTTCCTTGCAGCGCACACCAATGGCGTTGATAAGGTGGGTCTTGCCGCAACCCGAAGGTCCGTAAATGAAGAACGGATTGAATGTTGACTTACCCGGATGTTCCGCCACCGAAAGACCAATGGAGCGCGACAGTCTGTTGCTCGTTCCTTCTATGAAGGTGTTGAAAGTCTGGTGGGCATTGAGCTGCGAGTCCAAATCCTGCTCGTCTTTGTCCTTCTTGGGTGCTGCCTCCTGCTTGCTGTCCTTCTTCAGCTTGTATACAAGACGCACGTCCTTGCCGAAATACATGCCTATGCTCTTTGAAAGAAGCGCCACATAGTGCTCCTCCAAATACTCATAGACAAACATACTCGGAAGTTGCAGCAACAGCTTCTTTTCGCTCTCGGAATAGCTTCCATACTCGATGGGGCTAAACCAAGTGCCATACTGCTGTTCGCTTACATTCTCGCGTATGTATTCCAGACAATTGTCCCACAGCGTCTTGTATTTGTCTTGCATAAGAACAGATTGGTTTTTCACTTTGGTTTGCAAAGTTAATATAAAAATTTATATCCTGCAAGCATGCAAACACATATTTTCAAAAAAACTTTTGTGATATATCACAGTATTCTGACTGTCATTGGTCTGGATTTTCGACATATCCCTGATATTGCTCGTCGAGTGTGCTCATCACCGAGTCGTATGCCTGACGCATTGTTGCCTGCACGTTTTGAGAGCCTTCGCCAACAGGGTAGATAGGCTGATGTATTGTGAGGCGCAGGGGATGCCATTTCACTAAGCGCCAACTGCGTGTGCGCGGCATCACGTCGAAAGAGCCGTTGATGGTGAGGGGCACAACAGGCAGCTGCAACTCGTCGGCAAGCATAAAAGCTCCTTTGCGGAAAAGCCCCATGTGACCTGTAAACGTGCGTGCACCTTCGGGGAATACCACCACGCTGTAGCCTCCGTCGGAGAGTATCTTGCGTGCGGCATCGTAGGTGGCTTTTACTTTGCTCGGTCCTCGCTTGTCAACAAATATCTGGTGACTCTTATGGCATGCGTAGCCAACGAAAGGCATCTTTCGGAGTTGCCATTTCATCATCCACTTGAAGTTGCGCCCAAGAAAACCATATATAAGAAATATGTCAAAAGCTCCTTGGTGGTTCGACACAAACACGTAGGGGCAGTCTTTCTCTATATTCTGCCGTCCTTCCACGGTGACGGGCAGCAGGAATATGCGCGTGATGACCTTTGCCCACCAACGCCCTGGATAGTAGCCCCAAAAGTGTCCACTGCCGAAAGTCATACCCAAAGCCACTGCCGTAGCGGTGATGATTGTGGCGATGACGGTGACAGGCAGCGCCACTAACAACTGATATACGCAATATAAAAATCTTACTATCATCGTTTTCCTCCTTTACTTGTTTGTAGTTTTCAATGTTATTACACATATCTCGCCCGGAACTCCGAAGCGGAATGGAATGAATCCGCCCATACCGGTACTTACATTTATGAAACGTCCGTCGTGTTCTGCAACTCCTGCCCATACATCATAGAAATATTTCACGGGCGACCAGCCGAAAAGCATAAACTGCGATGCGTGAGTATGACCGCAGAGGGTGAGTTGTGCATTACTTTGTTTCAATATCTTGTCATGCCAATGTGTAGGGTCGTGCTGTAGCAGTATTACAAAGTCATTGGGCGATACGCCCTGCAATGTCTTGCCGAGATTGCCCATCATCGGGAAGCGTCGTCCGTCGCCGTCGTTCTCCATGCCTGCTATCACTATTGAGGGTGCTGCTTTTGTGCTGTCATTTGATGCTGCACCATGCATAATGCGGCGGTTGTCGTTCATCAACACAGTCCAGCCGGCTTGTTCTTCCAATGCTATCGTCTCGCGCAGATTTTTTTCCTTTTGCTTTGGAGATGCATCGCGTACATAGATGGGATAGTCGTGGTTGCCGAGGCAGGAATATACGCCGTCTTTTGCACGGAGTTTTTTCAGAATGTTTATGTGTGGGCGTATTTCCGAAGGCACAAGATTCTGTATGTCGCCTGTAAACACTATCAAGTCGGGGTGCTGTGCGTTTATAGAATCTATATTGCGTGCCAAAAGCTGCTGTTTGTCAGTGCCGTAAGTTCCCAAATGGGCATCGGAGAAATGCACTATCTTATAGCCGTCGAACTCGGCAGGAAGGTCGTCGAAGGTAAGTGTTATATGGCGCACGTCAAGTTTGTCGAAACCTATGGTGCACCCATATATAATAATGTATATAGCGAAAGCCACCACGGCACCGCCAACCCAGTTGCCGTAGTTGTGGCGTGTGTGAAACAAGTGCATAATGCCCCATCCTACAAGCCAGCACACGAAATATGCCAAGGCTATGAGCGTGAGGATTATCAAAGAGAAGATTATTACCCTTATAAGCATTGTATCACTATAGTTTTTGTCTGAACGAGATTTCCTCGCCTATATACTCCTTGTCAACATTGCTGCCGTCGTACACCTCGTGACCGTTGCATATCGTGCGCTCCACCTTCCAGTTGAAGGTGTGTCCCTCCAACGGACTCCAGTTGCATTTGCTCTTTATGCACTCTTTTGTTACAGTCCACGGCGACGACGGGCGCACCATAACAAGGTCTGCCTTATAGCCACGGCGTATGAAACCGCGGTTGCTTACTCCAAAAAGCTGTGCCGGGTTGTGACACATTAGTTGCACAAGTTGCCCTATTGAAAGTTCGTCATTATCTACAAGTTCGAGCATTGCCACAAGCGAGAACTGCACCATGGGCATGCCCGATGCTGCCTTGCTACACCCTCCCTGCTTTTGCGAAAGCAGGTGCGGTGCGTGGTCGGTGGCAACTACGTCTATGACCCCTTCTTTAAGCCCTTTACGCAATATCGTGCGGTCGGAATTAGTCTTTATTGCCGGGTTTACCTTTATCTTCGATCCAAGTTGCTGCATGTCGTCTTCAGTAAACAGCAGATGCCCCACCACAGCCTCCGCGGTAATCATCTTATCGTTTAGCGACTTGCCATTGTTATGCACCGCAAGCGCCATAACTTCTTCCAGCGTGGATATATGGGCAATGTGCAGACGGGCATTGTGCTCCTCCGCAAGTTCTATGGCAAGTGATGTGCTGCAGCAACAAGCTTCCCTACTGCGTATCTGACTGTGCATACACAAATCAGGGTCATCGCCAAATCTCGCCTTGACTTTCGCCATATTCTCATTTATGAGTGAGGTATCTTCGCAATGCGCTATAATTGGCAAACCTACGTTTACAGCATTACTAAACACGGCATCGAGCGACTTCATGTCGTCTACGAGCATATTGCCTGTACTTGAACCCATAAACAACTTTATGCCTGGTATGCGATGAATGTCAAGACGGGCAAACTCACAGGCATTATCGTTGGTTGCACCAAAGAAGAAGGAATAGTTTACATGGCTCTTTTGCCTTGCAAGGCTAAACTTTTCATCAAGAGCCTCTAATGTAGTTGTCTGCGGATTGCAGTTGGGCATGTCGAAATAGGTCGTAACACCACCAGCCGCAGCAGCACACGATTCTGTGTCTATATCGGCTTTCTCGGTAAGTCCTGGTTCACGGAAATGAACATGACTGTCGATAACTCCGGGCAGCAAATAGCATCCCTTTGCATCAACTATATTAATGTTTTCTGTTGTGTCGTGGAAACTTGCAGGCAATGCCTCCTTGCCTAAAAAGACTTCTTCAATGCAATCATCGGAAATGAGGACGGAGCCTTCGGCGACTTCTCCCTCATTAACAATATTGGCGTTACATATTATGGTTTTCATGTGCTGTTATTGTCCTGAGGCTGTAGTTGACGGAGGTACGGCAGCCGTATCGGCAGGCACATCGGGCATAGGTGCCATATCAAGCAGTCCTTGCTGGTGAGCCTCTATCTCACGAGCCACCTTGCAGTACTCGCGCACATACGGATCGTTCTTAAATGCATCGGTAGCCTTGCTGAGAATGAACTCTAACTGCGGAGTGAGTACAGGATACTGATAACCGCTCGTCACCATCATAAACACGCCAGGACCGAGCGCATTGTCGAAATTGGCAGAAATGAAATCGGTCACAAGTTGGTCTTCCTCGCTTACTATCTTCTGTGCTTCAACTTCAAGTTGTGAAGCAATAGTTTCCTCGTCTATGCCGTCGAGCATCATCTGGCTGTGTCGGTGTCCGAGTTCCTGCATTTGTGCGTGCAATTGCTTTTGCTTATCCAGAAATTCGTATAGTGTCTTATTGAGCGGAGTACCGTCAACAGTCTGTGTCGCGTTATCAATCTTTATGGTTATAGGACCTTCCTCAAGCACCACTGGCATTTGGAAGCCGTCCATAAGAAGCATTGCCAACTTCACGGTGTCGAGCGTACCATTGAGTTGGAACTCGCCGTGCACCACCTCGCAAGAGTCGATGTTCTTTACCTCACCATCTTTCATGGCAGCAAGGAACATCTTTGACCCGTCAAGATAGGACACAGATGAAGTACCGTCGATTTTGTATGATTTAGCGCACGATGCAAGAGTTGCAACAACCGCCATCAAATAAAATATCTTGTTCATGTAGTTTCTTAATTTTGGCACAAATGTACAACGATATATTGAGGTACGAAAAAAAATTTATTCAATTTAGCAAAAAAGGTTGATATTTTACATTTTTTTTGTGTCTTTCTCCAGTTCGGCATCAATTCTGTATGCCGTATATAGTTGCAGCACTGCCGCTATAAGCAGCGTCACAACCCAGTTATTGTGTACATATTGTAGCCAAGTGAGAAGGTCGAGACCGAGAAAGTCGTAACTGTGGTTGGCGAACATCATAACGGCAGTGAACAGCAGAAGGAAGTCGCTCACCATTACAATGCGGCGCAAGCGTCGGATTACAAAGTTTGTGCCCTCATAGCGCTGGCGCAGTTGCATTATCACAAAAGCCACAGCACCCACACCATATATATAAGGTGCAGCCGCAAACATCAGCACAAAGCACAGGCAACCAACCACCATCATTACGGCACCAATGGTAAATATGGCACTCTCCGTTTTAGTCAGCTGTCTCATCGTTTATTTTTGTAGTCTTTTCAAGGTCGGTGTTAAGCACAAAAATGTCCTCGTCGTCGTACTTCATAAAATATCGCTCACGGGCAATCTTCTCAATAGCACGCGGGTCGCTATCCATCTGTCGCAACGTAATGCTGTCGTTAACATATTGCAACCTCAGCGCAGATATTTCATCTTCCAACAAATTGATGGAACGCCTGTTTTTCAGATGTCTGTACCAACTGTTCTCGCCAACAAAACCTACAAATGTTATAGCACAAACAAGCACGACGGCATATTTAAGCCATCCTATCCTCATGAATAATAAAAGCAGACTCTTTGCCTTGTTCATAAAAAAGTTTCGGTTTTTATTCTTTTATCTGCTGCAAAATTACATAAAATAGTTGTAACCTCGCACATTTAATATGATAAAAAAGAATAAAAACCGAAACTTAATGTTTTTTTAAGATATTTTCTTTTTAGAATCTTCCCGGTCCGCCAAAGCCGCCACGGTTGCGGTTACCGCCGCCAAAGCCTCCGCGCTGCATGCCGCCACCGAAACCGCTGCCATTGTTATTTCCCGTATTAGCCTGCTTGCCTCCAAAGAGGTTTAGGCGATATATGACATGGAGCATTGCGTATGAGTTGATTGCATTGTACTCCGTATCGGTACGACGATAAGCGTCGACGGTACGACTGAAATTGCTTTGTTGCTTCAGTATATCATAGAACTGCAATGTTACTGTGAGCGTCTTTCCCTTCAGCATCGACTGGCTCAACTGGGCATTCCATATAAGTTCGTTGGTGTTCATCGACTCATCGGCATATCCGCGGCGCGAGTTCATAGAGATGTTCGTGTTAAACGTCGTCCCCCAAGGCAACTGCAGATTGGTGGAAGCACCGTATGAGAAATTCCATGTGTCGAGGTCGCTCTGGCTCTGCAACTCATTGCGTGAGTGGGTATAGTTTAGCGAGCCGTTAAGCTCAAACTCAATCCATGTGTTGCGATAGCTTGCTGCTATGCGCTCTCCCCATGTAGTTGAACGTGTCACGTTCTTGTCGGCAACCGCACTCTTGTCAAGATTGATATAGCCCACATAGTGATTGTAGCGCACACGAGTGAACGTATTTACGTTGAAATAACCGGCAGTGTCTATCGACGTGTTGAACATAAATGCTCCATTGATATTCCAGTTTCCGTTGATGTTCTCCGGACGCGACAGGCTTCCACCAGTCACGGGGTCGTAGGTAACGCAGTTGCTTATACTGTTGTTGGTGGTTTGGAAATTAACGTGCGCCATTACAGCCCTCTGATGGTTTTGGATATAATTGTTATAGAACAGTCGGAACTCCTGCGTAAACGAAGGCTTCAGTCCGCTGTTACCCGTCTTAATATCAAGAGGATTGCTGTCGTCATACACCTCAAGCAGGTCGTTCATCGACGGTTGCTCCGTGTAGCCATAGTAGTTGAAACGCAACTGGCTCACCTTGCTGAATTTCCAGCGGAAGTCGGCTGTAGGTGTTATATTGAATACACTGCGCTTCACGATTGTGTCCATACCTTGATACTTATATTTGAAATCGGTGCTCTGTGGCTGAAACTTCACACCCACGTTAAGGTTATACGCCTCGCGTATAACGCGCAACTGCAATTCATAATCTTGTATATAGTTCTTATATTGCGAGAACTTGCTCAAGTTCTCGTCAACATAGCTTTCCAACGGGTTAGGCAGCTTCACAAGATAGTCGTCCCAACCACGATAGCGTGGAGTCATTCCGGCAAAGAGCATTTCATTGCTGAAATCGTAGGTTGTACGGTCGCTCTTGGTGTACTTGTATTGGAAATTGTAAGAGAACTGCAAGTATGTTGCCTTCATTATCGGCTCGCTATACGTAATTCGCGCATTGTAGTTGTAGTTTTTCGTAGGCGTTACGTTATAGCGGTTTGTCTGATACGACGAATCCACTACAGCACCTGTGTTCGGGTCTACCATCTTCTTTTGGTAGAGAATAGCATCATTATTGGTGAGGCTGTTCGACTCTCCCTTGGTGTATGCGGCATTGACACGCAGGGTAAGGTTTCTGCCGTTATTGTTCAGGCGACGGTTGAACTGCAACATTCCTCGCAAGTTATTTGACTCGCTATACGAAAGACTGCGGTTGTTTGTAAGGTTCACCTTGTTCTCACTGTCTATGTCGTCGATATCGTTCAACGGATCCATCACGAACTTGTATGGGTCGTCGTTGAATGTTGCACTGCGGCTCACATTCAGACCATCGGAAGTGGACAGACTAAACGTAGGACGGAACAGGATGTTTGTCATTGTGTCAGGTTTCCACTCCAAACGGAACTGACCGTTCCATGAGTTGCTGCGGGTATCATTCTGTCCTGTTCTGTTTGAGAACGAGCCCGCTGTCGTTATGAAGTTCTGGGTGGAAGTTCTTGAGAAGGCATCACCGTTGCTATGGTTCCAACGCACACTACCATTAAGGATAACCTTGTCCTTCTTCTCGTAGTTTAAGTTCACACCTGCCATTTTGGTGGTCATAAGTCCGTTGCTGTTGCGCCCGTTTCTGCCAAAGCCGCCTCCACCACCTGGGAAGCCCATATCATTCACGTTGTTGGCACTGCCAAAGCCCATTATCTTCAGGTCTTCATTGAAGTATGCGCCCATACCACGCGAAGAGTATCTGTCGCTCGTACCTCCGGCTATGTCCACATTGGCCATGACACCTTTGTTCATACCTTTCTTTATACCGAAGTCGAGTACAGTCTCTTCCTCACCGTCGTCGATACCACTCACACGAGCAAGGTCGCTCTTTTGGTCATAGCTTCTCACTCGCTCTATTATAGATGTAGGAAGGTTTTTCAGTGCCGTCTTGGTGTCGCCCACCATAAACTCCTTACCGTCGACGAGTATCTTTTTCACGGTCTTACCGTTCATGGTTATCGTTCCGTCGTCGCTCACTTCTGCTCCAGGCAGACGCTTCACAAGCTCTTCTACCACACTACCCTCTGGAGTGCGGTATGCAGAAGCATTATATACAAAGGTGTCTTCGTTTACGGTGACTTTCTTTGCCTGTCCAGTTGCAACAACGCCTTTCAGCATAATGGCATCTGCTTCCATTGGCACATTACCCAAGGCTTGGTTTGCACCATTCTTTATAGTTATTTCCTTTGTCAGATTTTTGTAGCCTACACTACTCACTTTCAACACATATTGTCCATTTGCAGGAGCTACTACCTTGAAGTTACCATTCATATCGGTAGTCACGCCTTGTACGAGTGTGCTGTCGGTCTTCAACAGCTTTATTGTGGCACCTATCATCCCTTCGCCACTACTCTTGTCCGTAATCTTTCCGCTTATGGTGCGTTGGGCATTTACTCCCAATGCCACCAAAGCCATAATCATAGCAAATACAAATCGTTTAATCGACATCTTTATATTATCCTTATTTTTCTATATACACTATCTTTCTGACGCATTTGGTGCCGATATGTTTAACCCCAATACAATCATATTCCGACAAAAAGCTTGATATTTTCGGTATTTTATGTGCCTTTAACAGTTTTTTAGAGGTTATGGGCGACATAATGCCATACAAACCCTATCCTGAAAGTTGCGTCCGTTTTTAGCGTTGAGCACTCCCTGGTTTATGATGCAGAAGCAAAGTTCGTGCCCGTTTGCTGCTGTGCAATATCCGGCAAGCGATGTTATACCTGTCAAAGTACCTGTCTTGGCACGCACGTTGTCAGCAGCAAAAGTGCCTGTCATACGTTTCTTCAATGTTCCATCCACACCTGCTATGGGCAGCGACTCATACAAATGAGAGAATATCGTGGAATTGCGGTAGGCATATCGCAGGAACATTACCTCAAGTTCGGGTGTCACATAGTTGTAGAGCGAAAGTCCCGAGCCATCCACAATCTTATACGAGGAAGATTTTATGCCAAGCTTTCTCATAAGGTTGCCAATGTATGAAACGGCATTCTTCGCCGTGGCAGGGGCATTTGTCCCAAACGCCGCCATCTGGTACAGCATCGACTCTGCATAAAGGTTGTTGCTGTCCTTCATCATCTTCATCAGTATCTGGTCGAGGCTGTGAAAACGGCTGCATATCACGCGTGCGCCGTTGGGGATACAACCCTGCGACCTTGTGGTTTCAACTACAATACCAAAGTTGCGCAACTGTTCCTCGAACTTCTCCACAAACACATCCTTGCCAGATACGAGCAAGGGAGACAGTATGGGATTATCATCGTCCCAACACCAACCCTCGCCAAACTCCTTGTTATCCTTGAAACTCTTGTCGGCTACAATCATACCCCTTATCGTGTCAACACCCAGTCGTACTACGCTTTCCACGAAAGCCCTCATATCGTCGTTGCCGAACATTGGGTCCATTCCGCCCACACAATAAAGGTTGCCATTGAGCACATTATCCCTTATTTCACCATAATAATATAAAGAGGTACGGAACTGGTAGGAACCGCCCAACTTGTCTATGGCTGTAATAGCAGTAATGTTTTTCAGAATACTGGCAGGACGCATCATCTGCCGTTCGTTCTTGCAGTATAACGCACTGTCGGCTGTCAGGTCGTAGACCATCAGTCCCAACTGCGAAGTGTTGAACATAGGATGAGCCACAAGTTGGTCAAGTCGTGCCACGATATTGGCGGGCCACTCCAGCTGAAGGTTGCCAACAATGGTGTCTGCCATCATCGACTCCATTGACACGGAGTCGGCATTCACGGTATACACTGCCAAACGTTCGTCCTCGTCTATAATCTGCGCGAGGACGAACGTTGGCAATACAGTAAGAATTAATAATAGATATATCCTTCGTATCATTTCTTTTACATAGCGTAGGCGTTGAAACCGCCGTCTACCACAGCCACCGTTCCTGTAACGAACTTGGCGGCATCGCTCATCAGATAATGTATAGTGCCGCAAAGTTCCTCCGGCTCACCCATACGTCCGAAAGGTGTATGGCGGATAACATCCTGACCACGCTGTGTGTACGAGCCGTCAGGATTGGTAAGCAGTGCGCGGTTTTGCTCTGTGATGAAGAAGCCAGGCGCAATGGCGTTTACACGTATGCCCTCACCGAATTTCTTTGCACACTCTGCTGCCATAAACTCCGTGAAGTTGCTGATACCTGCCTTCGCAGCGGCATAGCCACACACACGGGTTATCGGACGGAACGCTGCCATCGACGAGAAATTGATAATCGAGCCCTTACCTGCTGCCACCATAGGTTTCAGGAATATCTGTGTAGGAATCACCGTTCCTGTAAGATTGAGCTGGAGCACCTTTTGGAACTCTTCCGTCTTCAGGTCGAAGAATGTCTGGTCGGGAGAGATTATCGCACCGGCTACATTTCCGCCGGCAGCATTGAGCAGCGTGTCCACCTTGCCGTACTTGGCAACGATATCGTCGCAGTTCTTCTGCACAACCTCGGCGTTCAGCACATCTGTCTGCATAAACTCGCAAGCACCACCTTCAGCACATATATCAGCGGCAATCTTATTGCCCACCTCTGCGTTGCGACCAAGAATTATCACCTTTGCACCTTCCTGTGCAAGATATTTCGCTATTGCACGACCAAGCACTCCTGTGCCGCCCGTGATAACTACAACATAGTCTTTTATATCAAATAAGTTCATTTCTTTTAATTCATAATTAAGAATTATACATTATATTCAATTCCCAGTTCCCTGTCCACGGTTGCAAGTATTCCCTGCACCTGTCCCATGGCAAACATTCTGCCGAGGAACGAGTAACCGGCATTGTAGCCACGGTTCTCGTCGCCGAGCATCGTCATTCCGTGGTCTACACGCATAGGCAGTTTTGGATTCACCTTCTCGAATATCCTTGCCAACTCTATCAGGTCGGCACGTCCGCCGAGGTGGCTTGCCTCCGTAAAGTCGCCATTGGGATAGACATGGCACGAACGCATATGTACAAACCAAGTACGGTCTGCATATTTGCGTGCAAGTTCGGTAACATCGTTGTGCGCTCCTGCCGATAGTGAGCCGGCACAGAATGTCAGTCCGTTGTGCTTGTTGTCAACGGCTTTCAAGAACCACTCTATGTCCTCGTCGCAGGTCACGATGCGAGGCAGACCAAGGATTGGGAATGGCGGGTCATCAGGGTGAACACACATATACATGTCACACTCCTCGCACACTGGCATTATGGCTGCCAGGAAGTAGCGCATATTCTCACGCAACTTGTCCTTGTCTATATCCTTATAGAGTGCAAGCAGTTGGCGGAACAGCTCCACTGGGTGCTCGTCGTCTTCCTTTATATTACCGCTTACAAAGCCCTGTGTCTTTACTATAATATTCTCTACGAGTTTGTGGTCCTCCTCCGGAGTCATCTTCTCCTTTAGTTTCTCCACTTCAGCCAACACCTCTGCCGACCAGTCTTTTTCTGCTCCTTCACGCTTCAGGATATGTATATCAAAGTATGCAAACTGTGCATGTGAGAAGAACAGGTTTGACGTGCCATTAGGGTTGGGGTGCAGCAAGTCCGTACGTGCCCAGTCGAGCACAGGCATAAAGTTGTAGCAGATAGTGTGTATTCCCTCTGCCGACAGGTTGCGCAGGCTCTCCTTGTAGTTTTCTATCAGTTGGTCGCGGTCCTCGCCTCCGTATTTTATGCTCTCGCATACGGGAAGGCTCTCAACCACCGACCAACGCATTCCGTAGCTTTCTATATACTCACGCAAGTCGCGTATCTTCTCGCGCGTCCATATCTCTCCGTTAGGCACATCGTGCAGGGCGGTAACAATGCCCTCCACACCTATTTCCTTAAGCATAGCAAGCGTTATCTTATCGTTCTTGCCAAACCATCTCCAAGTTCTTTCCATAATAATTTATTGTAAGGTTTTAGTTAAAAATTCATCAGGTGTATAGACAAGTAATACTTTTTCTTTTTCTGCCTCAAAGTCAAAACCTTCAGGTGCTGCTCCCAACGTCATTGCAAGAATTTCAGGAGAAGGCTGCCTGTCCTTGGATATTTTTGGAAATACAAGTTTGCTATCATGGCTATTTGTATCAGTAGTTGCCGATTCATACAATTTATCAGCCAACCACTTCTTGTTGTCATTGCTTAATGTCTTGACCAAGTTATATATGATGTTCCAAACAACATCTAAGGATAAAGTAGCATTCATAACAAATACATTATTGGTTACGCAAAGTTACATTATTTTTTTTAGAACGCTTGCGTTTGCATAAAATTTATTGTATTATTTAACATTTTCACTTAGGTGGCTTATAAATAATGATTGTAAAAGTAGCATAAAACACAAAAAATGAGTAACTTTGTGCTCAAATGAATATACTACAAGACATTTTCCTGCGCTATCCTGCCATTCCCGTGGCGGTGAGTCTTGTTGTCGGGATATTGGTCGGAGAAAGATGGCAATATACGGAAACGTGGATTGTCTTAGCGCTTGTGTCGGCTGCGACTTCTGCCATTCTGCACAGGCACAGCAAAATAATGTCAACAACAATACTTGCTGGCTTTTGCTGCATCGGCGCATTCCTTGCAAGCAGACAGCAAGAGAAAATGAACATAACCTTACCGAAAGGCGAAATAACATACGAGGCTGTAGTTATAACCGAGGCAAGGGAACACCCAAAGACATGGAGCGCAGATATAGCGATAGTCTCGGGAATAATGAAAGGCAGGACGGTCAAAGCATACTTCTCGAAGAAGGCAGGAAAGCCACCCGTACCTACAACACGTTTCAAAGCAACATCCGCACTGACATTGCCACAAAACAGCGATAACGACAAGTTTGACTTTTCCCTCTACCTTCGCCGCCACGGGATATGCGCCACTACGTTCATTGCCCCATGGAAATACAAGCAGACAGGATTCGACACCGACGGACTATCAAAGACCACAGCGGTAACAGCACGCCTGCGCCTTATGAGATTAGCGCTTTTAAGCAAGATAGAAACATGGGGACTGCATAAAGACACTGAAGCACTTGTTGCCGGCGTTGCTCTGGGACAAAGGAATGCCATAAGCCGTGAAATGCGCGACACATACTCACAGGCAGGAGCAGCGCACATCTTGGCACTTTCAGGACTGCACCTCGGCATAATATGGGCTATGTTCGGGATATTCAGCATAGGGCGGTGGCGCACGTTGGGCATAATGCTGTCGCTGCCTACCATTTGGGCATATACAATGCTCGTAGGCTTGCCGTCCTCGGCAGTAAGGGCTGCCATAATGCTCACTATATGCTCCGTAGCAAGCCTCACGGGCAGGCGTGGTGCATCACTCAATGCCCTTGCCTTTGCAGCAATAATTATTCTGATAGCCAATCCCGTTGCCGTTCACGACCTCGGAGTGCAATTGTCATTCTCTGCCGTGGCGTTTATCCTTGTCTTTACATCGCCATTCACAAACATAGTATCAAGAGAATGGCAGATGCGCCACCGCATCATAAGCAAACTTTGGCAGATGTGCGTACTAACAACAGTTGCAAACATAGGTACACTGCCTTTGATAGCCTACAATTTCTCGCGCGTACCTTTGTATACCATAGCCACCAATCTCGTGGCAATACCTCTCGTAACCATTCTGCTGTGGCTTTTCGTGGTGTGTATGCTGCTGATGGTTATGGGAATACCGGAAATGATATTCAAAAATGCCGCATGGCTGCTCGACAACACAGCATCCTGCCTTAACAAAAGTATGGAACTTGTTGCATCGATGCCATATTCCTCAATCGACGGAATCAACATCTCCGCAATGCAGACAATAATACTCTATTGCTTTTTATTATGCATCTCCTTTAGTTTGTTGAAGTCCTGCCATGCCGGAGAATAATCATCGCCGTTGTCATTAAGTTCAAAGTCCATTTCAGGCAACAGGTTCTTTTCTTCCATGCGGAATGGTATCACCACATCGTCGGCTGGCTCTACAAGCACCGATGCAATACCCTGCGAGAGCATTCCTATCTCCTTGGCTGCTGCATACGAAAGGTCAATAACCCTGCCACGCCTGAACGGGCCACGGTCGATAACCCTTACAATTACCCACTTCTTGTTGCCTAAGTTCGTAACTTTCAGCAACGTGCCGAAAGGATAGGTGCGGTGGGCACACACCATACTATCGTTATTAAGTCGTTCGCCGCTACTCGTTCGTGCTCCTGTAGCGCGCTTTGAATAATATGAGGCCTTACCCCTCTGCTGCTGTGCATGCAGAGAGGCAAAGCCCATAATCGTAATAATCAACGTAAGTGCCGCCCTTATTATGGTACTACCCTTAAACAACACCCTGCGCCATCATGGCGTTTGCCACTTTCATAAATCCGGCTATGTTAGCACCCTTTACATAGTCTATATAGCCGTTGTCCTGTCTACCGTATTTCACGCATTGCTCGTGTATGGAGTGCATTATGCGGTGCAGTTTCTCGTCAACCTCTGCCTCGCTCCATGTCAGTCGCATTGAGTTCTGCGTCATCTCAAGTCCTGATGTTGCCACACCGCCGGCATTAACGGCCTTGCCCGGTGCAAACAGCATTCCAGCCTCGATAAACTTGTCCACAGCCTCTGCCGTGCAGCCCATGTTACTCACCTCTGCTATACACAACGGCTTGTTGGCAAGCAGCATGTCGGCATCTTCGGCACTCACCTCGTTCTGCGTAGCGCAAGGCAGTGCAATGTCGCACTTAACCTCCCACGGACGCTTGCCGGGATAGAACGTTGCTTCGGGGAACTCCTGTGCGTATGGCTCGCATACGTCGTTGCCGCTCGCACGAAGTTCGAGCATATAGTCAATCTTCTCGCCGCTTATGCCTTCAGGGTCATAGATATATCCGTCGGGGCCGGAGATGGTTATCACCTTCGCGCCAAGTTCGGTAGCCTTCTTCGCTGCTCCCCATGCCACGTTGCCGAATCCGCTCAGTGCCACGGTCTTTCCCTTTATGTCAATGCCGTGTGTCTGCAGCATCTCGTTTACGAAATAGAGTGCGCCATAGCCTGTAGCCTCGGGACGTATGCGGCTGCCGCCCCATTCTAACCCTTTGCCCGTAAGCACTCCGTTCCACTTGTGCGTCAGCTTCTTGTACATACCAAAGAGATAGCCAATTTCTCTTGCTCCCACACCAATGTCGCCTGCAGGCACGTCCTCGTCGGGACCGATAACCTTTACAAGTTCTGTCATAAACGATTGGCAGAAGCGCATAACCTCATTGTCGGAGCGACCGCGAATAGAGAAGTCGCTACCGCCCTTGCCGCCTCCCATAGGCAGCGTGGTAAGCGAGTTCTTGAATGTCTGCTCAAAACCGAGGAACTTCAATATAGACAAGTTCACCGAAGAGTGGAAACGCAATCCTCCTTTGTATGGACCGAGCGCGCTGTTGAACTGCACACGGTAGCCTATGTTCACGTGTACCTCGCCCTTGTCGTCGACCCATGGCACGCGGAACGTTATCACGCGTTCCGGCTCTACGATGCGTTCAATAATCTTTGCACGTTCAAACTCTGGGTGCTGGTCGTATACATCCTTTACGGAGTTGAGCACCTCGCGCACAGCCTGCAAATATTCCAATTCGCCTGGATGCTTCTGCTCCAGTTGCTGCATTATTCTCTGTACATCCATAATTATTGTAATTTTTATAGTTTTAATATTAGGTTTTGTCTTTTTGTCATTCCGACGAGGCAAAAGTACGGTTTTTTATTGTAACAGCCAAATAAAAGACTATATTTTTCAGTGTAGTGAGTTACTTTTTGTTAAAAACGATCGTAATACTTACAAAAGAAACTCCCCATAGCCGTTCTGCTATGGGGAGTTTATATTCAATCAGTTTATCTTTATGCTTATTCAGCAATACAGATAGAAACACGGTTCATATCGTTGTCAGCGAACGGCTGTATGCGTGAACCTTTAGAATCGCTCACGATGCGGTCGCGGTCGATACCGTAGTTCTGAACAAGAGCCTTAACAACAGAGTCTGCACGCTGTGCAGCAAGACGGTCGTTGATAGTGTTGTTACCTGTGCCTGCATCGGCATAACCAGTGATGCTAACCTTAGCCTCTGGATACTTGTTGAGGTAGTCGGCAATGTCCTTCACCTTCTGCATCTGCTCATCGGAGATGATGCTCTTGTTTATCTTGAAGAAGATATCGCGGCGCAGAGGCTCAATCTTCACAACCTCTTCTACTACAACCTCTTCTACTACTGGGGCAGGAGCAGGTGCTGGAGCAGGCTCCTCAACAACAGGAGCTGGTTTTTCTATCTTCTTATAAGTCTTGCCAAGGTTTATCTTAAGACCTGCAAGAGCATTGAAATACCAGTCTGGGTTACCAGCCTTCTTTGAGTTATACTTATCTGTTGTAATATTTGCATTACCCTCTATGCCGAGAGAAACAGCATCAGAAAGACGGAAATCAATACCAAGACCAGCACGACCTACAGGGCGAACTTTTGTGCCTTGCCAAATATATTCCATCTTATAGCCTTTGTTATACAAACTGTTTGCCTCGTCATTTCCCCATGAAATGTTTGCAGCACCACCAAGGAATGCAGTAACGTTGAGCACACGCTTAGGATTCCATCCGCACAATGCATTGGAAAGATTGAACATAAGATCGATACCTGGAGCCACATACTTGTACTTGAAGGTAGCATTTGCAGGACCAGATCCCACATCTACTCCATTATATCCACCCTTGCTTTGCCATGCATTGGCAGCGAGGCGAGCAGCAAACCATGGGTTAAACTGGTAACCAAGACCAACCTGCACATTTGGAGAGATAAGGTCACTGAACTTTGCCTCACCAACAGTGTGTTGTGCCCCACCTTGCAACTGCAGGAATGCGTGCTTCTGGAACTGATACTCATTGCCTTCCTTATCGGTATAAGTGGCTTGAGCATTTGCCGCAGTTGCCGTCAATGCGAACAACGCTGCCGCTAAAATTGATTTAATCTTCATAATACTTAAATTTTATTTTATTTTACTTTATGATAATTTTCTTACCATTTACAATGTAAACGCCAGCCTTATTCATTGAATTCACTCTGTTACCCGTAATTGTATAAATTACAGGCGCCATAGCATCCTTACTGATATCAGAAATAGCTGCAGCGGCATTGTTTACTCTTACCGTATAGGAAGTTTCTCCATTAACATGGCACTCTGAAACCTGTTCGCCCATGAGATACTTTCCGAAATCAGCATCACCAAAGGTTCTTGCAGGAATTACGTAAGTATATTGTGAGGCACGCAAATCACCAGCCTTTATAGGTGTATCGAATACCAATTTATATGCAGTAGCATTCTCCATTGGGAAATCGTTGACAGGAACAAAGTGACCAGTGAAAAGAGGCTCTCCTTTAAGACCACCAAAGTATACATCAGTAAGCATAAGCTCAACGGTCTGTTCGCTATTTGCATAGAATATCCGTTCACCATTATTATGAAGCTTGTAGACTACCAAATCATTCAGGGAAACATCTGTCGTCGGATTTGGAACTTGATTCCATATTGCGAACGCTTGATATTCTGCGTCTTCGATGAAAATTGTACCGTTTTCATCATGTTTAACCTTCACATTGAATTCATATTCAAAACCCTTTACGTCAGCAGTATTTTCGCCATCAGCAGAATATGTAAATGCAGCATCGTCTACAGCCAATATATAGCCACCTTCTTCAAGTGTGCCGATATTTACAACAAAACAATTTGCAACATTTTCGTGTACCGTTACATCAACCTCAGCATCTTCCAAACTTGTACCATCAGCAAGCTTAAGGGAAATCTTGTCTGGATCTGCTAAAGTTACCACATTGTCTTCAAAAAGAGCGTTTGAGTCGTCAACAAAAGTTATAATTAATTCGTTTGTAACATCCCCTTCAGGAGATATCACATATTTTAATTCAACTGGTTCCTGAGGTGTCGGATCTTCCTCTTCTACTCCAATTAAGTATTTTAATGTGAATTCTGGATTATAACGTTCATCGGTTCTACCATAGAAAGGATTAAATATGGTTCCTTCTGGAATAGTAACGGTATAGACACCTTCTTCCGTAAACTCACTTTGTAGATCATCCTTTACCTTCAGAACAACAGTTTCTTTGGCTTCGGCATTTGTTTCCATAACCATTGGCAATAATTTTTTGCCATCTTTATACAGCGTAAGTTCCGCTACTTCAGTTACTTTTCCAACTAAATTGGGGAAAGTCAATGTTATCACGCCTGGCAAAACTTCAACACTTCCTGTTTTAGGATCCACGCTGTCATACATAAATGTATTTTTAGGAGCCTCCACTTTAAATGTGTATGTCAATTCCTTGTTTTGATAACCGTCAGTACTTTCAAAGCTACGTACTGGTATTGTTATTGTATATTCGCCATCTTCCTCTATTGGTGTGTCAAGTGACAAAACAATTTTTTTCCCAGATGCCTCTGCTGTCATACTTGCAGAGAAGTTCTCGCCCTCAATTTTAATTCCACTTGCATCCAGCACAGTCATAGTTTTATCGAATGTAAGAACAAGCTCATTAAACGATGGCAACGTTTCAACATTATCAATGCTTGTTGTTAAAGGCTCAAGAATATCTGAAGGAGTCGTATATTTTACAAAAACTTGATGAAATTGGGACGGAGTACCATTATTATAAAAAGATATGTTGTCTACATTATCCTTTAAATACCAATGTTTCATCTCACCTCCTGTTTTTTCCCAATCAACTTTATCTTCTTGACCTGTCTTTATTCCCAATGAGCCAAGAATGTTATCTGTATAAGAGACATCTACTTCGTCGATAGTAGCATTATCAACAGTACTAAACGTTACTGTTGTGCCCACTGCCACTTGCAAATAATAATATGGAATATCGGTAACACTGGTGCATATTCGAGCTCCAGTTGAGGTTGCGGCAAAACTCATTCGAATACTTTTTTCAGAAAAAACAATATCATTTACCGATATGCTTATTCCCTTATCAGGAGATGGAGTAACAGAGGGTGTAAGCCCTTCTGGATTCGAAAAAACAAACACTGCAGTCTCCTGTTTCTGCCCAAACACATTTGCAGAAATAACTGCAAACATAAATAATAGCAATGCTTTTCTCATATACACAATCGTTTTAAGGTATTTTTGTTTACTGCCTTGTTTCATCTATTTCGTCAGACGCGGTCTTTACGCACAAAAACCACTGTCCGTCAACTTTCACTGGATTAAACATATATGCCGTCTTTGCCGGTTCCTTCGTACCAGCCTGTTCTGCTGTAGCAAAAACAACATCATATTTCACATCATTGCAGCCCTCAAGCTGAAACGAATAGTATTTTCTTGTATATTCAAGCACAGGATATATAGTAAATGTCCTGCGATATTTCTTTGCAACCTCTTCGCTTAGAGGCTTTACCTCTTGGGTTGAATCGTTATATTCATAAAGCGATGCCAAAACATCTTCAATATGCTTACTTTTGAGATGCTCCATTGCCGTATCGCATATCTTAAGCATTTCAAGCGTATCTGTTTCCGTGAGACTATTGCGAAACTCTGCCACCTTTTCCTCACGAGTCTTGGTGTTTTTATTGCTGCACGCTACACTCATCATCAGAATCGCAGCAGCTATTAGTGCAAAATATATTTTCATAAAACGTATTTGTTAAAAACAGAGGGTGTGCCGCTCTTAAGGACACACCCTCTATATTTAGAGCTTTAGATGTTTTTATTCATCTTAATGATTAGTTACCCTCTGTACGTATAACAGGAACAAGTACTTCTGTTTTGAACTTACCCCACTCATACTCGACTGTTATAGGTATTATCACATCAAAGTCTGTAACGTTCGCACCGTTATTCTCATAGTAGAGAACACCAAACAGTTCCTTGTTTGCTTCCATGTAGCTTACAAGAGCGCGATTCATATCTGACCTGTTATAAGAACTCAAGTTGAAAGGATAAGTTACAGAACCCTGAGTAAACGTACTTGGAGCGTTATAGCAATAGAAACGTACAGCCGATGATATCTCACTCATCTTAACCCATGTATCCTTGCTGCTTTGGTTCATGTTGGTCTTCATGTTAGCAGGAGTTACATCAATTGTGATTGCATGAACATTGTAGTATGCCCAGAACCACTGCTGATCGCCCCACATATAACCAACTTTCGGACCACGCCAGTCATACAACCTCAAGAGATCGTACATATAGATGTAGTTACCCTCTGTCTTAGCGTCAATAACTGGTTCAGCAGCCTTTGTTTCCAAATTGATAGGACGCTGCCAGCTTACAAGGAATAAGCCATCCTCAACTTGCTCTGCAATATCACACTTGTTTGCAGAAACAACACCTAACCATGAACGCAGCTCAGTATTGATGTTTGCATGGTTTTCTTCATAACCAATAGCATTGAGAACATCCTCTACTTCTTCTGATGAATTATGACTCACACTATGACTTACATGGATAAGAGTTATTTCACCTGTAGTCTGATTCAGCTCAGCAATCCTTGTATATACATTACGAGTACCGTTATTATATACAGCATACAAGTATTTATTTCTAAATGCACCCTTGTCGTAGTCAATTGCACACATATTCAAGATTTCATTAAGAGTTTCCCTTGTATAAGTATGCTTGTTCGCTACAGGAGTTGTTACATACTTGCAGAACAGCTGATCCCAATTAGTGTCAGTATCTGAAGACTTTGATGTAATGGTATATTTCTTACCATTCTGTGCTATAATCTCATAAGCCTCTGGTACAAAGTAGTACTTGTGAACACCAGTAATGCTCTCAGTATTCTTAACCAATCCATCTCTTACACTTTGGCTAATAATCTTAATGTCATTGCCAGAAATAGGCTCGTGAGCGTCAATTACAAACGCTTCCCAACCATTGTCATTTCCATCAAGACCAAACCAATATTCGTTGATCTTTTCACCGAACTTAGTCTTAGAGATATTTGCACGAGTCAGATTAACTGTCATCTTAATATAAACGTACTCATACGGAGCATCCAAACGCTTAGCTTTGTAGCGGATGTAACGAACTACCTGAACTGGGAAAGTCTTACTATCATGAGTCAATTCTTCGAGTTCCTCAGCACTGAGTATCCACCTGAATGTATGGTTTGTAAGACCAGTTGTATTTGGATTGTAGATAACTGTGCCAAGATGGTCATCAACTTCATTCTCTGCAGTTGCATCGGTAACAGTCTTGAAGATACGCATCAAATTGCCTCCGCCACGAGTCAGAAGATCAGCCTCATACAACAAGTCAAATCTTTCCTTCTCCATGTTATTCAATGACTGTGTGAGAACATAGTCATTGAACTGTGACCAGTTAGTCTCAAACACGTCTGCATCGTTGCACAAATCAAATTCTGCATTTTGTGCAGGATAAAGAGTAATCTCCTTATTCTCCTTAACAACAGGCTGCTCTGTGATATGAATAAGAATATAACCATCGAGAACAACATCACCATCAAGAGTCTTAACAAGAACCTGAACCAATGGCTGACGGTCTACAGAAGATGCAGACTCTTCTGGCTGAGGATTTCCTGCGTGATCAACGTTCCATGCACGAACCTGGCCTTTGCTCTGATCAACCCATTTAGCATACTTGCTGTCTACAGTCTCGTTGGTATCAACTTGATAGTAAACAAGGTTGAACTCATACCTCAAGCCCCATTTTGCTTCCTCACCATACTTCCACTCGCCAAGAGTAAATTTGCGATCCTTAATATTTTCTCTCATATAGTGGATGCTAACATAGTCGCTTATAGTAATACCATTTGCATCGTTATAAGCCATTGCAAGAGCAGCTTCATCCTTGAGAGCTTCCTCTGGAGAATCCCAAATATGAATTAATTCGTGACACTCCTTACCATTTTCATCACCCCAATTAGAAGCTGTTGCAGCTTTCCTACGACCATAATTAGGCTGCTTATGCCATACCAGACCAGCAAGGTAAACCTTTTCATCCTTTAACAAAGCATAATCAGATGTTACAACAGCTTTCTCACCATCAGGAGTTACAGTATATGCCTGAAGAGCAACAGTGTTGTCACCTTCGTTAACGGTCAAATCTGTCGGAGTGCTGTTCAGCAATTCAGGATGCTCAATCTGCAAACCAACAGTAAGAATACCATCCTTATTTTTAAATACAGTCTCACCTGCAGCATCCTTCTCTGGTGAAGTTACATTGAGCTTATCAGCAGCAGCACGAGTATTCATATAAATTACATCTGGCTCGAGAACGTTGAAGCCCACGATGTCTGCATACTCTGTATTTGCATTTGATGGATTCAAATGATAGTCAACCGGCCATACGGGACCATAAACAAATTTCTTAGTTGTTGTATGATTCTTTGAAGCATCATGAGTGTTGTCATTTGTCTCATAGAGATAGTCCTCATAGTGATTGGCAGTTATACCATGAGCTTTATCTTCATCTGTAATCGTATAAGCTGTATAACGCTTACTGTTGTAGACGAACGACTCTGCGTCCTTTTTGTCCAAAATATCACCGCTCAAATAAGGATATACGATTGTCTCGATACCGTCAAGATAGAGATGCGGAATGAACACAAGGCTGCGGAGGTTGCCTGAAAGTGAAATAACAATAGCCCCATCTACACCCTGCACTCCATAAAGTGTAAGATTCTCGTTATCCAGCGTAGCTGTGATAGTGCCAGGAGCAAGGAAAGAAATAGTTGTAGATTCAACTTTCTGACCATTCTGATAGATGTCGAAGCAACCCGTCTCTGGGTTAGGCACATAGTATTTACCATCTGCACCCTGGGCACCGCTACCGCCGGCGCTACCATCAGTACCAACAGCCTTCCACTGTGTCTTCACACCATCCTTATACCAATATCCATCATCGCCAATGGTCCAGGCAGCACCGTCCTTACCATTTTTGATGTTGAAAGAATTACCGTTGCTAAGTCCAACAGTAACGCCTTCGCTTGTAGTAGTTACGCTGGTTATGACACTACCACTCTGAATCAAAGCCTGAATCTGCCTGATTGCCTCAGAGTTAGCATCAACCTGCTTTTGCAGATTGTTGATGTCATCATCGTAATCTTTACAAGCCGTAAATGTACTTGTCACACCGCCCAAAAGCGCTGCAAAAAGCAAAGAACTTAAAAATTTCTTTTTCATACGATAAAAATTAGTTAATAATATTATTTAAAATGTTTTTTCATCTCTATTTACACCTCATACGACCACATTCTATGGTCGTAGAGGTAGAAATTCCGTTGCAAATTTAGATATTTTTTTTTATTCCCACAAATTTTATATTGTTTTTTTCACAAAAAAATGATATTTCCTCATTCCGTGAATAGGTTTTAAGCATTTTTAACCCAAACTTGCTACGAGAGCTGCTTATTTCTTAATAAATTTCTTTCCGTTCTTTATCACGATTCCCTTATAGTTGCCAGAAACCATGTTACCATTGAGTCCATACTCAGCAGAGTTGTCATGCATTGAGGTAGTTACTGAGGTGATACCTGTAGCACCAGCAACAACATCTTCCAATTCAGGAATGTTATAACCTCCGGCTTTAAGAACATCTCTCATATCTTGAACTTTATTGAAAGCATCCAGCATTTCCTGTGATGCACCATTTTCTAAAAGCTCCTTCAACATTGCATCAAGGTCTTTCATCCATTGTTCAATTGCATCTAAAATCTCGTCTGGGATATTGCTTACACCACCATATTCCTCACTCAGCTTGTCAAGCATGTCGTCTATCTTACCTTTTTCATCTTCTACAAATTGCTTAATGGCGTCTGACAAGTCTTTATATTCCTCTACAGATTTCTGTGCATCACGAATAGCATTCAACAACCTTTCCAATGCTTGATTAACCTCGTCAAGGTCATTTATACGACTAGAATCCAAGACTGCATCTACATCTGCTAAAACATCTCTCAATGCAGCTTTAATCTCATCATTCATCAAGTCACCATCTTCAAGAAGCTTGCCTGCAACATCACGATTTGCAATTAATTCTTTGACAGCTTCTGAAAGATTATCATACGGAGTAAACTCGTCGGCAGATACAGTTGCTGTAATTCCCCAAATCATGGTAAGAACCATGATAAACTTAACATAAAGATTTTTCATTTTTCGTTTAATTTATAAATTTATATATATACATTTTTCCATCAATCTGCAGTTGCAGTAACACAAGCGATTTTAAACCATTGTGCTGCAAACTCAGCACACTACCTTTTACAGAGGCTGCGCCTATAATCTTTCCGTCAACAGCATACATTACACACGACATAGAAGAGACAGAAGAGTCGTTAGCCTTTATAACCACAGCATCGGAAGACACTGTGATGCTTACAGGAGCAGATGCCTCAATCCACTCTATTGATGTTGTCACATCTATTGTCATTACGTCTGTCAGGCCTTCGTATTCCGCATACACCTCTGCGTGTCCCGGTTTGTTTAGAACAATCCTACCGTCCTTGCAATCCACTACTGTCTCACTGTTATTAGTAGACCAATCTGCCAAGGAATTGTCTATAAGCTCTTCGCCTTCAGCTTTTATAGCATATAACTTTGCCTCGATGACATCGTTCATCTCTCCACTGTAAGTCTTAGGTTCAACCCTAATGGCGGAAGCACCCATAACTTCTATATACATAAAATCGGTACGCCCTTTGTATGTACAATACAGCTTTCCTTTTCCTCCTTTTGTCGCAATGAATGACTTGCCATCAGACGAAATGACACCTATATTATCGTCACAGCTAAGCACGATGTCTTTAGGAACAGTTGTAGTATTAGCAATATCTTGATACTGTGTGAAAAGATAGTATTCTGGGGTGTATTCTTCTCCAACAGACAACGTTTTACAATAATCCTTAAAATCGACTTCGGAAACGGTTCTGTCGATTATCAAACCTCCCTTAGCTGTAGAATATACCATTATTGCTGATGGTATTTGTCTTCCCACAGACTTAGACACCCATTCGCCATTCACAACCATTTCGGAAGAAGGACCGCCATCCATAAGGATTGCATCATATAGGCCATCTATTTGCTGTATAAACTGGTTGAAAATTGCAATAGGAGCATTTGATACGTCATCGTCCAAATTATAATTGTCAAGGTGAACATAATATGAGGTTTTTCCGTCGGCAGACAATCCCAAAGCATCTTGCGGATAACCAGTCACGTTGCTTGGCTGTGCTACACCACCCTTAACAGCATAACCAGAGAATGCCATTAACGCAGACTGCAAAGCCACTTCTTTTCCTTCTGCATCATAATACTGGAAATCAAGAGTAACTTTCTCTCCTACGGAAAGCGACTGCAAATACTCTTCAGCTTTACCCTGAAGAGCACTGAGCACCAGTTGCCCTTCCTTAAACTTATTAAACGATCCAGATAGTTTCTCCACTACCTTGCCCGAATAAACTCCTGATGCAATGACAGCAGAATTGTCGATGTCTATAACAATTTCGGTGCCAAGTTCCCTTGCCTCTTCCAAATCGGCAGTCTGGAAAGAGCCTTGTTTCCCATAGCCGTTTGCAAAAACAGTAATGCCATTTTTATAGTTTGAGCGCAGCCTGTTAAATCCAGCAATAGGATACTCACCTGCATTGTCTGCCTTTATCTTAGGTTGGCAAGTAAGAGTACCGATAACCACCTTGCCATTGCTGTCAACATAATAATGAGTGGCATTACTTTGAGGCATATAGTGCATTATACCATCTGAAATGAGCCCACCGCCCACTTCCCACCTAATCGACAATGGGTTTGATGTATCTTGCGTGAAACCACCCCCCATAACCACAGCTAAAGGTTTTCTGTCGTGGGCGCTTTGATAATCAAACTCCTCTTTCTTGGAATTACTTTGGTGATATTTTTGGGTTTTAGAATACGCTGCCATATAAGGCGTCTGGTAGGTGTATTCGTTGGTATTGTCAATCTCTACAACCAATGCGCGCATCTTGTAATGGTGGCTACCAATGTCATTAAAATAGTATTCTGTGTATTTCGTACCCGCACCTATACGCCTGTCATCACGTATCTCGTACGGGGTTTCCACCCCATCAAAAATCATCGTGCCATGCTGGGCATATCCTATTGCAGAATACACCATCATACATAAAAAAACAAAATTATTTTTCATAATCATCAAATCACATTTACCCATAAACGCTGCAAAGGTAAAAAAAATATAGCAAACAGCAAAATTTTGTGCGTTTTTTTTTGTAATTTTGCAGCAAAATCATAAGAACAATGAAAAAAACACAAATATTTACTATAATTTGCTGCTATATTGCATTGGCAGCCACTACCGGATGTGTAGACAACAAATATGATCTTGGAAAAGAAATAGATAAAAAATGGGGGTTCGGCGAAAATGGACTTATCCTGCCAAACAGCAACACAAGCGATATGCACCTGAGCCAAATAATAGAGCTAAAAAAGAATGGACAACTAACAACAGACGCCGACGGTAACTATCTTTTTTACAAGAAAGGAAAGAGCCAAGATGAAACCATAGTATGTGTGGGCTACGGCTCGATATGCAACACGGCAGAAAATAACTATACTTATTATTTCAGACAAGACTCTACGCTGGAAATAACGCCCAAATATCCGGAATTGGACATAAACACAATGCGTTTTACAACAAGCACCAGCCCAAACTACAAACCAGACAGGCTTGGCGAACACGTCAGGGCACTCGATTATGTAGACACTCCAATGTCGATAGTGGTGGAATGGCTTGACAATAATATAAAGGACTTTGCCCCATACATATCTAAAATTAAATATAGCGTACCTTCCTACTATGTTTTAGAAGATGAAAACGATCTCGTAGCAACCAATATGGCTACAAACCGCTTTGGCTATCACGTTATAAGATGTAAGGGTGTGGACTTTAACGCAGCACTGGCAGAAGGCGAAGTGGCAAGCTACAATAACGAGACCGGTCAAATTAGTTTCAAAGGTGATATAAAAATGGATTGTTTCATAGACTATGCCTACATGAACCTGTATGACACAATAAGCAATCCATATATAAATATACGCACTACGGTAGGATCGCTCACAACAGACAGAGTAACGGGACGTTTTGAGAAGAGAGAGAACGTGGAAATGGAACCTATTACATTTGACGACATGCCAGACCTGATAAAAAATGAAGAAGTTGTTATAGACATAGACAACCCTATAGTAAGACTTACCATAGACAATGAAGTGCCAGCAAGAGCATTGATTAACGCCACCGTGAAAGCATATAGGAACGGGACAGAAACGACACGGCTAAACATTGGCGAGGCATACGGTACAGATAGCATAAAATTTGAAGGAAAGAAGACACAGACTGTATGGATAAGCCGCAAACCTACAGAGATACCAGACAGCGTTAGCGACAACATTGTAGTGGATAACATTATAGACATAATGAGAATAATGCCCGATAAAATAAATATAGATGGTTGGGCGCATACAGATTCAAGCCAAGTCGTGACAATGGGGCTTAACTATAAATACAAGGTGTATCCAACATACGAACTGGTTGCACCACTTGTTATAGGGAAAAATATGAAGCTTGTATACATAAAAGAGACAGACGACCTACATTCGAAATTGGATAAATTAGAAATAAACAGTCTTACAATGACTGCAAGTATAACAAACACAATTCCGCTTGATCTCACAACCACACTGAAAGCAATAGACACGCAAAACAGAGAGATAAAGGACATTGTGCTAACACAAGCCCAGATAATAAAAGGATTATCCGACACAGACATAACACTTACTATCGTAGGGAAGCCTGAAGATTTCCAAAAATTGGATAAGCTCGAATTAAAGGCATATGCCGAAAGCAGCGAGGTATTAGCTGGACAAACATTAAACGAAAATCAAGCACTGAGATTGGAGAATATTAAGATTACGATAAAATGAATATATATATATATATAATAATGTGTATTGCCGTATTTCTTTCAACAACGGCACGGGCACAGGTAAGGTCGGGGTATTTCATTGACAATTATGCCACATCACATGAGATAAACCCGGCATTACAACCAGACAGTAACTATATGACGATACCTGTGCTTGGCGGAACACAAATAAGCACATATTCTTCCATTGGCATGGGAGACGTATTGTTTGAGAAAACTGACGGTAAACTTACAACGTTCATGAGCAAAGGAACGATTGACAAAGGTGAGCTGATGGACAAAGTTGGAAACGGCGTAAACCTGAATGCCAGCCTACGTTTAAACCTGTTCAGCATGGGACGCAGGATATCGGATAACACTTACCGCACGCTCGGCATAACGCTAAAGGCGGACGGGGCAGGCTTTCTGTCGAAAGGACTGTTCGACTGTATGAAAGACATTGAAAATAGGAACTACAATATAGATGACACTGGAATAAAGGCATCAGCATATCTTGAATTTGCGGCAGGAGAGTCAAGAAAACTGAATGAGAAAATTACGGTGGGTGCAAAGGCAAAACTGCTTGTGGGGCTGATGAATGTAAATATGAACGTAGATCACATGACACTTAACACTAACAGCGACACAGAATGGACGGCAAGCGGATATGCCACGCTGAATATGTCAGGAATGAATTACAAGACCCAAAAGAAAAGCTATGACAGCCACCCTGGCAGTTACGAAAAGGTGAAAGACGTAAGAATAGGCAAACCAGGACTGCATGGTATGGGGTTAGCAATGGACGGAGGCGTGACTTTCAGACCCAACAAACAATGGGAACTGAGTGCAGCTATAACAGACTTTGGCTTCATAACATGGTTCAATAGTCACAAGGCAGAAAACAACGGGGAAACATTCCGTTTCGATGGTTTCCAAGACGTGGAAATAGAGAAAAACAAAGAGAACTCACTGAAAAAACAATGGGATAATCTTCATGACGATCTTATGGACTTAGTACATCTTAAATATCATGGAAAAAGTACATACACAAATATGCTCGGAGCAACAATAAACCTCGGGGCATTGTATCGAATTGACACTAACAACAACTACAAGGCTGGAGCACTTATCACTGGAAGAATAGACGGAAAATACAGCTGGTGGGAGACACGCATAAACGCTATGGCAAAGCCTTTTGCAAAGACTAACATTGAATTTTGTATTAGTCCTAATTACTCAACATTCGGGGCTGGCGTCGGCGCAATGATAAACTATATTACAAATAGCGGACTGAACCTTTATCTGGCAAGCGACAGACTGTTTACAACCGTAAATCCACAAATGATTCCGACAAGTCTGAATGGAGCTGTTCAGATAGGTGCAGCAATAAGGATAAAATGAAAGTACTTTCGTTGGCATACGAAAGTACTTTCAATGGCATGTGAAAGTAGCTTCGTTTAACCACGAAGCTACTTTTATTATTTTCATTAAAACTCTGCTGTCTTCGGTGTACGTGGGAAAGGTATCACGTCGCGTATGTTCTGCATACCTGTGACGAACAGGATAAGGCGCTCGAAACCAAGTCCAAAACCGCCGTGAGGACAAGAACCATAGCGGCGAGTGTCGAGATACCACCACATATCCTTCATAGGTATATCGCGCTCGTTAATCTCCGCCATCAGCTTGTCGTAACTCTCCTCGCGGACTGAACCGCCGATAATCTCGCCTATCTGTGGGAAGAGAACATCGGTGCCCTGCACAGTCTTGCCGTCCTCGTTGATTTTCATGTAGAATGCCTTTATCTCCTTCGGATAGTCGGTCATGATTACAGGCTTCTTGAAATACTCTTCAACGAGATAGCGCTCGTGTTCACTGGCAAGGTCCATACCCCAAGACACTGGGAACTCGAACTTCCTGCCGTTCTTCACGGCATCCTCAAGAATCTCGATGCCACGTGTATAGGTGAGGCGCTCGAAAGAGCCAGCAACAACACCCTGCAAACGCTCCAAGAGGGTCTTGTCAATCATCTTGTTAAGGAATTCAAGGTCGTCCTTGCAGTTGTCGAGTGCCCACTGCACACAATACTTTATAAAGTCCTCCTCGAGGTCCATAAGGTCGTTGAGGTCGATGAACGCCACTTCTGGCTCAATCATCCAGAACTCTGCGAGGTGGCGGGGCGTATTGCTGTTCTCGGCACGGAATGTAGGACCGAATGTATATATTGCACCTAACGCCGTTGCTCCAAGCTCACCTTCGAGCTGTCCCGAAACGGTGAGGCTGGTCTGCTTGCCGAAGAAATCGTCGTCGTAGACAATCTTTCCTTCCTCGTCTTTCTTCAAGTCGTAGAGATTCTTCGTTGTTACCTGGAACATCTGACCAGCACCCTCGCAGTCGCTTGCGGTGATGATTGGTGTGTGGAAATAGAAGAAACCGTGCTCGTGGAAATAGTTGTGAATGGCAATAGCCATGTTGTGGCGTATGCGCATCACTGCTCCAAACGTGTTGGTGCGCAGGCGCAGGTGAGCATGCTGACGCATGTACTCGAATGTCTGCCCTTTCTTCTGCATAGGGAAGTCGCTTCCGCAACCGCCGTACAGTTCGAGCGTCTTACACTGTATCTCCGATGTCTGACCAGCACCCTGGCTTTCCACCAACTCGCCCGTAGCACAGATGCACGAACCCGTGGTTATCTGCTTAAGCAACTCTGCATCAAACTTTGCAGGGTCTACAACCACCTGAATGTTCTTTATGGTGCTGCCGTCGTTGACAGCTATAAAATCGACAGCCTTGCTGCTGCGGTGCGTGCGCACCCAACCCTTCACGCAAATGTCCTTGCCATAGTCGGTGCAGCCAAGAGCATCTATAACCTTTGTCCTTTTCATTGCTATTATATCATTAATATAGTTTTATTCGTAAGCACCCATGCGCAGGCGGTTAACCTCCTCTTCAGTGAGGTAACGCCAGTCGCCGCGGCGCAGGTTCTTCTTTGTAAGTCCGGCAAAGAGCACACGGTCGAGCTTCGTAACCTTGTAGCCGAAATGCTCAAAGATGCGGCGCACGATGCGGTTCTTGCCAGAGTGTATCTCTATGCCCACCTGTTTCTTGTCAACAGGGTCGGCATACTGTATGTCGTCAGCCTTTATCTCACCGTCCTCGAGCGTTATGCCTTCGAGTATCTCCCTCATGTCGTGAGCCGTTACATTGCGGTCGAGGAACACGTGGTAAATCTTCTTCTTGAGGAACTTAGGATGAGTGAGTTTGCTTGCCAAGTCGCCGTCGTTGGTGAGCAGGAGCACACCCGTGGTATTGCGGTCAAGACGACCAACGGGATATATCCTCTCACGGCAGGCGTTCTTTACAAGATCCATAACGGTCTTGCGCTGCTGTGGGTCATCGCTCGTGGTAACAAAATCCTTCGGCTTGTTGAGAAGCACATATACTTTCTTCTCCATTGTAACAGGCTGGTCGTGGAACTTCACCTCATCGGTGCGCAGCACCTTTGTGCCAAGTTCGGTAACAACATTGCCATTAACGGTAACGACACCTGCCTTTATGAAATCGTCAGCCTCGCGACGGCTGCAAACGCCGGCATTAGAGAGATACTTGTTGAGACGTATAGGCTCGTTGGGGTCGAAATGCTCTTCCTTGTATTCGATGCGCTTCTTCATCGAATACTTTGCATTTGGATCGTAGTCGGCAGTACGCTGGCGATAGCCGCCCTGCGGCCTTCTCTGCTGCTGTCCATAGCCTCCACGGTTGTTGTAGCCGCCCTGGCGTGGCTGATAACCACCCTGCTGCTGACGAGGCTGATAGCCGCCCTCGCCGTTGTTGTTATAACGTGGACGATAGCCGCCTTGCTGCTGACGAGGCTGATAACCACCCTCACCATTGTTGTTATAGCGCGGACGATAGCCGCCTTGCTGCTGACGAGGCTGATAACCGCCATCGCCATTGTTGTTATAACGTGGACGATAACCGCCTTGCTGCTGACGAGGCTGATAGCCGCCCTCTGCATTATTGTTATTGTTGTAGTGCGGACGGTATGGACGCGACTGTTGTCCTCCGCCGTGCGACAGTCCCTGTGCAAAGCCTTCGGGACGGAATCCTCCTTCATTGTTGTTCTGACGGTTGTAGTTGTTACTGCGCGGAACGTAGGCACGCTGTGCCTGTATGCGCGGACGCGGAGTGCGTCCCTGACGGTTATAGCCTGTGTTTTCCTGATAACCATCACGGCCATCGCCATGCTGCCCTTCTGGTGCAGCATTCATGTTTTTCTCGTTCTCAAATTCCATAATACTAAAATCTTCTAATAAAAAAGTCTATAAATATAAATTAAATACCTGTATAGTTGCTTGGTGTTATCGCCATCAATTCTGCCTTTACGTTGTCGCTTACGTCCAAGCCTTTTATAAATTCGTGTATTGTCTCGCGTGTCATCTTGGCATTAGTGCGTGTGAGCGCCTTCAAAGCCTCGTATGGGTGTGGGTATGCCTCGCGGCGCAATATAGTCTGTATAGCCTCTGCCACAACCGCCCATGTGTTTTCAAGGTCTTCGGCAACCTTCTCTTCGTTGAGTATCAGTTTGCGCAGTCCTTTCAGCGTACTTTGGAAAGCAATGAGCGAATGCCCCATAGGCACGCCCACGTTGCGCAGAACGGTAGAGTCGGTAAGGTCGCGCTGCAGACGGCTTACCGGCAACTTTGCCGCAAGGAACTGCAGTATTGCGTTTGCAATGCCGAGGTTGCCCTCGCTGTTCTCATAGTCTATAGGATTAACCTTGTGAGGCATGGCGCTTGAACCAACCTCGCCTGCCTTGATTTTCTGCTTGAAGTAGTCCATTGAGATATAGAGCCAGAAATCGCGGTCGAGGTCAAGCACTATGGTGTTGATACAGCGCATGGCATCGAAGATAGCACCAAGATAGTCGTAGTTGCTTATCTGCGTGGTGTATTGCTCACGCTGCAAGCCCAACTTCTCTGTCACGAAGGAATTGCCGAACTTGCGCCAGTCGGTGGCAGGATAAGCCACATGGTGGGCATTGAAATTGCCTGTGGCTCCGCCGAACTTTGCAGTTACGGGAACAGACTTCAGCCTTTGCAACTGCTCCTCAAGACGATATACATATACCATCACCTCCTTGCCGAGGCGTGTAGGCGATGCCGGCTGTCCGTGTGTCTTTGCAAGCATAGACACCTCTGCCCATTCCTCTGCATACTGGCGCAACTGCGCTATCAGTTCCTCCAAGCAGGGATAGTAGACATCTGCAAGTGCCTCTTTTATAGAGAGCGGCACACTAGTGTTGTTGATATCCTGCGATGTGAGTCCGAAATGAATAAACTCCTTGAAGGCATCAAGTCCGCCAATCTTGTCGAACTCCTCCTTTATGAAATACTCCACTGCCTTCACGTCGTGGTTTGTGGTCTTCTCTATGTCCTTTACGCGCTGTGCGTCAGACTCGGAGAAGTTGCGGTAGATGTCGCGCAGGCGCTCGAACAGTCCGTTGTCGAAGCCTTCAAGCTGTGGCAACGGAAGTTCACACAGAGTAATGAAATACTCTATCTCCACACGAACACGATAGCGAATGAGAGCATACTCAGAAAAATAGTCAGCCAATGACTTTGCCTTGTCCCTGTACCTGCCATCAATAGGCGAGATGGCGGTCAACACATTTAAATCCATTTACCTTAAAAAATAAATTACGTAATTATATTAGGTTGCAAAGTTAAGCATTATTTCCGATACCCACAAACTTTTTATATATTTTTTGACTAATATCAGTTTTTATGTTGCATATCTTTTTCCCTAATCTCCACACGGCGTATCTTGCCGCTTATGGTCTTGGGGATTTCATCAACGAACTCGATGATTCTCGGATATTTGTATGGCGCAGTCTCGTGCTTGACGTGCTGCTGCAATTCCTTCACGAGAGCATCGCCTGCCTTACCCTTCCAATCGGTGTGCAGGACAACGGTGGCTTTGACAACCATGCCCCTTATCTCGTCGGGCACTCCAGTTATGGCACACTCCACCACGGCAGGATGAGTCATCAGTGCACTCTCCACCTCGAAAGGTCCTATGCGATAGCCACTACTCTTAATAACATCGTCGATGCGCCCCTCAAACCAGTAATACCCGTCCTCGTCGCGCCAAGCCACATCGCCTGTATGATATAGTCCGTCATGCCATACACTCTTGGTCAGTTCCTCGTCACGGTAGTATTCCTTGAAAAGACCCACAGGTCGCCTGTCGCCGACACGCACCACAATCTCGCCCTTCTCACCGTCCTCGCAAGGTGTGCCGTCGGGCTTTATTAGGTCGATGTCGTATTGCGGATTTGGCAAGCCCATAGAGCCAGGTTTCGGCTTTGTCCACGGCATAGTGCCAAGTGTCATGGTGGTCTCCGTCTGTCCGAAGCCTTCCATAAGTCGTATGCCCGTCTGCTCGTAGAATTTAAGGTAGACGGCGGCATTCAATGCCTCGCCTGCCGTGGTGCAATAGCGCAGCGACGAAAGGTCATACTTTGACATATCCTCATGTATCATAAAACGATATACCGTAGGCGGTGCACAGAACGATGTTATACGATATTTCTCTATCTGACGCAATATCTTGTCGGCAGTAAACTTCTCGTGGTCGAACACGAATACGGTAGCACCGGCAAACCACTGCCCATAAAGTTTTCCCCATGCAGCCTTGCCCCATCCCGTGTCTGCCACGGTGAGATGTATACTGTCGCCACTGAGATTGTGCCAAAACACTCCTGTAGTGAGGTGTCCTATGGCATAGAGGTGGTCGTGGGCAACCATCTTGGGTTCTCCACTCGTACCGCTGGTGAAATACATAAGCATAGTATCGTCGTTGGTGTTCACATTCTCTGGGCGTACGAACTTGGGGGCGTTATCCCACTCCTTATGCCATTCGTGAAAACCTTCCATTGTCTTTGGACCTATCGAAACGACGGTCTTGAGCGTGGGGCTCTCAGGAATGGATGCATTTACCTGACTCATAACATAGTCCTCGCCAACGCAGATTATTGCCTTAACACCGGCACGGTTGTTGCGATAAACAATGTCGTGGGCGGTGAGCATGTGGGTGGCAGGGATTGCCACAGCACCAATCTTGCACAGAGCAAGCACAGAGAGCCAGAACTCGTAGTGACGCTTAAGTATAAGCATCACCATGTCACCCTTGCCTATGCCGAGAGTGAGGAAATAGGATGCGGTCTTGTCGGTAAGTTCCTTCAAGTTGCCAAACGAGAAACTTATGCACTCGCCTTCATCGTTTGTCCAGAGCAATGCCTGCTTGTCGGGCTGTTCCTGCGCCCACTGGTCCATAACGTCGTAGGCAAAGTTGAAATTGTCGGGAATGATAAACTCTAAATTCCGCGCGTAGTCATCCTGTGAGGTGAATGTCGTCTGCCTCAAATATCTTTCTATCATAAAAACCTATCTACAATTATATATATATTATATGACAACGCAAAGGAATTTCACCTCCTTGTCGCCCACTGCCCTCATGCAATGCTGCTGCGATGCGTCGAAATAGATGCTATCACCCTTGCCAAGAAGCATTGTCTTTTCGCCTATGGTTATCTCAAGTTCGCCTTCGAGCACCATGTCAAATTCCTGTCCTTCGTGGCTGTTCTTGTTGTAAGAGCCGCCGTCGGGCTTTGGCTCTACGGTAACAAGGAACGGATCTACCTCGCGTCCGCGGAAACCACTACCGAGACTTTGGTAACTGTAGTTGCGGTTGCGCTTCACCACAAGTCCTTGGTCGCGGCGTGTAAGGAAATAGCCATTCATTCGTGGCTCCTCACCAAACAACAGCACATCGAGAGCGATGCCGTAGCGTTTGGATATCTTTGACAGTCTGTATACCGAGGGGTCTGCCTCGCCAGCCTCTATCTTCAGGTAATGCTCAAGTGAGATATTGCACAACTCTGCAACTTCCTCCGCAGGAATGTCAAGAACTTCACGCAGTCCCTTGAGGCGTTCGCCTATTTGCTGTATATGTTTCATAATGGTAAAATCTATATTTTCGTGTGTAAAGGTACGAAAATAAGTTCACATTGTATAATGTTTTCACAAAACCCACAGTCCTTTTTATTATTGATTAACAAAATCCTGCACACACAATCGATTGTGTGTGCAGGATTTATTGGAATTAATAGATATTTTATTCTTTGACAATTTTCCCTTGCCACAATCTTTGCAGAAATTGCTCCACGGGCCACATCTCTATGCCATTAATCATTCGAGGACGCTCTTCCAAAGAAAGCAGTATGAGCTTAGCCTCTGGGTATTCCTCACCAAAGGCTCGCAGTCCTTTGGTGTCGCCTAAAGAAACGGAAGCCGTCGACTTTATTTCAATGCCTATTTCCGCTTCACCAATAACGGCATCCACCTCGTACCTGTTATCTGAAGTGTGCCAATAAGTCAGTGTCTTGACAGGCATGCGATATGCCAAATATGCCCGTAGTTCTTGAATGACAAAATGCTCTAAAGCATGACCGTATATGTCCGTGCCATGTCGGAGCGGTGTACGACGTAGCAGATGATTGGGAATAGCCACATCGAAATAGTAGAACTTTGGCGAAACCGACACTCGTCGTTTAATCACCTTTGTATATGCAGGAAGGAAAAAGCCGAGCATGGTTTCTTCAAGAATGGTAAAATATTCCTTAACCGACTTTGCCGACACTCCGCAATCTTGTGCGATATTAGTATAGTTTACGATTTCGGCATTACTCAAAGCCGCAATTTGCAGGAAACGTGTAAAAGATTCCAGCTGGCGCACTATAGACTCCTCCACAATCTCCTGCTGCAAGTAGTCGCCTATGTAGGCTTGAATCCTGCTTGTAGGGTTTTCTACAAGATAATGGCGTGGCAACATTCCATTGTTGAGCGCCCTGTTCAGATTAAACTCTGGTATCTCGGCACTGACCAATGGGAACAAGGTACGGCGCAGGGCACGCCCTCCCAAAAGATTGGCTCCGCTGCGTCGTAGTTTGCGGGCACTTGAGCCACTAAGAATAAAACGCAAGCCCTTATTCTCTATGAGCCAATGAACCTCGTCAAGCAGAGCCGGAACTTTCTGCACCTCATCTATAATGACAAGTTCGCCATCGTCCAACATCATACATTCCTCACGCAATTGCGAAGGACGTATCTGCAACATCATGCGCAAGTCGGACTTTAGTAAATCATAGTAACGCGCGTTAGGAAAAAGGGCTTTCAACAAAGTGCTTTTCCCTGTCTGGCGCGAACCCCACAAAAAAAGACTGTCGTCCCTTGCCTCCTCAAGTTTCAATATACGCTCTAACATATATAATATATTTATGCTGCAAAGGTACAAAAGAAAATAGAAACCTGCAAATAAAACGACGAAAATCCGAAGTGACACTTCGGATTTTCACTGATTTTCTGAAGTAGCACTTCAGATTTTTACTATCTTAGACAATTTAGGATATATATCAAAACTTTCAAAAAAGATGCTTAAAGCACCTTCTTGTAAAGTTCGCGAATGTCCTCTATGGTTACATCGCGCGGGTTGCCCGGCGTGCAGACATCGGTAATTGCCTGTTGTGCAAGCGCCTCAATGTCGGTTTCCTTTATGCCAAGGTCTGTGAGGTGCTGTGGAATGCCAACCTTTATTGCCAATGCCTTCACAGCATCGCAGGCAGCCTGTGCAGCTTCCTCAGCACTCATACCTGTAGTATCAACACCCATAGTGCGTGCTATAACGCCATACTTCTCTATGCAGCAAGGCTTGTTCCACTCCATTATCGTTGGCAACAGCAATGCGTTGGCAACTCCGTGAGGAACATCGAACAAACTGCCCATTGGGTGAGCCATACCGTGAACGAGTCCAAGACCAACGTTTGAGAAAGCCTGTGCAGCAATATATTGTGCAAGAGCCATACCCTCGCGTGCAGCTTCGTTTGAAGGCTCTTCCACGGCTGTTGGCAGATTCTCGGCAATCATCTTTATAGCCTGCAACTCATACATGTCGCTCATTACCCAAGCACCACGGGTGATATAGCCCTCGATGGCGTGTGTGAGAGCATCCATACCTGTTGCTGCGGTGAGTCCCTTCGGCAGAGAGTACATCAATTCTGGGTCTACGATTGCTACGGCAGGAATGTCGTTAGGGTCTACGCACACCATCTTTGCCTGACGATCCTCGTCAATGATAACATAGTTGATAGTTACCTCAGCACCTGTGCCGGCTGTTGTTGGCAGTGCTATGATAGGCACACTCTTGTGCTTTGTAGGAGCAACACCCTCAAGGCTCACAACATCTGCAAATTCAGGATTGTTTGTAACAATACCAATACCCTTTGCTGTGTCCATAGGAGAGCCACCACCGATGGCAATGATGCAGTCGGCACCCGATGCCTTGAAAGCCTCAACACCCTGCTTAACGTTTGTCACTGTCGGGTTTGGCTTTACTTCGCTGTATATCTCGTATGGGAAGCCTGCCTCATCAAGCACGTCGGTCACCATCTTCACAGTACCTACCTTTATCAGTCCCTTATCTGTTGTTACGAGGGCTTTCTTCAATCCCATGCGTTCAATCACTTCCGGCAACTGCTTGCGAGCACCGGCACCGAAATACGAAACTTCGTTCAGAATAAATCTGTTTACCATTGTGTCTTTAAGTTTTTGGTTAATAATTAAGTTATTGCTTTATCTTTTCAAAATACATTTTCTTAGTAATACCAAGATTACGAAGCGTATTCTGAACAATAAACTCTGGAATTGGGTCGATGTGCGTTTGCAACACTATCGGACGTGTCAATCCTTCCTTTGTCCACACTTCATGTCCTCCCTCCGTCCTCACACGATTGCACCCGATTTCAAACAGGAACGTCCTAAAATCCTTTAATGAGATATTACTCAGTTTCTGTCTGTTCATACGGCAGGCAAGGATACGTTAAGCAACGTTGAATATTTGAAGAAATCATTGTCGTCTACCATCTTGGCAAAGTTCTTGTTCTTCTTAACAAGATCTTGAAAACAATTAGTAGACTCTTCCCCTTTCTGTTTCCAGCCATATTTTGTAAGGTCTGCATCCAAAACATTGTTTGACATACCGTAAGTGAAGTATTCATTTAGGCAAAAATCCAACGAACCTCTTGCCTCAGCCTCGGTCTGCCCATATCCCGACAAATCCAAAGAGGGACAATATGCTATGTAAGAGCCGTCGTTAATAAAAACATACACTCCGACACATACAGTTATCTTGTCTTTCTGCACTTTTATATTATCCATAATTCTATTTCGTTTTGCTTTTTGTTTGCAAAGATAAGCCTTTTTTTCGTAAACAAGAACCCATATAAATTAATTTATGTTAATAAATTTTGCCCTGCACTAAAAAAGCCTTACCTTTGTTTTAAATTAGATGTAATATATATATGCACAAAGCAGGATTTGTAAATATTGTAGGCAATCCCAACGTGGGCAAATCCACACTGATGAACCAGCTTGTGGGCGAACGTATAAGCATAGCCACGTTCAAGGCGCAGACCACACGCCATAGGATAATGGGCATAGTGAACACCGACGAGATGCAGATAGTGTTCTCCGACACCCCAGGCGTGCTGAAGCCAAACTACAAGCTGCAGGAGTCGATGCTGGCATTCTCAGAATCAGCATTAGCAGACGCTGATGTGCTGCTCTATGTCACCGACGTTGTTGAGAACCCAGAGAAGAATATGGACTTTCTCGAAAAGGTGCAGAAGATGACGATACCAGTGCTGCTGCTAATCAACAAGATAGACGAGAGCGACCAGAAGAAACTCGGCGACATTGTGGAAAAATGGCACACACTGCTGCCCACGGCAGAGATACTGCCAATATCGGCAAAGAACAAGTTCGGTGTGGATATACTCCTGAAACGCATAAAGGAACTGCTGCCCGACAGCCCTCCGTATTTTGATAAGGAGCAGCTTACCGACAAACCTGCACGCTTCTTCGTGAGCGAGATAATACGCGAGAAAATACTGCTCTACTACGACAAGGAAATACCATACTCCGTGGAGGTGGGCGTAGAGAGTTTCAAGGAAAACGACAAGCGAATACACATAAACGCAGTGATATATGTGGAGCGCGAATCGCAGAAGGGCATCATCATAGGCCATCAGGGAGTGGCACTGAAAAAGGTGAGCACAGAGAGCCGCAAGGCATTGGAAAAGTTCTTCGGAAAGAGCATCTTCCTTGAGGTGTTCGTGAAGGTAGACAAGGACTGGCGCAGTTCAGAGCGAGAACTCGACAGTTTTGGGTATAATCCGTAAGTGATTCGGATATAATCCGCAAAAAGAAAGAAAACAATCAAACAGAAATGGGAAATTTAGTAGCAATCGTGGGGCGACCCAACGTGGGCAAGTCCACACTTTTTAACCGTCTTACAAAGACCCGTCATGCCATTGTTAGCGACGAGGCTGGAACAACACGCGACCGCCAATATGGCAAGTGCGAATGGAACGGCAAGGAATTCTCCGTAGTAGACACCGGCGGCTGGGTAGTAAACTCCGACGATATTTTTGAGGAAGAGATACGCAAGCAAGTGATAATAGCAACCGAAGAGGCTGACCTGATATTGTTCCTTGTGGACGTGATGAACGGCGTAACCGACCTTGACTCTGACGTTGCGCAGATTCTGCGACGCACAAAGCGCCCCGTGATTCTCGTGGCAAACAAGACCGACAATAACGAACAGCAATACTATGCCGCCGAGTTCTATAAATTGGGATTGGGCGAGCCTTTCTGCGTTAGTGCAGCCACAGGAAGCGGCACAGGCGACCTGCTCGACGAGGTAATGTCGAAACTAAACACCACGGAGAGCGAGGACATAGAAGACGGCACACCACGCATTGCCGTTGTTGGACGACCAAACGCAGGAAAGAGCAGCATTGTAAACGCTTTCATCGGAGAAGACCGCAACATTGTGACCGAGATTGCAGGCACTACGCGCGACAGCATATATACAAAGTACGACAAGTTCGGCTTCGACTTCTATCTTGTGGACACGGCAGGAATACGCCGCAAGAACAAGGTGAGCGAGGATTTGGAGTTTTACAGCGTGATGCGTGCCATACGTGCCATAGAGAACTCTGACGTGTGTATTCTCATGATTGACGCAACACGTGGCATAGAGGCGCAGGATATGAACATCTTCCAATTGATTCAGAAGAACAACAAATCGTTGGTGGTAGTAGTGAACAAGTGGGATCTTGTGGAAGACAAGAGCCAAGAGGTTATAAAGACATTCGAGAATGCCATTCACAACCGCATGGCACCTTTCGTAGACTTCCCTATCATCTTTGCATCGGCACTCACGAAGCAACGCATTTTCAAAGTACTGGAAACGGCAAAGCAGGTATATCTCAACCGCACAATGAGGATTGGCACCAACAAACTGAACGAGACTATGCTGCCGCTCATAGAGGCATATCCGCCACCATCGGTGAAAGGCAAGTTCATAAAGATAAAGTATTGTTCGCAACTACCCAACACGCAAATACCGTCGTTCGTGTTCTATGCCAACCTGCCACAATACATAAAAGAGCCGTACCGCAGATTCCTTGAGAACAAGATTCGCGACAACTGGACGCTCACGGGCTGCCCCATAAACATATTCATAAGGCAGAAATAAGGGCTGACGGTATGCGCAAGACCATAGGCACACTCGTTGCGACATTGCTGCTTATTGTGCTTTCGTGCGGCAACAATCCCACGAAGGAACAACTTGCGGCAATGGCGGCACAAGGCTACTACCAGCATCTGCAACAAGGCGACATAGACAACTACCTTGCCGGCGTGGCAGGCTACGACAGCCTGCCCGAAGGCTACAAGTCGGAACTAAAGGTGAATATGAAGATGTTCCTTGCCCGACAAAAGGCGGAACACGGTGATATCACAGCCGTGGAGACAAGCAACGCCAAAGCCGACAGCACACTGAACGTGGTCTATGCCCTTCTGAATATTCAGTTTGCCGACAGCACACGCGAGGAAATAAGTGTGCCGATGGTGGAGCGTCAAGGTAGATGGGTAATGAAATAAAGTCTATTTCAGCCTCTCCATTTCGTGTTTCTTCAATCGCTTCAGCAGGTCGCTGGCAAAGATAAACTCGGTAAGTTTCTCGTTAGTGCTTGTCATAACCTCGGAGCTCACTCCCTGCCATTCCTTTTCTCCCTGATAGATAAACAAAATGTTCTCACCAATGCCCATCACCGAGTTCATGTCGTGGGTATTGATGATTGTGGTTATCCCAAACTCGTGTGTTATACTATGCAACAGGGCGTCTATCACAAGCGATGTCTTAGGGTCGAGTCCTGAGTTTGGCTCGTCGCAGAACAGGTACTTTGGATTGAGTGCTATAGCGCGGGCTATTGCCACGCGCTTCTGCATACCTCCCGAAATCTCACCGGGATACTTTGCTTCCGCCCCGGTCAGGTTTACTATGTCAAGGCAATACTGCGCACGTTTCACACGGTCGGCAGTATTCATGTCGGAGAACATATCGAGTGGAAACATTACATTCTCGAGCACCGTGAGCGAGTCGAACAGTGCCGCACTCTGGAATATCATTCCCATCTCCCTGCGCAGCATTATCTTCTCCTTCTTCGTCATGGCAACGAAGTTGCGCCCGTCGTAGAGCACATTGCCACTCGTAGGCTCAAGCAAACCTACAAGATTTTTCATCAGCACTGTCTTTCCCGAACCGCTCTGACCTATTATAAGATTGGTCTTGCCGCTGTCGAATACAATGCTTATATCCTTCAATACCTGTTTGTCGTCGAACGACTTGCAAAGATTCTGTATCTCTATCATGACAATAACTGTGTTAGGAATACGTCGGAGCAAAGTATCAGTACGCTGCTGCTAACAACAGCATCGGTACTCGCCTTGCCCACATTTACCGAGCCGCCCTCAACGGTGTAACCAAAATATGACGACACACTCGCTATGATGAATGCAAAGAATGTGCTCTTTATGATACTCATCCACACAAACCACGTGTTAAACGAGTGCTGCAATCCCAAAGTAAGGTCTTCGGGCGACAACACGTGCCCGATGTATGCCGTGGCGTATGCTCCGAGAATACCAGTAGCCGAAGAGAATATCACGAGAAACGGCATCAGCGTTATCATGCCCATTATCTTTGGCAGTATAAGGTAGCAAGCCGAGTTGACACCCATAATGTCGAGTGCATCTATCTGCTGCGTCACCCTCATCGTACCAATCTCCGATGCGATGTTTGAGCCTACCTTTCCTGCAAGGATAAGACACATTATGCTCGACGAGAACTCAAGCAGCAATATCTCACGTGTGGTGTAGCCTGTCACCCATCGCGGCATCCACGGACTTTGTATGTTAAGTTTCATCTGTATGCAGATAACCGCTCCTATGAAAAACGAAATAAGGAGCACAATGCCAATTGAGTTGACACCAAGCTGCGCCATTTCCTTGACATATTCCTTGCCGAACATACGCATTCTCTCAGGGCGCGAGAAAGTCCTTCCCATAAGTATCAGGTAGCGCCCCAGCGTATTCAACCATCTAAATATCAACATAACATTTTTCCAAAATTATTTGGCAAAGGTACAGCAAAAAATCGAGTAAGCGAATAAAATACAAGAAAGTTAACCTTTTTTCATATTTACAAAGACGATATTCTTATTTAAAATCATTAATTTTGCAGCCAAAGAAATAAAAATGTACATTTAGTTTATGGAAGAAAAGAAATACAAGAGAACCACCGTCACGGCAGCATTGCCATACGCCAACGGTGGCATTCACATTGGACACTTGGCTGGAGTATATGTACCAGCAGACATATATGTGCGCTATTTGCGACTGAAAAAGCAAGAGGTGATGTTCATTGGCGGAAGCGACGAGCATGGAGTGCCAATAACCATAAGGGCGAAGAAGGAGGGCATAACGCCCCAGGATGTGGTTGACCGCTATCACAACATGATAAAAGACTCGTTTGAGCAGTTCGGAATATCCTTTGATATATACAGCCGCACTACGAGCGACATTCATCATAAATTCGCCGCCGATTTCTTCAGAAAACTCTACGACGACGGCAAGTTGGTGGAGAAGACCACAAAGCAATATTACGACGAGGAAGCAAAGCAATTCCTTGCAGACCGATATATCACGGGCGAATGTCCTCACTGCCACAGCGAGGGCGCATACGGCGACCAATGCGAGAAATGCGGACGCGACCTCGACCCCACGGAACTTATCAATCCGAAATCTACCATAAGCGGCTCAGCTCCCGTGCTTACGGAAACAAAGAACTGGTATTTGCCGCTCAACGACTATCAGAAATGGTTGTCGGAGTGGATAATGGAAGGACACAAGGAGTGGCGACCAAATGTATACGGACAGTGCAAGAGCTGGCTCGACATGGACTTGCAGCCCCGTGCAATGACTCGCGACCTCGACTGGGGCATACCCGTGCCAGTGGAAGGTGCAGAGGGCAAGGTGCTCTATGTATGGTTTGATGCCCCAATAGGATATATCAGCAACACAAAGGAACTTTGCGATGCCAATGCAGAGAAATGGGGCAGTTGGGAGAAATGGTGGAAGGACGACAGTTCGCGCCTCATTCACTTCATAGGCAAGGACAACATCGTGTTCCACTGCATTGTGTTCCCTGCAATGCTCAAGGCTCACGGAGGCTATATCCTGCCCGACAACGTGCCTTCAAACGAGTTCCTCAATCTTGAGGACGACAAGATTTCAACATCGCGCAACTGGGCTGTATGGTTGCACGAATATCTCGTAGATATGCCTGGCAAGCAAGATGTTCTGCGCTATGTGCTGACTGCCAATGCCCCACAGACAAAAGACAACAACTTCACTTGGAAAGACTTTCAGGAGCGCAACAACAACGAACTTGTAGCGATATACGGCAACTTCGTAAACCGCGCCCTGCAACTCACGAAGAAATACTGGAACGGCGTTGTGCCAGAGTGTGGCGAACTTACCGATGTTGACAAGAAAGCATTGGAAGAATTCAAGAACGTAAAGAAGAACGTGGAGGATTTGCTCGATGTGTTCAAGTTCCGCGAGGCGCAGGCAGAGGCAATGGAACTGGCACGCATAGGCAACCGCTACATCACCGAGTGTGAGCCGTGGAAGGTGTGGAAGACCGACCCGAAGCGTGTGGAAACGATACTCTACATATCACTGCAACTCGTGGCAAACCTTGCGATAGCATTTGAGCCATTCCTGCCGTTCAGCAGTGCAAAGTTGCGCAAACTCATAAACATAACGGAATTTGACTGGAACGAGCTCGGCTCTACTAATCTCCTGCCGGCAGGACACCAATTGGCAGAGCCTGAACTGCTGTTTGAAAAATTGGAAGACGAGGTAATAGAAAAGCAGCTGCAAAAGCTTGAGGACACGAAGAAAGCCAACGAGGCAGCAGCTTACAAGGCAGAGCCGATAAAGGAGACAATAGACTTCAGCGACTTTGAGAAACTCGACATACGCGTAGGGCACGTTAAGCATTGCGAAAAGGTTAAGAAAGCCAACAAACTGCTGAAGTTCACCATTGACGACGGTACGGGTACTGACCGCACCATTGTGAGCGGCATTGCAAAGTTCTACCAACCAGAGGAACTGATAGGCAAGGACGTGCTTTTCATTGCCAATCTTGCACCACGCAAGATGATGGGCATTGAGAGTCAGGGCATGATATTGTCTGCCGAGAATTTCGACGGCAATCTCAGCGTAACTTCCATACTGCGCGAGGTGAAGCCCGGAAGCAGGGTTTGTTAAACCAAAAACGTGTCGAGATGAACTATGCTTTGATTATAGCAGGGGGTAGCGGAAACCGAATGGGGCAGGACATTCCAAAGCAGTTTATGCATGTGGAAAAATGCCCAATTATAATCCATACCCTTATGGCTTTTCAAAAACACCCCGACATAGACGGCATCGCCGTAGTGTGTCTGGAAGGTTGGGAAACAGTCGTAAAGTCATACGCCAACCAATTCTTGATAAGCAAACTGAAATGGATTTTCCCGGGTGGTGCCACAGGCATGGAATCGATACGTAACGGGATATATGGATTGCGTGACTCTGGAGTAGAAAAAGATGACTTAGTGTTGATACACGATGCCGTTCGTCCGCTTGTTTCGCAAGACATAATATCAAGCAATATTGCTGTGTGCAAGAAATATGGCAATGCCGTTACAGGCATAAAGTGCCGCGAAGCCATATTGGAAAGCGAAGACGGCTTCTCAACCTCCACAAGCATCATGCGCGACAAACTTATACGAACACAAACACCCCAGACATTCACCTTGGGAGATATCATCACTTCCCACGAAGAAGCTGCTTTGAAAGGCATCAAAGACAGTGTGGCTACATGCACGCTAATGGCAGAACTTGGCGGTAGGGAAATGCATATTGTGGCAGGCTCAGAGAAGAATATAAAGATAACGACGGTAGAAGACTTGGAAATTCTTAAGGCTTTGATGAATACGAAAAGTGACGAATGGCTGAAATAAAGAATATCCTTGTAACGGGAGCTACGGGCTTAATTGGAAGCGCCCTTGTGAAACGGCTAATGGCAGACGGTGAATACAATGTTTTTGCTACAGGAAGAAACACAAAACGAGCAAAAATGTTGTTTGCGTGTTATGAGGATAATAGTCGTTTTCGGTTTTTCCGTTATGATGTTCGCGAACAACTTTCAGGCAATACTATTTTCCATTATATCGTCCATGCCGCAAGCAATGCAGATCCGCTCCATTTTGCAAACGACCCTGTAGGTGTGATTAAATCAAATATTGACGGGGTTACAAATCTACTCGACTATGGAAGAAATCACGGAATGGAAAGGTTTCTTTATGTTTCATCAGGAGAGGTATATGGCTCAAATGCCCGAAACAAACACGCGGAACATTCAGAGCAAATAGTATGGACGGAAGAGGACAGCGGCTATGTTGATTCGATGAATGCCAGGTCTTGCTATCCTTCTGCCAAACGCACGGCTGAAACGCTGTGCGTATCGTATGCAATTCAGTATGGGATTGATGTTGTGGTTGCGAGGCTTTGCCATACCTACGGAGCGTGTTTCACGGAAAGTGACAATCGGGTTTATGCGCAATTTCTGCGTAATGTAATGAGAGGTGAGGACATTGTTCTTAAAAGCAGCGGTGAGCAATATCGTTCATGGATTTATGTGGATGACTGTGTTGATGCATTGATGAAGATATTGCATAATGGAGAAAGTTGCAAGGCATACAATGTGGCTAACGAGGAATCTAACGTGACAATACGGAGATTTGCCGAGATTGTTGCAGAAATGAGTGGCAGGAAGGTCGTTTTTGAAAGCCAAACACCGACCGTCGGAGGCTCTACTATCAAGCAAGCTATATTCGATACTTCAAGTCTTAAGGCTTTGGGCTGGAAACCGCGATACTCTCTCAGGCAAGGAATTGCCGAATGTCTTCGAGCGTCATGCGCTCATTAAGGTTGAAGTACGCGCGGTTGTGCTTTTCAATGCGCTGCTCCTTTGGCGGCAGCTGCATGTAATCTCCAAAAAAATGCCTTAGATATATGTCATATTTTTCCGGCATCACCACCTCTATATCTTCAAACTTATGTATGCATCCCCTGCCCAGCCACTCTTTTGGGAAAATCTCTTTCAATCCGTATGAACCTGTATGCACCGCCACATTATTAGCTATTTCATAGTCGTAGCGATGGCTTATGGCATCCATTTTGCGCAAAAGACGGCGGCGAATGGGCATACGAAAAAAGAAGGCAAGAGTTTTTATGGCAAACCGTCCCCATTCCTTTCTGTCTTTTAGCAACCCAATATATTCGCAGAAGGTGTTACGAGTTGAAACGGCGTTAAGCCTATTAATCAACTTTGTATAGTGCTTCTTTGTTTGTTCCGCCTTTTTGTTATCATCGTCGGTTGCGTCTATTGGGAAAATATCCACATAAAGCCCTATTACACACGGACGTTCTCGTTCCTCAACTATTGTGGTTGTGCTATCCGATATCTTTGCAAAGTATAGCGGATAGTCATCGTTGTTGTATGGAGTTATTATTTCGTACTTCCCAAATTGTTTTTCTTGTGCAATTTGCAGCAGGCGCTCATAGTCGGGGCGTGGCATCATTACGTCTATGTCATCATCCCAAGGTATCATGCCGTTGTGCCTCACTGCTCCTATAGCCGTACCTCCGCAACAGTAATAGCGTAATTTATAGGTTTCGCAAATCTCTATGAATGCTTTAAGAATATCCATTAGTTTGGAGTTCCATTCTTTTTTTATGTTTTTTATGTCCATAATCCCTTTCTATTTTATACGCGTTGATATTGCTTTTGATGCAAAAGTAATAAAAAAACACAAACAAGAGACGTTTTATAATAATTTATTTTATCTTTGTTCCCCTTTTATCCTTGAAAAAATCTTGCATCAGCTGTCGGCATTCATCCTCAAGTATGCCGCCAACTACTGTTGCCTTTGGGTGCATGGCGCGCGGTGCATATGTGTTGAAACCTCGTTTCTCGTCGGCAGCACCATAGACAATACGGGATATTTGCGCCCAGCCAATGGCACCTATGCACATAACACAAGGCTCCACGGTGACATAAAGTGTGCAGTCGGTAAGATATTTGCCGCCTAACAAGTTAGCAGCCGATGTTATTGCCTGCATCTCCGCATGGGCAGTAACATCGCAAAGCGTCTCGGTGAGGTTGTGGGCACGCGCCACTACCCTATCTTTGCATACTATCACAGCACCAATGGGTATCTCGCCTGCTGTCATTGCCGTGTGTGCCTCGTTGAGAGCCATTCGCATATATCGTTCATCAGCTTTTTGCTGTTCCTCTTGTGTCATACTCGTTTATTTTTTTGCAAAAATAATATATTTTCTTTGAAAAAAGAAATAATTATTGTACTTTTGTGGAGAAATTAAGGCAGTGCATCGCACCTCAAAACAAAGCTGATGACGGAAGACATTAAGTTGATACGCATTGACGAGACCGACTCAACAAACCGTTACCTCGACCAATACAGGGGAGAGGAAGGACGGCTGATGACAGTAGTGACGGTAGAACACCAAACGGCAGGACGCGGACAGGGCACGCACACTTGGGAAAGCGAAAGGGGAAAGAACCTGCTGTTCACCATAAAAATGCACCCCACGAACCTGCCATTGGCGAGAAAATATGTAGTGATGCAGGCGGAAGCACTGGCAATAGTGAAGGTGTTGCACCGATACGGCGAGGCATTCAAGATAAAATGGCCCAACGACATATACTGGCACGACAAAAAGATAAGCGGAACATTGTCGGAGTCGTCTATCAGCGGAAACACAATAAAAAGCGTGATACTCGGCACGGGCATAAACGTAAACCAAGAGATTTTCCGCAGCGATGCGCCCAACCCCATATCGCTATGCAGCATAACAGGCAGGCAGATAGACAAGGAGGAACTATTGAGGGAAATACTCGACACCTTCGCAGAATATATAAAAAAGGTGAACGGCGGCGAATATGATGCCATACACGAGGAATATATGCAGCACCTATACCGCAACACTGGCTATCACAAATTCAAGGATGCCGATGGAGAGTTTACCGCAAGGATAGAGGATGTGATGCACGACGGCAAGATTGCCCTGCGGCGGCAAGACGGCGAGAGGAGCGAATATGACTTTTGCAAGGTTCGCTTCATCATATAGACACAAAAAGAACGAAAAAAACAATAGGAATAAACAAACCAAAAACAGTATAAAGACAATGGCAAGATTCAAGAGAATACTGCTTAAACTAAGCGGTGAGAGCCTTATGGGCAAGCAAAACTACGGCATAGACCCGGAGCGTTTGGAAGACTATGCAGCGCAGATAAAGGAAGTGAGCGAAATGGGTGTGCAGATTGGTATCGTGATAGGCGGTGGAAACATTTTCCGCGGACTGAGCGGCAGCAAGAAAGGTTTCGACCGCGTGAAGGGTGACCAAATGGGAATGTGCGCCACGGTTATCAACTCGCTTGCACTGAGCAGCGCACTCGAAGCCGTCGGCGTGAAGACAAAGGTGCTCACAGCCATAAGAATGGAGCCGATAGGCGAATTCTACACTAAATGGAAGGCAATAGAGGCAATGGAGGAAGGCAAGGTGTGCATATTCTCCGCCGGCACAGGATGCCCTTACTTCACCACCGACACAGGATCTTCGCTGCGAGGCATAGAGATTGAGGCAGACGTGATGCTGAAAGGCACGCGCGTGGATGGCATATACACCGCCGACCCAGAAAAAGACCCAACGGCAACGAAGTTCACGGAAATAACATACGACGAGATTTACGCCAAAGGCCTGAAGGTGATGGACCTTACTGCCACTACTATGTGCAAGGAGAACAACTTGCCCATATATGTGTTCAACATGGACGTGGTTGGCAATCTTAAGAAAGTGATGGACGGAGAGCCGATAGGCACACTCGTCAAGGCATAGGATTGGGGTGCAGGTTTAGTTCCTGCGCCTTATTAATCAACAGTTCCATAAGAGGCTCGCGCTCGTTGGCAACCTTACCGTCGAGCACGGCATCCTTAAGCGTCTTTTTCAGTTCGCCGACAACAGCCGAGGGTTTCAGATTGAACATCTGCATAATCTCGTCGCCGTTGATTACGGGCTGCAAAAGGCGCTTATAGTCTTTCTCCTTCAGGTCGGCAAGTTTTTCGCGCACCATTCGGAAGTTTTCCAGAAACCTTTTCTTCCTTCCCTCGTTCTTGCTCGTGATGTCAGCCTCGCATAGCAGCATGAGGTCGTCTATATCGTCGCCGGCATCGTTGAGCAGTCGCCTAACGGCACTGTCAGTAACTTCCTCGTCGGCAATCACTATCGGGCGCATGTGCAAGTCCACGAGCTTCTCCACATATTTCATGTTTGCGTCGAGCGGCAGTTTCAGTCTGCGGAAAATGTCTGCCACCATTCGGCTGCCGATATAGTTGTGGTTGTGAAAAGTCCAGCCAGTGGCAGGTTCCCAGCGCTTGCTCTTGGGTTTACCAATGTCGTGCATCAGCGCAGCCCATCGCAGCCACAGGTTATCGCTGTGCTTGCACACGTTTTCGAGCACTTCCAACGTGTGATAGAAATTGTTTTTGTGAGCCTTGCCGTTCTTTGTCTCCACTATGTCGAGTGCAACAAGTTCGGGCAGGATTATGTCAAGCAGTCCGCAACGTTGCAAGTCGATAAAACCGCGACTTGGATTTGCCGAAAGCATAATCTTGTTGAGTTCATCTTTTATGCGCTCACCGCTTATTATCCTTATGCGCTCGGCGTTGCGCTCTAATGCATCGAATGTCTCAGGCTCTATGTCGAAGCGCAGCTGTGTGGCAAAACGTATGCAGCGCATCATGCGCAAGGGGTCGTCGCTGAAGGTTATGTCGGGGTCGAGAGGGGTTGCAATGATGCCGTCCTCCAAGTCATAAAGTCCGTCAAATGGGTCTACAAGTTCGCCAAACCTATCGCTATTAAGGCATATCGCCATGGCATTTATAGTGAAGTCGCGGCGGTTCTGGTCGTCCTCCAAAGTTCCGTCTTCCACTATCGGCTTGCGCGAGTCGTGACGATAACTCTCCTTACGCGCTCCGACAAACTCCACTTCAACCTCCTCATGGCTCGTCTTGTCGAAATATTTCACCTGCGCCGTACCGAAGTTCTTGAACACCGACAGGTTGGCTTTCTTGCCAAACACATCCTTCAATGCTTGCGCCACGGCTATTCCCGGACGCTCGATGCGTCCGTTGGCAGCAATCACCACATCTATGTCGTTGCTATGTCGCTCAAGGAATATGTCGCGCACATATCCGCCCACGACGTATGCCTCAACGCCCATACTATCTGCCACCTCGCCTATCTTGCGCAATATGCCAGTGTCTATTATCCTTGCTAACTCCTCGTCGCTATATAGTTTCATCAGATTTCTTTTTGTGTGCAAAGTTACAATTTTTTATTGTAATTACAGCGGGTCTGCGTCATAAAACACCTGCAAGGCGTTATAACGCTTGTCCTGCATCATCTGCTGCCGTGCCAACAGCAGGTATTTTCTCACCTCCGTGGCATCGAGCGCATTCTCCAACTTTATCACTAACTTGCGTATGCAGAGCGATTTAACTCGTGCCACGGCAGGTTTGTCTGGACCGAGCACACGCCCGCCAAACCATTGGCGCAAACGACTGCCAAGTTCCGTTGCTGCTGTGTCAACCACGGCTTCGCCCTTGTGTTTCAGATATATGTATATCAGTCGGTAATAAGGTGGATAGTGGAACATCTGTCTCTCGGTTATCAATGTTTTATATAGGGCTGAATAGTCGTTGCGCACCACCATATCTATCAACGGCAAGTCCTTGTTTCGGGTCTGCATAATCACGAGTCCGCGCTTGCCCTTGCGCCCTGCCCTGCCAGCCACTTGGCTCATCATCATAAAAGCATGCTCGTAGGCACGGAAGTCGGGATAACTCATCATCGAGTCGGCATCGAGTATACCCACCACGCTCACCTTGTCGAAGTCGAGCCCCTTACTTATCATCTGCGTGCCTATCAATATGTTTGTCCTACCGGCGGCAAAGTCGGTTATTATCCTCTCGTATGCATTGCGTGTACGAGTGGTGTCAAGGTCCATTCGTGCCACACGTGCCTCGGGGAATATCTCGCGAATGTAGTCCTCCACCTTTTCTGTTCCATACCCACGGTTGCGCAGTTCCGTTTCCTCGCAGCAAGGGCATTTTGCAGGTATGGCGTATGTGTAGCCACAGTAGTGGCAGGTAAGTTGGTTTGTGTTTCTGTGCAATGTTAGACTCACATCGCAGTGCTGGCATTTAGGCACCCAGCCGCATTGCCTGCACTCCATCATCGGGGCAAAGCCTCGGCGGTTTTGAAACAGAATAGCCTGTTCGCCTCTTTCGAGAGCCTCGCGCACCTTATTTAGTAAAATAGGCGAGAAAGGACCTTGCATCATCTTGCGCCTGTTCAGGTCTTTTGTGTCAACAACCACTATCTCAGGCAGTTCTATTCCGCTGTATCTCTCACGCAGTTCCACAAGTCCGTACTTTCCCGTCTGTGCGTTGTGGTATGTTTCCAGACAAGGTGTCGCCGTGCCGAGCAATGTTTTCGCCCCGTACATTCGTGCTAACATTATGGCGGCACTGCGTGCGTGGTAGCGTGGCGCAGGGTCTTGTTGCTTGTACGATGTCTCGTGTTCCTCGTCAATAATCACGAGCCCCAGGTTTTGGAACGGCAGCAGCGTGGCAGAACGTGCACCGAGGATAACATCGTATGGATTGCCCGACAACTGCTTCTGCCAAATCTCCACTCGCTCTGCATCGGAGTATTTCGAGTGGTATATTCCCAATCGGTTGCCGAACACTCGCTGCAACCGCTGCATTATCTGTACCGTCAATGCTATTTCTGGCAGCAGATATAACACCTGCTTATGGTCGTCTATCGCCTTTTGTATCAGGTGAATGTATATCTCGGTCTTGCCGCTCGATGTCACTCCGTGGAGCAATGTCACGTCGTGTTTCAGAAAAGAGAACACTATTCCGTTGTATGCGTCCTGCTGTGCTTTGTTCAGCGGCTTTATGTTCTCCTTGTGCGGCTCACCTGCGTTGTTTAGTCTGCCCACCTCCACCTCGTATGTCTCCAATATGCCGCGTTTCACCAACTGGTTTATGGTGGCGAGTGTTGCCCCGTTGCGGTTCATCAGTTCCTCGCGTGTTATCTCTTCTGGCTGCTCATCGCAAACCTCGCCTCTTACTGTGTCCCAGTGCGACAGCGTGAGATAGTCGGTCAGTGCCTGCTGCTGTTTCTGCGCCCTCGCCAACATGTCAAGTGCTATGTGCAGTGCCCTCTCGTTGCGAAACTGTTTTGTAAGTCTTATGTAAAGTTCCGTCTTCGGTTTATATCCGTCTTCGGCTTTCAGTCCTGTGGGCAGTGCCGCTTTGTAAACCTCGCCTATCGGCGACATATAGTATTGCGCTATCCATTGCCACAGCCTGTATTGCCGTTCAAGTATTATGGCATTTTCGTCGAGAACGTCCTCAACATCTTTCACCGCATAGCCATCAGGTTGTTCGTCGTGTATGCGCGCAACAATACCTATATGGCGCTTGCCCTTGCCAAACGGCACGAGCACCCGAACGCCAAACTTCACCCTCTCCTCAAATACTTTCGGCACGGAGTAGGTAAACGTGCCTTCAAGCGGCACCGGCAATATGACATCTACGTATCTCACGAAAATAAATCTTGTGCAAAGATAAGAAATAAATCTCATATTGACAACAAATAAGGGATTATATTCGTGATTATATTGGGTGGAAGGAAGCAATAATTTAATTCTGATTATTGTGTATTATCGTTCTATAACGAAGTAGTTATTGACACAATGTAGTATCAGAAGACAGTCATTTTAATATTCTACGACAAACACCTTTTCCACAATTGAACATTGTTACACTCGACGAATTCCTTAAAACAAGCCTCATAGAAATGGAATAATACAATGATAACACACTAAGAAATCGCAAACCTATAAAGACACAAATCAGGATTTGCAAAACGCTAACAACAAAAAATCCCTACCAGACTTTATCTGATGGGGATTATGATTGTTATCGTTCTATAACAATATTTAGACGATGTTTATTTCACGATGAACTTCTTGTCGTCACGAACAGCGCATATTATTATGGCTCTCTTTCGCGATTGATGTGTGCAAAGGTACTGCAAACCGAGTGCAGAATAATAAAATGAACATTTTAATATTTTTATGCCGAGGTGCAGCGTATCTTATGCAAAGGTACTGCAAACCGAGTGCAGAATAAATATAAAATGAACATTTTAATATTTTTATGCCGAGGTGCAGCGTATCTTATGCAAAGGTACTGCAATTCCTGCCGAAAGCCAAAAATAGGTACTCCGTAACCTGTAAAAATCTGTTAACGAAACGACAATCTCGTCTTAAAATATGTAAACCGCCTTTTCTTTGGTGTTCAGCTAAACAACCAACTAAATACTGAACACTAATCACTTATAACTAACTATTCTCGATGCCCATCGCATGCCGTTTCGATGGCTCTTGAAGCCTGCTTCGTTGGCTGTTGAAGCCGCAAGCGTTGGCAGGTGAAACCGAGTGCATTGAAAACATGACATATCCCCCAAAGAAGATGTTTTGCCACTTTGTTACAATATTACATTATTACATTATTACATTAAGCATATTCCAAGTATGCGGAAAGGAGTGTATCCTAATAGTCTATAATAATATATAATATATTAATATATTATATATTATTATAGAATTATATTACTTATAATCCGTAAGCAAATAATCACAGAACATCGAAACCTCCTTAATGTAATAATGTAATATTGTAACAAAATCAAGTTAAGGGTGGCAAAGTGGTGTTATGACAAAATGGTTTTTCTAAAAACTTAACGGCAGTGATGCAATTGGCTTGTTGGCTGCCTCTGCGTATGAAAACCACAGTTTTCCTCTAAAGAAAACTTAAATTCTTTATCAGACCGGCTTATAATTACGAAATTTTATCTAAATTTGCACCATAAACACATAAAACGATATTTTATGGCAGAAAAGGAACAGTTCGTACGCTTTGACTGGGCAATGAAACGCCTGCTACGCGACAAGGCAAATTATGTAGTCTTGGAAGGGCTCATCACGACTTTACTCGGCAAGAGGATAATAATAAAGAAACTGCTGGAGAGCGAGAGCAACCAGGACAGCGAGGATGACAAGCAGAACCGAGTAGACATGCTGGCGGAGGACGAGACAGGAGCACTATATCTTATCGAGGTGCAGAACGAAACGGAGTTTGCATATTTCCAGCGTATGCTGTTCGGAGCGTCAAAGTTGGTGACGGAATACATCAACCGCGGTCAGGGCTACGAGAACATACGAAAGGTGTACAGCATCAACATAGTTTATTTCAACCTTGGCCAGGGAAAGGACATAGTGTATCACGGCAAGACGGAGTTCCGCGGCATGCACGATGGAGACATTTTGCAGCTGTCGCCATTCCAGAAACAGAAGTTTGAGGTCGATGCCGTCAGCGACCTTTATCCTGAGTACTATATCCTGAAGGCTAACGACTTCAACCGCTGGTCGAAGATGCCTTTGGAACAGTGGATATACGTGTTGAGCACTGGCGATATTCCCGATGACGCAGATGCCCCTGGCTTGAGCGAAGCACGTGAAAAGCTACGACTTGCAAAAATGACGAAGACGGAGCTTGACTCTTATTACCGGCATCTTGACAATGTTGTGATTTTGAGAGATAACATAGAAACAGCAAAGAACGAAGGTTGGCTGGAAGGACGTGCAGAGGGACGTGCGGAAGGCGAGGCTAAAGGGCGCGCGGAAGGCATTAAAGAAGAACGCTTACGTAGCGCAAAGACTATGAAAGAAGACGGACTCCCTATAGACATTATAGTAAAATACACAGGACTGTCACACAAGGAAATCACAAACTTATAAAGACACAAATCAGGATTTGCAAAACACTAACAAAAAAGAATCCCCATCAGATAAAATCTGATGGGGATTCTTACTATTGTGTATTATCGTTCTATAACGAGATACAAGCGATGTTATTTCACGATGAACTTCTTGCCGTTCTTGATAGCGATGCCCTTAAAGTCATTGCTTACACGCTGACCTGCGAGGTTGTATATAGCACCGTCTTTATTTGTTTCAGCTGTCACACCCTTAATGCCAGATTCATTGTCACCAAATGCAGGCTCATAAAGGATATTGATATTTAAATCTATGATGTTCCAAATACCTTGAATACCATCCTCTGAATAATTATAAATCAAATCTCCATAAGAAATATCATCTGTGTCAGTAATGGTTGTTGTTCCATCAGAATTGTCTGTAATCTTAAATGGAATTGTTCTGTATAGATTTACATAACCTTCCTGTTCAGACTCGCCTACACCATAGTTGATAAACGCACCAACCAATTCATCACCAGATTTGGTAGAAAATCTATAAGGTCCACCTGTGTACTGGAAGGCATCAACAGAGGCTTTTGATAGGTCGTCTTCGTCAAGAATATATTCTATCCATGCAGGTTCCTCTGCTCCATTAGCACCCTTGATAAAATACGAGTCACTGGTCAACAAAATCTGACAATCACCAGCAACATCTTGTCCTTCATACCAACTTGCACCTGTAAAAGTACCTTTAGAAATATATTTATTAAAAGTCTCCTGAGGCTCCAAATCAAGTTCCAAAGCAACATAATGGTCTCCAAACACCTCAGTATCAGCATTATTAGCATAGAACAATGCTAAAGGATCTGGAATATACAATTCGTCATTCTCTGCAAAATAGTATGCATAGAATGTTTTCTCACCAGAACGGCTAACAGTATAGGTTGTGTAGTCAAAGATACCTGGTTCAAGGCTTAAGTCTTCACCTGTAGATGATGTTGCAATTACATCACTGGTAAATTTATACACGACAGAACCATATTGTTCATATGGATTATCAGCCGTTTCATCCATAACACCTTCTACATAGCCCAAGTCTGCAAATGGTGCCAAATATGCCTTTTCACCATCAACAAGGAAACTGGCACCGTCATACATATTGTATTGAAGGGCTCCACCTAATATATCTGCACTATAATAATATGCATATAAAGAATAAGCAGGAATAAGTTCAACCTCAGCAACAGCTTGAGCTTGAGCAACTTTGGGTGTTTTCAGTTCTGCATCAGGATTAAACACAGTCATTGCTGCAGCTTTTGCCTCAATGCTTTTGAAAGCTCCAAGAGGTGCAATGTAAGTTTTCCTTTCTTTAGCAAATCTTGCCTTCTTAACCTGAGAGCGGTTCACAGCCGAAGCACCGAGAGTTACCAGTGCAATAGCGGCTACAAGTAAAATTCTTTTCATAATTGTTACTGTTTTGTTGTTAAAATATTGAGTTAATTATAAATGATTCTATTAATCCGTTATTTTCTTTAGTCTCAGTCTGATAGTGTTTCCTCCACCTGCTGGCACCAGTTCCGCTACAGTTGGGCGGAAATAGTCGTTCGGCTTAATGGCGTAAGAGCCATAGAGGGTCTTGGCAAACTGGTCACACAGGCTCTTCAGTTCAGTAGTACCAAATAATGACTCCATATCTGTGGTAATGTTTGTTTCAGAAGCTGCAGATATCTGCATCTGCCCGAATCCTGTCTTTCCAAAATACATGTATACGTATGGAGTGTATGTAGGTCTTCCTCCCATTCCTCTGGGAGCACCATGAACATAAGCTACAAGTCCAGGACATTTCTTTTGGCTGCCGTCAGAAAGAGTCTCTGTCTTGATGCCGATTGCAAGACTGTCCAAGCCAAATTCGCTGTTGGCTTTCAACACCTCTGCCTCCATCTTGGCATAGAGTTCTTTCTGTTCCGCCGTAAATGCATCAGGGTCTAACCCCCAATTTGAAGAACACTCCAAAATGTAGTTGTCCCAGCAAGGAATTACTTGAGTGTTTCCGTCTTCAGAGAGCAACTTGCTCTTTTCAGCATCAATGGTAAACTCTTGGAAAGTATTATCGCCAAAACTATTCTCTCTTTCAAGACGGAAGCCTTGCGGAGTGAACACGCATGCCAGCGACTTGACGCTCAATGGGTCATTTACACGTTCACAGAAGTTAAAGCGTCCATTGCGCAAATCAACGAAATATAGGGTATCGGCAGCTTCGTTAACAACGTAATAGGAATTGACGTTACCGCAAGTAATACTCTTCTTCATCGTCTCAGTGTCAGCAATGTAATCCTGCCACGGACGGTCGCAAGGCACAAAGCGTGTCTGTGCAGAATGACGCTCGCCACGGAAAATGATATCCTCATCGTTGAGTGCTTTCAGTACCAAGTTGTGGTCACCATTCATACCCTCGCCGTCATTTATCAATCTACTTGGGGCACTTGTCGGGTCAACAGGGTCTTCAAACACTGTGAGAACATCATTCCAAGTGTTGAACGACAAAACGGGACCTTCCTCAGCCAGCATCTCGTATGTACTGTTAGCTTCGGTGTACTTATTGGCATTGCCATTACGCAAATATTGGTGATTACTTGCCAACGTTACGCGACCGCTGTCATAGAACTTTCCAAAGAGGTTAAAGCCTGGACCGTTCCATTCGTCAGTACCAGCCACGAAGTACTGGATAACCCAGCCGTACTGTCCCTCGACACTTTGCTCCACCAATCGTTGCTGTATTTTCTCATTGGTATGAGTAACGCGCAACGATGCACTATCCTCGAAAAAATCCTCCTGCTCAAACGTACATGAAACTGTAGTGGCTGCCAAGGCGATGAGCAATGTACGGGAAATAGTTTTATATATCATAGTCTTGTATTCCTTTCTGTTTATTGATAATCATATATGGTAACATTCTCACGCACAAAGTCGTTCACCTTGTCTTGGCGCTCACGCACCTCGCGGCGAATCTGGTAGAGATAAAGCCCCCAGTTATCAGTGTACCATTTTGTGGCAATGTCTATCTTCTTCAATATAGCGTTAATACCACCATTATTTTCAGAATAGTCTATTTCTACCCATTTATCGAGGAAATCGCGGAAAGAGGTAAATTTAGCCTCCTCCACAAAATTGAGGGCAACTTCCGATTGTTGTTTTGCATCAGCTTGATGGAAACTCGGCACAAAGCGACCTGTATCTTCATACTTACCAGTTTCCTCGTTTCGCGCTTGCTCTTTGTATATGGTAAATTTGTTCCATATCTTTCCAGGCTCGTCAAGCCCCTTTATCTCCAAAGAGTCGATGAGTGTGTAAATACGTTCCTTGTCTCCATCCTTCACACCACCATTTACACATGCGTCGATGATGGTTGTCATCCAGCGGTAGTCTGTATCAGTAATGGTGCAAGAGAGAGTCTCCACAAAATCCTCATAGCTGGCAGACGAACCATACTGAGTGAGATAACCGAGGCGATGGCTCTCCACAGAGTCACGCTCCTGCCATGAACGTGGGTCGTATGTACCAGGCGTAACCTGTCCGTATGTCACAGGATAGGATTTAGTCTGGTGCATGATGTGCGAAAACTCATGATGCATAGTATGGAACTGGTCTTTGTTCAACAAGTCCATATCTGCAGGAGTATATTGGTTGTCCTCTTTCCACATCTTCATATTGTTCACGTTGATAAGAGTGATTTTTACACCAGCGGATGCATATCCCAAAGTCTCAGTACCCGTGGTAGGAGAATAGGCAGCAGAGCCAATATAGTGGAAGATGCGCGGTCCGTACTGTTTCATAAAGTCCTCGCCTCCATACTTGGTGTATACATCATAGAACAAATACTTTATGAAGTGTGTAAGCAACTGTGCCTTATTGTAGTCTGCCGGTGCCAGCTGGAACGACATATTCGAGGCAGGATAGTTTAGTTTATACTGAATCTCTGTGTTGTAAGGCACCACGAAATTATCGTAGAGCCACTGGTCGAACGGTGCGGTGGCGGCATCTTTGTCTACCGCTCCCATATTGGTGTCGAAGATTGACTCAGTAAAGTCATCGTCGTTGCCGCACGATGCAACAGCCAAGCCGATGGCCGCTGCCATAAATATGTTGAATATTCTTTTCATCATCTATACCTCCTTATTTGGTTTGAAGCTGTTCGTAATCTCCCTTGTTAGGTGCCGACACTTGGTGTCCGCCTCCTGTCTGCATACCTAAAGAACCGTGGTCGCGGTTAGCAGGATAGCCAGCCTCTATGACATTGTTTGGCAACTGCAGTACACGGCGTGGATCGTCCCATTTGAGGCAGTCGGTATGTATTGCATCCTCCTGCGGACCGCGATAGTGGTGGTAAACGGTGATACCGTAGCGCTTGATGTCGAACCAGCGCATACCTTCGAACATTGTTTCCACACGACGGAAGTGCAGTATACAGTCAAGTACGCTGAGATCGTCGCCCTCCAAAATCTTCTCAAATCCCATTTCCTGTGGATGCAGATCGCTCACAAACTCGTTATTAGCGTTAGTACGCTTGTACTTGTTTTGTATGCCGCTAAGTGTAAGCGGACTTGTCACGAGATGTGACGATGTCCAGAAACCCAAGTCCTGAATAGCACCGTCACGGTCGCCCTTGTACAGCTTAGCCTCGGCACGGCAGAGCAAAGTCTCTTCTGCTGTAAACGGCTGATAAAGCATGTGTACATAACCAATACCAGCAATTTTGTCAGTATATTCAAAATACTCATAAACGCGGAAGAGCCATACACCATACTCCTGTCCGCCAAAAATGAAGAGGTTACCATCGTATGCTGGCAGATAACCAGACCAGTTGGGACCACCACCCGAAATGAGGATTTTGAGAGTGGAAGGAACCGTCCATGTCTCGCCGTTATAAGTGAACGTCGTGCCGTCGTTGATAGCATATCGGCAAGCCGAAAGCATACGGTCTTGCAGCGAATATGTTGACTGTATAAGGAAATTGCAAGGTGCTGTCTCATCATTATAGTCGTTGAGACGTGAATCCATTGTGTTCTGGTTTATAGCACCCCACTTGCGCAACATAGACGACGGGTTGGAACCCAACGCCTCTGTGGCATACTGGATACACTTGTCGTAATTGCGCTTGAAAAGATAGAAGCGAGCCGCAAACGCATTAGCAGCATTGTGGTTGAAGTGATAGGCAGGCACCTTGTATTTCGAGTCGTCAATAAGGTTAATGCCTTCCAAGAGGTCTTTTTCTATAAGGTCGTAGGTTTCCTTCACATTATGCAGGAACTCAGAAGTACTATAGTCAACCTGCACGGTAGTCTCAGGAATCGTTACATAAGGAATACCCTTGTCCTCAAGACTCCTCACATCGTCTTTATAAGCCTCAGCAAAAACATTTACAAGCACAAAATGCAGATAGGCACGCAACACGTGAGCCTCGCCCCATGAGTGAGCCAAATCAAGGTCGTGTGCCGGGTCGGCACTCATCTCTTCCATGGCAGCTATGGCATGGTTACAAACCGAGATACCAGCATAGTAAGCCTCCCACACTTGATATGGTGTATCATCGGCATTTATTGAATAATTGTTTATGTCCGCCCAGCGATATGCCTCATCGTGAAATTTCTCGTAGGCATCATTGTGCGTTGCAGGCACTACCACGTTGTCGTCTACATAGTTGTCGCCCGAAAGTTCGCAAATAACGGCAGGTGTAGACACCGGGTACGCCGATGTAAGAAGCGAGCGCACTTTCTCGGGGCTGTCTATTTCGGTACGATTGTCGGGCACTTCGTCCAACTTGTCCGTACAAGCTATAAAGGCTAATGAGCAACAACCGGCAAATAAGCTGAATGCAATGCTGTATATTTTGTTATGCTTCATAATATTCATTCTTTTTTGTTTTTGTATTCAAACTATTAAAACGACAGGCGCAAAGTTGCGGTAAACTGCTTGGAAATTGGCGAAGCCACACCACCGGAGTTGATAAACTCTGGGTCCTGTCCGTTGAGCTTCTTGTCTGCATATAACAGACAGAGGTTTGTAGCAGCCAATTTTAGCGACACGTTGCTCAAGAAACCTGTGCGAGCCACAAGCTCTTGCGGCATGGTATAGGTAAGCGCAAGCTCTTTGAGGCGCACGAAATTGCCGTTGGCAATACGTGCCGTAGAATAGTTGTAGGCGTTGTATGCCGTAGAAAGCGACGTTGAGCCAAAGCGGTCGAGCTGGTTGAGCGAAGCAATCACAGGCACATTTGTAATAAGTTCATCACCAGGAATCATCCAACGGTTCTTAAACTCGCGCGGCAGAGCCGACAAGTCAGAATAAGATGAACGGAACACTGGGTCGAGACGTACTACGTTACCACCCGAATATGTAATGAACACATCGAGATTCAGCTTACCAATCTTGTTGATAGTATATTGAAATGAGTTGTTGAACGAACCATACCATGTTGGATCTGTAGGACCTTCGTACACAAGGAAATCTGACAGATTCTCTGTTTCCTGGAAGTTTACATCACCCACGGTCTCTTCGCCACTTTCATTGATTACCATTGGCAAACCCTCGCTGTTAAGTCCGGCAAACTGATAGCTGAAAAGCGCACGCACAGGATAGCCCTCCACACCATAACCGGCACCAGTAACCAAGTCTACAGCACGACCGTCAGTCTTCAGGTTGGTAATTTCGTTCTTAGACTTTGAGAATATGAAATCGCTCGTCCAACGGAAAGTTGGATTAGTGATATTAACTGTAGAGAGACCAAGTTCGACACCACTCGACTTCATATCAGCCACGTTGGCATACTTTGAGATTGTACCACCAGCACCCTGAGTGAATGCCTGGCCAATAAGGTCGAAGTTATTACGCCAGTACACATCAGCGGTAAGTGCTATACGGTTGTCTAAAAAGCCCAAATCAACACCAAAGTTCCACTCATGCTTCTTCTCGTATGTAAGCTCGGTGTTAGCTATTTGGTAGATGTAAATCTCAGACTCTGCAGCAGATGTCGTAGGACGCCACTTGTTTTGTGTCATATAGATGGCTGTGGCGTTAGTAACCCATGAAGGACCTGTATCTGCCGTGAGCGAATAGCTGCCACGGAACTTCAATTGCGACAGCCAGTTGGCAACCCCTTCCATAAAAGGCTCGCTGCCCATATCATAGCTTGCAGAAACGTTCCATGTAGGAAGCCAACGAGAAGAATTAGCCTTGCCCAAACGGTTTGAGCCTTCATAGCGCATTGTACCGTTGATGGTGTAACGCTGCTTGTAGCTGTATACAGCCTGTCCATAGAAAGCAAGGGTGTTAGTCTGCGTAAAGCTCTCGCTAAAATATTCTGTATTCTCCTCGTTCATCTGCTTCAGCCAGAGATAAGGAGTATAAGTAATACCACCATTGTTGTATTGATAACCCCATCCTGTCCACATATTTGCCGTACGACGTACAGTAGAAAGTTCCGTACCTGCCATAAGGTTCACAACGTGAATATCTTTATATACATCGCGATACTCTGCTATGGCACGATAGTAGTTTGAACGCATCACGTCATCATACTGATACTTGATACCACCCACTGGCAACACTGTTTCCGGCAATGCCAAATCGTTGTCAGGGTCTGTATAGAGCAAAGAGTTTGAGTCGCGAATCGTAGAGTTGTCATCGGTAGCGTCCACACCCGCACGATAGGCATTAGCCTGATTTGCATCGTCCATAACATTATGAACACGGCGTGTACGCGACATACGTGTAGAGATAAGACCAGTAATAGAAACTGTCTTTATAGGCTTGTATTCCAATTCACCACGGAACATAAGCTCGTTCACATCGATGTCGTTATAGTTATAGTTCAACTCATCGAAGATGTTGAAAGCTGTATAGAAACGCGTATAACTAATGTTAGGGTCAAGACAGCGGCTGGTGTTCATCGCGTAGCTGAACGGGTTGATATCGAAGTCGCGCTTAACCTCACCTGTAACAACATCGGTTGTCTGATTGAGCGAACCAGGAGCCTCTTGGTCGCGGTGACTACCCTGTGCTGCCAATTTTACTGTCAGGTTTTTCAAAATGTCATAAGACGTATTGGCATTGAAAGTGTAGCGGTTAACCTTATTTCGGTTTACGAAATAACCTGGGTCGTTCATGAGCGACATAGAGAGATATGTCTGCGACTTTTCCGTACCGTTGGAAATACTTACTGAATGGTTTTGCGTAACGGAATTGGAGAAGAGCAGGTCAAACCAGTCTGTGTTACGGAACTCGGCAGCCTGCAAATAGGCATTGCGTGCAGCCTCCGTGTTTTCCAATCCATACTGTCCTGTGGTAGGATCGTATTTGCGCAGCTGCTGGAACATATATCCATATACACCTGAATTTTGTGCATTTGCCAAATTCTCAAGCTGCAACCATCCTTTATCTGCCATTTCCTTGTATACACCCATCATTTCCTGAGAGTTCATGATGTTGAAGTCGCGATAACTTGGCTTCATACGTGTTGAGAATTCTCCTGTATAGCTAACCACAGCGCGTCCCTTAGCACCGCGCTTTGTAGTGATTACAATCACACCCGCCATCGCGCGCGCACCATATATAGATGTGGCAGAGCCGTCCTTCAGAATAGTGAACGACTCAATGTCATCCGAGTTGAGACCTGCAACCGCACTGGAAATCAAGGTCTTTGCATCGCCCGAAGATAATTCGTCTGCCGAAACATCTACATTATCTTCATAAATAACACCGTCGATAACCCAAAGAGGCTTTGAGTTACCGTATATTGAGGTTGCACCACGCACACGGATTTTCGGAGAAGCACCGAAAGTACCGCTAACGTTAGTTACCTGCACACCAGCTACACGCCCTTCGAGCGAACGGCTCACGTCTGCCATACCTGAAAGCTTTGCCTTGTCGGCATCAATCTTTGACGAGGCACCCGTAAACATGCGCTTGTCTTGTTTAACAATACCTGTAACTACGACATCATCTATAACACGCGCATCAGTCTGCAAAGTCACTTTCATGCCGTCTTTTGCAGTAACGACTTGTGTCACCATTCCGATATAACTGATTTGCAACTTCTTGCCCTTAGGCACTGTAATGGTAAACTTACCATCGATGTCGGTTTTCGTTCCTGTTTTGGAGCCTTGAACCATTACCGTGGCACCAATACATGGATCGCCGGTGTCTTCATACACCGTACCGGTAACTTTGGTCTGCGCTATCATTGTCCCCACGCAGAGGAACAGGCCAACCAAAAGCATTGTGAATTTTTGTCTCATTTTCTCTATATTGTTTTTTATTCTTGTTATCCTTTTCATGCGCCACAATACGAGACACATCAAAATAGAAGATATTCGGGTGCAAAATTAATAATAATTTTTCTTACCACAAATTATTTTTAGCAAAAAAACACATTTTATGGCTTATTTTTTACATATTCCCATCTATTCACCTTGTTTTTCAATAAAAACAATTTAAAAAGACAAAAATTGCCATCAGAATGTAAGCACTCGGCGTTCTTGTTAATTTATGCAAAAGAAACAGTCATTGTTAAAAGTTTTTGGACTGCTTTTATTTTTTTTTAGTAACTTTGCAGACTGAAATATACACATATATAATAAAACATAAGAATATATGAACAAGTTATACCTATCAATCGCCATCATGTTTGCAAGTATCTGCACTGCGATGGCTGTGCCAGCGAAAAAAGGTTCTATCCGTATGCAACAACCCGACGGTAGTTATGTTACAATCTGTCTACACGGCGATGAGTATCTTCATTTCAACACTACCGACGACGGATATTCCGTGGTGAAGGATAGCCGCGGTTATTACGTTTATGCAGCATTGGAAGACGGCAAGCTTGTACCAACAGCACAAGTAGCTCACGAAGTAGATGCCAGAACAGCAGAAGAAAAGGCTTATTTGCAAGAACTCAAGAAATATATGGCACCGAAAATGACACGCCCCGCTGCAGAAGAGAAGCAGGCAGAAGAAATACGCAGGGCAAAAGCCCAAGCAAAGGCTGCACGATATGACTACAACAACTTCAAAGGACTCATAATATTAGTGCAATTTAACGATAAGTCTTTCTCGCGTACAGACTACAAGGATATCATTACAGACATGGTTAACAAAGAAGACTATACCGGATATGCTAATCAGAGTTTTACTGGAAGTGTGCGTGACTATTTCAGCGATAATTCAAATGGAAAATTCCAGCCTCACTTCGACGTAGCAGGTCCTTATACTGTTAACTATAGCCAGTATGCCGGAGGAAATCAGTATATGTCAATTATAAACGCAGCCCTGAATGCTGCCGATGCAGACGTTAACTTCAAGGATTATGACGGTGATAACAATGGCGTAGTAGACATGGTATATTTCATCGTAGCGGGCAATGGAGCTAATTACGTAGGCAATGACGAAAGGCTATGGTGGCCGCATCGCTCCATCATATGGCCTAGTATTTACAAAGACGGGGTTAGGCTTTCTGATTATGCAAGTTCTGTTGAACTTTCTGGACATATAAACTATCCGTCAACAATAAAGATAGATGGTATCGGCACTATTTGCCACGAGTTCAGTCACGTGTTGGGACTACCTGATTTATATGATACAGACTATGAGGGAAGTGGTGGTGAGAGTCACGATCCAGACGATTGGTCGGTGATGGCTGGTGGAAGCTACAGTAACGATGGTCGCACCCCCGTGGGCTATTCGCTCTACGAGCGCTATCTCGCTGGCTTTATTGATGAAATTCCTACCATTACTGAGGAAGGTAGCTATACATTGGATCCACTCTACAATAGTAAAACCGGATATCGCCTTGACACACCTGTCAACAACGAGTTTTTCCTATTTGAAAATCGCCAAAAGACCATGTTTAAGTGGGATGCCTTTTTGCCTGGCAGCGGTATGTTGGTGCACCGTGTAGACCTTACAAATCAGACGGTATGGAATAACAACACTATAAACTGTAATCCTGCACACAATTATTATGAGGTAGTACGTGCCGATGGATGGAAAGGCGGAAACAATCCTTCCGATGTCTTTCCTGGAACAAAAAACGTAAGGGAGTTGACAAACGGCTCTTCGCCAGCTTCATTAAAAACATGGGACGGACATGAAAACATTTTTGGCTTGACGAACATTAAAGCAAGTAATGGCGTGATATCATTTGACGTTAACAAAGATGTTCTCAAAAGTATCATTCTGCCAGAGAGTGCCGTAGTGGGTGTAGGTATGACATACCAGTTGGAGGCAACACGTATTCCAGACTATGCACCATATACATTTAAGTGGGAGTCATCAAACTCTGATATAGCTACCGTAAACGATGAAGGATTAGTTACAGGAGTGGCACAAGGCACAGCAACAATAACATTGACAGCCAACGAAACACTGACAGCAACCTGCCAAGTCAAGGTAGAGCAGCTTGAAGTTGCAGACGGCATAGGCTCTTTCAAGAACCTGAAGGAAGGTGATGAGAAAATGCTTATTCTCAACAACGCCCAAGTGTTGTTTGCAAATGAGAAAAACGTCTATCTGCGCGATGCATCGGGAGTGCTGGTGCTCGACGGAACAGAAATATCGGCAAGCCAGAACGACATTCTTAATGGCTCAGTATATGGAAAGTTCGCAGTTGTAGACAAGATTCCATACCTACAAGCAGTGAAAGGATATACAAACAACATGGGAGTGACTGCCGTGGCAGGAAGCGAAGCCACGGCACGCGAAGTGAACATCGACAACATTGCCGACACCGACTATGCTGATCTTATAACGCTTAAAGGTGGAAGGTTTGAACGCATTGACGGAACATTATATTTGGTGACAGAGCACAAAAGTGTTCGTGTTTACAACAGATTTAATGTACGCATAACATGGCCGTTAGGCTATGTTGGCAAGTATTACGATGTGACAGGTATTATGCTCACATACAAGGAAAACGATGAACTTGTTGATGAACTTGCGATAATGCGTAATCCTATAGAAGGTGCTCCTATTGCTGATGCAATAGACAGCATAATAACAAATGCAAATGCCGAAGTTACTGTATACACAATAGACGGCAGACTTTTAACAAAGACTACAGTTAATGAACTTGGCAACCTTATGCTGAAGCATGGTATTTATGTAGTGAAGAGCGGCAACAAAGTTTGGAAGATTGCAAGGAAATAGTATAGCATAACGGAAAAACAAATGACGCAGGAAGAGAAAGTTGAAATACAAGGAAGGATTGTTGACGTGCTGCGCACGGTGTACGACCCTGAAATACCGGTGAACATATATGAACTGGGACTTATATACCGCATAGACGTGAGCGACGAGGGCGATGCAGAGGTGGATATGACATTCACCGCTCCGTCGTGTCCTGCGGCAGACTTCATTTTGGAAGATGTCAGGCAGAAAGTAGACAGCGTGAAAGGAGTACGCAACGCAAACATAAACCTTGTGTTTGAGCCTGCATGGGACCAAAGCATGATGAGCGAGGAAGCACGAGTGGAATTGGGATTTGAATGAACAAGTCGGTATTTTTCATAAGCGACGCGCATCTCGGCTCGTGGGGAATAGAACACGGACGCATGCAGGAGCGGCGGTTGGTGCGTTTCCTTGACAACATAAAGAACAGAGCGGCGGCTGTATATCTGCTCGGTGATATGTTTGACTTTTGGTACGAATGGAAATATGCTGTGCCGAAAGGATATACCCGCTTTCTCGGAAAGTTGTCGGAACTGACGGACATGGGTGTGGAAGTACACTACTTCACAGGCAATCACGACATATGGATGTATGGGTATCTTGAAGAGGAGTGCGGAGTAATATTACACCGCAAGCCCATAACCACGGAGATTTACGACAAAGTGTTTTTCATTGCTCACGGTGACGGACTTGGCGACCCAGACAAAAAATTCAAGCTGATAAGAAAGGTTTTCCACAACAGGCTATGCCAACGGTTGTTCTCCACGTTGCACCCACGATGGTCGATGTGGTTTGGACTGACATGGGCAAAGCACAGCCGACTGAAACGTGCAGACGGCAAAGAACCGCCATACTGCGGAGAGGACAAGGAGCATCTTGTGCTTTTCACAAAAGAGTATATGAAAAGCCACCCTAACGTTGACTATTTCCTATTTGGACACAGGCACATAGAACTCGACCTCATGCTGTCGAAGAAAGTGCGCATGATGATTCTCGGCGACTGGGTAAGTCAGTTCACCTATGCAATGTTCGACGGCGAGCACCTCGTGCTCAGCGAATATGAAGAAGGAGTTTCAGAATTTTAATACAACACAATAATGTCATATATCAAAAGATTCTTTATAATATTGTTGGCAGTCTTGGCTCTTCCACTTGTAGCCGTGGCAAAGATATGGCTGCCGCAAATGTTCCAGAACGGCATGGTATTGCAGCGCAACCAAACTGTAAACGTGTGGGGAACTGCCGAGAAGGGCGAAAGCATTATTATAAAATTCTGCGGAAAGAACTACACGACTGTTGCCAATGGCAATGGTCAATGGAGCATACAACTGCCAAAAATGAAGGCTGGCGGTCCATACGAAATGACACTCTCTTCGTCTGCCGATGATTCTGTTATTACGATTTCAGATGTTATGGTGGGCGATGTGTGGCTGTGTTCAGGACAGAGCAACATCGACGTAACGATAGAACGTGTATATCCGCAGTATCGTGAGGAGATTGACAACTATAAGAACGACAATATAAGGCTTTTCCGTGTCTACACCGACTATTCCACAACGCCACGGCAAGATGTTAAGCCATCGCAGTGGCGCAGGTTGTCAAAGCAAGATGCATGGCAGTTTTCTGCCGTGGGCTATTTTCTTGCAAGGAAGATGTACGAAAAGACAGGTGTGCCACAAGGCATAATATGTAACAGCCTCGGCGGAAGCCCTATACAAGCGTGGATTCCGCTCGACTCTGTAAGGCAGATACCGCGTGACTACTACGACAACTATTTCCTTTATACCGACAGCCAATATGTGGCAGCGCAGTCTGTTGCCAACCAGAGAGCCAACGACGTATGGTTTGAACAACTCAACCAAACCGACCCTGGTGTAAAAGAAAACTGGACATCCCCATTATACAACGATGCGCAATGGACAGAATATGACCAATATGACAACGCATGGGCAAAAAGCGGCGGCAACAACGTCATCGGCACAATATACATGCGCCAGCACATAACGATAGACAAGGAACACGCCGGCAAGAAAGCACAGCTGCTGCTCGGCACGCTGTTCGACATGGACTACACATTCGTGAACGGACAACAGGTTGGTGTTACATATTATCAATATCCGCCACGCCGATATGAGATTCCCGAAGGTCTGTTGCGTGAAGGCGACAACGTGATAACTGTGCGCTTCGTGAATAAGTACGGTATGGCACATTTCATAAAGGATAAACCATACAAGCTGGTGTTTGCTGACAACTATGAGATAGCACTCGGCAGACAGTGGAAAAGCAGGATTGGACGCATAATGCCTCCTATGCTTGGTGGAAAACTTGACACACAAAACCAGGCATCAGTGCTTCACAACGGAATGCTAATGCCCATAGCCCCATACAGCATACTGGGAGTGGTGTGGTATCAGGGCGAATCGAACACCAACGACCCTTCAACATACGGCACTATGCTCAGAATGCTGAAGAACAACTGGCGCAGCAGGTTCACAAATCCTGAATTGCCGTTTGCAGTGGTACAGCTTGCCAACTTCATGGAGCCGTCGGCACAACCGCAAAACAGCAGCTGGGCGGCACTGCGTGAGCAGCAACGCCGTGAATGCAATGCCGACAACAACGCCGAACTTGTGGTGGGCATAGACCTCGGCGAGGCAGTGGACATACATCCTTTGCTTAAGAAAGAGGTTGCAGAACGTTGTGCCCTTGCATTGGAAAACATGGCTTGGAGCAAGCACAACACACTCTTTCCACAGGTAACAAGCAGCAAGGTGCAGAACGGACAGGTGACAATAACCATGAACCAAGCATTGCAGGAGGGAGAACTATATGAGTTTGAACTTGCCGCAAGCGATGGCAAATATCACAATGCCAAAGCCACGGCAAAGGGAAACATCATAACGATAGCGTGCGAAAACGTTCCGACACCAGTATCAGTGCGTTACGCATGGAAAGACAATCCCGACAAAGCCAACTGCCGTGGACTTAAAAACAACCTGCCTGCAAGTCCGTTCGAGATTGATACCTTGATTGCAAATCAATAAAGCAAGGGGTTAGTACCTGCTGCCTGCAACCTTTGCAATCCATTCTGCCATGTCCTTCAGCACAACAGGACTGATAGTCTCTTCTATGTTGGCATATTCGTCAACAAGACCCGTAGTGCAGGACTGGAACATATGATTGAGACCGGGATATTCCCTTACCACGTTCATCTCGTTATGGGAAAGGCAACGGCGTATTCCTGAAAGATTCAGTGAAGAAACCACCTGCACGTCGTTAGAGCCATTGAGCGCCATGACCGGGCATTTCGAGGCACTGATGTCGGCGCATGGCTCGTAGTCAATGAAGAAATTAAGCCATCGGGCATTCATCATGGCGGCGTTCGCTCGGTACTGCTCCACGGACACTATGCGTGCCGACTGCCCCATAAGCTCCGCCATTCTGTTGACTTGGGCAGTGAGTGCCGTATCGCCTTTAACTCCTATTCCTGCGAGACTTATCACAAAATCAGCCTTGTCTTCTGCCGCGAGCATAAAGGCAATGGAAGCTCCCTCGCTGTGCCCCAAGACACCGATATTACTGAACTTGCCCTGCTGCATGAGAAACTCAACGCCCGCCTTTGCATCTTCCGCCTTGTCGCGCGTGGTGATGCCATTCGCATCACCCGTTGAACTGGCAAAGCCACGGTCGTCGTAACGTAGTGTGGCTATTCCGTGCCTCGCAAAATAGTCGGCAATGACAAGAAATGGCTTGTGGTCGAACAATTCCTCGTCCCTATTCTGCTGTCCGCTTCCAGTCACCAACAGCACTACCGGCACTTTCCTGCCGTCCTCATATCCCACAGGATAGGCGAGCGTTCCTGCAAGCATGGCGTTTGCATCTGCGTTTACGAACTTCACTTCCTCGGTCTTGTAAGGGAATGGCGCAACAGGTGTCTGCGGTCTGTTCCTTTCCTTCATTCCTGCCTCAAGCTGTAACGGCAGATTCATGCCGCCTTGCGTAAAAGTTCCCTTGATAACATTTCCCAACAACTTGCCGGCATATGTCATGCCTATAATCGGCGCGCTGACATTCAGGGAGTCTTCAGAAAGGTGGTTTACCACAGCCGTAATGCCTTTCGCTCCTTGGTCAGGACTGTCCAACGTACATACGTCGTTCCCGTTATTGTCCTGCGACAAGTGAAACACTGTGGTCAGTTTCTGCGGTCCTACCTCAAGCACTCCCGACCAAGTGCCGCTTATCTTCTGCGCACAGCAAGGCAATGCTGCCAACATCATAATGGCAATGATTATTCCCTTAATCTTCATTTTCCGTAGTTTTTTAAGTTACTTCGCTTCGTTGTTATTCTCTTGCAAAGATACCACTATTTTGTTAATAAAGCAAATATTTTGCGGAAATATTATTGCGCAAAAGGCAGCGACAAAGCCATTCCTGCCATTACCCAAGTGCCTGGCTGTGGAATATTGCCAAAGTCAACGTATGTCTTGTTGAGAAGATTGTTTGCCTCTACATATATATTATATGTGTTGGCGTTCCAACCGAGACGTGCGTCAATGATTCCGTATGGCTTATAGTCGTGGACAATGCCGCTGGTGTCGGTATAGCTGCCCGTTCGTTCTTGGAAACGATAGTTAAGCGACATATCCAATTGTCGCCACAAGTGCAATTGCAGATTACACACAAGTTTATGGCGCAGATATTCCAACGTTGACTGGCTCTGAATACCGTCTGTCTCTACCTTGTCCTGGTCAATGTAACTATAAGCGACATCTAATTTCTTCAGGATACGTTGCAAGGGCATAAGTTCCTGAAAGTTCAACGCCAAGGAAGCCTCCACACCAATAGCATTTATCTTAGTGAAGTTCACCGACTCCCACGGAGCATCGGCATCATCGGTGCGTATTATCCAGTCTATCATATTCCTGCAATGATTGCGGTAAACATTAACACTTCCGTTAATGGCACGGGAGGAATATTTAACCCCTGCCTCGAAAGCCGAAAGTTCCTCTGGCTTAAGATATTTGTCTGCCTTATGACCGCCAACTGAATAGTAGAGTTCCGTAACGGAAGGCATTCGCAGCGAGGTGTTATAACTGGCATAGAGTTTAACATTATCGCCTATGCGCCAACTTGCATCAACGCCTGGATAGACTCGCATGGAAGCCTCGTTCCAAGAGTTCTTCACCGCAACGATACCTGCCGAAAGAGTGAAATGCCTTAACAACACGTTGTGCTCAAACACAAAACTGATGTTGGTGCGGTTTAGTCCATATTCATATTGGCGTTCAGTGCCGTGGATATTCCTCGGTCTCGACAAAGGTTCACCGAGATTGCTGCTCACCAAATCTTCGTTGCGCAGTTCTGCACCGAGTGCCGTGCGCCCCAGAGTCCAGTCGAAATAGGTGTTGAGATTCACACCATATACATCCGTGCGGTGATAGTTGAAAGGATAGGTATCGGGAGCATCGCGAAACAATTCAAACCTGTCGTTGGTATGATTCCAGTAAATTGACGGTTTCAAATGGAAACGCCCATGCTTGCTCTCGGCGTATATGGCTGTATAGGTTTTCAGGATATTCTCGTACTGGTCGTCCCAACTTGCCCCGTAGAAAGTGTTAGAGCCAAATCCTTTTGTACTAAGTCCTGCGTGCCAGCCAACGTTCACATCATCGTCTGCGTAACTGCCCTGCCAGAACACCTTGCCGCCATTGTAGTCAGCATTCAGACCGCCAGACTTGTTGCGACTGTAGCCGTCGCTGCGGATATAGCCTGCCGAAAGGCTGTTGGCAAGAGCCTTTGAGCCGCAGGCAATACGTGCACCCACGTTGAGATAGCCGTATGAGCCACCCTCCAAGTGGGCATCCACTCCTGCCCCACCCTGCTTTGTAACGATGTTTATCGCACCAAGCAACGACGACGTGCCATAGACTCTTCCGGCAGGACCTTCGAGCACTTCAATGCGCTCAATATCACTGATGTCAACGGGAAGTTCAAAGACATTGTGTCCCGTCTGCGGGTCGCAGATGTTAATGCCATTCAGCAGTATCGTCACTTGCTCGTAGTTGCCGCCACGTAGTCCGATGTCCGTTTGCGCCCCAATAGGTCCGCGCTGCCGCACGTCCACGCCCACGGCGTATTTCAGCAAGTCGTTAACACTTTGCACAGGAGCCTGCTGAATGTCGGCACGCTCCAGCACAGTTACCATTCTCGCAGCCTGACTTCTTGTCAGTGGCGCCCTCGAGCCTGTCACGGCGACTTCCTCGAGCATCATCTCCCTTGCTGTGGAAACGGCTACGGAGTCGGTCACCACGGGATTCGTGCTGACACTCTCCGCCGAGGCGTGTGTAAGCGTTGCCACTGACAACACACTGCACACCACCTCACGCCCCAAGCAACTGAAGAGCGAGTATCCCTTGTTTCCGAAACGTCGGAAAACGAATACTTGGCGCATGTTGAATGCTGGTCTGTACATTTTGTTTACCTTAATAAGAAAATAAATATAACGAAAATGGACTCCACAAAGGAAGTCCACGCATTTTCTTGTGATCCGCTTGGGGCTCGAACCCAAGACCCCAACATTAAAAGTGTTGTGCTCTACCTGCTGAGCTAGCGGATCTACCGGTTGTCTTTTTTCAAAGCGAGTGCAAAGGTACGGTGTTTTTTTCAAATATCCAAATTATTTGGCGTTTTTTTTCCTTTTGCCTAATATTTAGCCCATTTTACCACAAAACTCTCTATAGGCATATTCATTGGGGTACACTTGCCTACTCGTTCTCATGCTCCTTTGTAACATATCGCTGATAATAAAGCATTATCAGGGTTGTGAGCGGCAGGGCAATGATTAGTCCGATAAAGCCAAGGAGTGCGCCCCACACGGAGAGGGAAAGGAGAAGGATGGCAGGATTGAGCCCCATTGCCTTGCCCATGATGCGCGGAGTGAGCACCATATCGGTGATGAGCTGCACAATGAGGAACACACCCATTGCCGAGCCGAAGATGAGCCAAAAGCTCTGCCCTGTGTCAACTGCCTTGAGCAGGGAGAGGAAAAGGATTGGCACGAGCGCAAGGGAATGGACATAGGGCACAAGGCTCATGACACCTATCATGATTCCCATGCCTATTGCCATTGGGAAACCAATTAGGGTAAAACCTATGCAGAAAAGTATGCCTATACACAAAGCCACGAGACTCTGACCGCGGACATAACTGTTGAGATAGCCCGACATATCGTGCATCAACGAGCGAACAAAGCGGCGGTTTTTCTTTGGGAAAATCTTTACGAAACCTTCGGCAAGCACCTCGTAGTCGAGGAGAATGAAGAAGGTATATATGAGGGTGATGAACGAGGCTATGATGCTGATGATGATGTGGGTGGTGCGGCTGAGCATGGAAAAGACCTGTGGCATCACCTTTTGCACAGCCTCGGAGAAGTCCTTGCTATGGAGCATCTTGTCTATCTGGTAGCTGTGTCCTATAAACCAATCCTCGATGGCGTTGGGAATGGAACTGATGTGCGTGGTCTTCTGAACATATGCGGCAACCAACTGCGTGAGTTTGTCGAACTGGTCAACCATCGGGGGGATTATGAGATAGAGACCTCCCCAAATGACAGCCACAACGGTGACGAACGTGGCTATAATAGAAAGTGCTCGCGACTTGAGACGAAGTTTGTATTGGAAAAACGTAACCAGCGGATAGAGCAGATAGGCAAGCAACCACGCCACAAAGAACGGCAGAAGCACCGAACTGAGATAGTTCATAGTGAAAAGAATGATTGCCACAAGCAATGCGGCAAGCAACCAGCGCACAAAGCGGTCGAAAGTGATTACCTTGTCTATCATAGTATTTTCCCTGGCTTTTATGTGGTTATTTATCAACTTTATTATAGCAGTCACGGCATAGAGGCTCATATTCTCCTGTCTCACCGAGCATGACGCGACGCTCGTCGTCAACGATGCGATGGCTGACGTATGCCAACTTGCCGCAGCGCACGCAGATGGCATGCACCTTTGTAACATCGTCGGCAATAGCACACAGGGCAGGCATAGGACCGAAAGGCACACCCTTGAAGTCCATATCAAGCCCGGCAACGATTACCCTCACGCCACGATTGGCAAGCGTATTGCATACGTCGACGATGCCGCTGTCGAAGAACTGCGCCTCGTCGATGCCCACCACGTCGATGCCGTCTGCCAAGAGAAGTATCTGTGCCGATGAGTCTACCGGCGTAGAGTGTATAACGTGCCTGTCGTGACTCACCACGTCGCAATCGGAATAGCGAGTGTCGATGGCAGGTTTGAATATTTCCACCCTTTGACGCGCAAACTCTGCACGCCGCATACGGCGTATCAGTTCCTCGGTCTTGCCAGAAAACATCGAACCGCACACCACCTCCACCCTACCGGGCTGTCTTGCCTCACCTATGGATTTGTCATTCATTTGAGTGCAAAAGTACAAAAATGTTTTAAAAAAACACAAACTTTCGACTGTTTTTTTTGATGTTAAGGATTTTATAACTACATTTGCCGACGATATGGGTACGTTATACATAGTCCCCACTCCCGTGGGCAATATGGAGGACACTACGATGCGCGCCATCCGCATTCTGAAGGAGGCGGACATGATACTGGCAGAGGACACACGCACCTCTGGCATATTCCTTAAACACTTCGGAATACAGAACCATCTCATGTCGCACCACAAGTTCAACGAACACGGAACTTCGGCAGGCATCGTGCAGCGGCTGAAAGCAGGGCAGACAATAGCTCTGATAAGCGATGCCGGCACGCCAGGAATAAGCGACCCGGGGTTCTTCCTCGTGCGTGAGGCAGTGAAAGAGGGCATCGACGTGCAGACACTGCCGGGGGCAACGGCATTCGTGCCGGCACTGGTATCGAGCGGACTGCCGTGCGACCGTTTCTGCTTTGAGGGTTTCCTGCCACAGAAAAAAGGCAGACAGACACGACTGTTGGCACTCTGCGAGGAGCAACGTACAATGATATTCTACGAGTCGCCCCACAGGCTGCTGAAGACATTGCAGCAGTTTGCGGAGTTTTTCGGCAAGGAGAGGCAAGTGTGCGTGTGCAGGGAGATATCCAAGATTCACGAAGAATGCGTGCGCGGTTCATTGGAAGAGGTCATAGCGCATTTCACGGAAACAGCTCCACGCGGTGAGATAGTAATAGTGGTGGAAGGCTGCGACAATAAGAAGAACAAGAAAGAACAAAATTAACAATATGAAGATTATGAAAAAACTCACAGCTATTTTAGGAATAGGTTTGGCGCTTGCATTGGGCGCATGTCAAGGAAACCAAAAGGCAGACACCGTGCCAGTGGAGCAGCGCGACTCGCTCAACCGCATCATAGAGCAGAAGGAGAACGAACTGAACGACATGCTGGCTACGATAAACGAAATTGAAGAAGGGCTGCGTGAGATTAGTGCCGCAGAAAACCGCGTGAGCGTTGCCCGTCAAGGCGAAGGTGCCAATCAAAAGGCACGCATACGTGAGAACATGGAGTTCATAAGCGCAACAATGAATCAAAACCGTGAGCTTGTGAAGAAATTGCAGAAACAACTGCGCGAGAGTTCCGTGAAGAGCGACCAACTGCGAAAGACAATAGAGAACCTTACTGCACAACTTGAGGAAAAGGAGCAGCAAATACAGCAACTCCGCGCCGAACTGGAAGAGAAAAACATTCAGATAGAAGAACAGACAGAGCGTATAAAGGGACTGAGCAACAGTGTTTCGTCGCTCGTGGAGGAGACAAACCAAAAGCAGCAGACAATAAACACGCAGGACAAGCAACTGAATACGGCATGGTATGTATTCGGTACGAAGAAGGAACTGAAAGACCAGTCGATACTGCAAGACGGTAATGTTTTGCGTGCAAATTTCAACAAGGAGTATTTCACGAAGATTGACATACGCATAGACAAGGAGATAAAACTATACTCCAAATCAGCAAAGTTGCTCACATCGCATCCTTCAAGCAGCTACACCCTGACACAGGACGCAAACAAGCAGTACGTTCTGCGCATCACTAATCCGCAGACATTCTGGAGCACAAGCAAGTATCTCGTGGTACTCGTGAAATAAGCACACCCCCACTCCACCGCACACAACAATGGAAAAGAAGATAATGTATGTACACGGCTTCCGGTCGTCGGGCAGTTCGGGTACGGTGGTGATGCTGCGCAGCATTCTCTATGAGTCAGGCATAAAGGTAATTGCGCCAGACATTCCTGTTTCGCCATTGGCTGCCGAAAAGATGCTGCACGAAATGGCGGAACGAGAACAGCCATCACTGATAATCGGCACATCCATGGGGGCTATGTACACAGAGTTGTTACACGGTTTTCCAAGAATACTCGTAAACCCGTCGTTCCACATGTCGCGCACTATGGTGCTAAAAGGCTGGGTAGGCAAGAAGCACAAGTATCTGAACAAGCGTGCCGACGGCGCTACGGAGCTGAAGATTGACAACACCATAATTGAGGAATTCAAGCAGGTAGAAACACGGCTCTTCAGTGACACATCGGAGATGGAGCGCGAATTGGTGTACGGACTGTTTGGCAAGAATGACAACACCGTGAACTATCAGGATTTGTTCATTGAGCATTATGGAAGGGGGCATTTCATATTGTTTGAAGGAGAGCACCAACTCAACGGCAACGTACTGAAAAAAGAGGTGCTGCCACTCATAGAGCAATTAGTATAAAACGTAATACATATTTTTTATTATACTATTATGAAGAAAATCTTTGGAATGCTGCTGTTGGCAGTGATTACATTCTCCATCTGCGGTTGCATGAAGAAGCAGGAGCAACGCACAGATGCAGAAGCCACCAAGAGCGAAGCAACGGAACAAGAGGAACTGGCAGAGGAAGCCGACTATATGTATATCGACCTCACGATGAACGATATAAACGGAAACAGTCGCAAACTGAGCGATTTCTGCGGAAAAGGCAACTATGTACTCATCGACTTCTGGGCAAGCTGGTGCGGACCTTGCATCGGCGAAATGCCGAACATAATAGAAAACTACAACAAGTACCACTCTAAGGGCTTTGACATTGTTGGTATATCATTTGACAAGAACAAGGAAGCATGGGTAAGCGCAGTTGCTGAACTTGGACTGGAGTGGCATCAACTCAGTGATTTGGCTGGCTGGAGCAGCATAGGTGCATCGACATACGGCATAACGAGCATTCCCGCAAACATACTCGTTGACGGCGAAGGGCGGATTGTTGCCGGCAATCTGCGTGGCGCAGCATTAGGTGAGAAGTTGCAGGAGATATACGGACAATAACGACACCGAAAAAAGAAAAGTAATATGGAGAAGATAGCGAGTTTCACGATAGACCACGACCGTCTGCTGCGCGGCATTTACGTATCGCGCAAGGACAAGGTTGGCAACGACACAGTAACGACATTCGACATAAGGATGAAAGAGCCTAACAGGGAGCCTGCCTTGCATCCTGGTGCACTGCACACCATAGAGCATCTTGCGGCAACATACCTGCGCAACGATAAAGAGTGGAAAGACAGGATTGTGTATTGGGGTCCTATGGGCTGTCTTACGGGCAACTACCTATTGATGCGTGGCGACCTCGAAAGCAGCGACATAGTGGAACTGATGCAAAGGGCATTCCGTTTCGTAGCAGAGTTTGAAGGCGATATTCCTGGAGCAGCACCACGCGACTGCGGCAACTGGCTGCTGCACGACCTGCCGATGGCACGCTACGAAGCACACAAGTATCTCACAGAAGTATTAGAGTGCATAAAGCAGGAGAATCTTGAATATCCGAAATAATGACAATTCCAAAAAAGTTACGACTTTTTAGGAATCAATTCCAAAAATATCATAACTTTTTTGGAATTTAGTAGAATTTTCCATATCTTTGCACCAGAAAAGGTATGGTTTATGATACATAGGACTATAGAAAACAACATACGCACCCTTCTTGGGGGACAAAAGGCAATAATACTCATAGGGGCAAGGCAAGTGGGAAAATCTACATTGCTCAACCAAATGCTTGGAAACACCAGTGATGTAATGTGGCTGAACGGAGATGACACGGACGTGCAAGACTTATTCAGTGAAATGACATCAACCCGAATGCGTGCATTATTAGGCAATAACAAAACACTAGTAATAGACGAGGCACAACGTATTCCTGACATCGGACTGCGCATAAAAATCATAGCCGACCAGATAAAAGACGTGCAGGTAATCGCCACAGGAAGCAGTTCATTTGAATTGACATCGAAACTTAACGAGCCGCTTACTGGTAGAAAGCGTGAGTTTAAAATGTTTCCACTTACATTTGCAGAAATGGTTAGCCATACAAGTTTCCTTGACGAAATACGCATGCTGCCTCACAGAATGGTCTACGGTTATTATCCAGAGGTTGTATGCAATACAGGAGACGAGCAAGCCACGCTGAAAGAACTAACAGACAGCTACTTGTATAAAGACATAATGTCGCTCGACGGCATAAACAAGCCCGACCGCCTCGTACGATTGTTAAAGGCACTTGCATTGCAGATAGGCAGCCAAGTGTCATACAACGAAATAGGTAGTTTGATAGGAATTGATGCAAAGACGGTGGAGCGTTATATTGAAATTCTTGAAAAGTCGTTCATCGTGTTTCGCCTCGGCAGCTTTTCACGCAACCTGCGCAACGAACTGAAAATAAGTCGTAAGATATATTTTTGGGATCTTGGTGTGCGCAATGCCGTAATTGGCAACCTTGCACAGATAGAAAACCGCACAGACACGGGAGAGTTGTGGGAAAACTTTGTCATTGCCGAGCGCCTGAAAAGGAATACCTATAAAGGCAGTTTCGCCCAATCGTGGTTTTGGCGCACGCGACAGCAGCAGGAAATTGACTACGTTGAGGAGGAAAACGGAAAGATTTCCGCTTTTGAGTTTAAGTGGAATGAGCGCAAGGCAAACGTAAAATGTCCGACAGCATTCAAGGAAACATACTCCGACTCCACCTTCAATGTTATCACTCCCAAAAACATTGAGACATTCCTGCTTGATTAAGCCGATAGCCTAATGCTACTGCAATATACTCGTTGCAAACGATACACATCGTTTTCACTTACCCAATAATACAACTTTCGCTGTGTCTTGTTATCCGCTCTATTACTCTACCCACCTTACAATTCTTATACTCACCTCATAGAGCAGATAAAGTGGTATGGCTACGAGTACCAGCGTCATTATGTCGGGCGGCGTTATCACTGCTGCGACAAGCAATATAGCAATAAATGCATGTTTGCGATATTGCGACAGCATATCACAAGTGACAAACCCCATCTTACCGACAAAGAAAGCTATCACTGGCAACTGAAATACAACGTCCATAAGCAAAGTAAGCGATGTGAAAGTAGATACGTATGAATCGAGCGTTATAGTGCTTACCACTTTTGCCGACACGCTGTAAGTACCGAGAAAACGAAACGAAATAGGGAACAGCACGAAATAGGACATCAATACGCCGGCAATAAACAGCAGGTATATCGTGCCTGCCACCTGCACAGAATAACGCCGTTCATTGTCATAAAGTGCAGGAGAAATAAACCTGAATAACTCAAAAAGGATATATGGTGACGCACCGAGTAATCCAAGGCTCACTGCAGTAGTTATATGCGTCATAAACTGACTTGACAAATCCGTGGCTATCAGGTCTACGTGATACGGCTCAAAGCGGAAGTCTATCCCCACAGCTTGCATCGCCTCCTCTATCCAGCGATATGTACAAAAATCCCATTCGCTCGGTGCGAGCAGTAATCGCCAAGTGATGTCCTTTAGACAAAACACCACTATGGCAATAGCTCCAGCAACAGCAAGAATACGGAAGAGCATTTGGCGGAACACCTCCAAGTGTCCGCCAAAGGTAAGGAGTCCACTTTCTTCAACGTCATTGATGTCACTTAGTTTCTTTGTGCTCTGCTTCTTCTTTTTCCCCTTCCTCGCCATTTGTTTCCTCTTCCTTTTCTTCCTCTTTTTCTTCGTCCTCTTCCAAAGGCTCATGCATTCCTTTCTTGAAACTCTGCACTCCCTGCCCAAGTCCTTTCATCATCTCGGGCAGTTTCTTTCCACCAAAGAGCAGCAGGGCAAGACCGCCTACAAGCAGCAGTTCCGTCGTTCCGATGAATAATACTAATTGTGATACCATACGCCTACTGAATTACCAAGAAAATTTCGCAAGTATCGAAGTTTATCTCCCAGTTGCCGTTCTCATCAGATTCCCATTGGTATTTCTCTGCCATTCTGTCCCACCAGTTTTGGAACTTCGTGCCAGTCTCGCCCAAGTCCTTAACCAATTTCTCATACAGCTCGGCATTGTCTGCCGTGAGAATTTTTGCCAGTTCATTCAGTCCGTTGCGACGTTCAAAAAGCGTCTGAATCTCAATACGCTCCTCGGGTGTCACCTGCCCTACAAGTTTTTTCATTACCATTCGTCTCTTTTATCAAAAGGGTCTAAATAATCTATTTCCTTAATATCTTCCTGCTCTGGCAGGAATGTGCCGTACTTGCGTATATTGTTCAGCAATTCACGGCTTGCGTTGCGCTCAATATGTGCCATAACGCATTGCTCATAGCTCGGCGTGTTTACTTCCAATGTCAGTTTACGGTTTAGCCAAACGCAGCGTTTGCAATGGTATGCATCACAATGGCGACAAATAGGAGCATACTCCAACTTATAGAGTTGCTTGTTCTTAATATCAAGCCCATTTTCCAAATCGCCGACACTATCAGCCTCGTTTTCATAATAGAATGCAGCACATACATAGAACTTACCGTTAGGAGCAAGTGTTATATTTGTATCTCCTGCTCCGCAGTTGTTCATCTCTTCCAACATCATGCGGTCTGTTAATAGATTCAACTGTGGCGATTTACCCTCAACATACATTTTTTCTATATGTCCAGACAAACTTTGGAGTACTTTCTTATAAGTCTCAAAATCTGCTTCAGAGAAAGAATCGACATCTGTTATAACCACGTTCAGACGAGCAACCTTAGCCAAAGCACATTTTAGGGAAAGATAACGGTCAAACAAGTCTGCTTTTGTGGTACGCAGTACATAAGCTTTGTCTACTTCAAAAGTGAAATAATCTAATCCTATCCAATCGTGGAAAATTACGACATCAGCCTCGTCTACAAGACTTTTATCCTCACATAACGACGAAATGATGTTGCTATGATCTATCGTTTCTATAACTTCCTTATACTCTAATGGAAGATCATAATCTGGATAGACAAATTGAATCATCAGGTTTTCCGTCATGGCATATCGGATTCCCAGTTTCAATACATCAATAGGAATCAGCTTGCTTTCTCGTCTGTCGTTGTCATAATGACAATACGACGTACTCGTATCATCCAACAGTATAATAAGGTATTGCATCATAGTCTTAGCAGATTTCTTGTTTTACTTCCCGTTTGTTCTTCTCAAAATCCTCACCCATACCTTCAAGTTCTATCTTGCGGTATAGCTTATTCCAGTAGTAGTTGTTTGCACGAACACGGGCTTTGTGCATCTTGCATATAGCTGTGCTGCGTTGATAAATTGTATTGGTATCAGCAGCATCATAGTTTTCTCCTTGACACCATGCGCACCCGCTGGCCACTTCACAATTAATACATTCTTGTTTGGACTGGCTCAAACGATCAAGCACAAGAAATGGGCGCAGCTTGTTTTTGTCAATACCTTCATCCACATTGCCAATTATACAAGCCTTTTTTTCACGAAGTGAATATTGAGCAAACCGTGTGCAGGGATAGAAGATGCCATTTGCATCAACAGCAAGCATCTTTCCTGCGCCACACCAGTTCTGATTGTCTAATCGGTGGTCAAGCGGCTTTCCTATATTTTCAGAAAAGAATGAACAAGCATAATCTGCATACCAGCCTCCATCGATAATTGCATCGGCAAGTTGCATCAGTTGGTTCTCAAACAGTCTGTCATCTCCATTCTCCCACACATCCTCAAACACTACATTGATGTTCACTTCGTGTATGCCGAGCGAGTAGAGGTGCAACACACTTTCTTTGATATAGGGGATGTCAGCACTGCTTATCGTTACCTTTGTTCCCGAATTAGGGAATTGTGCCTGCCATAATGGGATATTGCGCACTACATCATGATAAGATCCGCGCTCCTCCGTATCATTGTCATCTCGGAATTTGTAAATACGGTTTAAATTGTGCTTCTTTTCCGTTCCATCAATGGTTATGCCAATACTTACATGTTCTCCATTTTTTTTTATAAAATTTTGCACCTTGTCAGTATGGTAGTTGATGCCATTGGTTGCAAATGAGAATCTGTAAGAATTAAACCAATGGTGATTTCTGCGATACATCTCAGTTTTAAGGTAGTCGCAAATCCTGTCTATGAGATCGATTTCAAGAAACGGTTCTCCGCCAATAAAATCCCACACAACGGCTTCCTCACAAAAATCTTCCTTATGGTCAAGGATATAATCTATTGCTTGTTTTGCTACTTTCCAGGACATTCGCTCTTTTGCGTTTTTTCCAACAAGGTAGCAGTACTTGCAGGCAAGCTGGCAATCTTTTGTGACAATGAATGTTACATTCTTTGCCGTACCAGCATGCCATTCTGCGTTTGCTTTCTTTATTAAGTCTTTCATAAAAATTAGTACAATTAAAGAACAGCCCTGCGCTGCATGATGCACTAGGGCTGTTTAAACCTCAAAAGGGTTATTTACTAGAACCAGTACACCATTTTGTACAAGCACCTCCACAAGTGACGGTACAAGTACCAGTACACCATTTGGTACAGCAACCTCCACAAGTAGTAGTGCAACTACCACTACAAGTTCTACAGCCGGAGTTTGGGGCGTTTTCCATTGCGTTTACTACATTAGGTACACTCGACAGCACAATAGCCCCCAAAATAGGCAACGCACCTTTTGCTGCCTTCTTGAAAAACTCTCTTCTTGATTGGAGTTCTTCGTTCTTTTTGTTTTTCTTCATAACGTTAGAAATTTAAAAAGTGCCTATGAACTCCCTAATTCAGCGTTAATATTAATAAGGTATGGGAAATAAAAAAGACGTGGGAGTTAATTTCTCCGCGCCTATCCCTGATCTCAGGCCTTCGCATTGCCCCTTTCCAAGGATAAGCAACGCAAGCCAGCCCACGCCGAGTGATATTATATAAAACCAAAATACATCTACAGCAAAATAGCCATAGTTGCCATTGGGATATAATACACCCACGCGGACGCTTCAGTTGCATTACACCTGTGGAAAGTTTCTAAGTTGCGAAGTTAGAGATCACAGATAGTAACGTCCGAAAACGTCCTTCCGAGACCAGCCCTACAAACGGCTTGGTGGTCTCATTCCCTCGATGTCTTGACCCGCCATCCCTCGAAGGCTGGCTTAGTCGGCTACAAAATTAGCAATAATTGTCAAAACAACAAAAGGAATGACAAGAAAAATGAAAAGACCGACAAATATTAACGGTTTTTAACAGTTTATAAACAGTAACTATGGCTCAGTATTCATTACATCTGCATTTGGATTGTATAAATGGTAAATCATAACTTTTTCAGACAGTTTTCTTGCTGTTTCAGAAATTATTGCTAAATTTGCATACGCGAATAAAGAATGTTCCAGAGAGTATCAGATATTTCAATTATCCTATCCAGGCTTTAGAGGAGGCTATCGTGAATTCGCTCTATCATAGAGACTACCAGCAATATGAGCCAGTGGAAATATCTATAGAACCTGACGGCATCCATATTCTCAGTTTTCCTGGTCCAGACCGTTCTATCTCAAAGGCTGCAATTGAGGCAGGAAATATGCTGTGCTCCCGTCGTTATCGTAATCGTAGATTAGGTGACTTCCTTAAAGAATTAGACTTGACAGAAGGACGCTCCACCGGTATTCCAACCATTCAGGAGGAACTACAAAAGAACGGTTCTCCCCGTGCAACCATAGAAACAAATGATGAACGTACATTTATCAATGTGTTTATCCCAATTCACGAAGAATGTGGTGATACCGTAGTTCTGAATGTCTCAGAAAATGTCCCAGAAAACATTTCTGCGTCTAAGGTAAGGCAAAATGATATATTGAGAATCGTACGATTATCTCCTAAAATCACAACAGAAGAAATGGCGCAGATGCTCCATGTCTCACGAAAAACGATATCAAGAGACCTTAAGCAACTTCGTGCAGACAAAAAAATCAGAAGAGAGGGAGATGACAAAGGAGGGACTTGGGTTGTGATTGAGTAAGTTTAAATGATAGCCCTTGACCAGGTACAGCTCACCATTGCAACGAGTGACGAAGAGGATGCAGAAAACATTGATTTACAATATATTGAAAGCAATTTACCATTCTGATTGTGATGCAAGTGTGAAGGATGTAAAGGATGTTTTTGCAACTTTTTCTATATAATCCCTTTACCCCCCTATGGTAAAGGAATTCCTATACAAAAGTATATATATTATCCTTCACACTTAATACGGCAAACGCCTTTAAACACAAAGTTAATACACTGAAAACCACGTGTTTATCGGTCAAGTGATTGCAGTCTCGATTGATAGAGGAGATACGACTTGAATAGCAAATATTTTGTGGAAAGAATAACAGTTGCCGTTAGGGATTAACGGCTACTGATATTAGGTGCTAACGACAACTGTCGTTAGGTGTTAATAGCAACTGCCGATAGACACTAATGACAACTGCCGTTGAAGCACCAAAATGGTTTGGAGCACATAGGGATATATAAACAAAAAAGGATGCGCCTGTTATTGGCACATCCCCTTTCTATAAATATTAGTAATCTGTCCTAACACTTATTCAGCCTTTGCCTCTTCTGCGGCAGCCTCTGCAACTGGTGCCTCCTCTATGGGAGCCTCTGTTACAGGAGCTTCTGCTGTTGCAGGTGCTTCAGCAGCCTCTGCTTTTGAAGAACGACGTGAACGGCGAGTCTTCTTCTTTATCTCGGTCTTCGCCATACGCTCGTCGAAGTCAACAAGCTCGATGAAGCAGATAGGAGCAGCGTCACCCTTACGCACACCAAGCTTGATGATGCGTGTGTAGCCACCTGGACGGTCGCCTACCTTCTCGGCAACAGGACCAAAGAGTTCCTTGATGGCATACTTGTTCTGCAAATAGCTGAAGACAACACGACGTGAGTTAGTTGTATCTTCCTTGCAGCGTGTAATCAGCGGCTCTACGTACTTCTTCAAAGCCTTAGCCTTGGCAACGGTCGTAGTGATTCTTTTGTGCATGATCAGCGATATCGCCATGTTTGCCAGCATAGCGGCGCGATGGTCTGCAGTACGACCAAGATGGTTGAATTTTTTGTTATGTCTCATTTTCTTAATTTCTTTTTACGGACTCTTGCACGGAACGTTTTTTATTCCTTGTCCAATTTATACTTAGAAATGTCTGTTCCAAACGAAAGATTCAGACTCTCGAGCAAATCATCAAGCTCAGTGAGCGATTTCTTACCAAAGTTGCGGAACTTCAAGAGGTCTGTCTTGTTGTACTGAACAAGGTCACCAAGCGTATCCACGTCGGCAGCCTTGAGGCAGTTGAGGGCACGGACACTGAGGTTCATGTCCACGAGACGTGTCTTGAGCAACTGGCGCATGTGCAGAACTTCCTCGTCGAACTCCTCGTTGCTGTCAATCTCTGTATTCTCGAGAGTAATCTTCTCGTCAGAGAACAGCATGAAGTGATAAATGAGGATTTTGGCAGCTTCCTTGAGTGCGTCCTTTGGTTGAATGGAACCATCCGTAGTAACCTCGAGCACGAGTTTGTCGTAGTCGGTCTTCTGCTCGACACGATAAGGCTCTACCGAGTATTTTACGTTACGGATTGGGGTGTAAATAGAATCGATTGCGATAACATTAACATCGGTGCAGAACTCACGGTTCTCGTCTGCCGGCACATAGCCGCGACCCTTGTTAATAGTTAGGTCAATCTGCATTGAAGCTTTTGAATCGAGATGACAAATCACCAAATCAGGGTTTAACACTTCAAATCCAGTTAGATACTTGCCGATATCGCCAGCCTTAAACTCGGTAGTATTCTCGACCGTGATACTGACTTTTTCGTTCTCGAATTCTTCTACTACTTGCTTGAACCTCACTTGCTTGAGGTTCAAGATAATGTTGGTTACATCTTCCTTTACGCCAGACACTGATGAGAACTCATGCTCAACACCTGCAATGCGTATGGTGTTGATGGCATAGCCCTCGAGCGATGAAAGAAGAATGCGGCGCAGGGCATTGCCTATAGTAACACCAAAGCCCGGCTCCAGCGGACGAAATTCGAACTTGCCGAACTTGTCGGTGGATTCCAACATTACGACTTTATCAGGTTTTTGAAATGCTAATATTGCCATTAATTTAATGATTATTTAGAGTACAACTCAACGATTAACTGCTCCTTAATATTCTCTGGGATATCGGCACGCTCCGGCTTGTGCAGGAACTTACCGCTCTTTGTCTGCTCGTCCCACTCTATCCAAGGATACTTGCTGTGGTTGAAGCCTGCGAGCGCAGCAGCGATAACCTCCAAGCTCTTGGACCTCTCGCGCACTGCGATAATCTGACCGGGCTTAACAGCGTATGAAGGAATACCCACAACCTTTCCGTCAACAGTGATGTGCTTGTGACCCACAAGCTGACGAGCGGCTGCACGTGTGGGAGCGATGCCCATACGGAACACAACATTGTCGAGACGACTCTCAAGATTCTGCAAAAGCACCTCACCAGTAATACCGTCAGCCTTTGCAGCCTTCTCAAACATGTTGCGGAACTGGCGCTCCAGCACGCCGTATGTATACTTGGCTTTCTGCTTCTCTGCCAACATGACACCATACTCCGACATCTTGCGACGACGGTTATTGCCATGCTGTCCAGGAGGGAAGTTTCTTCTGGACAAAACTTTGTCTGCGCCGAAGATGGGTTCTCCAAAACGGCGCGCAATTTTTGATTTCGGACCTATATATTTTGCCATAATTATAAAGTTACTTTATTGTTCTTTGTGAATACTCCGTTATTATACACGACGACGCTTTGGAGGACGGCAGCCATTGTGTGGCAGTGGCGTAACGTCTACAATCTCTATTACCTCGATGCCTGCACCGTGGATTGCACGGATTGCGCTCTCACGACCGTTGCCCGGACCCTTTACGTAAGCCTTAACCTTGCGGAGACCGAGGTCGAAAGCTACCTTTGCACAATCCTCTGCTGCCATCTGCGCTGCATAAGGAGTATTCTTCTTTGAACCGCGGAAGCCCATCTTACCAGCTGAAGACCAAGAAATGGTCTGACCCTCGCTGTTGGCCAACATCACGATTACGTTGTTAAACGAACTATGCACGTGAAGCTGTCCGATAGCGTCAACCTTCACGTTTCTTTTCTTTGAAGCGACTGTTTTCTTTGCCATGACTTTTAAATCCTAATACGTTAATGATTTAATTTTTTACTTTGTGGCCTTCTTCTTGTTAGCAACAGTCTTCTTCTTTCCCTTACGGGTACGTGCATTGTTCTTGGTGCTCTGACCACGAACAGGAAGACCATTACGATGACGGATTCCACGATAGCATCCAATATCCATGAGACGCTTGATATTCAACTGGATCTCTGAACGGAGATCACCTTCTACCTTGAATTCAGCGCCGATGATTTCACGGATCTTGGCAGCCTGGTCGTCACTCCACTCTTTGACCTTCAGGTCGCGGCTGACACCTGCCTTATCCAATATCTTTGCTGAACTACTTCGACCAATACCATAAATGTAGGTCAATGCGATTTCGCCACGCTTCTCTTGGGGCAAATCTACTCCAACAATTCTTATTGCCATTGATTAATTAAATTAATAAAACTTGATTATTAAATCTTTTTACTCATTAACCCTGACGCATCTTGTACTTAGGGTTTTTCTTGTTGATTACGAACAGGCGACCCTTGCGGCGTACAATCTTGCAGTCGGGGGTACGCTTCTTCAGTGATGTTCTTGTTTTCATATAATGTAAATGATTATTTGTATCTAAATACAATTCTGCCTTTTGTCAGGTCGTATGGACTCATCTCCACCTTTACCTTGTCGCCGGGCAATATCTTGATATAGTGCATTCTCATCTTGCCGGAAATGTGTGCTATGATAGGCACACCATTCTCCAGTTCCACACGAAACATCGCGTTCGACAATGACTCGACGATTGTTCCGTCCTGCTCTATAGCGTCTTGCTTTGCCATATAATTAATATTGTTTTCTTTCTATTTGTTCTATCTCTTCAAACGTTGACAAAATGTCTGCCTTTCCGTTTCTCACCGCAATGGTGTGCTCGAAGTGTGCTGCCGGGCGGTTGTCGCGCGTTCGGATTGTCCACCTGTCAGGCATCAGCCCTATGGAAGCATCACCCATCGTTATCATCGGCTCTATTGCCAGACACATTCCCGGCTTAAGCAGCATACCATCACCATACTTACCGTAATTTGGTACTTGCGGGTCTTCGTGCATCTTCTTTCCTATGCCGTGACCTGTCAGTTCTCTTACCACTCCATATCCCTTGCCTTCGCAATAAGTCTGGACTGCGTGACCTATGTCACCGAGATGCCTGCCAGCCTGCGCTGCCTCTATTCCTTTATACAGCGACTCCTTCGTTGTCTTGAGCAGCGTCTTTATCTCGTCGCTCACCTCGCCGACGCAGAACGTATAGGCAGAGTCGCCGCAAAAACCGTCGAGAAGTATACCGCAATCCACTGATATAATATCTCCGTTTCTCAATACCGTATTTTCATTCGGTATGCCGTGCACTACGGCAGAGTTAACGGATGTGCATATACTTGCAGGAAACGGCTTTCCATATGGGTTGGGAAATCCCTTGAATATCGGAACACCACCATTGTCGCGTATAAACGCCTCCGCAATGTCATCCAATTGCTTGGTAGTTATTCCCTCCCTTATGTTTTTCGCCAATTCGGCAAGCGCCTTGCCAACAAGTTGGCTCGCTTGCCTCATTGACTCTATCTCGTCTTCCGTTTTCAGAAATACTTCCATTCCTCTGTGAGAGGGGTGTCATTAATATGCAACCATGCCACCACGACCGTGTATACGACCAGAGTTGAGCAAGCCGTCATAATGACGCATCAACAGGTGACTCTCTATCTGCTGGAGTGTGTCAAGCACAACACCAATGAGAATCAACAGAGATGTTCCTCCAAAGAATTGCGAGAACGCATCCTGCACACTCAACAAACCTGCCAGTGAAGGCATAATGGCAATGAAAGCGATGAGCAACGAACCAGGAAGAGTGATGCGAGACATTACTGTGTCGATATACTCTGCCGTGTCCTTGCCTGGCTTAACACCAGGAATGAAACCGTTGTTGCGCTTCATATCCTCAGCCATCTGCGTTGGGTTTAGAGTGATTGCAGTATAGAAATATGTAAAGGCAATAATGAGGAGTGCAAAAATGATATTGTACAACCAGCTGTGGTGGTTCATCAGCGATGTCATAACCCAACTTGTACGGGCAGCCTCAGAAGAGAACTGCACGATAGTCAACGGAATGAACATAATTGCCTGAGCAAAGATGATAGGCATTACGTTGGCTGCGAACAACTTGAGAGGGATATACTGACGTGCACCGCCATATTGCTTATTGCCCACAAGACGCTTTGCATACTGTACAGGAACTCTGCGAGTGCCCTGCACCAAAAGAATTGCTAAACAAACAACCGCATAAAGGATTATAATCTCCACGAGGAACATTACAAGTCCACCACCAGTGATAGCAGTGAAACGAGAACCAACCTCCTGAATGAACGCCTGTGGCAGACGGGCAATAATACCGAGCATGATGATAAGCGAGATACCATTACCTATACCCTTATCTGTAATGCGCTCACCCAACCAAAGGATGAACATGCTTCCTGCTGCAAGAATCACGGAAGCAGACAACATGAACAAAGGCCAAGAGATGCCCGAAGCGAGGGCACCTGCTGCCTGCATTCTGAGATTTATAAGGTAACTCGGTGCCTGAAAGAACAAGATTCCCACTGTGAGCCAACGAGTATACATCGAAATCTTTTTGCGTCCGCTTTCACCTTCGCGCTGCAACTTTTGGAAATAAGGTACAGCGACAGCGAGAAGCTGCATAACGATAGAAGCTGAGATGTAAGGCATGATTCCAAGTGCAAAGATAGATGCATTAGAAAATGCTCCACCAGAGAACATGTCGAGGAGTGACATCAAACCACCCTGTGTCTGCTGCTGAAGTTTATCCAACGCGGCTGGATTGATACCTGGAAGTACCACAAACGAGCCAAAACGATAGATTGCCGCAAAAAGGATAGTGATGAGAATGCGCATGCGCAGGTCTTCCACCTTCCAAATGTTCTTCAGTGTCTCAATTAACTTCTTCATTATTCTTAAATTATAGTTGCTGTTCCACCTACGGCCTTGATAGCCTCTTCTGCTGACTTAGAGAATGCGTTTGCCTCTACAGTCAATTTTGCCTTTAACTCTCCGTTACCAAGAATCTTGACAAGTTCCTTGCCGTTTGTGAGACCAGCTGCAACCAACTCTGCTATGCCGATCTTCTCCAAGTTCTTTCTCTCAGCCATCTTCTGGAGAGTAGAAAGGTTAACGGCGAAGTACTCCTTGTGGTTGATGTTCTTGAAACCAGCCTTTGGTACACGGCGTTGCAATGGCATCTGACCACCTTCAAAACCAATCTTCTTCTTATAACCGGAACGTGCCTTAGCACCTTTGTGACCACGTGTAGAAGTGCCACCGAGGCCAGAGCCTGGTCCACGGCCGATTCTGCGGCGAGAATGTGTGGAGCCTTCCTGTGGGGTTAATGTATGTAGTTTCATAATTGAAATCCGATTTTAAACGTTAATTATTAGTCGATAACACGTACAAGGTGATGCACTGTCTGGATCATACCGCGAATAGAAGGAGTATCCTCCTTTTCAACTACCTGGGAAATCTTGCGAAGTCCAAGAGCCTCAAGGGTGGCCTTCTGGTTTTTAGGTGCACCAATCTTACTTTTAATCTGCTGGATCTTAATCGTTGCCATAGTAAAACCTCCTTTTATCCTCTAAATACTTTTTCCATACTTACTCCGCGCATGCCTGCAATAGTGTAAGCGTCGCGCATCTTGCTCAATGCAAGGATTGTTGCCTTTACCAAGTTGTGAGGATTGGAAGAACCCTTTGACTTGGCAAGCACGTCCTTCACACCAGCACTCTCAAGTACGGCACGCATAGCACCACCGGCTACAAGACCGGTACCGGCTGCTGCAGGCATCATGAATACCCTTGCACCACCGAAATGAGCCTCCATGTCGTGAGGGATAGTGCCCTTGAGCACAGGAACCTTAACGAGATTCTTCTTGGCAGCCTCAACACCCTTGGCGATGGCAGCGGTAACTTCGCCAGCCTTACCAAGACCCCAGCCGATAATGCCGTTGCCGTCGCCGACAACCACGATGGCTGCGAATGTGAAGGTGCGACCTCCCTTTGTTACCTTGGTAACACGGTTGATGGCAACCAATCTATCTTTCAATTCAATGTCGCTATTTATCTTAACTTTGTTCATTGCCATAATCGTTTAGAAATTAAGTCCACCTTTACGAGCAGCGTCTGCCAATGACTTCACACGACCGTGATAGAGGTAGCCGTTACGGTCGAACACTACAGATGTAACGCCAGCCTCCTGTGCCTTCTTGGCAACAAGTTCGCCAACCTTTGCAGCCTGCTCAATCTTTGGCATTGCCTCCATTCCGAGTGAAGATGCAGATGCAAGTGTCCTGCCCTCATCATCGTTGATAACCTGAGCGTAAATCTGCTTGTTGCTACGGAAAACACTCAGGCGAGGACGCTCTGCTGTTCCATATACGCTCTTACGAATTCTATACTTTATCTTTATTCGTCTTTCTACTTTCTTTGTTGTCATAATCGTAAACCTTTAATGTTATTTAGCTGATGCTGACTTACCCGACTTCCTGCGGATAACCTCGCCTTGGAACAAGATACCCTTGCCCTTATATGGCTCAGGCTTGCGGAAAGAACGAATTTTAGCGCAAACAAGACCTATGAGTTGCTTATCGCAAGACTCCAAAATCACGATAGGGTTCTGGTTGCGCTCAGACTTTGTCTCAACCTTGATTTCGTTTGGAAGTTGGATGAAAATGGGGTGTGTATATCCGAGTGAGAATTCGATGAGGTTGCCTTGGTTTGACACACGGTAACCAACACCTACAAGCTCAAGCACCTTCTTGTAGCCCTCACTCACACCTACAACCATATTATTAACCAACGAGCGATACAAACCGTGGAAGGCCTGCTTTTGCTTGTAGTTAACAGGGCTGTTCTCATCTATTTCAAACACAATGTGTCCGTCTTCAATCTTAACTATGATTGATGGGTCAACCTTCTGTGAAAGCTCACCTTTCGGACCTTTTACGCTAACAACGTTATCTGTGTAGTTAACAGTTACGCCTGAAGGAATAACGATTGGTAACTTACCTATTCTTGACATATTCTATACCCTCCAAAATTAATATACATAGCAAAGAACCTCGCCGCCAATCTTAAGAGCGGAAGCCTCCTTGTCTGTCATTACACCTTTGGATGTAGATAAAATAGCGATACCTAATCCGTTAATAACTCTCGGCATGTCCTTATATCCGGTGTACATACGCAAACCGGGCTTAGACACTCTCTTAAGGCACTGTATTGCACTTGCCTTTGTAACAGGGTCGTACTTCAAGGCAACCTTGATAGAGCCCTGAGGACCATCATCTATGAACTTGTAGTTCAAGATGTAACCCTTCTCGAAGAGGATCTTTGTAATTTCCTTCTTCAAGTTTGAAGCTGGTACTTCAACAACACGGTGGTTAGCCATGATTGCGTTTCTCAACCTCGTCAGAAAATCTGCTATTGGATCTGTCATTTTAAATAAATTTTAATTAATCGGGACTACCCCGACAATATTAAATAAGTATATTCGCTTCTTGCATCTCATTACCAGCTTGCCTTCTTAACACCCGGTATCAAGCCGCTTGATGCCATCTCGCGGAACTGGATACGGGAAAGACCAAACTGGCGCATGTATCCTTTCGGACGTCCGGTAATCTTGCAGCGGTTGTGAAGACGTATCGGGTTTGCATTCTTAGGAATGGACTGCAACTTGCGGGCAGCCTCGTATGCTTCTGCCGGGTCGTCAGTCTTTGCGATAATCTTCTTCAGTGCAGCGCGCTTTTCTGCATAGCGAGCCACAAGTTTTGCACGCTTTACCTCGCGAGCCTTCATTGATTCCTTTGCCATGTCTCCTTAATCGTTTTTAGCGTTCTTAAATGGCAGACCGAATGCCTTCAGAAGTGCGAATCCCTCTTCGTCAGTCTTTGCGCTTGTAACGAAAGTGATGTTCATACCCTGAATGCGGTCTACTGAATCGATATTGATTTCCGGGAAAATAATCTGCTCCTGTACACCAAGAGTGTAGTTTCCACGTCCGTCAAACTTGCTCTCAATACCCTTGAAGTCACGGATACGCGGCAATGCCACGCGAACGAGCCTTTCAAGGAACTCGTACATGCGCTCACGACGCAAAGTTACCATAACGCCGATAGGCATCTTCTTACGAAGCTTGAAGTTTGAGATATCCTTCTTTGAATATGTTGCCACAGCCTTCTGACCTGTAATGGCAGAAATCTCATTGATTGCAACCTCAATAATCTTCTTGTCCTGCGTAGCGTCGCCAAGTCCCTGGTTGATGACAATCTTCTTCAACACGGGAATCTGCATCTTTGAGCTGTAATTGAACTGCTTCTCCAATGCAGGAGCAATCTGCTCAATATAAGTTTTTTTAAGTTGTGCTGTATTCATTACTTAATTTCCTCCCCTGACTTTTTAGCGATACGTACTTTCTTACCGTCATCATTCTTCTTGATAGCCACACGTGTAGGCTTGCCGCTCTTTGGGTCTATCAAGCTAAGGTTGGAAATGTGTATAGGAGCCTCCTCCTTCACAAAACCACCCTGAGGATGCTTGGCGCTCGGCTTTGTGCTCTTGGTGACAATGTTCACACCCTCAACGATAGCACGCTGCTTGTCAACGAAAACTTTCTGCACCTTGCCAGTCTTGCCCTTATCATTGCCGGTAAGTACAACGACTGTATCGTTTTTCTTTATTTTCAACTTCATAACGTCTTGTATCATTTAATATTAAAGAACCTCGGGTGCCAAGGATACGACCTTCATATTAACGGCACGGAGCTCACGAGCCACAGGACCGAAAATACGGCTGCCGCGAATTTCACCAGCGTTGTTCAACAATACACAAGCATTGTCGTCAAAACGGATATATGAGCCGTCGGCACGACGAATCTCCTTCTTTGTGCGAACAACCAAAGCCTTAGATACTGCACCTTTTTTCAAATCACTTGATGGAATGACGTTCTTGACAGCAACGACAATAACGTCACCCACACTGGCATAACGACGGCGCGTACCACCCAACACACGAATGCAGAGAGCCTCGCGCGCACCGCTGTTATCACATACTGTAAGTCTTGATTCAGTCTGTATCATAATTACTTAGCCTTTTCTACTATTTGTACTAACCTCCATCTCTTTGTCTTACTCAAAGGACGAGTCTCCATTATAAGCACAGTATCACCAATGTTTGCCTCGTTCTTCTCGTCGTGGGCGTGATACTTCTTTGTCTTCTGGACAAACTTGCCATAGATAGGGTGCTTCTCCTTGAACTTAGACGCAATAACAATGGTTTTATCCATCTTGTTGCTCGTAACGACACCCTGTCTTACTTTTCTTAAATTTCTTTTTTCCATCTGGACCATTATTATTTGTTAAGTTCTCTTTGACGAAGTTCTGTCTTCATGCGAGCGATGTCACGACGTGTAGCCTTAATCTCTGATGGATTTGCCAGCGGCGAGATAGAATGATTAAACTTCATCTGGTCATATTTAGCAACCGTAGCTGCTATCTTCTCAACCAACTCATTGGTCTCAAGTGCCTTTATTTCCTCAGTCTTCATAATTAAGCATTTTTATCGTAATCACGTCTAACAACAAACTTTGTCTTCACAGGAAGTTTCTGCGCTGCAAGGCGGAGAGCCTCCTTTGCGATGTCGAAAGGAACACCCTCAACTTCAAAAAGGATACGTCCAGGAGTAACAGGCGCAACCCAGCCGGCAACATCTCCCTTACCTTTACCCATACGTACGTCAGCAGGCTTACGGGTGATTGGTTTATCCGGGAAAATACGAATCCACACCTGTCCCTCACGCTGCATGTAACGGTTCACAGCCACACGGGCAGCCTCAATCTGACGACTATCAATCCATTTTGGCTCGAGCGTCTTTATACCAAAAGACCCGAAAGCCAATTGTGTGCCTCTGTGAGCGTTGCCCTTATTGCCACGTCCGTCCTGAGGCCTTCTATATCTTACTCTCTTAGGTTGTAACATGATAGCTTCTTAATTTAATCTGTTAATTACTTCTTCTTATTACGGAACTTTCTGCCACCATTGCCACCACCATTAGAGCGGCCGTTGCTCTTGTCCTGTGAGAAGTTAGGTGCCAAGTCGCGCTTGCCGTAAATCTCGCCACGGCAAATCCACACCTTGATACCGAGCAAGCCCACTTTCGTAAGAGCCTCAGCTTGGCAAAAATCAATGTCTGCACGAAGTGTATGCAGAGGAGTACGACCCTCCTTATACATTTCCTTACGAGCCATCTCGGCTCCGTTCAGACGTCCTGTAATTTGAACCTTGATGCCTTCGGCACCAGCACGCATAGTGTTCTGGATAGCCATCTTGATGGCACGACGGTAGGAAATCTTTCCTTCCACCTGACGGGCGATGTTCTGACCAACGATAGTTGCATCAAGGTCAGGCTTCTTCACCTCGAAGATGTTGATTTGGATATCCTTGTCGTAGAGTTTCTTCAACTCTTCCTTCAGCTTGTCTACGTCTTGACCACCTTTACCAATGACGATGCCCGGACGAGCGGTACAAATAGTAATGGTGACCAGCTTCAATGTACGCTCAATGACAATCTTTGAAACGCTTGCCTTCTCCAAACGCTTGTTGAGATACTTGCGGATTTTCATATCCTCCACAATGTTGTCTCCGAAATTCTTGCCACCAAACCAATTTGAGTCCCAACCTCTAACGATGCCGAGGCGGTTGCTTATCGGATTAACTTTCTGTCCCATTCTACTATTTATTTATCATTGTTTTTTGTGTCAACATACAGAGTGACGTGGTTGGAACGCTTACGAATCCTGTAGCCACGACCCTGTGGTGCCGGTCTCATACGCTTCATTGTAACACCCTCGTCAACGAAAACGCGAGTGATGAACAACTCACCATCTTCAGCCTTGCGGTCATTCTTCTGCTCCCAGTTGTTGATGGCTGAGAGAAGCAGCTTCTCTACATCAACAGAAGCAGCCTTCTTCGAGAACCTGAGCACGCCGAGTGCACGATTCACCTCCATGCCACGTATCATGTCTACAACGTAGCGCATCTTGCGTGGTGAAGAAGGGCAGCCCTTGAGCTTTGCAAAATACTGTGTTTTAAGTGCAGCCTTTCTTTCTTCTGCCTTAATATGTTTTCTTGCTCCCATTTATTATTATTCTTTAATTTCTGGTGAACCTGTTATTTCTTGTTACCTGCATGGCCTCCGAAACGACGTGTCGGAGAGAACTCTCCGAGCTTGTGTCCCACCATGTTCTCGGTAATGTAAACAGGGATAAATTTATTTCCGTTATGAACTGCAACAGTGTGTCCCACGAAGTCCGGGGAAATCATTGAAGCCCTGGCCCAAGTCTTAACGACATTCTTCTTGCCACTCTCATTCATTGCAAGAATCTTCTTCTCGAGTGACACGTTGATATATGGACCTTTTTTTAATGAACGACTCATAATTTACGATGTTTAAATTACTTCTTGTTTGCTCTTTCAATAATATACTTATTTGAATGCTTCTTAGGTGCGCGTGTCTTGAGACCCTTAGCATAGAGACCCTTGCGTGAGCGTGGGTGACCTCCTGATTGACGGCCTTCACCACCACCCATTGGGTGATCGTGCGGGTTCATAACAACACCACGGTTGTGAGGACGACGACCCAACCAACGAGAGCGGCCGGCCTTACCCGACTTCTCAAGTGCGTGGTCAGAGTTACCTACACTACCTATCGTTGCCTTACAAGCACTCAAAATCTGACGTGTCTCACCTGAAGGGAGCTTGATTACACAATAGCTACCCTCACGAGATGTCAACTGAGCGAAATTACCAGCCGAACGAACAAGCAAAGCACCCTGTCCCGGACGCAACTCAATGTTGTGTATCACGGTACCTACAGGAATGTTTGCAAGAGGAAGGGCATTACCTACTTCGGGAACAGCCTCTGCACCCGACATCAGTGTTGCACCCACCTGCAGTCCATTAGGAGCAATGATATAACGTTTTTCACCATCAGCATAGAAGAGAAGCGCAATGCGAGCCGAACGGTTTGGATCGTACTCGATTGTCTTCACCACTGCTGGAACACCATCCTTCTCTCGCTTGAAGTCGATGATACGGAACTTCTTCTTATGACCGCCACCTCTGTAGCGTACTGTCATTTTTCCGGTGTTGTTGCGACCACCGGTAGAACGCTTACCGTAAACGAGAGACTTTTCTGGCACAGATGCAGTAATCTCTTCGAACGTGCCAATAACCTTGTGTCTTTGACCAGGAGTAACTGGTTTAAATTTACGTACTGCCATTTTTATTATTCAATATTGCTATAAAAATCAATTGTATCGCCCTCTTTCAAGGTTACGATTGCCTTCTTGAACGCATTCTTCTGACCTCTTACGAGACCAGACCTTGTGTAGCGCGAAACGCGCTTTCCGGCATAAAGAAGTGTGTTCACACTTATCACTTTAACATTATACAGACTCTCAACCTCAGCCTTTATCTGAAACTTGTTAGCTTCAGGACGAACGATGAAACCATATCTGGCGGTAGCCGTCTTGGTAATCTGCTGACCTTTGTTCTTGCCCGCTTTCGGAGTATAGGTGCGGTCAACTGATGTCTTGTCCGTAATCTTGGTCATCTTCTCAGTAACCAATGGTTTTATTATAAATGCCATAATCTAATGCTCCTTATTTGTTTAAAATAGTGTCGATAGTCTGCAGCGAACTTTCTGATATCACAAGCACGTCAGCATTCAAAATTTTATACGAATTAAGCAATGCTGCGAGCGTAACGTCAGTGCGCTGTATGTTTCGAGCAGACAAATATACTGATTTATTTGCTTCTGGCAAAACAAAGAGTGACTTTTTGCCCTCAACTTTAAGATTTTTAAGAATATTTACAAAATCTTTGGTTTTCGGAGTCTCTATATTAAAATCTTCCACAACCAAGATAGCAGCCTCCTTTGCCTTGTAAGACAGAGCTGACTTGCGTGCAAGAATCTTTACTTTTTTGTTGAGCTTGAAACGATAATCGCGAGGCTTTGGACCAAACACGCGACCACCACCAACGAGCAGAGGTGAATTGATATCACCGCGACGAGCACCGCCGCCGCCCTTCTGGCGACCAAGTTTGCGTGTAGAACCAGAAATCTCACTTCTCTCCTTTGACTTTGCAGTGCCCTGACGCTGGTTAGCAAGATACTGCTTAACGTCGAGGTACAGCACGTGGTCATTAGGTTCGATTGCGAAGATGGCATCGTTCAATGTCACCTTACGTCCGGTCTCCTGACCATTTATGTTTAATACGTTGATTTCCATTACTTGTTAATTAAAACGGTTGAACCTTTGCATCCTGCAACACTACCCTTCACGATGATAAGGTTGTGCTCTGGGATAACCTTCAATACTCTCAGGTTCTGTGTTGTAACTCTGTCACAACCCATGTGGCCTGCCATGCGCATACCCTTGAACACCTTTGCAGGGTAAGAACAAGCACCGATGGAACCTGGTTTACGAGCGCGGTCGTCCTGACCGTGTGTGCTCTGACCAACACCACCGAAACCATGACGCTTCATTACACCTTGGAAACCTTTACCTTTAGATGTGCCCACAACGTCAACGAACTCTGCTCCTTCAAAGATCTCTACACCGACGGTGGCACCGAGGGTTAACTCCTCATCAAACTTGAACTCGGCCAAGTGGGCCTTTGGTGTCGTACCTGCCTTCTTGAAGATTCCCATAAGAGGCTTGGTTGTGTTCTTCTCCTTTGCCTCTCCGAATCCCAACTGAACAGCGGCATAACCGTCTTTCTCAACGGTCTTTACCTGTGTAACAACACAAGGACCAGCTTCGATAACAGTGCATGGAATATTCTTTCCCTCGGCACTGAACACGGAAGTCATTCCGATTTTTCTTCCAATTAATCCTGGCATTTCAATTTACTGTTAATTAGTTATTTTAAATATATGTATCTTACTACACCTTGATTTCTACCTCTACACCGCTCGGAAGTTCAAGCTTCATAAGAGCGTCAACGGTCTTTGCCGTAGAACTGTAGATGTCGATAAGACGCTTATAGTCCGACAACTGGAACTGCTCGCGGCTCTTCTTGTTAACGAAAGTACTGCGGTTTACAGTAAAAATACGCTTGCGTGTAGGCAGTGGAATAGGACCGCTGATGATTGCGCCCGTAGCCTTTACAGCCTTCACGATTTTCTCTGCTGACTTGTCAACCAACTGGTGGTCGTAAGACTTCAGCTTAATTCTGATTTTTTGACTCATCTTTGTTTTTTATGTTATATATATTAATAATGTATAAGGAGAAGGGCAACGCCACTTAAGAGTCATACGCTAAGCGGCGCACCCTCCATCTCTTGTTTTCTTTTTACAGCAGGTCTGCACGTCCCTTAACTTCCTCAAGCACAGTCTTTGCGATGGCTGTTGACAGTGGAGAGTGATGATCGTACTCCATTGAAGAGGTTGCACGTCCGGAAGTGATTGTACGGAGAGCCGTAACATAACCGAACATCTCTGACAGCGGCACCATAGCCTTGATGACACGTGCACCACTGCGAGCCTCGTCCATACCTTCTACCTGACCACGTCGCTTGTTCAAGTCGCCAATCACGTCACCCATGTTCTCCTCTGGAGTGATAACCTCGAGCTTCATGATAGGCTCCATGAGTACTGGAGCAGCCTTAGCACATCCGTTCTTGTATGCGTTGATGGCAGCAAGTTCGAATGACAACTGGTCAGAGTCTACCGGGTGGAATGAACCATCCAAGAGTGTCACCTTCAGGCTGTCAACAGGATAGCCACCGAGGATACCGTTCTTCATAGCATTCTCGAAGCCCTTCTGAACAGCAGGGATGAATTCCTTAGGCACGTTACCACCCTTAACCTCGTTAACAAACTGCAGACCGCCTTCCTTGAAGTCCTCGTCTACAGGACCGATGTTAACGATGATGTCGGCAAACTTACCACGACCACCCGACTGCTTCTTGTAAACCTCGCGGAGGTTGACTGTCTTAGTGATTGCTTCCTTGTAGTTAACCTGTGGCTTACCCTGGTTACACTCAACCTTGAACTCGCGCTTCAGACGGTCGATGATGATATCGAGGTGAAGCTCACCCATACCAGAGATGATTGTCTGACCACTCTGCTCGTCTGTGCGAACGGTGAATGTCGGGTCTTCCTCAGCCAACTTTGCAAGACCGTTGTCAAGCTTGGCAATGTCAGCCTGGCTCTTTGGCTCAACGGCGATTGAAATCACAGTGTCAGGGAATGTCATTGACTCAAGAACGATTGGGTGACCTTCCTCGCAGAGAGTATCACCAGTGCGGATGTCCTTGAAACCTACGCCTGCACCGATATCGCCTGCGTCGATTGACTCCATAGGAATTTCCTTGTTGGAGTTCATCTGGAACAAGCGGCTGATGCGCTCCTTCTTGCCAGAGCGTGCATTGTAAACGTATGATCCGGCAGTAACCTTACCAGAATAAACGCGGAAGAACACGAGACGTCCCATATATGGGTCGGTGGCAATCTTGAATGCCAAAGCCGATGTAGGCTCGTCCTCAGATGGCTTGCGCTTTTCCTCTTCCTCTGTATCAGGATTTGTACCGATTACAGCCTCCGTGTCAAGTGGAGAAGGAAGGAATGCACAAACATAGTCGAGGAGGGGCTGAACACCCTTGTTCTTATATGAAGAACCGCAAAGCATAGGAGTACACTCCATTGCCACGGTACCCTTGCGGATTGCCGCAATGATTTCCTCTTCTGTTATTGAAGCTGGGTCGTCGAAGAATTTCTCCATCAAAGCCTCGTCGTACTCAGCAGCAGCCTCGAGCAACTTGCCGCGCCACTCGTCGCACTCGTCCTGCAAGTCAGCAGGAATATCCTCGATGTCATACTTAGCACCCATTGTCTCGTCGTGCCAAAGGATAGCCTTCATCTTGATGAGGTCTACTACACCCTTGAAGTTCTCCTCTGCACCGATAGGCACCTGCAAAACTACAGGGTTTGCACCAAGAATGTCGCGCATCTGCTGTACTGTCTCGAAGAAGTCAGCACCAGAGCGGTCCATTTTGTTAACATAGCCGATACGTGGAACATTGTACTTGTCAGCCTGGCGCCATACTGTCTCCGACTGCGGCTGAACACCGTCAGCAGCAGAATATGTAGCAACAGCACCGTCGAGCACACGCAGTGAACGCTCCACCTCTGCGGTGAAGTCCACGTGCCCTGGAGTGTCTATCAGGTTGATTTTGAAGCTCTTGCCGTTATAGTTCCAGTTACAAGTAGTTGCAGCTGACGTAATGGTAATACCACGCTCCTGCTCCTGTGCCATCCAGTCCATAGTAGCCGCACCTTCGTGCACCTCACCAATCTTGTGTGTCTTTCCCGTATAGAACAGGATACGCTCAGAAGTGGTTGTCTTGCCGGCATCGATGTGAGCCATGATGCCGATATTACGTGTCAAATGTAAATCGCGAATTGCCATTTTCTCTTTACCTTAATTAATAATATTAGAATCTGAAGTGAGCGAATGCACGGTTAGCCTCTGCCATGCGGTGCATGTCTTCCTTACGCTTGAATGCACCACCCTGGTTGTTGAAGGCATCCATAATCTCTGCCGCCAGTTTGTCTGCCATGCTCTTGCCGCTGCGCTTGCGTGCGTAGCTAATCATGTTTTTCATAGAGATGCTCTCCTTGCGGTCCGGACGGATTTCCGTCGGCACCTGGAATGTAGCACCACCGATACGGCGGCTCTTTACCTCCACCTGTGGAGTAATGTTGTCGAGCGCAGTCTTCCATATTTCAAGGGCGCTCTTCTCTTCATTCTGCATCTTGCTCTTCACTGTGTCAAGTGCATGATAGAAAATCTCGTATGCGATAGACTTCTTGCCATCGTACATGAGGTGGTTCACGAACTTAGATACTTTCTGGTCGTTGAACTTTGGATCCGGCAGGATCACACGCTTCTTTGGTTTTGCTTTTCTCATTTTTTCGTTTAATGATTTAATTTGTCTGACTGGGGTTGTTTCTTTCCGTTCTTCAATGTCACGCTCGACATTTACTCAACCTTTAATTAACATGTCTCCAGCAAAACGATTCTTTTATTAAATGTTTCTACGTCTCGGCTTTATAACCATCTCCGGTCATTATTTCTTAGCCTTCGGACGCTTAGCACCGTACTTAGAGCGGCGCTGGGTACGATTTGCAACGCCTGCGGTATCGAGAGTTCCGCGGACGATGTGGTAGCGCACACCCGGAAGGTCCTTCACACGACCGCCACGAACAAGCACTATTGAGTGCTCC
>JAFLSE010000040.1 GCA_022511075.1 Prevotella sp.
AAGTATAGTGTTTGCACTTGCTAAACACTATACTTATAGTTCATAAGCATTATGCAAAATTCGATAAGCATTAAGGCTATTGATTTGATGCGATTCATCTTTTAATTCTCCATTTTTGTTGTTTATTGAAAAATATTGTTATCTTTGCAAACGATTCTCGGAGTACAAACCTAACAAGGAATGGCGGAAGCGTTCGTCATCATCCAAGTTGCAAAGGTTCATGACTCACTCACGTCGTGCTTCGGTAAGGAGAAATCCATTGTCCGCAGCAGAAGTCGGGAGGGAAGAGGATTACTATATTGAGAAAGCGTTTACAATGCGCTTGTTCTTGACACTCTGAAATTCTCGCAAAATTTCATCTAAGTCGGAACAGTGCAACGGTAGATGCACATGGGATGTTTTTATAAGCATTCCTTACATTTGCATTTATGCTCTTATATGTTAAGAGTGTAAAGAATTGTAGGTGTATAGGGATAATTGTATAAGCACATCGGCGTGGGTTCTGCGTTGCTCGTTCAAACTTAGATGGGCAATGCGAGAAGCCTCAGGGTGTGGAATGGGCGACAAAGTCAGACTTCCACGCTTTTTTGTATAGTTAAATCAACAAACTTTTATTAAAAACCGCCGACGCTGGGAGGTCGATAGGCAAAATGATACTATGTATAAGGTAAACTTCTACATATCCAATATAAAACAAGCCTTGGGACTCTTATTTTTGGGAGCCTGTATATATTTGTTTTTTAGGCAAGATGTGATATTTATATCATGGATTGAGTCAGGTATATTAAATCGAATACAAATTAGAATATTGGAAAATTGGAATAATTATTTCACATATATATTATTGTATTGTATTCCAGATGCTTTGTGGTATGCAGCACTATTGATATTACAAATGCCATTTTACAATCTAGGTATACTGAATAAAATATTCGTATACGTTTGTATTATATTGCCATTTATCATGGAGGCATTGCAGTATATCAGGCTATTGCCAGGTACATTTGATTGGTTGGATATTTTAACTTATTGTTTAACATTTATAATTATAACATTATGCAAAAGAAAACATTCTTACAAATTGGAATAATGGCACTTTTTGTACTACTTGCAGTTAGTAGCGCACAAAGTAATTATCCTTCATCAAGTTCATCAAATCGGAGTTATCCAAGTTGTACTCCTTCTAGTTCATCATCAACAATTCAAAAAACAGACTTTCCTGATCCTGCCTGTGAGAGATGTCATGGGCGAAAAGGTTATTATCTTCTTGACATTTGGTATACATGCAAAAGATGTGGTGGAACTGGCAAGAACCCAAACATTAATTTTATAATAAAATGAAAAAATATTTCTTTTTGATTACTTTTCTCATTTGTGCCCTTTCCGGAACTTGCCAAAATATTATTGTAAACCAATACAATAATACTGAGATAGAGTCGAGCCACAATGCTGCTGCTTCTCAAATGATCTCTGGTGTCCCATTATCCATGGATATCGGTGGAGTCGAAATGCAAACAACATCAACTGGAGGATATTTCAGAGGTGCCTCAGAATGTCCGTGGGAAAAGATAGTATTTACTAACTATAATTCAGTTCCTGTCACAGTTCTTTATGAATTTTATGATGGAAGGGATAGAAAAACCACTTCACAAAGTATAGTATTAAAAGCAAATGAAACAAAAAGTTCTAGTAGAATTGTTGCTCCCTCAGATATTAAAATGATAGTAATACAAAATGATATTAAAAATGCCACTACCATTGTCGGAGTTGAAGCAAGCAGAGAAACTACTGGCGGTTATTATCAAGGAGATCCTTATATGCCATGGGCATTATACAATTTTACGAATTACAACACCTTTCCAGTAAGTGTTTCGTATACCCTGTATGATGCAAGAAATGGAAACACCTCTGGTACAGTGGTTCTTCAATCTATGGAAACAAAAACAAGAAGTAAATATGTGGCTCCAACTAAATTTTCTATGAAAGTAAGAAAGTTGAACTGATCTCGTACAACCGTGAACTCAATATAATAATTCTCCAAATGTTATGTTGATTGAAACAATTTCTGCGTACCAATCAATATTTATCGATTTGCAAAAATAGGCTGAATCCTTTGTGCAGATTCAGCCTATTTGTTTACTTTACGCAGAAAGTTTTACAAACAAACAGTATTTAGACCTTAATGTATACGTTCCCAAAGAAGCATTGAAGGCATATCAGAATGCAGAGCCGTGGAAAAATTTCTGGAATCTGCAAGACTTCGACCCAACGGGAATAGAGAGTGTAAAGAGTGATGCAATTAATGGCAACCACCTCGATGCCCCGAAGAAGGGACTGAACATCATTAACGGCAAGAAGGTGATAGTGAAGTAGGATAAAAGAAGATATAAAGATTATCATTGGGTGCATCAATAGGTGCGCCCAATGATTTTATTTTCATTAGCAATGCAAATTTAAACTTTCACTATAATATCACAGTCTGAAATACAAGCATAATCACCCTATCGTAATAACTTCGCAATCCTTGAAATCGCGCCCGTCGATTGTAAGTCGTACGAGGGTTCTTTCTTTATGCCAACCTTGCAATCCTGCTGCGCCGGGATTGATATGTAGAAGATTTAGTGTCTTATCGTACTTTACTTTCAGTATGTGGCTGTGACCGCTGATAAACAGTTGAGGCGGAGAAGCAAAGATTTGTCCTCGTATGCTTGGGTCATAGTTGCCTGGATAACCGCCAATATGCTTCATCAGAACATCTACATCCTCACATTTCCAGCGCAATCGTTCTGTGTACATTAGACGCAGGTCGCCGCCGTCGCAGTTGCCGAACACGGCACGCAAAGTACGAAATTCCGCCAACCTTTGTGCTACTTCCAACGAGCCGATATCACCTGCATGCCATATCTCGTCGCATGGCTCAAAATAGTGCAGATACTTGTCGTCCCAATATGAATGGGTGTCGCTTATTATTCCTATCCTTTTCATTATATCGCCTCCTTTTATTTATTGTTCCCAAATTGATTAATCAAAACAAAAATTATCAGCAGTTGTTAAAGAAATGCCTGCCACCCATAACGGACGGCAGGCATAAATTTATCAGATATTGGAACTCACGCCATTATGTAATTACTTTGCGTAAGCCACGCTGCGAGTCTCACGAATGACGGTAATCTTAACCTGTCCTGGATAAGTCATCTCATTTTGAATCTTTGCTGCTATCTCACCACTCAGTGCCTCGGTTTCTGCATCGTCCATCTTGTCTGCACCTACAATCACGCGCAACTCACGACCTGCCTGTATTGCGTATGTCTTGGTAACACCAGGATATGACATTGCTATTGCCTCCAAGTCGTTAAGACGCTTGATGTATGCCTCTACAATCTCACGGCGAGCACCTGGACGTGCACCGCTTATGGCATCGCAAACCTGTACGATTGGAGCAAGCAATGTGTTCATCTCACACTCATCGTGATGGGCAGCAATGGCATTGCAGATATCAGGTTTCTCCTTATATTTCTCGGCAATCTTAGCACCATACAATGCGTGTGGCAATTCGTTTTCCTCATCGGGCACTTTACCTATATCGTGCAACAATCCTGCACGTTTTGCCTTCTTCGGGTTAAGTCCCAATTCACTTGCCATAACAGCACAAAGGTTGGCTGTCTCACGAGCGTGCTGCAAAAGGTTCTGACCGTATGAACTACGATATTTCATCTTACCGATAATACGCACAAGTTCTGGATGCAAGCCATGCACACCAAGGTCGATTACAGTGCGCTTACCTGTCTCTATCACCTCGTTTTCAAGTTGTTTCTTTACTTTCTGCACAACTTCCTCTATGCGTGCCGGGTGAATGCGTCCGTCGGCAACAAGTTGGTGGAGTGCCAAACGACAAGTCTCGCGGCGTATAGGGTCGAAGGCAGAGATAACGATTGCCTCTGGAGTATCGTCAACAACAATCTCAACGCCTGTTGCTGCCTCAAGAGCACGAATGTTTCGACCTTCACGACCGATGATGCGACCCTTTACTTCGTCGTTGTCAATGTGGAACACACTAACACTGTTTTCTATGGCAACTTCGGTGGCAGTACGCTGTATTGTCTGAATCACAATCTTGCGTGCCTGTGCGTTGGCATTCAGTTTTGCCTCGTCAACAATCTCGTTGATGTAACTCTGTGCATCGAGTTTTGCCTCGTCCTTAAGCGACTCTATGAGACGATCCTTTGCCTCTTGTGCCGAAAGACCTGACAATTCTTCGAGTTTCTCACGTTCCTTCAACTGCATCTTTTCAAGTTCCTCCTGCTTGAGGTGCAGTTTCTTGTTCTCGTTTTCAATGCGCACCTGATAGTTGTCAAGTTCGTTCTTACGACGACCAAGTTCCTCTTGGCGCTGGTTGAGCGACATTTCGCGCTGTTTCAGTCTGTTCTCGTTTTGCTGGAAATGCTGGTTGCGCTGTTGTACTTCCTTTTCAAGTTCACTCTTCTTATTGAGAAACTTTTCCTTAACTTCCAGCAGTTTTTTCTCCTTGATGACCTCGGCCTCCTTCTCCGCCTGAGCCATCAGTTCCTTGTATTTTCCGTTGATTACACGCAGGAAAATATAGTAACCACCTCCCACGCCGATAGCCAAAGCCACGATTGAGGCAATTATTATTGGCAATATTTCAATCATAATTATAATATAATATGTTTAATTGTTAATAATATTCTTTGTTAATTACCACTCATTTTGGATTGTCGCCGCTTTCAAGTGCATCGTCAATCATAGCAGTCAGTTTTCGAAGAATATCATTAGACTTTACGGTATCGTTCTTTTCACGCTCCACTTCATATCTCAAGGCTATGTCTATAAGCACATAAAGGGATATTTTATGGTCATTTTCACGCCCCTTATATGTTCCTGCATATAGGTTATATTTGTCTGTAATCAGTTTTGCAGCACGACGATAATACATCTCGTCACTTCGGTCGACAGTGACATCTATATCCTCATCGTAGACATGCAACTTGATATGTAGTTTCTCTTCGTTCTGTCCCGCCATCGCCATTGGTCTTTATGTCATTGTTTCAAGACAGCAATGCACCTGTTAACGTCTCTAATCATTTTCGTCAGTCTTTCTTTTGTATGTTCGATATCGCTATCGCTCACAGAAAGCACCTTGGCAGTTTTCAAAGCCTCGTATTCAGAATTCCTTTGGTCAAGTTTCGACTTCAAATCCACTATTTCTGTGCCTCTTGCTTCAAGTTTGGCACGCAAATCATTGTTCTCCCTTTCCAGTTGTTGGAAACGGGCTAACAAAAGCGTGGTCTTTTGCTTCAACTCGTCCACTATTTGCTCATGCTCTGTCATACGCAGCTATGTCTTGACTACAAAAGTAAGACTTTTTTTTGAGATACGCACCACAACGACTTTATATTTAATTTTTTTTAAGCCATTGAGTCGTTATTTATCATTGTTTTTAGGTTTGGGCTCTTTTTTTGCCAACATCACAACCTTTTGAACAAAATGCACTGTCCACTCCTGCGAAAAGCCTAATTTTTGTGCATACTGGCGTACACCGACACATGTTTTCATAACACCTAAATCCGTAAAGTCGTTCTTCGTAAAGATGTCATTTACTGTCTTTTCCACCATTGACATAATGGCACTCTTGAAGAATGACGGAATACGCAATTTCACCTTCAACAGATTGGCTACAAGCATCATAAGGTCTTGGGTGTAATTCTGGAACTGTAGCATATACACCTGCACATCCTGTACCTTGCGGCAACGCTTGCGCAGACTATGGTCAATCTCCTTGAAGAAATTATCGTCCATACCATAAATATCCTTCAGCATCTTCTTGCAGCGTGCCTTCTCGCCTACTCCAAGTTTATTGTTAACCGTTGGTACGCGCAGCGTGGACTTGAACACACGCAAATCTGGCAATGCTGCAATATTCGTGATGTTTAGGTCTGCCGCCATAGCAGCCTGAAAATAAACTCTTATCAGAGTCATAAAATCTTCCATTCCGCCAGCCTTGTTTTCCTGTGCGGCATCACTATTACGATTTAATAATTTTGAAAAAAAACTCATTGCAATTTATTTTTAATTCTATTTCAATTATATATTTCGGTGTGCAAAATTAGTAAAAAATCCACATTTATTCAAAATTTTATTGTAAAAACATTCTTTTATCAAAAAAAAACAATAACTTTGCACACTGAAATCAACAAAACAACAAAAACGCGTTTATGAAGGGAATTGTTCTTGCAGGTGGTAGTGGTACACGTCTCTACCCAATAACCAAGGGTATCAGTAAACAACTGATACCGATATTTGACAAACCCATGATATATTATCCCATATCCGTACTTATGCTTGCAGGTATAAGGGAAATCCTTATTATAAGTACTCCCCACGACCTTCCCGGTTTTAAAAGGTTGTTGGGCGACGGAAAGGATATCGGTGTAAGATTTGAGTATGCAGAACAGCCGTCACCAGACGGATTGGCACAGGCATTTATCATTGGAGAGAATTTCATAGGCAATGACAGTGTATGTTTCGTTTTGGGAGACAACATATTCTATGGCAGCGGCTTTACAGGCATGCTGAAACATAGTGTAGAGAATGCCGAAAAACATGGATTAAGTACTGTTTTTGGATACTATGTAAATGACCCTGAACGTTACGGTGTTGCAGAATTTGATAACAACGGCAATTGTCTAAGCATAGAAGAAAAACCACAGCAGCCAAAATCCAACTATGCTGTTGTCGGTCTTTATTTCTACCCAAACAGTGTTGTTGAGGTTGCCAAAAACATCAAGCCTTCAGCACGCGGCGAGCTTGAAATAACCACTGTAAACCAACATTACCTTGCACAAAAGACACTTAAAGTGCAAACATTGCAGCGCGGATTTGCATGGCTTGACACTGGAACACACGACTCTTTGAGCGAGGCATCCACATTCATTGAGGTAATCGAGAAACGCCAAGGACAAAAAGTTGCGTGCCTGGAGGAGATTGCATACAGAAAAGGTTGGATAGACAAGGAACAGCTTCAGAAACTGGCACAACCGATGCTGAAAAATGAATATGGTCAATATTTAATGACGTTATAATAAAAGTTACCAAACACAGATAACAAAATGACAAAAATGATAGAGAATAATTTTGACAACAACATAACTACAGAAAAATATATTGAGGAAGAAAGCGGTTTTGATTTCCGCACTATATTTGTAATGTTTATACTAAATTGGCAATGGTTTTTAGTGTCCATAATTATATGCTTTTGTAGTGCGTTGCTTTACCTGCGATATAAGAGTCCGGTGTATCAAGTTACAGCAAAAATGCTCATAAAGGATGAAGCCAACAATCGCAACAGAGGTTCTCAAATGTTGGCAAATATGAAAGAGTTCGGGTTCATGACCAACAGTACAGGTCTTGATAACGAGATTGAAATTCTGAAGAGTAACAGCCTTTCTACTCAAACAGTAAAAAATCTCAAGCTATATACCGAATATAAAATTTTCGGAAAAATCAAGAACAATCTCATTTATGACACACAACCAATTAATGTAGATCTTGACGACATAAGCTTGAATAAGATGGACGAGATGGATAGACCTATGCCAATATATCTACAAATAGAAAAAACAGATAATGAATATATTGTTGAAGGATATACCTATGACGAAAATGGAATCGAGATAAAATTTAATACATCTTTTATAGCATTACCATATAGATGCAAAATCTCTGTTGGCACATTAACATTTACAAAAAACCACAATGGCAAGGCAATGAATTTGGAAAAACCAGAAATTGTCAAAATCACTGCGCCCAAAATCATTGGTACAAACTATGCAGGAAGATTGGAAATTGAGCCAACATCAAAACTTACCTCCATAGCCAAAATCACGCTGAAAGATGAAGAATTCCATAGAGCTACCAATTTCTTAAAAGAATTGGCAAACGTTTATAACGAACAGGCTAATGAAGATAAAAACCAAATAGCTCTAAAGACAGAGGAATTTATTAATGGACGTCTTCAAAAGATAGATGCTGAACTTAATGCTACTGAGGGAGAGTTGGAGACTTACAAGCGAATCAACAAAATAACGGAACTAAAATTAGATGCAACGCAAAGCGTAGCGCAAACAAGTGAGTACTCCACAAAATTGTATGAAGCAAAGTCACAGATACAACTTATGGACTATTTACGTCAATATATTAATGAACCTGCAAACAAATACCAGATTATACCTTCAAATGTTGGTTTACAGGACAATGCTTCCACATCACTTATCAACCAATACAATCAAATAGTGCTCGAACGTAATAAAATGTTGCGCTCAGCCAGCGAGATTGCCCCACAAGTTCAAACATTGACAAACACACTCAACGAGTTGTTAGTAAGTATAAAAGTTGCTTTACAACAAGCAAGCTATAGTGCAAATATCAAGCTTAATAATATAGAACAACAGTATGCAATGTATCAAAACCGTGTAGGAAACACTCCTGCACAAGAACGCATACTGACACAAATTGGAAGACAACAGGAAGTTAAATCAGGACTTTATCTGATGCTTCTGCAAAAACGTGAGGAAAACTCCATATCGTTATCAGCAACCGCAGACAAAGGTAAGCTTATTGACACTCCTGTGTTCGAAGGACAAATTAGCCCTAAGAGACCGACTATTCTTATGGGTGCATTTGTTATAGGAATAGGACTGCCTTTAGCAATCATATTATTACTACAATTGCTAAAATACAAAATTGAAAATCACGAAGATATTGCAAAAATCACTAAATTGCCAATCATTGCAGACATACCTGTGGCAAACGACAATGTAAAAAGAGATGCAGGTATTGTTGTTAAAGATAACACAAACAACACCATCGACGAAGTATTCCGTTCGTTGCGTACAAACATCCAGTTTATGATGAAGGGCGACGAAAAAGTAATACTTTTCACATCATCAACATCAGGTGAAGGAAAGACTTTCAATGCAGCAAACATTGCAACGAGTTTTGCTTTCCTTGGTAAAAAGGTTGTTCTCCTCGGTCTTGATATCCGTAAGCCAGCATTAGGAAAACTTTTCAATGTTACCGATCGTTCTGGAGGTATCACAATATTGCTTGGCAAAGCAGAGGTAACAAAGGAAGACGTGATGCAACAATTGCGTCCATCTGGTATAAACGATAATCTAAAACTGATACTTGCAGGTCCTGTTCCTCCCAACCCAACCGAACTTCTGGCACGCAAAAACTTGAAAGATATAATAGACTTTTTAAAAGAGGACTTCGACTATATTATTCTTGACACAGCTCCTGTAGGATTGGTAACAGATACAATCCACATTGGCAAGCATGCTGATGTTACCGTGTTTATATGTCGTGCCGACTATACTCCAAAGAACAGTATAAAACTATTTAACGACTTGGCAAAAGAGAACAAGATGCCAAACTGCTGTATAGCAATAAACGGCATTGATATGTCCAAGAAAAAGTATGGCTACTATTATGGTTATGGCAAATATGGTCGTTATAGCAACTATGGGTATGGTCATGGCGGATATGGCACATACGGAACATATAGACAAAGCACTTATGGAAACCAAGGTGATGATTCCATAAAGATGTAATATACATATATATATATGAATATTGCTGTTGATTTTGACGGAACTATCGTAACGCATAAATATCCTGAGATTGGTGAGGAGATTCCGTTTGCCATCGACACTCTGAAGATGCTCATACAAGACCGCCATAATCTGATACTATGGAGCGTTCGCGAGGGCGAACTTCTGGAAGAGGCTGTGCAGTATTGCCGTGAGCGCGGTGTAGAGTTTTACGCAGTCAACCGCGACTATCCGGAAGAGACAATGGAAAATAACGAGCATTTCAGCAGGAAGTTGAAGGTTGACTTGTTCATAGATGACAGAAATTTAGGTGGACTACCAGACTGGGGTACAATCTACAGAATGATAAAACATCATAAAACGTGGAACCAGATGCTGGAAGAGGCAGAGATGGGCGAGACACCTAATCCATACGAATCACACCATCGACACAAGAAAAAGAAATGGTGGCAGTTCTAAACAAAAACATACAAGAGTGGCAAATATAATAAACACCACACAAGAATGGTAAAAGACGATTTAAGAATTATATTTATGGGAACACCAGAGTTTGCAGTGGCAACACTACAGGCTCTGGTGAAAAACAATTATAACGTTGTTGCAGTTGTTACGCAGCCCGACAAGCCCGTGGGAAGGCATAACAGCATCTTGCAACCTCCGGCAGTAAAGCAATATGCGGTGGAACACAACATACCCGTATTACAACCTGAAAAGATGAAGGACGAGGCGTTTATAGAACAATTGCGCTCATACAATGCCAACCTGCAGGTGGTTGTTGCTTTCAGGATGCTCCCCGAGGTGGTATGGGATATGCCGCAATACGGAACATTCAACGTGCACGCCGCCCTGCTGCCGCAATACCGCGGTGCAGCACCCATAAACTGGGCTATAATAAACGGCGAGACACAAACGGGAGTGACGACGTTTTTCTTAGACCACGATATTGATACCGGCAAGATAATAATGCAAAAGCCTTTCGACATTGCCGACGACTACAATGTTGAGGATGTATACAACGGACTGATGCATCTTGGTGCAGATATATGCATTGAAACAATAGAAAAAATTATCGAGACCAACGGACAGCCCGATGCCATTCCACAAGAAAAACTCATTGCAAAGAATGAGACACTCCACAATGCGCCAAAGATTTTCAAGGAAACATGTCGCATAGACTGGAAACAACCAGCGAAAAACATATACGACTTTGTTCGTGGTTTAAGCCCCATCCCCGGCACATGGACAACATTGGTAGACCCGCAGGGCAAGGAAACCGTAATGAAGATATATGAAACAGCAAAGACGGAACTAAAGACGGAACAGCCCGAAGGAACGATAATAGTAGACAAGAAACGCCTGTACATATCCGCAGCAAATGGCGAGACCATAGAAATAAAGGAACTGCAAATATCAGGCAAGAAGAGAATGAGAGCACAGGATTTCATCAATGGACAACTAAACTGGATTGTAAATTGCAACGTGTTGCAATTATAAATGCAACTAGTTGCAAATGCAATTGCAACGTGTTGCAATTCATAAAGAACCTAATTGACTACCTCTCATCAATTAAATTTGCACTTATATATAATAAAGGTGACAGTTTGTCGTTTCTTTATATGAATAAAGATTATAAACAACGATATAAAGAATCTTGCCTATGATGTATTTTACACAAGAGATGCTGACACCAAAGGAAACAACATTGATGTTTATCCGACAATTCGCCTATTCATACAATAAGGCACACATAAAGAACGGTATGACATACCACAACAATATAGACTGATAAAAACAAGTGGATTTATGACATTGGTTTCCCCGTCGCTCCTTGCAGCAGACTTCCTGCATCTCGACAAGGAGATAGAAATGATAAACAGCAGCGATGCCGACTGGCTTCACCTCGATGTTATGGACGGCGTATTTGTGCCGAACATATCGTTTGGCTTTCCTGTCCTCGAGGCTGTAGCAAAGATCTGTACAAAACCGCTCGATGTACACTATATGATTGTGCGTCCCGAAAACTACATAAAGGAAACAGCCAAACTCGGTGCCATGATGATGAATGTGCATTATGAAACCTGCACCCACCTGCACCGCACGATACACGAGATACATGAGAACGGAATGAAAGCCGCTGTTACGCTGAATCCGTCAACTCCTGTATCAGTATTGCAGGACATTATCACCGATATTGATATGGTATTGCTTATGAGCGTAAATCCCGGCTTTGGCGGTCAGAAATTCATAGAGAACACTATCGACAAGATAAAACGCCTAAAGCAACTTATCCAAGAAACAGGCAGCAAAGCCATAATAGAGGTTGATGGTGGAGTGCAAGGCGAAACTGCACCACGATTGGTAGCAGCAGGTGTTGATGTACTTGTAAGCGGCAGTTATATTTTCGGTGCTCCCAATCCCCACGAAAGAATAAAGTGGCTCAAAGGACTGTAATCACATAAAGCAGCGTTTTATACTACTTCAAGCCAAATATCGTGCTTGTGCATCAGTCGGCGCATATTTATGAGTGCATACCTCATTCTGCCAAGTGCCGTGTTTATGCTCACGCCTGTAACTTCGGCTATTTCCTTGAACGACAGATTCTGATAATAGCGCATATACACTATCTCACTTTGTGCGGCAGGCAGTTTTTCCATCAATGTTTTCACATCCGACAAAACTTGCTGACGCACGATTTCCTCTTCCTTGTTAATATCAATTGTAGAAAGTTGTATTATGTTTGAAAGGTCGTTGTCGTTCGGGGCTTCATAGACTTTCATCTCGTTTGTCAGACGGAAATAATCCACAATAACGTTGTGGGCTATACGCGTAAGCCACGGATAGAACTTGCCATTAGCTACATACCTGCCGTCGTGCAACTGCACTATTACTTTAACGAAAGTCTCCTGGAACAAGTCATTTGCCGTATCGTGGTTTTTCACCATAAACACTATATACGAGAAAAGTTTCGACTGGTAGCGTGAAAGCAACTCGTCGAAAGCCTTGCTGTTGCCCGACAGATACTCTGTTACCAAAGTGTCGTCCGACATCTTCTTGAAATTTTGCATACTCTATTTTTTATATTTTGAAGTAGAGTCTTTTCAATAGGCAAATGTTTTAGTTATACTTATTACTAATGTTTAGAAATAATTCCTCTGCAAAAGTATACAAAATTATTGTTACAACCAAATTTATTTTCCAAAAAATACATTATATCATAAAATTTTAGTATTTTTGCACCAAAAAATTATAAAACAACAAACATAATGGTTAAGATATTCGTTCCAGGCAGACTTTGCCTTTTCGGAGAACACACCGACTGGGCTGGTCGCTACCGCACCATGAATGCCGACATTGAGATTGGCGCATCAATAGTAACTGGTATAGAGCAAGGCATATATGCCGAAGTAGAAAAATCAAACACTTTTGACCTTACAAGCGACATTCCTGAACTTGAATCGGTATGGGAAGACTTTTCCTGCCGCATGAATGAGCACGAACTGCGCAAGGTGGCAAAAAGCGGCTCTTTCTTCTGCTATTGCGCCGGCGTGGCATCTTATATGTTGGAATGGTACAAGGTTGGCGGTGTCAGCATTCGCATCACGGGAATGACGCTGCCGCTCAAAAGCGGACTTTCAAGCAGTGCTGCGATATGCGTGCTCGTGGCAAGGGCGTTCAATCTGCTCTACAACCTTAACCTCAACACTATGGGCGAAATGAATATCGCCTACCTCGGAGAGATTCGTACATCGTCGCGTTGCGGCCGTCTTGACCAGGCATGCGCATTCGGAGTAAAGCCAATCCTCATGACATTCGACGGTGACGAGATAACCGTTGAGCCACTTATTGTTAAAAAGCATTTACATTGGGTGTTTGCCGACCTTTGCGCCGACAAGGACACTAAAAAGATATTGCACGACTTGAACAAGGCGTTCCCCTTTGCATCTAACAAAAAGGAGGAGGGAGCGCAAAAGGCATTGGGAAAACATAATCTCGACATAATAAGGCGTGCAAAGAAATTCATTGCAAGCGGTGACACCAAGGCTTTAGGAGCATTGATGGCCGAAACAGAACATATGTTCAACAAATACCTTACGCCAATGTCGGATGCCCTCAAGGCTCCAAAGCTGGCACAGGTATTGAACGACCCTAACATACAAGACTGGATATATGGCGGCAAGGGCGTGGGCAGCCACGGCGACGGCTCGGTTCAGTTTCTCGCAAAAGACGCGGATTGCCAGTTGAAACTCGAAGACTACCTGAACAACAACGGACTGAAAGCCTACAAACTGACCATCAACCCGATGCACACCATACGCAAGGCGATAATACCCGTTGCAGGCTTCGGCACAAGGCTCTATCCAGCCACACGCTGTATGAGGAAGGATTTTATTCCCATTCCTTGCCCCGACGGTATGGTGCGCCCGGCAATAATGATACTCATCGAAGAACTTGTGAAAAGCGGCATAGAGGATATATGCCTCATTCTCGGCGACAAGGAGGAGAGGAAGCAATACCGCAAGTTCTTCGAGACACCACTGAGCGAGGAACATCTGGCGAAACTGAATCCAAAGCAGAGGGAATACGAGAACCGCATTCTCGACTTGGGCAAGCGCCTTCACTATGTATACCAAGAGCAGAAGCGGGGATTCGGACACGCCGTATACCAAGCAATGAACTTTGCCAACAGAGAGCCAGTGCTGCTTATGCTTGGCGACACGATATACCGCAGCACGAGCAACAAACCCTGTGCCTTGCAGATGATAGAGGCATACGAGCGCTATAACTACCTGATGGTGAGCATACACCCCATACCGCTGTCCGATGTAAGCCGCTACGGCATATTGAGCGGAACTTGGGAAAACAAGGACCGCAGCATTCTCAAGGTCAGCACGATGCACGAAAAGCCAAAGGCAAGTTATGCCGAGGAACATTTGGGAGTGGAGAATGAAAAGGGGGAGAACGAATATTTCTCTGTGTTCGGACAGTATATCCTCACGCACGAAGTGTTCGAGCAGTTGGAAAGCGACATTGCCGAAGCAGACAGAAACAACAGCAACAGGGAGATAGAACTCACATCGGCACTTGAACGGGTGAGAAAGAAAAACGGTATGATAGGAATACGCCTCGACGGAAAGATGTACGATATAGGCAATCCTACGGCACTGCACAACGCAATGCTGCATTTCCCGATGCCCAACCCCTAATCTACGTTGTACTTTTTCTTCTGCCGACGTGCCTTTTGCGGTGTGAGCATCTGCACCGCTCCCACTCTCGGGGTCTTGACACCTCGGTAGGTAGCCCATCGTGCGTGGATTTTGTCAACGTAGTCCACGGTCTCTGGACCGCGCATATACCCAAACTTCACTATTGGGTCGCGGTAATATTTAGGCTCTGCAAGTTTCAGCACGTATGGTGCCACCTCGCGCCATCGTTTGGCATTACGACCGTCACGTGCAGCCAGCGCCATTGCATCGCGCACATGGTTTGCTCCGCCGTTATATGCGGCAAGCACAAAGTTTATGCGTTCGTGGCGGTCGCCTATGTCCGAGAAGTTCCTGTCAAGTTGCCCGATATATCTCGATGCAGCCTCTATGTTGCTTTCAGGGTCAAACATTTTCGTGCGTTCCAATCCCAACAAGTCGGCAGTGCCGGGCATTATCTGCATCAGTCCGCAAGCCCCTGCCCACGACTTGGCATTGGGGTCGAAGGTGGACTCCTGATAGCATTGCGCCGCCATCAGTCGCCAGTCCCAACGTATTGTCTGGCTATATTTCATAAAGTAGCTGTCGTAATGTGATATCACTCCCCCCTTCCTATCAAGCATCGGCGAGAATACCTTGCGGCGTATGCTTTTTGCGCTCAGCAGATATGCCTCCTCTTTCTTCACCTCTGCAAACATCGAAGGACTGTACCATTCGTTCACGGCGGCAATCATCTCGTCATTCTCTTTCAGCGTCACCCAAAAGCCTCCGATGCTGTCGCCTCCCACCTTTGTAAAAGCAAGCATCTCCATACTGTCGGCAGGCAGTTCCAGCCCTTTCTTCGGCAACGGATAGGCTATCATATCCGCATCGCCTGCAACAAGTTTGTTGAGCATTTCCGCCGTGTCACGACACACCTCCATACGCAGGCGCACACCAATGTGATCGGCATATTTCTGACACAGCATATACTGTGTACCCAGCGACTTTCCACGATAGTCGTAGTACGATTCCGGTCCGCTTATCGTCAAGGCAATGAGTTCACCGTTCGCTACAATGTCGTTTAGGTCGAAGCCGTCGGTAACAATCGTATCCAACGCCTCCTCACCCCACGGAGTTACAACCCTTTCCTGCTTTTCCGTGCATGAAAGAGCCAAAAGTATCATAATTACCCAAAGAACATTATACCTATTGAACATACAATATGATGTCTTTTCCTTGTTTTCGTTGCTATTTGAATGCAAAAGTACACATTTTCTTGCACTATACAAAAAAAATGATTAACTTTGCGCACGATTTTAAAGTTAATAAAGATTTACAGGAAACAAGATGTTACGTATTGCAGTACAATCAAAAGGTCGTTTGTTCGAGGACACAATGAATTTGTTGGCAGAGGCTGACATAAAGATTAGCGCATCGAGACGTACCCTTTTGGTACAATCGCCCAATTTCCCGTTGGAAGTGCTTTATCTGCGCGACGATGACATTCCGCAAAGCGTTGCAAGCGGAGTGGCCGACATAGGTATCGTTGGTGAGAACGAGTATGCAGAGCATGGCGAAGATGTGGAGATTGTAGAACGTTTGGGATTCAGCAAATGCCGTTTGTCGCTTGCAATTCCAAAGGAAACAAAATACAATGGTGTGGAATGGTTCAACGGCAAGAAGATAGCCACCTCCTACCCTTCCATACTCAAACGATTTATGGATAAGAACGGCATAAAAGCCGATATACACGTTATCACAGGCAGCGTTGAGATAAGTCCCGGCATAGGGCTTGCCGATGCCATTTTCGACATTGTGAGCAGCGGCAGCACGCTCGTAAGCAATAATCTGCGCGAGGTTGAGGTGGTTATGCACAGCGAGGCTCTCCTCATCGGCAACAGGCAGATGGACGACGACAAACGCGCCATACTTGAGCAGATGCTGTTCCGCTTTGATGCCGTAAGACAGGCAGAAGACAAGAAATATGTGAGAATGAATGCCCCCAAATCAAGGCTCGACGATATATGCAACGTTCTGCCGGGACTGAAAAGTCCTACAATCATTCCTCTTGCCGATTCCGACTGGTGCTCAATACACGCTGTGCTCGATGAAAAGCGTTTTTGGGAAATAATAGGCAAGCTGAAAGAGTTCGGGGCACAAGGCATATTGGTAACGCCAATAGAAAAGATGATTTTATGAGAATTGTCAGATATCCGTCAACTGCCGACCGCAAGACTATATGTGAGCGCCCACGCATCGACGTGTCGCAGCTAAACGAAACGGTATGCGCTGTCCTCAACGAAGTGAGACAGCGTGGCGACAAGGCTGTAATGGAATATGAGGCGAAGTTCGACCATGCGCAGCTTGACAGCCTTGCTGTTACCGAAAGCGAAATAGCCGAGGCTTTGCAGTCGATATCTCCTGAACTTGCCGATGCCATAAAACTTGCACACCATAATATATATGCCTTCCACTCCGCACAGCGTTTCGGTGAATGCCGTGTGGAGACACAGCCGGGTGTGGAATGCTGGCAAAAGAGCGTTGCCATAGAAAAGGTAGGGCTCTACATTCCAGGAGGCACAGCACCATTGTTCAGCACGGTGCTCATGCTTGCCACACCGGCAAAGATTGCAGGTTGCAAGGAGATAGTTCTCTGCACTCCCCCGTCAAGCGACGGCAAGGTAAACCCTGCCATTCTCGTAGCAGCACACGTTGCAGGCGTAAGCAAGATTTTCAAGGCAGGTGGAGTGCAGGCTATAGGTGCAATGGCTTACGGCACGGAATCCGTACCAAAGGTATATAAGATATTCGGACCGGGCAACCAATATGTAATGGCTGCAAAGCAGCAGGTAAGCCTGCACGATGTGGCAATAGACATGCCGGCAGGTCCTTCCGAAGTATGCGTAATAGCAGACGACAGCGCAAACGCAAGATACATTGCAGCCGACCTTCTCTCGCAGGCTGAACACGGGGCAGACTCGCAGGTACTATTAATATCCACAAGCGAAAAAGTGTTGGATGCAGTAAAAGATGAACTTGCAATTCAGTTGGAGCAGCTGCCGCGTAAGGAACTTGCACAAAAGAGCTTAGATAACAGTCTGTTGGTACTCGTCAACGACAAGGACGAAGCCGTAAGCCTGAGCAACGAATACGCACCCGAGCACCTCATAATACAGACCGACGACTATATGGACTTGGCAGCAAAGGTTGTCAACGCAGGCTCGGTGTTCCTCGGGCAGTATGCCTGTGAAAGCGCAGGCGACTATGCCAGCGGCACAAACCACACCCTGCCCACCCACGGCTATGCAACGGCATACAGCGGAGTAAACTTGGACAGCTATTGTCGCAAAATAACGTTCCAGCATCTTACGGCAGAAGGCGTGTCACACATAGGACACGCCGTAGAGTTGATGGCGGCAGCCGAAGGACTTGATGCCCACAAAAATGCAATGACGGTAAGGCTGAACGATATAAAAAAGTAAAAGCAATGAAACCACTGAAAGAACTGACACGACCAAACATCTGGAATCTCGCACCCTACAGTTGCGCGCGCCACGAATATGCAGGCAAGCAGGCAAAGGCATTCCTCGATGCAAACGAGAATCCATATAACTCGCCGCTCAACCGCTACCCAGACCCACTGCAAGACAAACTGAAAGCGAGAGTGAGCGCAATAAAGGGAGTGCCGGTTGAAAACATCTTTCTCGGCAACGGCAGCGACGAGGCAATCGACCTGGCTTTCCGCTGCTTCACAAATCCATGCAAGGACAATGTGGTGGCAATAGAGCCTACATACGGTATGTACCGCGTGTGTGCCGACATCAACGACGTGGAGTATCGCCCCGTATTGCTCAACGACAAATACCAGATGAGTGCCGATGCACTCCTCCGTGCCTGTGATGACCACACAAAGATAATTTGGCTTTGCTCCCCAAACAACCCTACAGGCAACCTTTTAGACCGCAAAGAGATAATCCACGTGCTGACCGAGTTCGACGGATTAGTGGTGGTGGACGAGGCATACAGCGACTTTTCACAAGGAAAGCCTCTGCGCTATGATTTGGCAGAATATCCCAATATGATTGTGCTCAACACCATGAGCAAGGCGTGGGCTTGCGCTGGCATACGCCTTGGTATGGCATACGCATCAAAAGAAATAATAGACATATTCAACAAGGTAAAATACCCCTACAACATCAATATCCTGACACAGGAAAAAGCCCTCGAGGTATTAAAAGACCCGTTCCAGATTGACGACTGGATAAAGATGCTCGTAATGGAACGCTACAGAATGGTCGAGGCATTCAAGATGCTGCCTATATGTGAAGAGGTATATCCCTCGGATGCTAACTTCTTCCTTGCCAAGATGACCGATGCGCAAGCCATATACGACTATCTTGCAAACAAGGGCATAATAGTGAGAAACCGCACAAACGTGGCTCTCTGTCACAACTGCCTACGCATAACCATAGGCACGCGCACCGAGAATATGGAACTGTTAAGCGCACTGCGCCAATATGAATAAGTTTTCTGGATAAACAAAGGGTATCATATAGCAAAACAATTCGTTAATTTATATTAAATAAGCTGACAAATATGCATATATTCGGAATGAATATTGTATATTTGCACACAATTTGCCTACATATGTAGGTATGATATTGATATACAGTTATTTGGTTAATTTAAGGTTGAATAGATGAGACAGCTAAAGATTCAGAAAAGTATTACCAACCGTTCAAGCGAAGCTCTCGACAAATATCTTGTTGAGATAGGTCGTGCGCCACTTATATCCATTGACGAGGAGATAGAACTGGCGCAGAAGATTAGGAAAGGCGGCAAGGAGGCAGAAAAGGCAAAGGAAAAACTGGTTACTGCTAACCTGCGTTTCGTCGTGTCCGTGGCCAAGCAATACCAACATCAGGGACTGTCACTCACCGACCTTATAGACGAAGGCAACATCGGGCTAATCAAGGCTGCGCAGAAATTTGACGAAACACGAGGATTCAAGTTCATTTCATACGCTGTGTGGTGGATTCGCCAGAGCATATTGCAGGCAATTGCCGAGCAGAGCCGAATAGTGAGGCTGCCGCTCAATCAAGTGGGAAGCCTCAATAAGATTAACCACGAGATTAACAAGTTTGAGCAGGAACATCAGCGTCAGCCATCACCACAGGAACTGGCGGAGATGACAATGATTGACGAGGACAAGATAGCCCAAAGCCTTATGGCTGACGGACACCATGTGAGCGTTGACGCACCATTCCAAGACGGTGAGGACAACTGTCTGCTCGACGTGATGCCAAGCCATGATGACAGCCGTACCGACCGCAATGTAGATCACGAGTCAATGGCAATGGAACTTAATGCTGTATTGAGCAAAGTCCTCAAGGAGCGCGAGATAATAATAATACGCGAGTGCTTCGGCATAGGATGCCATGAGAAAGGATTGGAGGAAATTGGCGACCAGCTCGGTCTTACCCGTGAGCGCGTGCGCCAGATACGCGAGAAGAGCATAGCAAAATTGCGCGACAGCGGAAACGCCAAGATTCTGATGAAATACTTGGGATAAAGAAATGTAACGATAATTGAACATAGCAAACAATAGTAATATTTGCAGCAAGTTTACGAGAGTGCTGCTGTGCATCTGCATGATGCTCGGCAGCACTCTTGCTTTTGCTGCAAAGCAGAAGCAGGCTGTGCAAAAGGCATCTACACATACTCTCTACCTTAAATACCACTTCGACATAGAGAAGCGCAACCCCACCCTGTTTCTCGTTCCGTCGCTATACACCATAGCCAAGGGCAACCGTCACTATTTCGGCGAGATATACGGAACGATACACAACGACACGTTAGGCAAATCGCACATCAACGACCTGCTCAAAGTGAGCACCATAGGAAGCAACAGCAAGACAATGCCCGTGATGCTCGGCTACATAAACCCCAAGCTGTACAACAAAACAATATTCGGCGACAAAATCCTTTCCCCGTTCCATCGCAGCAACCAAAAGCTGTACAAATTCAGGCACGGAATGACGATAAACAACATCTATACGCTATACATACGTCCACGTACAAGAAACACACAGTTAGTATCGGGCAGCGCACAAATAGACGCACGCACAGGCAAAATTATAAAATGCAGCCTGCACGGAGAATACGACATGCTTGACTACGACGTGAAATGCGAAATGAACACCAATGACAATACGCCGAAAACATGTCATGCTAAATCAACGTTCGTTTTCCTTGGAAACAAGATAACTACGAGATTCGATGCACAATACGGAGACGAGGTTATCGACCTGCCGCAAAAGACAACACGGTTGGAGCAGATGGCAGTCGTGAGACCCGACACGCTGACCTCAGAAGAGCAACAGATGTACAACGAAAGGTGGGCACGTAAAGACAGCGTACAGCCATCCGACACTACCCAAAACAGCAATAACAAAAAACTACAGAAAAGAATATGGAACATTTTTGACAACTACCTTATAGGCAGCATAAGGGCGCGAGGAAAGCACAGCGAGGTAAAGCTGTCGCCGCTCATTGACATAACGCAGTTCAGCTACAGCAACAGCCGAGGACTCTCATACAAGATAAAACTATCTGCACGCCATTATTTTGATGAAAACCGTGCCATAATGTTCACACCGAGACTTGGCTATAACTTCAAGCTGAATCGACTGTTCACGCAAGTGCCGTTGAGGTGGCAGATACACTCACGCCATAACCAATGGCTGCAACTGAAATACGAGAGTGGAAACAGAATATCACATTCGAGTGTGCTCGACGATATACAGGAAGAGCAGGGCGACAGCATAGACTATTCGGACATGAACCTGCAATATTTCTACGACCACAGCACGTCGTTCGAGGCAAACACCAACATAGGCAAATGCATTGTGCTGAACGTGGGGCTTGTGTACCACAGGCGAGTGTCAGCAAACAAGTCGCTTATGGCGGCCTTAGGCAAGGAAACAGAATACAAGACTTTTGCACCGTCGGTAACATTGCAATTCGACCCATTGCCGCGCGGTCCAGTTCTGACCATCAACTACGAACGCAGTATAAAGGACGTTCTCAAGAGCAACACGGAATATGAGCGTTGGGAGGGCGACATCTCATACAACAAGATGCTGAATGCCGGCAGACAGTACAACCTGCGTCTTGGCGGAGGATTATACACAAACCGTAGTTCAAACCATTTCGTTTACTACCAGCACTTCCGCGACAACTATCTCAACGACTCGTGGAACGACGACTGGACAGGACGTTTCCAGTTGGTGAGCAGTCAGTGGTACAATGCTTCCGACTACTACATAAAGGCAAACGCCGCCTACGAATCGCCGCTCATGCTCGCAGCATGGATGCCTTTGGTAGGTAAATATATGGAAACGGAACGTCTCTACCTGAATATGCTGCGAATACAGCACACGCGATTCTACACCGAAATTGGCTACGGATTTACCACACGTTTCGTTAGCATCGGACTTTTCGCAGGCATGCTCAATGGCAGCATAAACGAGGTAGGAGCAAAATTCGAGTTAGAATTGTTCCGCAAGTGGTAGTGATTCCCTGATTCCCTAACTGCACTTTAGGCAAATTAAGTGGCATATATTCAATCCACTACTTATCCTCACCCTCTTTAGGCAACGATTTCACGAATTTCATTTCGTGCAGAATCTTGCTTTGCCTGCGATACATATAAGGGGAGGGATTGGAGGAATCGAACTTGATGGGATTGGGCAGTGACACGGCGATGAGGGCGCACTGCGGACGAGTGAGTTCCTTTGCAGTGGTGTGGAAATGATACTCTGCCACGGCATCGGCACCATATATGCCGTCGCCCATTTCTATGGAATTGAGATAGACCTCCATGATGCGCTGCTTGCTCCACATCATTTCTATTAGGGCGGTGAAATAGACCTCGAAACCTTTGCGCACCCACGAGCGACCGGGCCATAAAAATACGTTCTTGGCAGTCTGCTGACTGATAGTGCTTGCACCGTGCTTGCGCTTGCTGGTCTTGTTGTGCTTTGCAGCCTGCTCTATTGCCTTGTAGTCAAAGCCGTGGTGCGAGAGGAAGTTGGCATCTTCGCTCGCCATTACCGCAGTGGGCAGCGAGGGGGAAATCTCGGTGAGCGGCACCCAGTGATGGTGCATGCGGACGGTCTTGCCTGCCTTCAGTTGCTGGGCAACACGTATGAACATAAGGGGCGTGAAATAGACAGGCACGAACTTCAGCACCACAACTGACAAAATAGTGGAGGCAAAGAATGCCACCACTATCCATTTTATTATACGTTTTATCAGTTTAACGATAAACATATTTGGTTTTAAAGATTACTGAAGAGTACCAGCCTCTGCAGCCTTAATCATAGCCTCGCTTGCATAGAGATAAACCTCAACGCGGCGGTTCTGAGCCTTGCCGGCAGCAGTAGAGTTGTCGGCTACAGGATTAGACTCTCCGTAACCCATTGTGCTACGAATCTGTGTGCTTGGAACACCCTGTGAAAGCAGGTATGTTGTAACAGCCTGTGCACGGTTCTGAGAGAGTTCGAGGTTCTTCTGTACACTCTGCTCTGCTGTGCTGTTCTTCCAAGGGTCGTTATCGGTGTAACCCTGAACGGCAACGTCGCAGGCAGCATTGTTCTTCAACACCTGTGCAAACTGGAAGAGAGAAGTGCTTGCCGTAGAACTAAGTGTAGCACTGCCAGAAGCGAAAAGAATACCAGAATCGAAAGTAACCTTTACAGCCTGCAAGCCGTTTGCGTCGGTAACCGACTCAACCTGTGCGTTCTTCACAGCCTCTGCCTCAGCCTTTGCCTTGTCCATCTTCTTGCCGATAAGTGCGCCAGCACCAGCACCAACGGCTCCACCAACAGCAGCGCCAACGGCTGTGTTACCTGCTATCTTACCTACTATTGCACCGAGCAGCGCACCGCCACCGGCACCGATTCCAGCACCTTTCTGTGTGTTGTTACAACCAGAGAAAACAATTCCCATAGAAAGGAGAACTGCAAACAATCTAAATTTCTTCATCTTTTTGTGTTTGAATTAAGTAAATGTTATAAATTCGTTGCAAAGGTAATCATTTTTTTTGTATAATGTGCTTTTTACCATTTTTTTTTGTAATTTTGCACCCGAAATTGGATAAACCTTTATAATTATTATGGCAAAAGAACTGAAAGACCTAACGAAAAGGGCAGAAAACTATAGCCAGTGGTACAACGATCTCGTTACCAAGGCAGACCTCGCCGAGCAGTCGGCAGTGCGCGGTTGTATGGTGATAAAGCCATACGGCTATGCCATCTGGGAGAAGATGCAGCAGCAGCTCGACAAGATGTTCAAGGAGACAGGCGCACAGAACGCCTATTTCCCACTGCTTATACCAAAATCGTTCCTGAGCCGCGAGGCAGAACACGTTGAGGGTTTTGCAAAGGAGTGTGCCGTGGTTACGCACTACCGTCTGCGCGCAAAGAGCGACAAGAGCGGCGTAGAGGTAGACCCAAACGCAAAACTTGAGGAAGAGTTGATTGTACGCCCTACTTCGGAGACCATCATATGGAACACATATAAGAACTGGATTCACTCGTGGCGCGACCTGCCGCTGATGTGCAACCAGTGGTGCAACGTGATGCGCTGGGAGATGCGCACACGACCTTTCCTGCGCACGAGCGAGTTCCTCTGGCAGGAGGGACACACCGCACACGCCACAAAGGAGGAGGCTGAAGAAGAAGCAAGGAAGATGCTGTCGGTATATGCCAAGTTTGCCGAAGAGTGGATGGCTGTGCCCGTGCTCCAAGGCGTGAAGAGCGAGACCGAGCGTTTTGCCGGCGCACTCGACACATACACCATCGAGGCGATGATGCAGGACGGAAAGGCGCTGCAAAGCGGAACGAGCCATTTCCTCGGACAGAACTTCGCAAAGGCATTCGACGTAACATATCTCAACAAGGAAAACAGACCCGAATATGTTTGGGCTACATCGTGGGGAGTGTCTACACGACTCATCGGCGCGCTCATAATGACGCACAGCGACGACAACGGACTCGTATTGCCGCCACGCCTCGCACCGCTGCAGGTGGTGATTGTGCCGATAGGCAAGCCTGGCGAGCAGATGGAAGCAATATCTGCAAAGTTGGAGCCGGTGATAAACAGTCTGCGTGAGGCTGGTGTGAGCGTGAAATACGACGACAGCGACAACAAGCGTCCCGGATTCAAGTTTGCCGACTACGAGCTGAAGGGCGTGCCCGTGAGAGTGGTAATGGGCGGACGCGACCTTGAGAACGGCACAGTGGAGATAATGCGCCGCGACACGTTAGAGAAAGAGACCGTGCCGATGGAAGGCTTGGCAGAACGCATCGTGGCACTGCTCGACGACATTCAGAAGAACATCTTCGAGAAGGCACGCAAGTATCGCGACGAGCGCGTTTACGAATGCGACAACTACGAGGAGTTCAAGGAGAAGGTGAAGGACGGCGGATTCTTCCTCTGCCACTGGGACGGCACTGCCGAGACCGAGGCAAAGATAAAGGAGGAGACACAGGCAACGATAAGGTGCGTGCCGTTTGCATACGAGCAGACTCCGGGCGTGGACATGGTGAGCGGAAAGCCTGCCAAGTGCCGCGTGATAATAGCACGAAGCTACTAAGCCACATTATTTATATATAATGGCGAAAAGCATTTATATAACGGCGAAAAAGCAAAAGACAAGAAGAATATTTAACAACAATAACAAAAGACATTACAACAATGAAAATCTCTCACATTGAGCATCTCGGTATTGCCGTTCAGAGCATCGAGGAGGCTTTGCCATACTTCAAGGAAGTACTTGGCTTGGAGTGCTACAACATTGAAACAGTAGAAGACCAAAAGGTTAAGACCGCGTTCCTGAAATGCGGTGAGGTGAAACTGGAACTTCTTGAGCCGACATCACCTGAAAGCACAATACAAAAGTGGCTCGACAAGGGCAACAAGGGCGTGCGCCTCATCGACACAGCTCCACGCAAGGGCGCAGAAAACCTCAACATTGCATTCCTGCACCCGAAATCTACATGCGGAATATTGACGGAGCTTTGCGAGCACTAAGCCGCAGCGCGATATTTTGTCATTAACAAGAACAGCATAAAAAGCAAGCAAGATAATGAGCAAGCAATTAGAAAAAATCAAGCAATTGATAGAGAAGCGCGAGGCTGCACGCATTGCCGGCGGCGAGAAAGCCATAGATCG
>JAFLSE010000041.1 GCA_022511075.1 Prevotella sp.
GTAGTGCCCGTGGAAAAGCTCACGGAGTGTAACATATTCCTTATGGGCGATGACTTCCCCAATTATCTCAAGACCGTATTCATTGCTCCCGATGCCGTTATAAGCATAACTGGCGAGGATTGTCTCTACCCCACGTGGGCTGTGGAAAGCCCGCTGCCCGAGCAAGCAACCGCCAACCGCGTTGCGGCGCATACCGACGATGCGCTGAAAGAATTCTTGCGGTTAGTAATGGCAGACGCTCCGTATGAACAGCAAGACAGCGTGTATATGGAGGTGGTCAAGCGGAAGATGGACATCCTGCCATCGCTGCCAATAGATGCCGCTGCGCTGAGCGAGTTGACGAGTGTCAGCAGTTTTGCCAATAATGAAAAGGCGTTTCCTTATATGGAGCAGCTGAAAGCACTCGAGAAAGACTATGCTGCCCGTGCGCCGAAAGGCTTTGAGAGCGAATTAGGCTACATTCATTCGCTGATTTATCCCCTCCACGTATTGCAAGTGGGCGAGGAAGCCATTGATGCCGATTTCTTCGATATGCAGAACAATCCTCACCATCTTGCCGAACTGCGTGGTCGCTATGTGCTGCTGGATTTCTGGAGTCTCGGCTGCGGACCGTGCCGCATAGCCGAACCGGAAATGAGACAGGCTTACGAGTCGCTGAACGGACAACTGGAGATTGTGGGCATCAACATGGACAAGCCCTCGGCATGGCAGAAAGACGAGTGGAGCAAGAAGTTAGTATGGCAAAACTGGAGCGACGGCAAGATGGGCAAGAGCGGCATCGAAAGCCGATATTGTGACTATCGTGCCGTGCCTTACTATGTGTTGCTTTCGCCCGACCAGCGTGTCGTGTGGAAATCCACGGGCTATGGTCTTGGTTTCTTTTTAGGGATGGCTACAGCCCTGAACGGTCCCAGTCAGGACAACAGCGCCAACCTGTCGTTGGCTGTGCGTGAGGTGTCAGCCAAGCCCGACGGCACGACTGTCAGCTTCCGCTACTATGGACGCGAAAACTACTGGTTTAGAATCGTCGGCACGTCATACATCACTGCTGACGGCAAGAAATACAAGCTGACGGCGGCAGACGGCGTTACGCTCGACGTTGAAAACTATCCCACCGAAAAGGCTTCCACCGCTACCGACGATGTGTTAGGGTCTCTCCGTTACACCGACTTCACGCTAACTTTCGAGCCGTTCGACGAGTTGCCCACGAGTTTCGATTTCATAGAGGGTGACATTGAGAATGCTTTTGTCATCCGCAAAATCTTATTAGCTAAATGATGCTTTGTAGTTGTAATTTTATAGTTTTGCAAGATATCTTTCCGTGCCCAGCCTTACGCTGCGCAGTCCTATGGCAGAAGTGTCGATGGATTCGGGACCTATCCAAAAACATTCCGCGGCATCGTCGTTGGCAACGACTTCGGGGCATCCTTCCACCCTGCACTCAAAGAAACAGTCGATGGTGGGTATATCCATGCCGCTAAAATGATAGAGGTTGGGCAGACTGAAAAGAAATTTGCACGATGTTATTTCAAGTCCTGTCTCTTCCTTTATCTCCCTGAAAAGACACTCCTCGAGTGTTTCGTGCATGTCCATAAAGCCGCCGGGAAGGTCGAGCGTGCCTTTGGCAGGATTCTTTGCGCGACGGTTGAGCAGAATCTCGCCACGGGCATTTATTATGAATGCAACCGTGGCACCGCTCGGATTGAGATAGTACTCAAATCCACAATCGGCACAACGCTTGCTCTTCTCGTTTTGTATATTGAAATGCCTGCTGCCACAACTTGGGCAGCAGGCAAATTTGTCAAGTGGGTGCATTATAATATAACGTATGTTTTGCCAGCAACGGTGTTTAGGTCGTATAGGCTTGTGGCTGCAATGCCTTTTGCCTCCTTAGACTTGCTGTCTCTCAGTTTAGAGGCTTTCAGTCCCTTGCCCTTAATTTTGCCGACGGTACGCAGGCGACAGAGTCCGCCGTTCTGCGAATGAATCTTGAGTTTTGTGATGTTTCCGTTCTCCCAAGCCATGTCGATAGTAAAGCCTCCACGGGCTTTCAGTCCTGAAATCTCACCGTTCTTCCAGCGTGCTGGCAGTGCAGGCAGTAGATAGATGAATCCGTCGTGGCTCTGCAATAGCATTTCGGCGATACCTGCCGTGCAACCGAAGTTGCCGTCAATCTGGAACGGTGGGTGTGCATCGAAAAGGTTTGGATAAGTACCGCCACGCTGCTTTGTAGTGCCGTACACAAGGAAGGTGTCGGGCGACAAGGTAAGTTGGTCGGTAATGAGTTTCAGTGCGTGGTCGCCGTCGAGCAGGCGTGCCCACAGGCAAACCTTCCAACCCATACTCCAGCCGGTGCTCACATCACCGCGGTGTACGAGCGATGTGCGTGCAGCATCAAAGAGTTCGGGAGTGCGGTAGGGCGAAATCTGTGCCGCCGGATATAGGGCATAGAGATGCGACACGTGGCGATGGTCGTCCTTCGGGTCGTCAAAGTCCCAAAGCCATTCCTGCAACTGCCCCCACTTGCCTATCTGCAACGGTGCTATCTGCGGCAGCTGCTCCCTTATGGTAGCCACGAGAGCCTTGTCGCCGTCGGTTTGGCAACCAACAATGTCCGCAGCCTTTAATACAATGTTATATAGTTCGGTAATAATCTCGTTGTCCATCGTAACGCCATAGTTTATGGTAGTGCCCATTCCCTTGGGAGTGTTCTCTGGCGACTCGCCCGGAGCTATCACGAGATAGCCCGTCTTGGGGTCTTTCACGACTATCTGGCTTATGAACCTTGCAGCACCGAGGATTTTTGGGAATGCCGAGCGAAGGAAATCCTTGTCGCCTGTGTACAGGTAGTGCTCCCACAAGTGGCGGCACAACCACGCTCCGCCCACGCTCCACAGTCCGGTGTTGGCACGGTCTACGGGCCAAGTGCATCGCCATAGGTCGGTATTGTGGTGGAGCACCCATCCGTCGGCACCATACATTTCTTTTGCTGTGCGTGCGCCAGCCACGGATAGTTCGTCAATCATCTTGAACAACGGCTCGTTGAGTTCCGTAAGGTTTGTAACCTCGCTTGGCCAGTAGTTCATTTCGGTGTTAATGTTAGTGGTGTACTTGCTGTCCCACGATGGGAACATCTTGTCGCACCATATACCCTGCAGGTTGGCAGGCTGCGTGCCAGGCTGCGATGAACAGATGAGCAGGTAGCGGCCAAACTTGAAATATGTGGCAACGAGGAAATCGTCTTGATTCTTTGCAAACTGCTCCACACGCTTGTCGGTGGTGAGGTGTGCAAACTTATCTTCGCCAAGCGAGAACTTCACCCTGTCCATATATTTCAGGAACACTTTTTCGTGAGCCTTGCGCAGTGCATCGTAGCCCTTGCCAATGGCGTTTGCCATGGCTGCCTTTGTCAGCTTCACCTCGTCACCCTGAATGCTCTGATAGTTTTCAACATTGGTGGCAATAGTCACAAAAACCGTGGCTTCATCGGCACCAGACACAGAAAGTACACCCCCTGTACAGCTTGTCTTACCTCCCTTTGCATCTACTGCAAGCCTGCCTTGAAAGCGCACTTTTCCTTTCACGCCCTCATGGTTTGAGGAAACGCCCGTGAGTGTCACCTCGTTGCCCTCGCTGACAACTATCACGTCGTTGTGAGGCGATGAAAGGTTGGCATTGAACGATATTGCACCTTTCTTGTCGGCTGTGATGTGTACAGCCACAACGTTGTCGCCTTCGCCGAGGGTGGAGATTGTTTCGCGCTTATACTTAATGCCGTTAGATGTGAACGTTACCACCTGCAATGCAGAGTCGAGGGAGAGCGTGCGCTGATAGTCAGTGTAGCCCGTGATGTTGCCCATTGATATATATAAGTCGCCGAATGTCTGATATGGCATTCCGCTGTTCTTGTTGTCGCCGCTTGGCATTATCTTTTGGTCGGCAACGGCGGCAGCCTCCTTAAACTTGCCATTGAGTACTAATTGCTGTGCCTCCTTGTAGCCTTCCTTTGCCTTGCTGTTAAGGCTGTAGTTGGGCTGTCCGCCCCATATCTTCTCTTCGTTTAGCTGTATTCGCTCAACGGCAGGGTTGCCGAATACCATTGCACCGAGCCGTCCGTTGCCTATGGGCAATGCCTGTGTCCACGTCATAGCCGGGCGGTCGTAGCGCAGCACGTGCTGTGCCAAAGCCGTGGGTGCAGTAAGTGCCACGATGGCTGCCGATATTAATATTCTTCCAATATTCATAGTCTTTTCTTTGCTTATTTATCAAATTTTGTCATCATATTCTCCTTCGGCTCTATCGTTACCTTGTCTTCGTCAAGTTTCGATGCGTCGAGGTTGAATGCCTTGATGAAGAAATCGTAAACAGCTTTACGTTTGTTTGGACCGAAGTCGTGCTTCTCCTTTGGCAGATGCACATTCATCACATTGTCCTTTGCATCATAGAAACCATATACGCGCTGCAAATATGGATATTCCAATTCTGGCACACTTGCCGTCCAGTCGCCGCCATCGCTCACAATCATCATTGGCTTGGGGGCAAATGTTGCGGCAATCTCGGCATTGCACGTTCCGCCACAAGAGAGTTGCACGGGCTTGCCGCTCTCACAAGGGCAGCCGCCGTCGAAATGGCTTGCAAGGTTTACCGTGGGGCATGCCGCAGTGAAACGGTCGTCAATGGCAGAGAGCAGTATGGTGTGCGTGCCGCCGCCGCTGCCACCGTTCACTCCTATGCGGTGTATGTCAATGTCTTTCCTGTTGGCAAGCATATAGTCGAGCAGTCGCAGTCCGAATGCCGCCTGCATCACGTGGGCACGGCTCGTGTGGTGTGCCTCGGCACCAACCTCGTCTTCTGACTGTCCCCAGCCGTAGAGGTCGAAGTCTACACAAATGGCACCCATTCTTGCCAGCACACCCATGCGCTGTTGCTGGTCCTTGCGATAGCGTCCGTCATAAAAGTGTCCGCCGGGGCATATTATCAACGCGTGCTTACCTTTAGCCGTAGGGGTATAGATAGAACCGAACACGTGCTGTCCGGGAGTCATCTCTATCGCGATGTTCTGTACGGTGTATCCGTCATATTTGCGCACCTTGCTTAATATAGGTTTTGCATCTTTCACGAGACTGTCCATCAACTCGTCTATGCCGAGCCTGCGGCGCACCTCGGCGCGTAGTTCCAGACGGCGTGTTTCCCACTGCGCCCTGTCGGCATAGAGCGAAGAGAGATACTTGAGCATCTCTGCTCCCTCCTCGGTGTGTCGGCGAGGATATTCGTAAGGCTTAATCTTGTATGTCTTTTCGTCCTGCTTCCACCAGTTCCAGTCGAAGTGCTTGCATATGTTGTCGAGCGTCTGCTCTATGGAATAGGGGCGCACACGGAAATCGGCATACGTCAGTTTTACACCTGCCGTGTCAACATTGTACTTGAACTTCACGCCGAAACGTTGCTGCACGTCTGCCATTACATCACTAACACTGCGCGTAAATTCGGTCTCGTAGGTCTGCGCCACAGCCTGCATAGGCACGAGCATAGCCGACAGGCACATTGGCAAAAGGAATTTTTTCATACTTACTTTTTATTAATATTCAGATTAGTCTGTTAGTTTATTTTGTCTGCAAATATCGCAATTTTTTCGCAAAACACCAAATATTTTCACTTTTTTATTCGATTACTCAATTTTTTGCACTACTTTTGCATCGCTAATTTATGGAATATAACACAATCACATTGTCAAACGGACTGCGCGTCATACACCTGCCGTCTGATTCGCCCGTGGTGTTCTGCGGCTACGACATTGCCGCAGGCACTCGTCACGAACAAAAAGGCGAGGAAGGACTGGCGCACTTCTGCGAGCACGTGACATTCAAGGGCACACGCCGCCGCAGTTCCGTGCAGATTATCAATGCCTTGGAACGGTTGGGCGGCGAACTAAACGCATTTACCAATAAGGAAGAGACCGTGTTTTATGCCGCCGTTACGCGTGAGCACATAGCAAAGGCTGTGGATATTCTCTCCGATATGGTGTTCAGGAGTATTTATCCCGAAGCAGAACTGAAGAAGGAAACGGAAGTGATTTGCGACGAGATAGAGAGCTACAACGACTCCCCTTCCGAACTGATATACGATGAATTCGAGAATATGGTGTTCAGCGGTCATCCTCTCGGGCACGGCATTCTCGGTGAAGCGGAAAGGCTGCGCACATACAACACGGAAACGGCATTGGCATTCGTAAACCGTATGTATACTCCCGATAAAATGGTGTTTTTTGCATACGGAAATGTTGATTTCAAGAAACTTGTGAGGCTGTTGAAGAAAGAAACCTCCGAGACGTGCCGCATTGCCCCCGGCAGCCTTGCGCACCGTCTTTCTGCTGATGCAAGAACTACCTATCACCCTCAAAGGACTATAAAAAACAAGGACTGTCACCAAGCGCACGTACTCGTCGGCAACATTGCCTACGGTCTGCACGACGAACGACGCATGCCTCTTTACTTGCTCAATAACATACTCGGCGGTCCGGGCATGAACAGCCGCCTAAACCTTGCTTTGCGCGAAAAGCGCGGACTTGTCTACACCGTGGAGAGTTCCGTCATCAGCTATTCCGACACGGGTCTGTGGAGCATATATTTTGGCTGCGACCCTCACGACATCGACAGATGTATAAAGATTGTACGTCGTGAACTCGATAAATTTATGCAAAAACCTCTTACATGCACTCAACTACACAACGCTAAACGGCAGATATTAGGACAACTCACCATTGCAGGCGACAATCGCGAGAACTTTGCACTCGACTTAGCCAAGACCTATCTGCACTTCAATAAAGGAAAGGATATGAACGAACTGACTGCAAAGATACACGCAATTTCCATGAGCGACATACAAAACACCGCACAAAGGATTTTTGCCGACGATATGCTGAGTGTGCTTATCTACAAATGATGCTGTACAAAATTCGTTATTTAGTGAATTGAATCATTCATCCTCTCCAAACAACGGATCTTCGGGAGTGAGCATCACAGGCTTCTGCTCATATTCCTTGAGAAGATTCTCTGGCACAAACTTCTTGTCGATAACCAATCGGAACATATATTCATCGAGCCAGCGGTCGGTCATAATAAGGTAGCCGTTTTGCCCCCATGCACCGCCCCAGCTGTTTTCTACTTTCCACTTCACGGGCTTGCCGTTTTCATCAAGGTCTACAGCAGTGAGCGTCATGGCATGCGTTGAGCCGCTGTCGAATGTCATGATACGCTGTGCCTTGTTCATTGGGAAAGTTGTGCCGAAGAGCGAGGCATAGTCAAAGTTTTCGGTATCTGCATATCCGCGTGTGCGGTCGAGAAACTTACCTACATCGTAGGAGCTATACATTTTCTTGCCATCCTTGAGTGATGCTATGGCAAGCTGCTTTATCTCGTCCATAGGCAGGTTGAGATATTTCCAGTTGTGTCCGTCGTATGTGTGGCGGTCATACTCCACTTCGTATGTCTTGTGATATGGATTGCGAGGGTCGTTCATCACCATAATGAATGTGCCGTTAAGGTCGTCAGTGCCTACCACCTCCTTGTAGAACGACAAGGGCGTATATTTCTTTGCCGCACCTATGGTCTTGCCGCTCTTGTTCTTGTAAGCGTATGTGAACTCCTTTACCGGCTCACCAATCGTGAGCGAAAGTATGCGGTAGATTACAGACAGCATATTTGTTTTCTCCGCCTGTATAGCTGCAGGTTTCTTGCCGTCGGCAATCATCTGGCGCAGTTGCAGACCTTGTTCACGCAGCTTGCTCTTTATCAGGCTGGTCATTCTATTGGTATTGTCGCTCTGCATCGTCTCTGGCATAACTTCCTTCGGCACAAAGCCATATTTACGAGTCAAGTCTGTAACACCACAGAACGTGCCACCGTCGCCAATGGGATTCTTGAATAGAAACTGCACCATCTGGTCCTCAAAAGGTTTCTTGCCTGTGTCAATCACTCCTTGCAGAAACAGGTTTGCCTTTTCCAACTGATCCCAGAAAAACAGATATGAATGCGAGAAGTCGAGCTGCACGGAGTCGGGGCTGACATTGTAGTTAGAACGCAACACATTCAAACCGCTGAACATCCAGCAGCGTCCGCTGCTTTTCTGGTCTGTGATGCTCTGCTTTGGGGTTTCTATGCTGAATTGTGTATCAAGCGTTCCTGCGTTGTCAGCATTTACAGCTATTCTGTCTATGAGATTTGCGGCAATGGCATTACGCAAAGCCTTATCGGCACTGCCTGTTGGTTGCGATTTCTGTATGTCATTAATCATTTGCTGCGTCAGACCTCCGTCCTTGCTTTGGGCAATTGTTACTGTCGCAATAGCCCAAAGGGCAGTAAATATAAGCTGTCTTTTTTTCATATTTTTTGTGCTTAAAGTCTGTTTGTTATATATTTATTATGTTTGATGCTGCAAAGTTACTTATTTTTTTTCATATATGTTTATTTATGTTGTATATAATTGTTAAATATAAAAAAATCAATACCTAAAAATAAGTATATATCAGAAAAATATAGTAATTTTGCATTCGGTTACAACCTTATTAGATAGGTATTAATTAATTCATTTAAATAAAATAACAAAATATGGTTTATTCACACGAAGTAGAAAACATGTGTTGTGTAGCCAAAGGTCCTAACCACGGACCGGCACCTATCCCAGAAGAGGGTAAGTGGATTCAGGCAAAGGAGATTAAGGACATCTCTGGTTTCACACATGGTATTGGTTGGTGTGCACCACAGCAGGGCGCATGCAAGTTGTCACTCAACGTAAAGGACGGCGTTATCGAGGAGTGTCTCGTTGAGACTATCGGCTGCTCGGGTATGACCCACTCGGCTGCAATGGCTTCTGAGATTCTTCCAGGCAAGACCATTCTCGAGGCTCTTAACACCGACCTCGTTTGCGATGCTATCAACACCGCTATGCGTGAGCTGTTCCTGCAGATTGTCTACGGACGCACCCAGTCAGCTTTCTCTGAGGGCGGTCTTATGGTAGGTGCAGGTCTCGAAGACCTCGGCAAGGGACTCGTTTCTCAGATGGGTACTCTCTATGGTACAAAGGCAAAGGGTACTCGTTACCTCCAGCTCACCGAGGGCTACATCACAAAGATGTTCCTCGACAAGGACGACCAGGTATGTGGTTATGAGTTTGTTCACATGGGCAAGTTCATGGACGCTATCAAGAAGGGTGTTCCTGCTGACGAGGCACTCAAGAGTGTTACCGGTACATACGGCCGCACGAAGCCAGAGGACGGTGCTGTTAAATCTATTGACCCACGTAAAGAATAAAGGAGGAACAAGATATGATAAGAGAAGTAAAGTTTGAATCTCAAGACCGCCGTATCAAGCAGATTTTGGCTTGTTTGAACAAACACGGCATCGCTTCAATTGAAGAGGCTAACCAGATTTGCGAGGACGCAGGACTGGATCCATATCAGACTTGCGAGGAAACACAGATGATTTGTTTCGAAAATGCAAAGTGGGCATACGTAGTAGGCTCTGCCATTGCGTTGAAGGAGAAGGCTGAGAATGCCGTTAAGGCCGCCGAGTATATCGGCGAGGGCTTGCAGGCATTCTGTATTCCTGGCTCAGTGGCTGACGACCGCAAGGTAGGTATCGGTCACGGTGAGTTGGCTGCCCGTCTGCTTTCAGAGGACACCAAGTGTTTTGCTTTCTTGGCAGGTCACGAGTCGTTCGCTGCTGCCGAAGGTGCTATCAAGATTGCACAGATGGCAAACAAGTCAAGACCAGCCGACAAGCCTCTCCGTTGCATCCTCAACGGTCTCGGCAAGGACGCTGCTATGATTATCTCGCGCATCAATGGTTTCACATACGTGCAGACACAGTTCGACTATTTCACAGGTGAGCTCAAGATTGTTAAGACCATTCCTTACTCAAACGGTCCTCGTGCTGCCGTTAACTGCTACGGTGCAGACGATGTTCGCGAAGGTGTTGCAATCCTTTGGAAAGAGGATGTTGACGTTTCTATCACAGGTAACTCAACCAACCCAACACGTTTCCAGCACCCTGTTGCAGGTACATACAAGAAAGAGCGCATCCGCGCTGGCAAGCCATATTTCAGCGTTGCCTCAGGTGGCGGTACGGGTCGTACACTCCACCCAGACAACATGGCTGCAGGTCCAGCATCTTACGGCATGACCGACACACTCGGACGTATGCACTCTGATGCTCAGTTTGCAGGTTCTTCTTCTGTTCCTGCTCACGTTGAGATGATGGGCTTCCTCGGCATCGGTAACAACCCGATGGTTGGTTGCTCTGTTGCTTGCGCCGTAAACGTTGACTTGGCTCTCAATAAGAAATAAGAAAGAGCTTAAACACACTTTAAAATAAGAAAATCCTGCGATTGTTATCTATGTGACAATCGCAGGGATTTTTGTTTTTGTCCTATCATTTCTGGGCTTCCACAAACAAAAGTAGTATCTTTAAATAAGTTACGCTACATCTCGGCATAAAAAATATTAAAATTGTATTTTATATTTTGTTCTGCACTCAAATTAGAGTACCTTTGCACTCGATTTAAGAAATAAGAATATGCAAGACATTAGGAACATAGCAATAATAGCACACGTGGACCACGGCAAGACTACACTGGTAGACAAGATGATGCTTGCCGGAAACCTGTTTCGCGAAGGACAAAATCTGAGCGACCAAGTGTTGGATAACAACGAACTGGAACGTGAGCGCGGGATAACGATTCTTTCAAAAAATGTTTCCATTAACTGGAAAGGAACAAAGATAAACATCATTGACACTCCGGGGCACTCTGACTTCGGCGGCGAGGTGGAGCGAGTATTGAACATGGCTGACGGCTGTCTGCTGTTGGTAGATGCATTCGAAGGTCCTATGCCGCAGACCCGCTTTGTGCTGCAAAAGGCATTGCAGATAGGACTAAAACCTATTGTGGTAGTGAACAAGGTGGACAAACCCAACTGCCGCCCGGAAGAGGTGTATGAAATGGTGTTCGACCTTATGTTTTCGCTCAACGCCACCGAAGACCAACTGGACTTCCCCGTGGCATACGGCTCTGCAAAGAACGGCTGGATGGGCGAGGATTATAACACACCGACAGGTAACATTGACTTTCTGCTCGACACAATAGTGGAAAAGATACCTGCGCCGAGAATTATCGAGGGTACGCCGCAGATGCTGATAACAAGTCTTGACTACTCCAACTACACAGGGCGCATAGCCGTGGGCCGCGTACACCGCGGAACGTTGAAGGAGGGAATGAACATAACCATAGCCCACCGCGACGGAAAGCAGGAAAAGACAAGGATAAAGGAGATACACACGTTTGAGGGTATGACCCACGTGAAGACGCAGGAGGTAAAGAGCGGCGACATCTGCGCCATAATAGGCTTGGAACGTTTCGAGATAGGCGACACGATATGCGACTTTGAGAATCCCGAGCCGCTGCCGCCAATAGCCATCGACGAGCCAACAATGTCGATGTTGTTCACTATAAACGACTCGCCTTTCTTCGGCAAGGAAGGAAAATATGTTACATCACGCCACATCAACGACCGATTAGAGAAGGAATTAGAGAAAAACCTCGCGCTGCGCGTAAAACCGTTCGAGGACTCCACCGACAAGTGGATTGTGAGCGGACGCGGAGTGCTGCACCTCTCAGTGTTGATAGAAACGATGCGCCGCGAGGGTTACGAATTGCAGGTGGGTCAGCCGCAGGTGATATACAAGGAAATTGACGGCGTGAAGTGCGAGCCGATAGAAGAAATGACAATCAACGTGCCCGAGGAGTTTGCATCGAAAATGATTGACATGGTGACGAGGCGCAAGGGTGAAATGACCTCAATGGAAACACAAGCAGACCGTGTGAACATTGAGTTCGACGTGCCGTCGAGAGGAATAATAGGCTTGCGCACCAACATACTCACCGCCAGTCAGGGCGAGGCGATAATGGCTCACCGATTCAAGGAGTATCAGCCATACAAAGGCGACATAGCAAGGCGCATACAAGGCTCGATGATTGCATTGGAGAACGGCACGGCATACGCCTATTCGATAGATAAATTGCAAGACCGCGGAAAGTTCTTCATCGACCCAGGTGAGGAAGTGTATATGGGTGAGGTTGTCGGTGAGCACGTTCACGACAACGACCTCGTGATAAACGTGGCAAAGGCAAAGCAACTTACGAACACACGTGCAAGCGGCTCTGACGATAAGGCACGCATAATACCGCGCACGGTATTGTCGCTCGAAGAGGCTCTCGAATACATAAAGGAAGATGAACTTGTGGAGGTTACACCACAGTCGATGCGAATGCGCAAGATAATTCTCGACCACAACGAGAGGAAGAAAAACCAAAAGGGCTGACAATGGAAATCATCTCCGTACAGCAGATAATAGAGTTTCTCGGAACATTTGCCTTTGCCATATCGGGACTGCGCCACGCCTCGGCAAAGCATTTCGACTGGTTTGGCGGCTACGTCTGCGGAGTGGCGGTGGCAATAGGCGGCGGAACGATACGTGACCTTTTGCTCGGCACGACTCCGTTTTGGATGACCAACCCGTTCTATATAATATGTACGGCAATGGCGCTCATATTCGTGCTGCTGTTCTCGAAACACATGAAGCGTCTCGACAATGCGTGGTTTGTGTTCGACACATTGGGATTGGCACTCTTCACGATAGCAGGACTGCAAAAGAGTCTCGACTTCGGGCAGCCGTTTTGGGTGGCAATAATAATGGGCTGCATCACGGGAGCGGCAGGCGGAGTAATCCGCGACATTCTGCTCAACAACGAGCCAGTGATATTCCGCCACGACATATACGCATTGGCAAGCATCATGGGCGGTTTGGTGTATTGGTGGCTCGTAAGCATAGGCGCAGGCTATCAACTGCCCGTGATAGTGAGCTTCATAACCACATGCGCCATACGTTTCATATCGGTGCGCTACCACCTGCAACTACCGTTGTTAAAAGACTTGGAGGGCAACGCGATTGAACAGACGAAAAAGAAACAATAACAAAACTAATAAAAAACTTAAAACAATGACAATCATAGGAATAGCTGGAGGAACAGGCTCGGGAAAGACCACCGTGGTAAGGAAGATAGCAGAGGCATTGCCAAAGGACTACGTTACAATAGTGCCGCTCGACTCATACTACAACGACACTACAGACCTAACCGACGAGGAGCGCAAGGCGATAAACTTCGACCATCCCGATGCCTTCGACTGGCGACTGTTGAACGAGCACATGCGCAAGCTGCGCAACGGTGAGGCGGTGGAGCAGCCAACATACTCATACATCATAAGCAACCGTCTGCCAGAGACAATCCACGTTGAGCCTCGTCCTGTGATTATCATCGAGGGCATTATGACGCTCATAAACAAGAAGTTGCGCGACATAATGGACCTAAAGATATTTGTCGATACCGACGACGACGAACGACTGATACGCAACATTCAGCGCGACTGCATTGAGCGTAACCGAACGGTGGATATGGTTATAAACCGTTATCTCGAAGTGCTTAAGCCCATGCATCAGCAATTCATCGAACCTACCAAGAAGCATGCCGACATTATCATTCCGCTCGGAGGTGAGAACAAGAAGGGTATCGAGATTCTGAAAAAGTATATAGAAGGGCTTGTGAGGGAAGCAAAGGAGTAGAGAGCTTGTTACATTCTTTTCACAACTTGAAATGGCATTAAAAAAGGAAAGGATTTGAGGCCTTTCCTTTTCTGTTTTTTTACTGTATTCCAAATTCCTGTTGCTGTTTATTAACTTCCTCAAGAGTCCTTCGGCGCTCTTCCTCACTCATTCGTGCCGGAGCGTTACCTTCTTCAGGATCAACTTGTCCGAACACAACATCAAGGGAAGTGTTGTCAAAATAGCAGGCAGGCATGTCAGACTCCACGCTGCGAATGGTGAGCGTATCGGCGGCAGGAGCATAGTTGCCGTCGTGAGCGGCACGGGCAATGATTGTTATGTCGCCAGGCATGTGTGTGGAGCGAATGAGCAACGGAGCACTACCCCACTCCACTGCACGTGGATTGGCTGAAATCCTGCCGTCGTCCACTATCGTGGCCTGACCGCGAACGGTGAACTTTATCTCGTCCTTTGCAAGACGGCGCACGTTGCCGTTGTCGTCGGTTATCTCTGCAACAATCACCATTATATCACTGCCGTCAGCCACGAGAGGCTTGCCCATAGTGTCGGCATAGAGGCGTATCTTCGTGCTGCGACGCGAAGGCATCTTTTTCTCCGTAGCCACCACCTTGCCGCCCTTTATTCCTTCTGCAAAGAGAGACACTTTTTGCCAGTTGCGCTGCTTGTAACTATATTCACGTCCTGCCATCTGATTCCAGAAATCCTTGAACACTAACGGCTTGTTGGGCTGGTCTGACGGGTCGTGAACAACTGCCTGTACAGCCACCTTGTCGCCCTCGAAGAGAGTGAGGCGCACGCTGTCGCAGTTGGAGAACACCGTAACATCGTTGTCGGAGAATGGTGTCATTTCGTTGGCTATGAACACCATCGGCTCTTCCGTAAGTTGTGAGCGGAACATCTCGAAAGCATATTTCTTCTGACGGAAGGCATCGTATATGCCCCCGAAGTATGGATCGGGGTGATAACCACGCTGATGGTCAAACGGATGCCACTGACAACCGCCAATGAACTGACGCTGCGAGTGGTACATCTCTCCGATACTGGTTGCTAACGAATTGGCTTGCACAAGCATTGGGCGCTCGCCCCATGAACGTGATGCACGGTTGAGGTTGTTGTGAGCATACCAGTCGTCGACAATCTCACCAAACTCACGAGTAAAAATACATTTGTCGGTAGGAACACCTTCCTTACCTATATCATCTTGCCATCCATAAAGCACGTCGTAGTTGTCCTTAACTCCTGCCGAGTGCATATCGGCAGCAGCCACGGGTCTGCCAGGATATGGGAACTCCTCGCGTGTTATATCCAATGCTTTCAAGGCAAAGTCCTCTGGATAACGTGTCTCGTTGAGTATAGGCTCCCACATGAGCACCGAAGTGTGGTTACGGTCGCGGCGTATTATAGTACGGGTATTCTCGTGCACCATCTCGCCCCATTTCGGGTCTTTGTTCCAATACTGCCAACCCGGTGTGGGCACGATGATGAAAAGTCCGAGTTCGTCGCACGCGTCCATAAACGAATCGTCTTGCGGATAGTGGGCAGCACGTATTATGTTCATACCAGCATCGCGCAGTCGCTTTGCATCACGCCATTGCTGACTGTTTGGCAGAGCATTACCAACGTATGCGAAATCCTGATGGCGGTTGCCACCAACGAGTTGATGATATGGTTTGCCATTAAGCCAAAAGCCATCCTTGCCGCGGAACTCAGCCTTGCGAATACCCATACGCACCATACCACCGTCGACGGTCTTGCCATTGCAAGCCACGGTTATCTCCACATTATATAAATAAGGAGTCTCGGGCGACCACAGATTAGGACGCTTAACAACAGCAGACAACGCCGCCGTGGCATATCCGCCGGCAGCCACCTTTATGCTGCGCTTCATCGTGGCAACAATCTTGCCGTCCTTGTCCTTAACCTTCGCAACAACAGATGCTGTCTGTGCCTTTGCTGATGTGTTGCCAAGTTCAACATCGGCAAACACCTTTGCCTGCGCCTCGCTTATATCGTCGTAGTGCAGGAACACGCCACCGCCTGCCACCTGTGCACGCTCAACGGCATCGGTAATCGCCACGTTGCTCTTACCAATGAGCCACACATCACGGTACATTCCGCCGTGGTAGCAGAAGTCGAGTGCCGCCTGCGGCTTTCCGGGAGGATAACTCTTGTCGTCGCTGTTATCAGCCATCACGGCAACAACGTGATTCTCACCAGCCTTGATACCGAGTTTCGTAAGGTTTATTATTATCGGCGTATATCCACCGAAATGCTCTGCAGCCAACTTGCCGTCAACCCACACAGTCTGTTTACCCATTATCGCCTCGAAATAGAGGGTGATGTCCTTGCCTTCGAGGGCTTCGGGCATAACGAAGTGCTTGCGATACCAAGCCACACCCTGATAGTTGCGGCATCCGCTTGCCTCGGCTGGCTCAAGGCGCAGCGAATGAGGCGCAGTAACAACCTGCCAGCCACTATCATCATAATCCTTTGCCGACGCACCCTTTGCATCGCCAAGAGTGAAACGCCACCCCTCGTTGAAATTATAGACTAACCTGCCTGAATTTTGCAGTTGGAAAAGCCCTGCCACCGATGTGTCAGCGGCTGTTGCCGAAAAAGCCGACAGCAGCCATACCAGCGCCATCGTTGCAATACTCTTGATTTTCATGTTCCTTTTGTTTTTTAGGTGTATATTTGGTACAAAATTAACATAAAAAAAAATAACGGCAAAACATATGCCAATATTTTTATAATTATTTAGCGGTATAAGCATAGCCAGGTACTTGCCCTTTGCTTTGCCTTCAGGCGCAGAAACCTATGTTGTTTCTGCGCCTCAGGTCGATGGTCCTTGAGTTGAACTTCTGGTATGCAACCTGAATGTCGGCAGCCTCAATGCGCTGATATACAAGTTTGTCAATCACATGCGGAATGGCTGAAACCCTGTCTGCCAATGCAGGAATGATGCCGTTGCGAACATATTGCTCTATCCAACGTGCATTGGCGAAGTTTTCGGTGTGCTGGGCAACCGTCTCGCAAACGGAATCGAACAAAAGACTCTTTGCCTCGTCTGTAAGTTCATACTGGTCTTTGGCAAGTATTGCCTCCGCTATCTGCATCAGTTGTTCCGCATTATAGTCGGTAAAGCGGAACTTATAGGGGAAGCGCCCCACGAGACCGGGATTCATCGACATCAGTTTGTCCATCTCCTTTTCATAGCCTGCAAAGATGATAAGCATATCGGGATCTTTACGCGAAAGGACATCCAAGAGACACTCCACCGCATGGCGACCGAAATCCTTGTCGCCTTCTCCGCTATAAAGGGTATAAGCCTCATCCACAAAGAGAACGTTGCCGCGCGCCTCCTTCAGAATCTGCTTCATATTCTCCTCCGTCTCGCCGACGTAGCGACCAATTATTTTTGTTCGGTCAACGCAGATAACCTCACCACGCGAAAGAAGTCCGAGCGAATGGTATATCTTTCCCAACAACCGGGCAACCGTGGTCTTACCCGTTCCCGGGTTGCCTGTGAATATGGCGTGATAGGTAGTGCCGTCGCTTGTATGCAATCCTAATTTGCGACGCTCCACATAGAAACGCATACGATTGGACAGCGTTGATATGGTCTGCTTGATGTCCTCAAGTCCCACCATGTCATTAAGTTCATTAAGCACGCTATCGTAACTTGACGATTGCAAAAGCAACGGCGACTCAACGATATCGCACGGGCGCACCAAAACGTAATCCTCTTCGCTCTGTCCCTGTTGTATTCCTTCTACAGCATTGCGGCAATATTGCGGCAACAGGTCGTTTCTCACATACTTGCGTATATCATCATATTTCCAATGACGTATTCTCCCGTTGCTATATGCCTCATCGAGCAGACGGCAAACCTTGTCTATAGCCTCCGCCGACAAATAAAGCCTTGCTATATCAACCTCCTTGAAAAACGAATGCAAAAGTTCTTCTTTCGTATAAGGCTCTGTTGCCAGCCTGTTACATTGCGGAAAACTATCCTGCATCGACGGATTCTGTTCCAACAATGCATCTATTTCAGACTGCGTGCCACTGAATATGGCTGAACTATAACAGCCAGGCCAGTGTTGCATAATCTTTTTCACGATTGTCTTTCCACCATTGTCGGTCAGAGCGCCTATATTATAAAAATGGTATATACGGTTTTTACACGTAGGCAACTCCAAATTAAGGATATTGTCGCTTGAAGTGGTATCCCCAAAGAAATCGTTGAGTTTCTCGTAAGGATTGTTGGTGGTTGTGTCGTAGAAGTCAGTGCAACTTCCGCTCTTGTAGTCACCAGCAAATTCCACAACGTTCTTGAGAAGCATCATACACCTATTCGCATTTTTTGTATCTGCCGCCAGCAGGAAATTGTTGCAATATTCCATGCTATCAAGCGACAACGATGTACGAAAGGCATTCAGTTCATTTTTCTGCGCCCTCTCTATCGCCCAGAGTTTCAGTTGCCTCATACCCGGCAACGCTGAAAGGTTGCGCCACATTGACATCTTACGACAAAGACGACCGGAAAGCACATCCTCCGCACTCATGCGAGCGCATTTCTTCATATCCTTCACTGTGAACACCCCATGCTCGTCAAGAAGTAGGTCAAACCTGAGAATTATGCCACTGCTGTTGCGTACCAACAAGAAATAATTCCCTGGAATCCAAATGTTATTATGTCCAAGAAGAATTTTCAGTAAACGTCCGCAACGATCCACATCAGAACCTACCGTTTCCTTATCGCCCATCAACATAAGTTGTTCATTATAAAGAAGAAAAGAGTATGAGTCAGATACTTTAAGGCTTCTGCAAAGAGATATTACGATTTCAACACCGCCATAATTATACATAAATAATTTACTGTAGCCACTTGGCATCATGTTAATAAAAAGTCGTGTCATAGCAATTATCCAAAAATTGAAAAGATTATAAAATAATTTTTATTAAACACATAATATTACAACACAACGACACATACTATCGTCTGTCATAATCGAGCAGATTAGTTTTACCCACAATTATTTCATGCAGGAAACAAAGATTGCAGAAGCCTTTCTCAAGTAAATTGCAAATGTAAACAATAAGTCAAAGAACGCCCGACATAAACGTCATTTAGCACAATAACTGCATATACTACTGCACGAATGCAGCACGTCTAAGCAATAATTGCCAAAATGAGATATCGGTGTTCTTCTTTTCATTGACTTATATTTCAAAATTCGAAAATCGGATGCAAATATATATAGAATTTCAATACGCTCCAAATTTTCCGCAAACATTTTACATTATTTAACTCGTTTATATATTATAATCTATTATTCCTCTTAAATGAAATATAATTTGATAAAACTCTTGCATTTAGTCTTTTTAGCCCGTCCTGCCACTCAGCGTAAAATGACGATGAAGGATGTGAAAAAACTCCAGTGCGTTCCGTGGCATAAACGGTGCGATACTTCTGTTGGCAACATACAAATGCAAAACGAAGCCTTTATGGCTGATGCCCTGCGGCACTCAATGAAGGCTGGCTTCACCACCATTCGCAATTTCATGTCGCTGTCAGGTCTTATTTACCTATGTCTTTTTCCCTTTTATCCTTTGTTCGTATTCCTTTTTGGCTTGATGGAAAGCATATATTTACTATAAATCATACCTACAATTCAGTATTATTATAAGTGAGTGATTTAATTTCACGATTAATTGTTTTAATGTTAATGTTTGTAATTTTGTTACGAAATAGTTGTTTATAATTTGCGTGTTTAGGATTTTATATATACCTTTGCATCAAACATAAACAACAATAGTTATGATAGCAGAATTTAGTGTAGAGAATTTTTTCTCCATAAAGTCTATGCAGAAGATTAGTTTTGAGCCATCGTCGGACACTTTCATGTCTGACGAATACTCTGTTGAGGTAAAAGATGGAGTAAGGCTATTAAAAATAGGGATTATATATGGTTCCAATGCTTCTGGTAAAACCAATATCCTAAATGCCATAGAATTCTTTAGGATGCTTGTACTAAGTATGCCCAAAGACCGCAACGAGAAAACTGGTGTAGTTCCTTTTTTATTGGACGACACTTCAAGGAATGAGCCTACAAAAATGTCGATGGTGTTCTATATCAATCAATCCAAGTATATTCTTCGTTTTGAATTAGATGCGAAGTACATCTATTCTGAGACCTTGATAGTATATGATTCCATTCGACCTACTAAACTGTATGACCGTCGTTATGATGCTGCCACCGATTCAACTACAATAGATTTTGGTGCAAACCTTAAGTTGAGCAAGAAAAGTCAGGATGTAATCGCTGGCAACACCATTAATAACAGTAGTGTGTTAGCCGCATTTGGTAAAAGCAATGTCGAAAAGACGAAACTAAATGATGTTTATGATTACTTTGCCAAACAGGTCAAAGATGTGTTAGCCCCAAGGATGTCGCTATCCGGGTTTGTGAAAAGGTATCTGAACAAGGACGAGAATGGGGAACTGAAAAAATTTATTTTGAATTTTCTGAAGGCTTCTGATTTCAATATAGAAGACATTACCTTACAGGAGGAAGAAGAGTTAATTACTCCCGAACTGGAACAGTTAATTCAGAATTCTCCTATTGATGATGAAGCCAAAAAGGAAATGCTTAGGAATGGAAAAATAACGAATGCAGAATTGGTTTTCACTCATAATGCAGGTACAAAACAATATAACTTATCGGAAGAATACGAATCTAACGGCACGATACGATTCTTAGGCATGTCTGTCATTCTGAATTTCTTATTGAAAAGAAACCGGTTTATGCCTATTGACGAAGTAGAAACAAGCATACATTATGAATTGTTATCCTATTTTATAAAGGTGTTTTTGGCTAATAGCAATCAAACATCACAGATGCTTTTAACTACTCATGATGTTAATCTTCTGGACGAAGATTTCATTCGTCGTGATACAATATGGTTCACGGACAAAGATGAATTTGGCGAAACTAAGATAGTGCGTCTTTCGTCTTTGGGATTGCATAAGAATCTCTCCCCGTATAACGCCTATAAGCAAGGGAAATTAGTAAAATTGCCGTTTCTTGGTAGTCAGTACATTAACTTAAACGATTAATGATATGGGGCGAACTGTACCAAAAAGTATCGCCATCATTGGCGAAGGAGAAACAGAGTGGTTTTATTTCGACTCTTTGAGAATAGCGTGTCGTTATCCTTTCAAAGTTGCTCCAGACTTTCCACAACACAGCGACATTAATCATATCCTGAAATTAGCGGAAACCTATTTAAGCAAGCAATATGATTACATCGTTTGCTTGTTTGACATGGATAGGCTATTGCAGTTTCCCTCTGAAATGCAATTGTATCAGCGAGCAAAGAAAAAGTACAATGCAAAGAAATATGCAGGGAGAGTAATGTTTGTAGAAACGAACCCATACACAGAGTTTTGGTTCTTGTTGCATTTCTTGCCCAATGTGGTATGTCGGCATTACGATAATTACGAGCAGCTGCTTCCTGAATTGCAGAAATATATGCCAGGATATGAAAAGACGAAACGTTATTTCATTCGTACCAATCTCTACAAATACTTGACGGAGAATGGCGACTTGGAACGTGCTATTTCAAATTCTGAGAAACTATGTAAACTATGCCAAAAATCTCCAGAAGATTTGAAAGCATATTCTGAAATCCATAAAATTATTGAGTTGCTGAACAGATTTAAAAAGGAATAAAAACATTCTATGTTATATCATTACACATCATTACAAGCTTTAGAAGGAATATTAAGAGATGCTCCATCTGACCGAGGATTTTGTTTACACCAAAGAGTTGAAGTCATGGACTTCAACTCAAAATAGAATTTATGGGTTGGTTATCTTAAAAGAAAGAATAAAAGGTTATTGCAGCTGAATATTATTCAATTCCAACAATTCTCGTTCCATTTCAAGTATATATTGTTGACGTAATTCCTGAAAAAGCTTTATCTGTCCATTCCTATAAGCAGCTATCATTTCTGGTGTAAGTGCTAACAATTGTAGCTTCTCTTTGTCAAGATACTCCCCTCGCATCATAACAGCTTCAATTTGATGGCGATCACTTTCTGTAAGACATATGATATGGTGGGTAACCAATTCGGAACCAAGTTTAACAGACCCCTTATAAGAAAGATTTGCATCTGGTTCAAGTTTCTTTCGTCTATTGATTGTTGCCAGTATGACAAAATCCGTATGTACATCACTGAGCCTGAATCTAAAATCTATTCTATTGTCAATCTCCACGACAGAATAATATAGTGGCTCAGCTGCTTTCCCATCTATGTAATTTTGAAAATGGTTGAATATCGGTCTGATGTTACTAAGTGAGCCATTGTTAAACAACTTGTTGTACGTTGTGTAAAAGAACCATTTTCGCAGTACATTCTGGTCATGCTGTTCTATGCCTTCTTTGTGGCTAAAAAAATACCAAGTGAGGGCTATCAGTTGATTTTTATAAGGCAATATCTTTTCAGAAAGAACCAGACAGTCATTGTGCAAAAATTCAATACTGCGTTGTATGCATTGTGCAATAGAAGAAAAATTCTTTTCCAAATCAAACTGTGCCAGATCTTCAACTTTAGCATCATAGAAATTCTTCCCTATGAATTTGTAGAAACAAGCTATAATATAATCCGACTTAATAGTCTCGAAATGATAAACAGCTAATGACTGTTTTATATCTGAAATCAGTTCCGTTACAAGCCTGTTACCTCGTTTATAGGTTAATGCCTGAAGCTTGTAGTCTTTTGTGATGTCTGTTCCTTTGGAATTAATTCTTGCAAACACTTCCTCCGCCTCATCAAGACTACAGTCTTCAATGAAAATCTCGCTTACTGTATATCCTTGTAGGACTGCATTCAGTTTGTTAGCTTTTTCAATATACTTTTTCGTTTTCTCTGCGTCATTCCCAAAATGCCTTATGATTTCCTGTAGGCGCATCAGCAACTCAAAAGTATCATAGACATCAGCCACTTTCAGCCCAAGTATTCCTGCTTTATTTTTAAAAGAGAATTGCTCGGTATCAAGGTTAAAATACAGGTCAAATTTTCTATCTCGTTTTCTCTTGTTTTGGACACACCCATAAAACGACGTCAATCGTTGTCTGCCATCCAACACATAATATTCTGGAGGTGTATTATCCTGTCGCTCGTCTGTCAAGATATCCTTTGTGGGTAAGTCAGAATCAGGTTTCCACAAAATCACAGCTCCAATAGGATATCCTTTCCATATACTATCAAAGAAATCTACAATCTTGGATGAAGTCCACACGAAATCACGCTGGAAAGAAGGGATGCCATACTTGCCTGCCTCAACTTTTTTATAAATCTCACGAAAGAACTCACGGTCTGATTTGATGTCTATTCTCGCCATTATTAAATAATCCTTACAAGTTTCAACAAAAAGAGTTGCATTTCTGAAACGTCCTCCCCACCACACTGAAAATGCATAAGCCCATGTTCAAAATCTGCATAACTCATTCTTTCCACTAAATCTGGCAATTTATGCTTAGCATATCCGCTCATTTCGCTAAGTTTCTTGTAATTACGGTCTTGTGGGTTTGCGGGCATTGTGTCTAGTTGCACATTCAATCTCTTATACTGCTCGTCTGGAATGTAGTTCTCAATGGTTCGTCGAAACCACATGTGCCAAATGTTTGGCGACTGCGTAAGTGTGTATATGTCTTCGTTGGTGATTTCATAACTCTCTTTGCCGCACATGGCCTGAAAATAAGTTTTTTTATGAGCATCAAAATCCGTGCTATTGTCAGTATCTCTATCCACCAAGGAACAAAATTTTTTTGCAGCCACATCCTTATAATCGCGCTGATTATATATCTCTAGCAAACTTACATAGGTACTATAACCTCCCCCATGCTGAAAAGCCAACATATCATCAAGCAATACTTTGTATAGTTTACGAAAAATATTCTTATATCTTTTGTCCGATTTTGCGTATGCACTAATAATACATTTATATACAGGTCTTTCGTATGATTCATTTTCTACCATCAGCTTGGCAGGTTTACAGATTAATGTGTTAAGCTGTGCTCCTGTATAGTCACTTACGATTATCTCTGTTAAAAAAGTCCTCATTCGAGTGGTAAGCTTCAATGATGGGTCTTTTTTGACAAATTCACGCTGTATTGTGCTACCATTATTCTCAATATCAGCATAAAAAAGATTGCGTACATCCTCGTCACAATCAGCATAATGACCATGACTGATGATGTTGGAATACAACTCCGACCTTTCAGCCGAAGAAATATTTTCCGCAAACGCCCTGTCAATTTTGAATACCACCTTTTCCCCTTCTTATTTCTTTCAACAACTCAAAGTCTTCCTCAAAGATTCCCTCAGGCCATTCTGTCAGTCCACCGTCATCCTCAATTTCTATCAGCTGTGCTGTTGCAGACTCTCCATCATGATCAATGAAATACAATGCCACATCTGTTTTGGGCAACTTGCCTTTTGCCACCAAATTGCGTAGTCCAAGTACAAAATTCTCAGAATGGCTTTCTACAAGATATGTTTTTCCTGACTGAATAGCAGATTCTGCCAATCTATACGCAACTTGCGCATGGGCAGATGGATGCAGATGCAAAGCAGGTTGTTCAACAATTATCAAGTCTGCATTGCTGGCATACGACTGAGTGATAATAGGGAGTAACTGGTTCGTGCCTTCACCCACGTCAGCCAAGTTCACGACCGCATTACCTCGTCTGACAACTATAGAGTAACTTCCTGATGTTGAGCCATTTTCGATAATATCCAAACTCTGTCCGTCCATATTTTCCCCATACCAATCTGATACTTGTTTCAAAAGTAAACCGTCATGGCGAAGATGTGAATTCAGCAACATATAAGGCGTGTTTTCTCCGTAATACCCCACTTGTGCAATGTTCATAATATCTGTCGAAAAAACAGCGCGTTTAGCAGCCCTACGCAACGGTCCTATATAATCAACCGCTAACGAGACCGTTTCCTTATTCTGTCCAATCTCCTCAAACAGTTTGTTTTGAGTCAAACCAACGAAATCATCACTTTTACTTTCCTCGCTACTTTTGTATTGTTTACTGAATGTTTGTTGACCATTACCAATGGTATAACTTCTAAGCAAAAATTCGCCATCATTCATCAGATATTCTACTGAAATTGTAGAGCCATCATTAAAACTCAGTTCTATGACAAGACCGTTCCTGGTATTAGCGAAAAACAAATCTTCATATCTCCCTCCCAATACAACACTGCTATTCCTCAATGGAAGAATTCCTCGAGCATTACCCGAAAGAGCACTTGCTAAAACTGATACCAGCTTACAAATAGAACTCTTTCCACTGCTGTTCTTTCCTAACAATACTGTTATGGGTCTGAGCTCTATCTTCGTATTTTCTGCAAAAGCCTTATAATTTCTAAAATTTATTTGGCGTAACATAATTCTAAATTCTGGAAAGCAAAGTTACATAAATTTATTGAGAAACAGCTTTGCCCTCCCAATATTTTTATGCAATTTTAACATTTTGTTGTATTGTTAACATGAAAGATAGGCTTTCATGTTAACAATATACACTTTTTCCCATTTCCAGTTTCAAAAAGTATTTAATATGTGTTGTTCTGAATGAAATTTATTTTGCTTTGATATTTTTGCATTATCAGCTTATGAACAAAGTAAAAGGAAAATGGTGACAATTTAACAACTGAACTATATTTAATATGAAGTTTCGTCTACATTATATCGTTTAAATTTCTGATTATAGTTTACTTTTTGTTGCTTTAGCATAGAATCCAAAACATTCATAGTATTATTCAATCTCTTTTTAATTTTGTCTTTTTCTTCGCCGTAATTCTCAATCACGTTGCTTATATAATCCATGTAACTACCCACCACAATTCCATTTGGATCGTCAGTACAAACATTAATATG
>JAFLSE010000042.1 GCA_022511075.1 Prevotella sp.
GTCTCGATGCTTATCGAGACGGCAAGCGATGGCAATCGAGACTATATGCGTTTAGCAACGTATATGGGGGATAGAGGTTTCAACAGGGGGCTTGGCTTGCAGGTGGTGAGACTGCATAAACTGCCAAATCACGCCAAATCGTGCCAGATGCAGACAAAAACAGACAGCGGTATTGCCAAATTCAATACCTTTGCACTGTGCAAACGATGTTATGCACCATCATTCGCGAAAGAAAGCGTTCTTTGAAATGATTACATACAAAACCACTTTAGGCCTCTATGAGGAATATTTTAACATGTTAAACCGGTCACAAATTGTGACCAGTTCGTTCTTTTATTGATTAAGTACTTTTGTGTCAACGCCATATAGCATTGCTAAATCTCTGTCTGTAAAATCATATCCCAGCCTTATAAATTGACATTACAAAGCTGGGATAATGATTTAGTAACACATCCGTATTAAACTCCTTTTAGTCTATAATTACAAAACTATTTCAACGTGCTTAATCCTTTGCCTGCGCCATGTGTAGATGCAATGTATATGTCCGTCCTCAGTCTGTATTATCGACGGATAGGAGTACTGACTCACAGGACTGTCCTCAAGTGTCATCCAATGTGTCCAATGAATGCCGTCGGTGCTGCGCAGGAGCGACAGCGGAGTGCGAGCACCCTTTTGCTTGTCGGGCTCTATCGGCCAGTCGTTGCATATCATCACAAAGCTACCGTCTTTAAGTGTCACGGCATCAAGACCGCTGTTGTTGTTCGGCACATCGGTCAACTGAAGTTTGCTCCAAGTCTTGCCGTTGTCGCTGCTGAATGTCGTTGCCACCTGCCTGTTGCGTGTGCGTGCCACTGCCTGCAGTCGTCCGTCCTTGTGTACGAGTATCGAGGGCTGTATTGCAAGCACGTCTTTGTCAGACTCCACATAGTCGGTGCGCTGCCATGTCTTGCCGCCGTCGTCGGAATACTCGAAGAACAACCGCCAACCGCCCTTCTCAATACTCACGGGAGCAATGATGCGCCCTTTGTTTATTATAGGCTTGTTCTTTATAGGACCAAGCAACTGGTCGTCATACGATGTTGCCGTGGGCGAAAGATTCTCGCGCTTGCTCCAAGTCTTGCCGCCGTCTTTTGAATATATGCGCCAGCCTGTCCAGTCGGCAACAAACGAGCCAATCTTGAAGTCGAGCGACATTCTGCCGTCGGGCAGACGATATATTACAGGATTCCAGCAAGCCTTCCGCTGATAGCCTTCGGGATTTTTGCGTATCTTCTCGTCGATAATCGGACCCTTGTCGGCTGCCGTCGTTGTGCTGTCGATACCAGAAAGACCTGCAAGTTTTGCATCCTCGCTGCCTGTCTTGAACACTCCGTCGGCAACAATCTGAGGCGCAAGCCACTCGCTGCTGCCCTTTGGTTTGCGACTCACCCAGATGCAGACATCAGGATTGCGCTCCTTTGTTCCTCCGAAATATGTTGCCACAAGGTCGCCGTTCTTGTTCTCGGCAATAGTTGCAGAGTGGCACTCGGGGAACGATGTTGAGGTATAGAGGAATTCATTCTTCACTATCGCAGGGTGGCGCATAGGCATATCCACCTCTATGTGGTGACTGCCTGAACCAATCTCGCGGGTAGTGCCGTCGGGCAATGTTATTGTTGCAGTGGTGTTGGCAGGAACTACAATATCCCAATAGAGCCTGCCGTCAACCTTCTTCCAGTTGCTGCGTATCGTGCCGTAGATAGATTCGTACTCTCCGTTGATGAAGTTTATCTCGTCAACATTGAAGTCGGGGCGCATAATAATGTGCTTGAAGCCCGGATTAGCCTCGTCGGCAGCGATGCCTACCACCCTTTCATAGAGCCAAGAGAGCAGGTCACCAAGCAGCATCACATGGTTGCAACTGTTCATTCTCGGGTTGGCTGTGTCGCCGTTCCAAAGTTCCCATATCGTGGTTGCGCCGTGTTCTGCCATATATCCCCAACTCGGGTACGACTTGTTGGTGGCAAGCAGCCAAGCGATATCGCCACGCCCCATGTCGCTCAAGCCGTTCATAAGCCAGCTGATGCCTATCACTCCGCACGACACGTGTCCGCCGCTCTTCGTTATTATGTTGCGTATTATGTTCTTCTCAACCTCGCCCTTCACATAACTGTCGTCAATCATTCCGAATGTCAGCGGCAGCAGATTGGCTGTCACTGTATTGCCGAGATAACAGGTGCTGTCGGGATAGAGCAGATGTCCGGGCACTATGCTCGTTCCTTTGTTTATAGTGAGAAACTTGTCGTTGAATGCCTTTTTCACGCGCTCTGCCTCATCTGCAAAACCCTTTGCATCGCTTTCCAAGCCCTGCATCTTTGCAAACCTCGCCATCAACTTGTTCAGTCGGTAGTAGTATGCCGTGGCAATAAGAGTGCCGTCGGTCTGGCGACTTGGGTCTTTTGCGTGGATAAGTGTCAGGTCCTCTGGCGGAACACACCAGTCGCCATACTTGTCGCGAGGCATCAATCCGTCGCTTCCGTATTGATATTTCAGGTGGTCGAGCCACAGTTTCACGTTGCCGTACCACTTGCGCAACGGTGCATCGTCGCCATATTGCTTGTGCATCATCTCAATGGAGAACGGCAGGGCTGCAGGCCAAGTAACATTGTCGCTGTAATAGTTCCAGAAAGCAGGTGCAACATCGGGTATCACTCCGTCTTCGAGTTGTGCCTCGCAGATGTCGCGCGCCCACTTAGAATATAATGTGTTATTGTCGAAGAGGAAAGCCTCGCCGAAGCAGCCGCGTGTGCGGTCGCCTAACCACGGCTGGCGTTCATCGCGCTGCGGACAGTCAACAGGCATACCCTTGTAGTTGCTCAACACGCCCCATACGGCATTGTTGTAAACCTTGTTCAGTATCGTGTCGGCGCATTCAAACTTGCCTGTCTGCGCCATGTCGTCGCTTATCACCTGCCCTTCGAAGTCGGCAGTCGTCAGCGCATCGCCCATTCCCTTTATCTCCGCATAGCGGAAACCGTGATATGAGAAGTGTGGATGCCACCATTCGCCTTGCTCATTGCCACGTGCCACATATCGGTCGGTAGACTCGGCATTGCGCAGGTTGGCAACGTAGAGGCTGCCGTCGTCGTTAAGTTTCTCTGCAAAGCGTATATACACGGTGTCGCCGGCATGTGTGTTCTGCATCTTAACGTTAAGCCAACCAGCCATGTTTTGACCCATGTCCACTATCACGCTGCCGTTGCGCTTCGTAACAGTCTTTGGAGTAAGTCGTTTCAGCACCTTCATTCCCGGTGTCATGCTGCCGCGCAATGTACCCAAAGGTATAGCCACACGCTCAGGCTCCTGCCACTTTGAATCGTCGTAGCCCACTTCAGTCCACTTGCCGAGTTCCTTGCGTGCATCGTATATCTCGCCGTCGTACTCGTTATTGCTACGTATAGGACCGTCGGCACAAAGTTTCCAGTTGGTGTTGGTGGCAATCTTCTGCTGCTTGCCGTCCTCGTATGTTATAATAATGTATGCACGCAGTTTCGGATAGCCAAAGTTCGTTATCTTGTAAGGCTTCTTGTCTTGCTGCATTGTGTAGTAGCGACCGTTGCCGAGCACCACGCCGATGGCAGCCTTGCCCTGACCAACCATGTCCGTCACGTCGTATGCATCGTAGTACACCGTGCGGCGGTAGTCAGTAGGCAGTTGCGCCATTTCCTTGTCACCCACCTTCTTGCCGTTTATGAAAGCCTCGTACATTCCGAGTCCACTAATATAGAGCGTGGCACTCTTCACAGGCTTCTCCACGTTGAACTCATGGCGCAGATATCGGCTGCTCAACTGGCTGTGCACATCTCCTTTATCCCACGGCATTGCCCTGTCAAGACCAATCCACTGCCCCTGCCAGTCACTCTCGCCGAGCAGTCCCACGTTCCACATAGCCACGTCGCTCCACTGGCTCTCACCTTGCGTCGTAGTCACCTTCACACGCCAATAGCACCGGGTGTTGCTGCGCAATGTCTTTCCCCCGTAGGTTATCCATTGCGACTGGTCGCTCTTTACCACGGCATCCCAAAGGTCGCCTTCGCATTTCTCTGCAAGTTCTTTGGTGGATGCCACAATTACGTGATACTCCGTCTGCATCACGTCGTTCTTGTCCGAGTATATCCTCCACCCTAAGCGCGGCGTAGGAGTGGCAATGCTCATCGGCGTTTCAAGGCGTTCCGTCGTAAGGTGTCCCACCGTCACGGGCTGCACCACTGCCTTCTTTTTCGCTGCCATAGCGCCTTGCGCCATCACGAGCAGCATAGCAAGTGCGAGAGTACGTATTTTCATAATTCAGTTCTTTGTTATTGGTTTTCTTACTATTTTATAGTAGTTTGCATATCTGTCTGCAAAGATACAACTTTTTTTTCAAATGCCATCATAAAAAAGCAAAAAACGGCTTTTTAATCTATTTTAAGTCTGTCAATGCAACATTATACGTCAAATTGTTGTAACTTTGCCGCGAAAAATGAATTATTGTAAATAAACGAACTATAAAAGAAACAACAAAAGATGAAAAAGATTAGGGCAGTCGTAGTTGGCTACGGCAACATCGGCAAGTTCACTATCGAGGCTCTTGAGGCAGCTCCTGATTTTGAGATTGCAGGTGTAGTGCGCCGCAATGGTGCAGAGAACAAGCCGGCAGAGTTGGCGCAATATGATGTTGTAAAGGACATAAAGGAACTGAAGGACGTGGATGTTGCTATTCTCGCCACTCCTACACGCAGCTGCGAGGAATATGCAAAGCAGATTCTTCCTCTTGGCATCAACACCGTTGACAGTTTCGACATTCACACGAGTATTCTTGACTATCGCAATGCTCTTATGCCTATATGCAAGGATAATGGCAGGGTGAGCGTAATAGCCGCAGGCTGGGATCCAGGCAGCGACTCCGTTGTCCGCACCCTCATGCAGAGCCTTGCTCCCAAAGGATTGAGCTACACCAACTTTGGACCGGGCATGTCTATGGGACACTCTGTTTGCGTGCGATCAAAGGCAGGTGTAAAGAATGCTCTTTCAATGACCATTCCTCTTGGTGAGGGTATTCATCGCCGTATGGTTTACGTTGAACTCGAAGACGGTGCAAAACTCGAGGATGTTACCGCTGCAATAAAGGCAGACCCATACTTTGCGAGCGATGAGACACACGTATTTGCCGTATCCTCCGTTGACGAAGTGAAGGATATGGGACACGGTGTAAATCTCGTACGCAAGGGTGTAAGCGGCAAGACGCAAAACCAACGTTTTGAGTTCAATATGAGCATCAACAATCCTGCCCTCACAGCACAGGTTCTCGTTAACGTTGCCCGTGCTTCAATGCGCCTGCAACCAGGGTGCTACACGATGATTGAGATTCCTGTTATTGATATGCTACCGGGCGACCGTGAGGAGCATATCAGTCACCTTGTGTAAAACTAAAAAACAATATAAAGTTAATTGGTGTGATTCTGCATAGCGGAATCACACCAATTAACTTTATATTGTTTTAAAATATGTATAATTCTCGATTTGTAGCGAGGGTGGGACCCGAACCCACGACCTCCGGATTATGAATCCGACGCTCTAACCAGCTGAGCTACCTCGCCAACAGAAAGGAAGTTTTCAAAAACCGAGTGCAAAGGTAGTGCTTTTTTTGCAAACCACAAAATTTTTTCTGCATTTTTTTTGTTTTCCACATAAATTGTTCTTAAAAGCTAAGAGGAAGAAATAAATAAATGTAAAAAAGGGAATTTTCTGATTTTTTATTGTTAATTTTGCAGCGATTTTGCAAAATCAAGAACACAATATGGAGTTCCTACGCATAAAGAAACTGGACATATTCATTGTCAAGCAGTTTGGATTACTGTTTCTTGGCACATTTTTCATTTGCCAATTTGTGCTGATGATGCAGTTTCTTTGGCGTTATGTAGACGAACTTATCGGCAAAGGTCTCACGATGGATGTACTTGCACAGTTTTTCTGGTATATGGGATTAATGCTAATACCGCAGGCTTTTCCACTTGCCATACTGCTCTCGTCGCTTATAACATTCGGAAACCTTGGCGAAAGTTCTGAACTAACGGCTATAAAGGCTGCAGGAATATCGCTGATGCAGGCATTTCGTTCGCTTATTGTAGTGGTTTGCTTAATAGCAGGCTGCTCGCTTTTTTTCCAAGACGTTGTGGGGCCGCATGCCAACGAGTCGTTCTATCGCCTGCTTCTTGCTATGAGGCAGAAAAGTCCTGAATTAGAGATTCCTGAAGGAATATTCTACGACGGTATTCCTGGAAGCAATCTCTACGTACAAAAGAAAGACATGGAGACAGGAAAGCTATACGGCATAATGATATACCGCATGAATGGCAGTTATGAAGACCAAGCCATAATACTTGCCGACTCTGGAATGATGCAGTCTACAGCGGAAAAGAAACACCTATTGCTAACGCTATATAGCGGAGAATGGTTTGAGAACATGCGTTCACAGGATGTTGTAAACAGTGCATCTGTACCATATCGCAGGGAAACTTTTTCAATAAAGAACATTCTGCTTGATTTTGACGGAGGTTTCAGTACAGATGATGTTGCTGACATTTCGTCGGATGCACGTTCAAAAAGTATGTCAAAAATCTATCACGACCTCGACTCCATACGTCATTTCAACGACAGCGTGGGGCGCGCATTCTTTAAAGATGCCACACGCTACTCGCTGAAGATGCCAACATTGACAAAAGAGGATTCGCTAAAAGCAATAAAGGAGGCAAAGGCGGGTAAAACAAACATTGACACGATTATGGCAAAACTTTCCACTGACAGGCGGCAAAGAGCTACAAGTATTGCGCTCAATGACGTACACATAGCTGTGAGCGATCTGACGATGAAAGGTGATTATTCAAAGATGCTAAATACCATTGACCGCCGCCACCAAATAGAAATGATTAAGAAGATAACACTGTCGCTGTCGTGTATCATATTTTTCTTCATAGGCGCGCCACTTGGTGCTATTATAAGGAAAGGAGGACTTGGAGTGCCAGTAATCATATCGGTGCTTGTGTTCATCATCTACTATATATTTGAGAATTCAGGCTCCAGTATGGCTCGTGCAGACAATTGGACTGTATGGTTTGGAACGCTCATATCCACAATGGTGCTTTTGCCGATGGCAATATTTTTCACGTATAAGGCAAACCGTGACTCTACGGTATTCAATTTCGATGTCTACAAGAATGCATTCATGGCATTGTTCGGAATAAAGCCAAAACGCCACGTAACGAAGAAAGAGGTTATAATAAACGACCCAGACTATATTGCCGACAGCGAAATACTGCAACAGATAAGCGACGACATTACGGAATATGCCAATACACACCACCTGCTGAAACTGCCAAATCCAATAAAGGTGTTCTTCAGGGGAGGCAACGACCAGCGCATAAAGGAGATAAACGAAATATACGAGCAGGTGATAGAAGACCTGTCGAACTCGAAGGACAAGGTAATAATAAACGAACTGAACAACTACCCGATAATAGCCGTAAACGCCCATACGCGACTGTTCAAGCACAAGTGGCTGAACATAATCTCAGGACTTATAATCCCATTCGGATTGTTCCTATATCTGAGAATGTGGCGATTCCGTTTGAGGCTTTATCGTAATCTGAAACAAATAAAGCAAACAAACGAGCGCATAATACAACGTATTGCGGAAAGGGAGAAAATAATACAGGAAAGAAACCTATAATATATAATAAGGTATAGATGATGACAGATTTCAAGTTAAATACAGTGGAAGAGGCGGTTGCCGACTTTCGTGAAGGCAAATTCGTAATCGTGGTGGACGATGAGGACCGCGAGAACGAAGGCGACCTCATAATAGCAGCAGAAAAGATTGACGCGGAGAAAGTGAACTTTATGCTGAAATATGCCCGCGGTCTGCTCTGTGCACCTATAACGATAAGCAGAAGCGAGGAACTAAACCTGCCTCACCAGGTGCAGGACAACACCTCGCTGCTCGGCACACCGTTCACCGTTACGATAGACAAGATTGAAGGTTGTGCCACCGGCGTTTCCGCCCACGACAGGGCAGAGACGATAAAGGCGCTTGCTGACCCTGCATCTACGCCGGAAACATTCGGACGCCCTGGACATGTAAATCCGCTGTATGCACAGGATAACGGAGTGCTGCGCCGTTCCGGACACACCGAGGCAGCCATAGACCTATGCAACATGTCGGGACTCTATCCTGCTGCCGCACTGATGGAGATAATGAACGACGACGGCACAATGTCGCGTCTGCCGCAACTCATCGAATTTGCAAGGCAATGGGATATGAAGGTGATAAGCATAAAGGACATGATTGCTTACCGCCTGCAAAAAGAGTCGCTCATAAAGGTTGGCAACACAGTAAATCTGCCCACGGAGTATGGTACGTTCAAACTAATACCATTCCAACAGAAAAGCAACGGTTTGGAACACATGGCTCTCGTGAAAGGCGAATGGAAGGAAGACGAGCCTGTGCTTGTGAGGGTACATTCGTCGTGCGCCACGGGCGACATTCTCGGAAGCAAGCGATGCGACTGCGGACCACAGCTTCACGAGGCAATGCGTATGATAGAAAAGGAAGGTAAAGGCGTGTTGGTATATATGCAACAGGAAGGCAGGGGCATAGGACTGATGAACAAAATTGCCGCCTACAAGTTGCAGGAGGAAGGACTCGACACAGTGGATGCCAACATACACCTCGGTTTCAAACCCGATGAGCGCGACTATGGCTGCGGAGCGCAAATGCTACACCATTTGGGAGTGCGCAAGATGCGCCTGATGACCAACAATCCAACCAAGCGCGTAGGACTGGAAGCATACGGACTTGAGATTGTGGAGAACGTTCCAATAGAGATTAAGCCCAATGAATACGACTATCGCTACCTGAAAACCAAAAAGGAACGAATGGGGCATAATCTGCATTTGGACTAATACGACAACACACATAAAATCACAAAAAATCAAAAAATACAAGCAAAAGTAATCGTTTTTACAAGAAAAACGATTACTTTTGCAAATAAATTATAAGTAACACAAGATATATGGGAAAACTATCAGATCGTTTGCAAAGACTTGCGCCGTCTGCCACGTTAGCGATGTCGCAAAAGAGTTCAGAGATGAAGGCTCAAGGCATAGATGTCATTAACATGAGTGTGGGAGAACCAGATTTCAATACTCCCGACCACATCAAGGAGGCAGCAAAGAAAGCTGTGGACGATAACTATTCACGCTATTCGCCTGTGCCAGGATATCCCGATTTGCGCAAGGCGATTGTTGACAAATTGAAAAACGAGAACGGACTTGACTACACAATAAACGAGATACTCGTGTCGAACGGTGCTAAGCAGAGCGTATGCAATGCAGTGATGGCACTCGTGAACGACGGCGAGGAGGTTATCATTCCTGCACCATACTGGGTATCATATCCGCAGATGGTAAAACTCGCAGGTGGCGAACCTGTGATAATAGAAGCAGGTTTCGACCAAAACTTCAAGATAACAGCAGAGCAACTTGAAAAGGCAATAACGCCCAAGACGAGAATGCTCATCCTATGCTCGCCAAGCAACCCAACAGGCAGTGTGTATTCAAAGGAAGAATTGGCTGCACTTGCCGAAGTGATAAAGAAGCATGAAGACCTCTACGTGCTTGCAGACGAAATATACGAGCATATCAACTATGTTGGCAAACACGAGAGCATTGCGCAATTCGAGGGTATGAAGGAGCGCTCTATCATTGTGAACGGAGTGTCGAAGGCATACGCCATGACAGGTTGGCGCATAGGCTATATTGCAGCACCGGAATGGATTGTGAAAGGATGCAACAAGCTGCAAGGCCAGTATACCAGTGGTCCGTGTTCCGTCAGCCAAAAGGCTGCAGAGTTTGCATACACCCAAAGTCAGGAGTGCGTGGAGACAATGCGTCAGGCATTTGAGCGTCGCCGCAACCTCATCGTGAAACTTGCAAAGGAAATACCGGGACTTGAGGTGAACGAGCCGCAGGGAGCGTTCTACCTATTCCCCAAATGCACCAACTTCTATGGCAAGAAATATGGCGACAAGGTTATCAGCAATTCCACTGACCTTGCAATGTTCCTGCTTGAGGAAGGACACGTGGCAACAGTGGGTGGCGATGCATTCGGCGACCCAGAGTGTTTCCGTATGAGCTATGCCACAAGCGATGAGAATATTGTTGAGGCAATGCGCCGAATAAAAGAGACACTCGGAAAACTGGAATAAGGAAAAATACACAAAGTATTGTGTTAAAAACCTTTAAATACCACAATAGTTCCAAATAAATGATTATCTTTGCAAAAGATATCTAAAACAAACAAATATTTTAAACTTAATTTATAAACTAAAAACTTTAAAAATTTATGGCAACAACAAAAGCAGCAAGCCCAAAGAATTCGGGCTTTGGTGGCGTTAAAAACGCTTGGATTATCATCGTTATCTGTTTCGCAGTAGCTTACAGCTTCTATGAGTTCTTCCTGGGTAATCCCGACAACTTCGCAAACGGCGATAAGTCTGGTCACCCAGTTAACATGCTCGGAACTGTGTATAAGGGTGGTATCGTTGTATCTGTGATCCTTACTTTGCTCTGCACAGTTATCGCTCTTGGTGTTGAGCGTTTCTTTGCTCTCCGTTCAGCTTTCGGTAAGATGAGCTTGTCAAAGTTCACTGCACAGGTTAAGGCAGCTATCAAGGCTGGTAATTTCACAGAGGCTAAGAATCTCTGCAACAAGATGCAGGGTTCTGTAGCAAACGTTGTGCTCGCTTCTATCAGCGCTTATGAGGAAGTTGAGAAGGTTGGCGGCATGAAGAAGAGCCAAAAGGTTGCTAAGATTCAGCAGGCTCACGAGGAGGCTACACAGCTTGAGATGCCTACTCTCCAGATGAACCTCCCAATCATCGCTACTATCACAACGCTTGGTACTCTTACCGCTCTGTTCGGTACCGTGCTCGGTATGATCAACTCTTTCCAGGCTCTGTCTTCTGGTGGTGGTGCTGACTCTATGGCACTTTCTGCAGGTATCTCTGAGGCTCTTGTGAACACAGCCTCTGGTATCTTCACATCTTGGTTTGCTGTTGTATTCTACAACTTCTTCACAAACAAGATTGACAAGTTGACATACGCACTCGACGAAGTTGGTTACACAATCGCACAGACTTACGAAGCTAACCACACAGAAGAGGCTTAATTTTTAACCTATAATAAATATTTTACGTTATGGGTAAATTAAAAATTAAGAAAAAGGACATCTGGATTGACATGACCCCTATGTCAGACGTGATGGTGCTCCTTCTCACGTTCTTCATGTTGACATCTACCTTTATGTCGCCTGAGCCCGTGAAAGTGAACACACCAAGCTCTGTCAGCGAGGTCAAGATTCCAGAGAAAGACGTTCTGAATATCCTTGTCAATCCAGAAGGCAAGATATTCATGGGCACCGACAACAAGAACAACATGCTCGCTATGCTCGAGACCATGACGGATAAGTTCGGCGTTGAACTCAATGCAAAGCAGAAAAAGACTTTCCTTGAGGACGCTATGCTCGGAGCTCCTATGTCTAAATTGTCACAATATTTGAGCCTGCCTACGGAAAAATTGTCTGAAGCAATACAGTTGCTCGGCGTTCCTACAGACAGTATCAATGGTGGCAAGAGTGAATTCCAAGAGTGGGTAACGGCAGCCAAAGAAGCCAATCCCGACATTAAAATCGCCATCAAGTGCGATGCCACAACTCCTTACAGTGTTGTAAAGGCAATGATGTCTGAGCTTCAGGACATGAACGAAAACCGTTACCAGTTGATTACAAATCTTAAAACTTCATCGGAGGAGTAACCATGGCAAAAAAGAAAGAAAGCAAACAGAAAAAGATGAGTACCCGCGTAGACTTTACGCCTATGGTGGATATGATGATGCTTCTTATCACATTCTTCATGCTGTGTACTACTCTTAGCAAGCCGCAGGCTATGCAGCTTACCATGCCGAGCAACGACAAGAACGTTACAGACCAAGACCGTAATGCCGCAAAGGCATCTCACACAATCACAATTTTTGCCGCAGGTAAAGATAAGATTTACTACATTGAGGGTCTGCCAAAGTACGATGATCCTACATGTCTCAAGGAAACAACCTGGGGACGCAAGGGTATTCGCGACGTTCTTATCAAGCACACCACAGAAGAAGGCATCAATCCTGTTGCAAAGATTATGAAAGCAAAGCAGGATCTTGATGAGCTGAAAGCTGCCGGCAAAATGAACGACTCCATATACAATGCGCGCCTTACACAAATAAAGAAAGGTGAACTGGAAAACGAAAAGATACCTACTATGACTATAATCATCAAGGTATTGGATTCAGCTTCGTACAAGAATATGGTTGACGTTCTCGATGAGATGCAGATATGCAGCATCGGTACTTACGTTATCGACAAGATCTCGGAAGACGACCAGAAGCTGCTTGACATGCGAGGTATTAAGTAATGGATATGTCTAACAATTAAAAACTAAGTAAACATGGCACAAGTAGATTTGCTAGAGAAAAATTGGGTGGACATGGTGTTTGAAGGCCGTAACACAGCTTACGGTGCTTACCAAATGCGTAAAGACACTGGTAAGCGTAACGGAAAGGCATTAATATCCATGCTTGTATTCGTAGGGTGTATCGTTGGTGGTTCTATTGCGCTCACAGCCTATCAGCACTGGCAGGCATCACGCGTATCTATTGAAACCGACGTAGAACTCTCACAGCTTGCCGAGAAGAAAGAGGCAAAAGTAGAGAAGAAAGAACCTGTTATAGTAGAACCAGAGAAAGTTGTTGAGCAGGTAAAGAGCTCTGTGAAGTTCGTGGCTCCTGTCATCAAGAAAGACGACGAAGTGCGTCCGGAAGATGAAATGAAGTCGCAGGACGAGTTGGCAGAGACAAAGACTGCTATCGGTACTTTCAACGTGGAAGGTAATGACGATGCCAACGGCGAAGTGCTCAAGGCAAAGGAAGTTATCGCCCAGCCGGAGCCTCCAAAAGAGGAAGAAACCAAGGTGTTCGACGTGGTTGAGGAAATGCCTTCGTTCCCAGGTGGACAGGCTGAGCTCATGAGCTACCTCAGCAAGAACATCAAGTATCCGGTAGTTGCAGAAGAGAACGGAGTTCAGGGACGCGTAATCTTGACATTCGTGGTTGAACGTAACGGTTCTATCACAGATATCAAGGTTGTTAAGTCGGTTGACCCATCACTCGACAAGGAAGCTATCCGCGTCGTAAAGGGCATGCCTAACTGGATTCCTGGTAAGCAGAACGGTTCTTCTGTTCGTGTGAAGTTCACACTCCCTGTAATATTCAGACTTCAGTAATATTTCATAAAAGAATATAAATGAAGAAAACCTCATTCAACATATTAGTTGGATTAACATTTATCTTAGGCTTGGTGTCGTCATGTGACGGCAGCAAGCCTAAAAGCAGTAGAACGGATACCTATTCCACTGGCTCGATACAGGTGGCTATGGACGAGAGCTTCAGCCCGCTTATCGAAGAGGAAATAGATGTCTATGAGGCGATGAACCCAGCTGCGCAGATAACACCACTATACACCAACGAACTGGATGCAATAAACTTGCTCAAGAGCGACAGTGTGTGGGTGGCAATAGCAGCACGCAACTATCGTCCCGACGAATTGGAGAACCTCAAGGCACGCCGCATGGTACCCATTTCGTTCCCCATTGCCTACGACGGTTTGGCACTTATCGTGAATAAGGAAAACACCGATACTTGCATCTCTGTAAAGGATTTCAGCAGCATACTGAGCGGCAAGGCTACAAAGTGGTCAGACATATATGCTGACTCAAAATTGGGAGAGATTGACGTGGTGTTCGACAATAAGAACTCAAGTACAGTACACTATTGCGTAGACTCCATTTTAGGAGGAAAGCCCATCAACTGCCCCAACATATCTGCTGTGAAGAAAAGCGAGGAAGTAATCAACTATGTAGAGAAACACAAGAACTCCATAGGAATAATTGGCTCAAACTGGCTTAACGACAAGCGCGACACAACAAACCTGACATTCAAGAAGAATATCACGGTTATGCAGGTGAGCAAGCTTGACAAGGCAACACCAATGAACAGCCGCAAGCCTTTCCAATATTATTTCCTCACAGGTGAATACCCATTGGTACGCACAATTTATGTGTTGCTCAACGATCCACACCGTGGACTGCCCACGGGTTTTGGCAACTTCATCAGCAGTCCAAGAGGACAGATGATTGTGCTCAAGACGGGTCTCCTACCCTATCGTGGCGAACTGAACATACGCACGGTAAATGTTAGCGACGAATAAAATAGAAAATATAATAAACCCGAAATAAAAAACAAAGTATAATCATATAATTATTTTATGACTATGAAAGCAATAAAATATTTAATGTTAGGAGCGCTGATGATAGGATTCAGCACTCAGTCCATGGCTCAGGACGACAAAGCAACTATTGAAGCCGCAAAGTCTCTCATCAAGTCAAAGCCTGCCGATCTCGACAAGCAAATGAAGGATTTCTACAAGAAGAACAAGAAAAACCCAGTTGTACTTACAGGTGTTTCCCGTGCTTACTATGACGCAAAGGACACTGCTAACGCACGTGTATTTGCCAACTATGCAATTGAGGCAAGTGCAAAGAACCGTGCACAGGCAGCAGGCGCATACATCGTCCTCGGTGATATCGCTGCCCTTGCAAACGACGGTGGTGCAGCCGCACAGAACTACAACCAGGCAACTTACGCCGACCCAAAGAATCCTGACGGATACTACAAGTATGCATTGGTTTATCGCAAGGTTAGTCCACAAGGAGCCGTTGACAAATTGCAGGAGCTGAAGAAACAAGTGCCTGACTATCCTGTTGAGGCTATCTCTGGTCACATCTACTACATCTCAAACGAGTTTACACGCGCAGCAGACAAGTATAAGGAGGCAGGTCTTAACAAGTTGGAAGACAGCTATATCACAGAGTATGCAATGTCTCTCTATTTCACAGGTAAGAACCAAGAGGCTTACGATGTTGCCAAGTTTGGTGCAAGCAAGTCTCCACGCAATGCCGGCTATAACCGTCTTGCATTCTTCAATGCAACAGAGTTGAAGCAATACGACGAGGCTCTCCAGTATGCTGACGCATTGTTCAACAAGAGTGACAGTGCCAAGTTCTCTTATATGGACTATACATATTATGGCAATGCCCTTAACGGTTTGAAGAGGTCTGACGAGGCTATCGAAGCATACAAGAAAGCTCTCGAAATGGAGTTTGACAACACCGACAAGAAGGCTGGTGTAATCAAGCAGTTGGCAGAGGCATACAAGGACAAAGACGACCACGATAACGCCATCAAGCACCACATCGAATATATGAACACCGTATCAAAGAGTGGCGCCAACGATATCGCAGGTCTTGCACAGCTTTATATCAACAAGGCTGCATCTCTTACTAATCCTGCAGAGCAGAGAGAGTGCTTCGAGAAAGCTCTCGCCGAGTATGCAAAGATTGACACCGACCCAGAATTTGCTGCATTCATGAGTGCACGTGTTGCCAACTATATGGATCCAGAACTCAAGGAAGGTCTTGCAAAACCTTACTACGAAAAGCTTGTAAGCCTCATCACCGCCAAGAGCGAAAAAGAGGCATCCGATGCTCCACGTCTGAAGCAAAGCTACTGGTATCTTGCATCATACTATATGATGAACGACAACGATGCACAGGCAAAAGAGTACTGGCAGAAGCTTCTCGAGATTGATCCTGAGAACGAGAATGCAAAGAAAGCTCTCAGCCTCTAATTAATAAAACAAGAATACAAAAAAGCTTGGCAACGAATTGTTGCCAAGCTTTTTTATTTTATCCCATGCTTTTCTATTCAAAATAGAATGTCAATACTATCATCTTGTTTTGTCCTCTCTTCACACTGTTTGTATATGCCCTCATATTCTCATCACGCAACTCATCAGCGTGTTTCTTATCAAGACAATCAGAGAGACTATAACAGAATTTCAGTTCTGGTATTATCTTGAAAAACGGCAGATATAAGTCGCAACCAAGACCAACCTCAATCATTGTATCCCAACGTTTCAGACGCACATAATCCTGATCTTTGCCCGTCAGGTTTATCATAGGATTAACTCCTGCCATTATGTACGGACGGTGGTTGTTGAAGCGCGGCGCACTGAACTTAAGATCAAGGGGAAACGAAATATAAGTGTTCTTCAAGTCCTGCGTTGTCTCAAGCACATTGCCACTTTCGCTCTGTCTGTCGTAATCCCTGAACGTAAGGTGCTTTGCACCAAAATGCATCGTAGGCGAAAACCTTAACGACAAATAGTCGTTGAGACGGGCATCTGCAACAACTCCGACACTGAATCCAGGATTCCATTTATCCGCATCACAAGCAATTGTCCTCACTTGCTGCGTGCCGTCTTCAAGTGTTATCGTCTGCGGACCAGTGTTCTCAAACTCTATGTCCTGCATGTTAAAGCCCACGGAAATGCCGAAATGCAATGGGCGCAAGTCAATATAAGGCTTATTCTGCACCCTGCGTTCCTGCGCGCACACCGACATGGATAGTCCCACAAATGCTATTATCGCATGTAATCTATTCATACTGATTATAATAACGTTTTTTTTCAAAACTTATTATATCTGTGCCTATTAAGACATTGTATAAATTAAGAAAAAAGCTCCATCAAGTTTAGGTATTTTAAGAAATAGTTTGTACCTTTGCAAAAGAAATATTTGGTATTATTAATAAAAAAATTAGAAATTATTATGGCTTACGTAATTAGTGACGATTGTATCGCTTGCGGTACTTGTATCGACGAATGTCCAGTAGGAGCTATCTCTGAAGGCGACAAGTATTCTATCAATCCTGAAGTTTGCACAGAGTGCGGCACATGTGCTGACGTTTGTCCTTCAGAGGCAATCAGTCTGCCAGCATAATTTGTTTGCTGACATTGGTTGAAAAATAAGAGACTGTTCAAATTAATGCAGTCTCTTATTTTTATAATATAATCTTATGCATAAAACACAATATACGTTTCTGTGTAATACACTTATATTTAAAGCTTCTAATCAATTAGTCTCTAACAATTATAATATAAAAAAACATAAAAAAAAGAGTTCATTCTACAAAATGCTAAGATAATTTATTATCTTCGCAGATTATTATTGTGCTTATGATAAAAGTAATTGTTAAAGACGGTGATTTGAGGAAGGCGGCAAGCGAAGGCATGGACGAGTTTGTCGACGTGTTCGTGAAGGCTATATACGATGCCATAGGAGGTACGCTGACGGCGGAGAATATGGCAGAACTGAACGCCGACCAGATAACGTTGTTGGCATATATAATGCTGCGCGACGAGATGATGGACGGCGGCATGGTGCAACTGATACATAACGGCTATGGGGATTTCTTTTTCAAAAACCCGTTTGCAAAGGCTGTGAAACAGTGGGAAATGAAAGACCTGTCGAAACTGATATATAACGCTTATCCGCTATACAGGATGCACCAAGAGACGATTGAGCGCGAATGCAGCGATGAGGAGTTTGCTGCGCTATACGAACAGTTTCCGCAATTCGACGACATAGACGATGAGTTTGTGGAGAACGAGGAAAAATGGACGGCACAAGTGGCTGAATATATTGACAACAACATAGAAAAATTCTGCATAATAGAGGAATGAACAAAGATCAGGAACTGATAAGGAAGAAAAGTCCGGTGAACATACGCAACAAGAAGGCATCGTTTGAATATTTCTTCATCGACACCTTCACGGCAGGCATCGTGCTCACCGGCACGGAAATAAAGTCGATACGTAACGGCAAGGCAAGCCTTGTAGACACGTTCTGCTACATATACAACAGGGAGATATGGGTGAAGGGAATGAGCATAAGCCCATATTTCTACGGCTCGTACAACAACCACGAGATGAAACGCGACCGCAAGCTGCTGCTCAACCGCAAGGAGATAGAAAAGTTGCAGAGTGCAACAAAGCAGACGGGATATACCATAATACCGCTGTTGGTGTTCATCGACGAGCACGGACGCGCAAAAATGGATATCGCACTGTGCAAAGGAAAGAAAGAGTTTGACAAACGACAGACCCTGAAGGAAAAGGAGGACCGAAGGGAAATGGACAGGGCTGTGAAGAGATATTAAAGGAGTCAAAGAAGAAATGATAAAGACAGTAATTTTTGACCTCGGAGGAGTGATAATGACATTAAGCCCGGATGTGGCTGTGCAGCGATTTCTTGACCTTGGACTCAAGGACGCTGTGAAACAAATGGACCCTTACACGCAAAAGGGAATTTTCGGAGACGTGGAAGAAGGAAAGATAAGTCCGGAGACTTTTCGCGAACGGTTGAGCGAAATGTGCGGCAGGGAACTGTCGTGGGAGGAATGCCGCCATGCGTGGCTCGGATATGTAAAGGAAGTGCCGCGCCGTAATCTTGACACACTGCTGCAACTGAAAGAGCAGGGCTATCGCGTGGTGCTGCTATCGAACACAAACCCGTTTATGATGGATTGGGTGGAAAGCGAGGATTTCAGCGGCGACGGACATTCCCTGAGTTTTTATCTGCACAAACTATACAAGAGTTACGAAATGGGGTGCATGAAGCCCAATCCGCTTTTCTTCCAGAAAGTTCTTCAGGAAGAACAACTCAATCCTGCCGAGGCTCTGTTTCTTGACGACGGACAGCGCAACGTGGAGGCGGCAAGGGAATTGGGCATCACCTCGATACAGACAATAAACGGAGAGGACTGGAGAGAGAAACTCTTTGAGGCTTTGGCTGTTCAAAATGCATAATATAAGAATCCATAATTGACTATGAAAAAACTACTATCCTTGCCACCAAACTTGGTCGGCTCGTTCCATAAGGTTACAGGACTTGACAGTAACGAATATTTTTGCACCAACGACCCCGTAGGACATAAGTTGGGCAGCGGCGGCGGAACAACGTGGCTGCTTGAAGAGTGTCATTGTGCTTGGGGAGAAGGCAAAGACTTCGATGAATGGCTCAAAGGCGACAAGCGAATACTGCTGCACGCAGGAGGGCAAAGCCGTCGACTTCCGAGTTATGCACCGAGCGGAAAGATTCTCACGCCGATTCCTGTGTTCAGATGGGAGCGAGGACAGCGTATGTCGCAAGACCTGCTGAGTCTGCAAGTGCCGTTGTTTGAAAGGCTGATGAAACTTGCGCCCGACAACATTCATACAATGATTGTGAGCGGCGATGTTTACATTCGTGCTGCGGAACAGTTGCAGGCTGTGCCAGATGCCGACGTGGTGTGCTACGGATTGTGGCTCGACTCGTCGATAGCAACAGACCACGGAGTGTTCGTCAGCAATAGGGAAACGCCGGGAGTACTGAGACAGATGCTGCAAAAGCCGTCGATAGAAACTCTCAACAAACTTTTGCACACGGGTTTCTACCTCACCGACATTGGCATTTGGCTTTTGAGCGACAAGGCAGTGAAGCTGCTTATGAACCGCAGCAAGCGCAACGGAGAGATAGTGGAATATGACCTGTATTCGGAGTTTGGCTGCGCGCTCGGCACCGACCCGACAATATTCGACGAGGAATTGAGTAAGCTGAAGGTTGCCATATTGCCTTTGCCAGGCGGTGGATTCTTCCACTATGGCACGAGTCACGAGATGATTTCTTCGACACTCGCCATACAAAACATAGTGAACGACCAACGCGAGATTATACATCGCGGAAGGAAGCCCCACCCGTCAATCTTCGTGCAGAACGCCGTTTGGAACATAAAGTTGACTGGCGAAAACAAGAACCTTTGGATAGAAAACTCGCATATAGGTAAGGATTGGCAATTAACTCACGACCACATAATAACGGGTGTGCCACGCAACGATTGGAGCATATCGCTAAAGCCCGGGCAATGCATAGACATTGTGCCGATAGGCGACAGCAAGTGGGTGGTGCGCCCATACAATATGGACGATAAATTTGCCGGCAAGCAGCAGCAGACACCGATGTTCCCCATAGTTAGCGATGTTGACGATATGGGGCGCGTGCTGAAGATGATGCTTGCAGGGAATGCTGACCTGACCGGCTATGAATTGAAGAGCGCAGAGGAAATATCAAACGAGGCAAACCTCGTAAGGCTGTTTGAGCAGCGCAATGCATATAGGAACGAGAACTGGAGTGCCGTTGCTGAAAACTATAAGCACAGCGTGTTCTACCAACTCGACCTTGACGATGCCGCCGAGCAATTTGCGGCAAACCACATTCCTGAACCTGCACCGATAAGCGACGATGCACCGCTGATGACGAAAATACACGATGCCATGTTCCGTTCGCAACTTGCAAGGCTCAACGGCAAACCTTTCGAGGAATATGCCGACAGGGCTTTCTCATTGCTCGGCAAAGGACTCACAGACACTGTGCTTGCGGAAAAGCAACAGCCGAAGATGTCGGTATATCGCGACCAGATTGTGTGGAGCCGCTCGCCAGTGCGCATAGACATTGCAGGTGGTTGGACCGACACTCCGCCATATTGTCTGATGGAAGGCGGCAATGTGGTAAACCTTGCAATAGAACTCAACGGACAGCCACCGTTGCAGACATACATTAAGCCGTGCGACGAGCAGCATATAGTGTTGCGAAGCATCGACCTCGGCGCATCTGAAACGATAGACACATACGAACAACTTGCCGACTTTATGCACGTTGGCAGTCCGTTCTCGATACCCAAGGCGGCACTTGTGCTTGCCGGTTTCCAACCGGGCTTCTCCGTACAGGAGTTCCCTTCGCTGAAAGCACAACTTGCCGATTTCGGCTGTGGTATAGAGGTGACGCTGTTATCGGCGATACCTGCCGGCAGCGGACTCGGCACGAGCAGCATTCTTGCCGCCACCGTTCTCGGCGCAATCAACGACTTCTGCGCATTGGCGTGGGATAAGGCGGAGATATGCAAGCGCACGCTGATTCTCGAACAGATGCTCACCACGGGTGGCGGTTGGCAAGACCAGTACGGCGGTGTTCTCGGCGGAGTGAAGTTGCTGCAGACACAGCGCGGTTTTGAGCAGGCACCGCAAGTGAGATGGCTGCCCGACAACGTGTTTACGCAGCCCGAATATGCAAGTTGCCACTTGCTCTACTACACCGGCATCACTCGCACGGCAAAGAACATTCTTGGCGAGATAGTGCGCCGAATGTTCCTCAACAACAACCGACAACTGCAGCAACTTCGTGAGATGAAGGCACACACAATGGATATGTATGAGGCATTGCAGCGCAACGACTTCCATCAAGTGGGCACGCTCATTCGCCGTACATGGCAGCAAAACCAAGCCATCGACAGCGGCACCAATCCAGATGCAGTAAGGGCTATAACCGACCTCATCGACGACCTGTGCTATGGTTATAAGTTGCCCGGTGCCGGTGGCGGCGGCTATCTCTATATGGTTGCCAAAGACCCCGAAGCGGCAGCACGCATAAAGCAGATTATCAACAACAACCGCAACAATCCAAATGCCCGTTTCGTAGACATGTCTTTGAGCAGGTCGGGCTTGCAAGTAAGCAGGAGTTGATAATAACAAAACAATAATAATGGACAAGACAATCAACATACCGCAGGAATGGCATAAATTCTACCTGAAGGACGTGACGTTCAACAACCTGATGACGCGCCGCATCTTTCACGTGCTGATAGTGGCAAACCCATACGACGCTTTCATGTTAGAGGACGACGGCAGGGTGGACGAGAAGATTTTCGACGAATATATGGATTTGGGGCTTCGCTATCCGCCAACGTTCATGCAGGTGAGCACTACGGACGAGGCTAACGAGGTAATGGCAGAAAACGACATCGACCTCGTGATTTGCATGCCGGGAACGGCAGACAACGATGCTTTCTCCGTGGCAAGGGAGATAAAAATGGCGCAGCCACTGATTCCTTGCGTGGTGCTGACACCATTCTCACACGGCATAACGCAGCGAATGCAGCACGAGGACCTTTCGATATTCGACTACGTTTTCTGCTGGCTGGGCAATACCAACCTCATCTTGTCGATAATAAAACTCATTGAGGACAAGATGAACATCGAGCACGACATTGAGGAGGCTGGTGTGCAGATGATTCTTTTGGTGGAGGACAGCATACGCTTCTATTCGTCGGTGCTGCCACACCTCTACAACTTCATATTGCAGCAGAGCAAGCGATTTGCCACGGAGGCACTCAACCCTCACGTGGCGGCACTGCGCAAGCGCGGTCGCCCGAAGGTGGTGCTCGCCCGAAGTTACGAGGAGGCGATGGAGATATACGACAAGTACGAACGCAACACATTGGGAGTAATTAGCGACTGCCGCTTTCCGAAAGGCGGCGAGACCGACCCGCAGGCAGGACTAAAACTGCTGACGGAGATAAGGCGCAGAGACGAGTTCGTGCCGCTGATACTGCAAAGTGCCGAGAGCGAAAACAAGGCGAAGGCAGAGGAAAAAGGCTTCCGCTTTGTGGACAAGAACTCTAAGAAGATGAACATCGACCTGCGCTCGCTGATAGAGGAGCACATGGGCTTCGGCGACTTCATCTTCCGCGACCCCGTGACGCACAAGGAGGTGCTGCGCGTGCGCAGTCTGAAGGAGTTGCAGGACAATCTTTTCAACATTCCTCGCGAGTCGATGCACTACCACATATCGCGCAACCACATGAGCCGCTGGCTTATGGCACGTGCCATCTTCCCCGTGTCGGCGTTCCTCAAGGACATAACGTGGCACAAATTGCAAGATGTTGATGCCCACCGCAAGATTATCTTCGAGGCGATAGTGCAGTACAGGAAGATGAAAAACACGGGTGTCGTTGCCGTGTTCGACCGTGGGAAGTTCGACAGTTACAGCCACTTTGCACGCATTGGCGACGGCTCACTCGGCGGAAAAGGGCGCGGACTGGCATTCCTAGATAACATAATAAAGCGCCACAAGGAGTTCCACCAGTTTGAGAACGCCACCGTGAGCATACCAAAGACGGTGGTGCTCTGCACCGACATCTTCGACGAGTTTATGGACAGCAACAACCTCTATCAGATAGCATTGAGCGATGCTCCCGATGAGGAAATCTTAGATGCATTCCTGAAAGCGCAGTTGCCCGACTCGCTCGTGCCCGACTTCTTCACGTTCTTCGATGCGGTGAAGTCGCCAATAGCCATACGCTCGTCGTCGCTGCTCGAGGACTCCCACTACCAGCCATTCGCCGGCATATACTCGACATATATGATACCCTACTTGCAGGACAAGTATGAGATGCTGCGAATGCTGGCGGCGGCAATAAAAAGTGTGTACGCATCGGTTTATTACCGCGACTCGAAGGCGTATATGACTGCCACTCAAAATGTTATCGACCAAGAGAAAATGGCGGTGATTCTGCAAGAGGTGGTGGGCAAACAATACGAGGACAGATACTATCCCACATTCAGCGGCGTGCTGCGCTCGCTCAACTACTATCCCATAGGCGACGAGACAGCGGAGGAAGGCATTGCAAGCCTCGCATTGGGATTGGGAAAATACATCGTAGACGGTGGGCAGACATTGCGTGTTAGCCCGTACCACCCAAATCAGGTGTTGCAGACCAGCGAAATGGAAACGGCATTGCGCGACACGCAGACACGTTTCTATGCACTCGACACATCGAACATAAGTACCGCCTTCAAGGTGGACGACGGCTTCAACATAAAGAAACTGCGTGTGAAAGAGGCTGACAAGGACGGCTCGCTTCAATACATCGCATCGACATTCGACCCCTACGACCAAGTGATACGCGACGGCATATACGAGGGTGGGCGCAAGGTGATAACCTTCTGCGGAGTGTTGCAGCACGGAGTATTCCCATTGCCCGAACTCTTGCAGATAAGTCAGAAATACGGCGCGGAGGATATGAAGCGACCCGTAGAGATTGAATTTGCCTGCAACCTCAACGCCGACAAGACGGGCGAACTTTACCTGTTGCAAATTCGCCCCATCGTAGACAGCAAGCAGATGCTCGAGGAAGACATAAGGCAGATACCCGACGAGGATTGTCTGCTGCGTTCTCACAACTCGTTAGGACACGGCATAAGCGACGATGAGGTAATGGATGTAGTGTACGTAAAGACCGATGATGACTTCACCGCCGTGAACAACCCGACGATAGCAGAGCACGTGGAGCGAATAAACGCAAAATTCCTTGCCGA
>JAFLSE010000043.1 GCA_022511075.1 Prevotella sp.
CGTCATTGCTGCAATTGTTGGTGTTGTTTCGTAGTTTGTTGTTTCGTTTTCTTGTGTCTTTCCTTTTACTTAAAATACTATTAATAAATATCTTCCCGGCGTATACAAACCGTATCGTCACGAAAATCTTGGGTGTAAAAGTTGTTGCCATAGTTCCTTTTCCTTTCATCAATTTACCTGTTGTTTGCAGCAGGTATCCTTCGAATTTGCAAAATTACTAATTATTTCTCATATCTCCAAACGTTTTGATGATATTTTAAGAAATTAATATTTACGTTGACTATATGTATTGGCAGATTCTTTCCTACTTTGGATAAAATAATTAAGAAAAAGTTTGGTGGTGTCAGGAAAAAGCAGTACCTTTGCATTCGCAAAATCAAAAGCGTGTCATTTTGACATACGAAAGATAATGCAGGGGTGGTTACCAGAGTGGCCAAATGGGGCAGACTGTAAATCTGCTGGTTTTTACCTTCGGTGGTTCGAATCCATCACCACCCACACACATAAATCAAGGATGTTTCCCGTCCAGAATATCTTCCAGAATCCTTAAGTCTTCATCGGTGGTTGCCCAAGAGGTGACAAAGCGGCATATTGTGCTGTGCTCGTCTGCCTGTCCCCATAGGCTGAACTCCACTTTGGGGCAGAGTTGCTTCACCTCGTCGTTGTCAATAACTACAAACTGCTGGTTTGTGGGAGAGTCGGTATATAGTTTGTAGCCGCGTTGAAGGAATATCTGCTTCATGCGTGCCGCCATGTCTATGGCGTGGCGTGCTATCTTGAAATAAAGGTTGTCGGTGAACAATGCCTCAAACTGCAAACCTATAAGTGCGCCCTTTGCTATTACGGCTCCGTGCTGCTTCTGAACGGTAAAGAAATGGTTGTGGGCATTTTGGCGGGTGAAGACGACCGCCTCGCCGCATAGCGCGCCTACTTTCGTTCCGCCTATATAGAAGGCATCGCAGTGGCGTGCAAGAAAGGGAAGGGTAATGTCGCAACCTTCTGCCGTAAGACCGTAGCCTAATCGTGCTCCGTCAACATATAGCGGTATGTCGTAGCGTTGGCATACTTGCTGTATCTCCTCTAATTCCTTGGCTGAATAGAGTGTGCCAAATTCGGTGGGGAATGTGATGTATACAAGTCCGGGAAAGACCATGTGCGTGTGTGTGGCGTCGTTGACGAAATCGTGCAGGTATTTCTCCAACACCTCTGCCTTCATCTTTCCGTCGTCGCCGGGCAGGGCAATGACCTTGTGCCCCGTAGATTCTATTGCACCAGCCTCGTGCCCGTTAATGTGTCCCGACTCCACGCAAACAACGCCTTCGTGCTGTCGAAGTATAGAGGCTATGACTGTGGCGTTTGCCTGTGTGCCGCCGGTAAGGAAGAATATCTGTGCGTCGGGCATCTCGCAGGCATTGCGGATAAGGTCTTTTGCCCGGTCGCTGAACTCATCAAATCCGTATGGAGTGGGGCGTACACCGTTGTTCTCCATAAGATGCTGCAACACCAATGGGTGTGCGCCGTTGTTGTAGTCGCATTCAAATGATATCATATTGCTGTTTGTATTTTGCTGCAAAGTTACAAAAAAGGCTACAATAATGTAGCCTTTTCGTTTATGTTTTCATATTATTTATGACATTTATTTCTTGTCGGTCTCTGGCACAGCCATTATTTTCTGAGGATTTGTTGGCAGCATGGTTGTAGGTTTGCCGTGCTTGTCGTTCCTTACGTTATTCCTCATAACAGGACCCTTGTGGCTTTCCGCAGCCTTGCGGTTGTTGTATGCACCGCGCATCTTGGTGTCTGCCTGCTGCTCCATATCATATATTTTCTTCACCTTCGTAGCAGGTATAATCTTGCCGAACTTGGTGTAGTACTTCTCTCTTACGTCGAGCAGTTTGCGACTGAGGGCGAGACGCTCTTTCACATACTTGTCGGCATCTTCCTCGCTAAGGTTTCCTTTGGGAGCCTGCCTCTGCATTCCGTTCTTGTAGAGTGCTGCCTTTTCCTTGAGATACTCCTTGTAGACAGGTGTAAACTTTGCTGCCGTTGCATCGTCGAGTTCCAACATCTTTACTACGAACTGTATGCGTTGCTCCTGCCTCTGCTCGGGTGTCATCTTCTTTTTGTCGGCTTGGTCGGTGTCGTGGTTGAAACGGCTTCCTGCCATTGCTGTCAACTGTATCATCAGTGCAGCGATAAAAATAATACTCTTTTTCATAATCTTCAATTTTTATTTGGGTTAATTAATATGATGCTAAATACATATCGGGGTCGGTGCATTCCACCCAGTTGTATATCTCCTCGTCGCTCAGGTCGTCCACCATAGTGTCTATGTGTGCGCTGATATACTCGTCGTTTGCCAAGGCGTTGTCTGCCGGCATTTCGCGTTGCACTGCGAAGAATGCCATTGCCACAGCCGCTGCGCTTGCCATTGCCGCACATATTTTGACTAACCTGTGCCTGTTTGTCTTGTTCTTTTCAGAACTATTTACCGTGGCAGCCATAATGTCGTTGTACGACTTCTCAAAGAATCCTTCCGGAACATTATATGGCATCTGCCTGTCGAGTTTCTCAATGTCAAAGTTGCTGTCCATCGTAGTTTTGTTTGTTGGTTATACATTCTAATATATTATGCACTCTCTTTAAAATATCTGCTTCACGTATTCCGTCACCTTGCCCTTGGCTATGTGGTAGTTGGTCTTTGCCGCGCTGGTGCTGCTGCCCGTCACTTGTGCTATGTCCTGATAACTCATGTTGTCGTAGTAGCGCATGTTGAACACTAATCTCTGCATCTCCGGCAGTTTCAGCACCGCCTCTTGCAGTGCCGTAACGAGTTTGTCGCCGTATTCCGTGTATTCACTGCTTGCCAACAGGTTGCTCATGTCGTTTGCATCGCCTCCCTCGTTTGCCATTCTTATTTTCTGGCGGTTTAGGAAAGTCAGGCATTCGTTTGTCGCAATCCTGTATATCCAAGTTGCCAGGCTGCTGTCTCCCCGGAACGTGTCCCAACGGCTGTATATCTTCACGAACACATCTTGCAGCAGGTCTTCGGCATCTTCGTGACTCACTACGAGTCGCCTTATGTGCCAGTAGACTTTTTGCTGATACGCTTTCATCAACAAGGGAAATCCTTTATTGATGTCTGCGTTGCACTGCTCTGTTATGTATTCGTCGCCTGCCATTGTTTTCTGCTGTTTACTTATATGACGAACCATATATGCGAATGTAAAAAGAAAGGTACAAGATTTAACATTTAATTATTTTAATCCATTCTGCTACGGTAGTCTTCATAGCAAAATTGTCGTAATAATTCTTTGTTTCCATTGGTATGCAATATAACTAATGATGGATGTCCAATGCCGTTGAACATTGTGGTTTTTACGGTAGTGTAGTGTATCATATCCTCGAATATGATGTATTCACCCACTTGAAGCTCATGGTCAAATTGCCAATAGCCCATGAAGTCGCCACTAAGACAACTGTTTCCGCCAAGACGATAGGTGAATGGAGCAGCTGGATTTGCGTTTTCTGAGATGCTCTCTGCTCCTCGCACTTCGGGGTAGTAGGGCATTTCAAGACAATCGGGCATGTGGCAGGTGAAACTCACATTGAGTATTGCTGTGCGTATGCCTTTGTTTTCTACTATGTCGACAACTTGCGACACTAAAGGTCCTGTCTGCCATGCGAATGCACTGCCAGGCTCAAGTATTATTTTAAGGTTGGGATAGCGTTGATGCAGACCATTTAAGATGTCAATGAGCAGAGGAACGTTATAGTCCTTACGCGTCATAAGGTGTCCGCCGCCGAGATTGAGCCATTTCAGCGAGGGCAGCCATTTGCCGAATTTTTCTTCTATGTGTACGAGTGTGCGTTGCAGGTTTTCTGCCGACGATTCGCAATGACAATGACAATGGAAACCCTCGATGTCATTTGGCAGTGTATCAGGCAATTGACTTGCCATCACTCCGAAACGACTACCAGGGGCGCAGGGGTTGTATAATTCCGTTTCTATCTCGGAATATTCGGGATTGATTCTTATGCCGAAAGACGGGCGAACGCAATCCAATGGGAAATTGTGGAAACGCTCATATTGAGATATCGAGTTGAAAGATATGTGGCTGCTGCATTTTGCTATTTCCGCAAACTCCGCCTCAGTGTATGCAGGGGAGAACGTATGTGCCTTGCTGCCAAATTCCTCGAACGCCAAACGAGCCTCGAAAAGTGAGCTTGCCGTAGAGTGGTGGATGTATTGGCGGAATATCGGAAACGTCTTCCACAGGGCAAATGCCTTGAAAGCCAATATTATTTCCACCTGTGCGCTGTCGGCAACGTGTTTTATCAAAGTCAAATTCCGTCGCAGTAACTTTTCTTCAATGACATAGCACGGCGACGGAATATTTGATAAGTGTTCTTTTGTGAGATATGATTCTATCATCAATATGTGTGATGCGGTTGTTCGTTAGTTTGCCGCCTCAAATTCCTGCAAGAAACGCATATCGTTCTCGGAGAACATGCGGAGGTCGGAAACGCGATATTTGAGGTTTGTTATACGCTCAACGCCCATGCCGAAAGCATATCCTGAATAGACCTTGCTGTCTATACCGCACAACTCAAGCACGTTGGGGTCAACCATACCGCAACCAAGAATCTCAACCCAGCCTGTATGCTTGCAGAATCCGCAGCCCTTGCCGCCGCAGATGTGGCACGAGATATCCATTTCTGCACTTGGCTCGGTGAATGGGAAATAACTTGGGCGCAGGCGAATCTTGGTGTCTGGACCAAACAGTTCACGGGCGAAAGAAAGCAATACCTGCTTCAAGTCGGTAAACGATACGTTCTTATCTATATAAAGTCCCTCAACCTGATGGAAGAAGCAATGCGCGCGGGCGGTGATAGCCTCGTTGCGATAGACACGTCCCGGACAGATAATGCGGATAGGAGGCTCTTGTGTTGTCTCCATAACCCTTGCCTGTACTGATGATGTGTGACTACGCAGCAGAATGTTCTTTGTAACGTCGTTTATGCGGCTTTGCTCCACGAAGAACGTGTCTTGCATATCGCGTGCAGGATGGTCGGCAGCAAAGTTCATCTTTGTGAACACGTGCAGGTCGTCTTCCACTTCAGGACCGTCGGCAAGAACAAAACCCATACGCGAAAAAATATCTATAATCTCGTTTCTTACGATGGTCAGAGGGTGACGGCTACCGAGCCTTATTGGATATGGGCTGCGTGTCAAGTCCATCGAGTCTGTGTCGCTGTCGTCGGTGGAGTGTTGCTCCTTCAGTGCGTTGAGACGCTCCAAGGCAGTCTGTTTCAGTTGGTTAATCTTCATACCCACCTCTTTCTTCTGCTCGGCAGGCACGTTGCGGAAATCGGCCATAAGGGCTGTTATCTCGCCTTTCTTGCTCAGATATTTCAGGCGCAGAGCCTCTATCTCCTCTGCTGTCGAAGCCTGCATATTCTCTACTTCGTTGAGCAGCTTTTCTATCTTTTCAAGCATTTTTCCTAAATGTTTTTGTCCTTACGAAATTAAAATTTATGCAAAGGTACAATTTTTTTCTGAAAAGAGTGCAAAATATGAAAATAATGTTGTAATTTTGCCGCGATTTGAGAGAATGACATAGTTCTATTTGCAGAAATGAACAAGATTTTAATAGTGTTTTTGGCACTTTTGTCAACGATGTTTGCAGCCTGTGGCGGTAACCAGACAGTGAGCAATGAAATGGGAGTTGACAGCGACTTTGTGGCAGACACGGTTGTCGCAGACAACGACACCGTGGAGCAGATTGTTGAGGAGACACCTATGCCCAAGACTGCTGACGAGCTGTTTGATGACTTTTTCTTCAATTTCGCTGCCAACAAGAGACTGCAGCGCGAGCGCATAAGTTTTCCTTTGCCCGTGCTTGTAGACGGAGAGCCTACCGACTCCACAATAGCTAAAAACACTTGGCAAATGGACTATTTCTTTATGAGGCAAGGCTACTACACGCTTATTTTCAACAACCGAAAGCAGATTGACAGGGTTAAGGACACTTCGATAAGCAACGTTGTTGTGGAGAAAATATATCTTGAAAAAGATGCTATAAAGGAATATGTCTTTGAACGTCGCAACGGATTGTGGACTATGACGGCAATAAACAATACGTCGATAGCCAGCAGCCTGCACGCTTCGTTTTTGGAGTTCTATAAACATTTTGCTTCTGATATGGCTTTTCAGACGGCAAGTATAGACGAGAGCGTTAAGTTTGTCGGTCCAGACCCCGATGACGACTTTGCGACAATGGAAGGCATTTTGGCTCCTGACACGTGGGAGGCATTTGCACCCGAACTTCCCCGCAAAATAATCTATAATATAGAATATGGTGAGCAATATGCTGCAAGCAACGAAAAGATATTCCTGTTGCGTGGCATTGCCAACGGAATGGAAACGGAACTCACTTTCCGCCGCAAGGGGAATGACTGGAAGATAATTTCGCTCACACAATAAACCACAACTGCATAATGAGGGAAGAAAGAAATCACTCGTTGTTGGCTCACAACACTTTTGCCATCGTCGTTACTTGCAAACGTTTTGTTGAAGCAGAGAGCGTGGAAGATGTTATAAACTTCGTAAAGTCTTATAATGATAATATCGAAGACCTGCTCGTGATAGGAGGTGGCAGCAATGTGTTGTTTACTGGCGATTATAAAGGCACGGTTTTCCATTCTGCTATAAAGGGCATTGAGGTTTTGAGCGATGACTCCGCCCAAGTAACTTTGCGAGTAGGCAGCGGCGAAGTTTGGGACGATGTTGTGGAGTATTGCGTGAATAACGGTATGTATGGTGCTGAAAATCTGTCGGCTATACCAGGAGAGGTTGGTGCTGGTGCAGTGCAGAATATCGGAGCATACGGTGCGGAGATAAAAGACATTATATATAAGGTGGAGGCAGTTGAGATAGCTACGGGCAAGATAGTTGAGATAATGGCCCATGATTGTCAGTATGCCTACCGCAGCAGTCGTTTCAAGAGCGATTGGAAGAACAAATATATAATAACTCACGTTACTTATAAGTTGTCAAGACAGTTTGAGCCGCGGCTCGACTACGGCAACATTCGTGATGAGTTGCAGAAAAGAAACATTGCTAATCCTACTGCTATTCAGCTACGACAGGTAATCACCGATATAAGAAATTCAAAACTTCCCGACCCTAAGGTGGAGGGAAACGCAGGCAGTTTCTTTATGAATCCCATCGTTGGGCGCAGCAAGTTTGATGCCCTGAAATCACAATACCCCACAATGCCTTACTATGATGTTGATGCAGACAACGTAAAAATTCCTGCAGGCTGGCTCATAGACCAATGCGGTTGGAAAGGCAAGACTGTAGGCAGGGCAGGCGTACACTCAAAACAGGCTCTTGTGCTTGTAAACCGAGGTGGTGCAACAGGCAATGAGATTGTCAGCCTGTGCAAGATGATTGTAGAGGATGTAAAAAACAAATATGGCGTTGAACTTGTGCCAGAGGTAAATATAGTGTAATGAAGCTGACATTTCTTGGAACGGGAACATCTTGTGGAGTGCCCACGATAGGCTGCACTTGTGAGGTTTGCACCAGTAATGACCCTCGTGACAGCCGACTGCGCAGTTCTGTGTTGTTGGAAACGGATAGTACTCGCTTGCTCATTGACTGCACTCCCGATTTCCGCCAGCAAATGCTCAAAAGAACTTTCCGCAAAATAGACGGCATACTCGTGACACACAGCCACTATGACCATGTTGGCGGTACTGACGATGTGCGCCCCTTTTGCGAGTTTGGCGACATTGACATCTACGCAAATGAAAAAGCCGTTGACGGAATGCGTGAGATGCTGCCATATTGTTTTGTTGAACATCTATATCCGGGAGTGCCGAAACTAAACCTTCATACCGTTGAGCCGCATTGTGAATTTTCCATAGGTGACATCAGTGTTCTGCCATTTACGGTAATGCACGCCAAGTTGCCGATATTTGGCTTCCGTTTTGGCGACAGGCTCGCATATATCACCGATATGAAATCCATTGCTCCTGAAGAGGAAAAATATGTTCGTGGTGTTGACACTCTTGTGGTAAATGCCCTTCGTTTGACGGAAGAACATATCTCCCACATCTTGCTTGCGGATGCCATAGAGTTTTCAAAAAGGGTAGGGGCACGCCGTACCTATTTCATACACATGAGCCACCATATCGGGTTACACGAGAAAACAAGTGCCGCATTGCCCGAAGGCATGTTCCTTGCATACGATGGCTTGGAAATAGAGGTTTAGCGTTTTTCCTTTTTTGTAACATTGTTTTTTACACTCCACACATCTCCCTATACGGGCAGTGCTCGCATCGGCTGTCGTCGGTTGTGGGTGAGAACGGCAATGAAGGATTGAATATCTCTGAAAGTGTCTCGTTTAGTTTTTCCATATACTCATCGGCATGCGTGGCTATGTCGTCGATGCGCTTCTTTGCCAAAAGGAGTGTTGGGTCATAGCCTTCCTGCATTGTGTGTTGTATGAAAAGCAAGGCTGGACTTACGGGCAGATTGTGAGGATTGTACTTTCTGCGCACAATGACACTGTAGAGCATCGCCTGCAAATAGTTGTCGGAATGTTTGTCTCCACCGATGTTGTCGGGATTAAAAACATCGGCTATTTCATTCATCGTACCGAGTTTCCTGCCTCCCGTCTTGTAGTCCACTATTCGCAGACGCTCGCCGTTGCCGTCGTTTATGCAGTCGAGGCGGTCTATTCGTCCGCCTATGGTAGTCTCTATATTGCGGTCGCCACACTTTATGCCGATGATGTCGAGTACCACGTTTTCCAAGCCAACGATGTCGAACGGAGCAAGCCTCATATCTATCTCGAGCAGACGGCGCAAGTAGGTTATTATCACTTGGCGGTTGATTATCTGCAAGCCGTTGTATTCGGGGCAGAAAAAGCGGTCGTTCTTTATCAGGAAAAGCTCCTCACGGAAAGCCCTGTCCACTGCCTGTTCTATCTCCACCCCGTTCTTCAGCAGTCGCTCAATATCACTCTTGGTTATGCGACTATTGCTTTGCGTAAGCCGTTCATAGATAAACTGTGATGCAGCATGAAATATGTTTCCGAAAATCCTGTTGTCAATCTCGTCCTCGTCTTCAAACTCGTTTTCACGCAGTCCGCACAGGTAGTTGTAGAAAAACTGCAACGGACAGCGCAGGTATCGGTTTATGGCAGAAGGGGTTAGCAACGGTGGCGTTTCAGGGTCGTTGGTTATACGTGGGTCTCTGTCTTTGTGCAGGCTTATGTCAAAGCGGTCGGTGAGTGCTTTCATTACGGCAGGAGTCTTTTCTATGCCCTTTATGTCGCGCGTAATGTTTGACAGTCCTGCTTTCAGGCTGAATTTTTCTATCTTGTGTCCGCTCTCCACAAGCAGTTGCAGCATGAAACGGCTCATCTCACCCGTGTTGCGTTCGTCGGCAGTGCTGTTGTATACTATCGTTATGTCCTTGGCACGTTGCAGCAGCCTATAGAAATAGTATGCGTATGTAGCCACTTGGTTGTCTATCGTCGTCAGTTCGTGTGCCTTGCGGATGGAGTAGGGAATAAACGATGTGTTGTTTGTGCCCTTCGGCATACTTCCCTCGTTGCAACTCAGCAGCAGAACGTGGTCGAAGTCAATGTTGCGCGTCTCCAACATACCCATTATCTGCACGCCCTCGGCTGGCTCTCCGTGGAAAGGTATGCTCGTAGAGTCAACAAGTTGGAATATGAGCCGCTGCATGGTTACGATGTCAATGTCAAGGTCTCCTGCCTCACATAGTGATACAATGCGGTTGAGCAGCGTATATGTGCGGAAAAGCGATTCACGGAAGAGCGGGTCGCCTACGTTCTCGCGTGAGTTTGCCGCAATTATTTTCAGCAGGCGCATTATCCATTTCACCGTTTCCTTTGGCGTGTCCTTTGCCGTAGTGCCTTGAAAGTCAAGTCCGTTGAATAGTTCGCTCGTGCCTTCGTCGATTGCCAACTGCAGCGGAGTGGGGTAGTACACTTTCGTGTCTATGTTTATCTGCCTGAACAATGTTTTGCTCTCGGCGGATATATATCGCATATATGGGTGGCACAGCACTGCATTCACGAATTTCAGTCTGTACTTGTCTGTCTGCATTGAATAGCCAACGGTGGCTAATTCTAACAACACCTTCAGCAGCGAGCTTACGGGCGACTGACTCAGTGGATAGCCTGTCGTTATGTTCACCTTGTCCACCTCTTCAGGCAGACAGTGCACGATTGTAGACAACAGCTGTTCGTTGCACATCACTATTGCCGTGCGCCTGCCAGCCTTGCTCCTTTCTTGTTGCCTCAGCCATTGGTCGGCGTATCGTGCCTGCATATCCTCCGTGCCCGATGCCATAAAGTGTATTTGCTTTGGCAATCGGAAGTTGTCGTATATTTCGTCGTCAGCAGTGTCAAGTTCGTTTGGATAATGGCTCATATACTGCGATATGTACAGCCCAGCCTCGTGCTGTATAGCCTGTGCCTTGCCTTGCGGCATATAGTATTTGTCAAAGTCCCAATAGAAATATGCCTGTCCGTTTTTCTTCAATATGTCAAACAGTCGTTGCTCCACTTTTTGCAGCAGGTTGAAACCCACGAAAATGTATCTTTCATACTCGAATTTGATGTCCTGACTTTCCACCACGTTGCGATACAGTGCCCCTTCGTATGCTAATCCTTGCTCTCTCAACATCGTGTTGAACTCATGGTATATGTTGGCAAATTGATTCCACAAGGTTAGGAAGCGGCGTTTCAGTTCCGAGTTATGTTCCTCGCTGAAGTTGCTGAAGAACATTCTTATTGCATTTATTTGTTCTTCAGTGAGATATGAAAGGTCGTCAAGCTCATGTATATCCCTTACGTTGGCAAATATCTTGTCGGCATTTGCCATGTTCTTGTCTATATCGTCAAAGTCACTAAGTATCAGTTGCCCCCAGCCAAAGAAGTGGTCGAGTGTCTCAGTGCTTCCCGTGCATCGTGTGAAGCATTTGTGCAGGTCGCTTATCAGTTTCAGTTGGTCGCCCACAGCCAACGTACTGTGTTTCCTGAACAAGTCGCTGATGGTGATGTACGACGGGCTCCACATTGGTTTACCAGCCTCTTTTGCCAGATATTCGTTAATGAATAGCGATGCCCTCTTGTTGGGGAATATCAGTGCCGTGCGTGACAGGTCAGTACCGAATTTCCGTATTATGTCTTTTGCTACGTGTTCAAGAAAAGATGTCATTATTTTATGTTTTTTAATTATGTAAACTTCAGCATTCTCTTCAAAACATATCTCTTAGTAATTCGGATATTTCAAGTTTTTCGATAGAATTGAACGATTGCCTTGCTTGTATGTTATGAAGGTTCGACTTCAAGAAAGATTTGCAATGTGCAAAGATAATCAAAAACCACATATTTTTGTTAAAGCTTGACCAAAAACGCACATGTTTTTATTGTTTTTTAATACATTTTGTATTCCTTATAAAATTATAAAGGCTACATTTTCTTCAAAACATTACGCATTGCAGTCTGCCCACAAGGCGTTTCCTTAATAATAATCTCTTGCCCCAAAGTTTATGCCCTAAATATGCTTCAGCTTCTTTCAAGCTAATGCCATAATATTCTGAATAATCGCTATGCTCAAGCCCCTTGATTTGAGGGAATATGTACCAAATCCAGTGTTTACGCTTATATCCATTCACTACTTCTTGTAAGGCATTATTATAGCCACCACTTGCATAATTTTGGGCATGCAAAAAACGGCAGAGTTAATAATTCGTATTCCTTGCTATCTCCTTGCCTTTTTCCGTCGCGAGTCTTTCGGGATCTGGAATGATACCCACTCGCCACAAGTCAAGGCGGTCTGAATCAAAGCAGGCATCAATTGTGGGATTTCCTGTTTTGTGCGCTATCGTGTGCAGGCGGCACGCTTCTTTAAGCAAGTCAATATCTTCTCTTGAAACATCCTTCAGGTATGTTTCCCTCAGTTCCTCAATCCATTCAGCAGCACGCATGCCGTGTTCGAGGTCTGCTCCGTCGTTCATACGACATGAATCATGCAGATATGCGAACAATCCCACAACGAGAGGATTAACATCAGAATCCAGCAGTTTCCTGCCATTTTCATACACCCTGTCCCAATGTGTTATGCCATGCAATTCACCAAGCGTCCACCGTGAATGCACATACTCGCGTATATCCTCTATGATTCTATCCATATCCCGTGTTTTTGTCCTGCAAAGTTAAACATAATTATTTAAATCACAAAATTTATACACATTTTCAGAGATTAATTTGTAATTATCAAAAAAAATACTTACTTTTGCATCGAAACAAAAAAGAGCTATGAACAAGCAAGAACAAGACATTGCCTATTTCCTTTCGTTCTGCATTGAGCAGTACAAGAAGGAAAAGAAACTGACTGGCTCAGAGGCGATGCTGCACCTGAACAAATACGGTGTGCTGGATTATCTTGAAGAGCATTTTGATGTTTTGCACACACAAAGCCGGCAGTGGTTGTTGGAGGATATCGACGAATATATTAATTTGAGAAAAGGCAAGGCTATATGAATTTTATAGAGCCAAAAGATATAATGAATTTGGAAATTAATCAAGACAACTTGCACTTGCTGTTGCCATCAAAAGTATCATTAATGGCAGAGATGCTTGTTGAGGAAAGAGGAGGCAGCATAGTAGATGCCGTAAAAGACATATATCTTTCAGAGACATACGAAAGACTCGAAAACGAGGAAACCAAAATGTGGCATTTTGGTCCTGTGGCTCTATATCAAGACTATATTTTTCATTCTGCTGTTGGTGAACGATAATCTGCAACAACCTAACCATACTCAATCAATACATTCTTTCAGTTTCTGCAACAATATTTCCACTGCGTTGCCTGCGGATTCTTTGATATGTGTATAGCCAAGTGCATCACATTTTGGCATGTCGCTCGGGTCGATCACGAACTTTGGGATTTCCCTATGAGCATAAATTATGAGATTGTTTGCAGGGTAGACCATCAAGGAAGTGCCGACAACCACAAACACATCAGCATTACTTACAATTTCCTCGGCTTCTTCCATTCCGTGAACATACTCACCAAACAACACTACATAAGGACGTAATTGTGAATCATCACCAGCATCATCACCAAGCCTAATAGGTGTTGTTAAAGGATATTCCCTAATATATTTCTCATCATAACGATTCTTTGACGAGCAAACCTTGCTCAACTCACCGTGCAGATGAATTACCTTTGAACTGCCTGCTCTTTCGTGCAGGTTGTCAACGTTCTGTGTTATGACTGTTACTTGATGTTCCCTTTCCAATTCCGCAATAAGCAGGTGTGCCTTGTTTGGACTAACCTCCGCCAATTGCTTGCGCCGCCAGTTGTAGAACTCCAAAGATCGCTCAGTGTCTTCGTATAGCCCATCCGTACTCGCCAGATACTGCCATTCCTCATTGTTCCACATACCATTTACTCCTCTGAAAGTGGCGAGTCCGCTTTCAACGCTTATTCCTGCTCCTGTCAGAAAAACGATGTGCTGTCTTGTCATTGTTGCTTTATTATTTATTCGTTCATCATCTACATTTAACTATAATAGCATTTACCAATCATTGATAATGTCTCCAACGATATAGGTATATCCGTTTTCTCCTTATTCAGCTTTTACTATATTCATTTTAGAATAACCAATCTAATATTTTTCTAAACCAATATTATATGATAAATGTTCCTAAATCTTTTGCGCTTGGAGGATTTGGGAGATTCCCAATAGATTTCATTATAACATATTCACAATATAATCTATATCGCTCTGATAGGTATATGCTTCTTTCTCAAAAGATATATTCTTGTAGGCAACAAACCAATTTTTGCATTTTCTATAGTTTCTAATCCATTCGTAAAGATATGTGATATAAAATTTAGTGTATCCCAACTTTTTCATTTGTAAAGAATGGATTGTCTCATGTTGTAATTCTATATCAGTAAGCTCTCTTCTTGCGTACACTTTATTAAATAAATTTATTGCCAAAGCCCATGTGATAGGTATTTTTTTAGTTATTACTACTTTGGGAGCAATGTCTTGAATTACTCTTTTGTTGTATTTTTGCTCTTCTTTTCTTAGATTTTCAAAATATTCTCTCTCTTCCTCTTCTGTGAAAAAGAAAGGAAAAAGCATTCCACTTATTATATTCATAATTTTATAATCAACATCGATAATTTGTTTGTATTAAGCGTCTTGTCTATTGTATAAACGTGACATTTTAACAAATAGGTATATAAAATCACTTTTTTCTGAAAATGTCCTCTTTTTTACAACTCACTTTCTTTCCAGAATTTTTCCATTTCATCCTCTACTATCTTCTGGGCAATAAAGCAGTCTTGGAATACCACTTTCAAAAACAGCTCAAAGTTTGGGATATGCGATATGTAATGAAGAACTGTCTTACTGACAGCGCCAACCTCGCCTGTAGTTTTATTTAAAATGTAATATGTACTAACATCACATAGTGAACTTGCCAGATTGATTGCATCTCTAAAAGCAGAAAACTCTTTTTCATTATTTTTATTGACATATATATCATGCAAGTAACCTATCCAAATTCTGTCATAATCTTCTTCCTCGTTATAGTCGAAGTTAGCTATAAACTCCTTTTTCTCATTGTTGTCAAAATTATCCTCATAGGTAAAGCCAACCTCATTACCGTCTTTACTAAACTCATACTGACACCCTATTTTGGTTAGCGTATCAAGAAACAAAGACCATGAATCTTTATTTTTCTCGATTTTTTCTTGATTTGTTTTTTCCATTATATACCGTTTTATTCGTTTGCAAATTTACATCTTTATTTTGAGAAATCTCTCAACTTTTTCTTTTGTTTGTACGAAATACCTTGTTTAAGGTATGAAATAGCGACATTTTAGAGAATGTCTAAATGCCGCTTGCAAAGATAATAATAATTTTGCATATTTCCAAACCCTCGCAAGGCTTGCGGAGGTAAATATGACTCTGCAACATAACTCTTAAAGAACAATTAATCCAACTCACTATTATTATCCAATATTTTGATTCTTGGATAGTTTTATTATTTTTTTTCGTACAAGGCGAATAGGAAGTTTATAGCCAGAAAACCAACAGCTTACATCAGCCTCTCCACGATAACGCATAGGAGAGTTTCCCTTCCCAGGGTTATACATTCTTACAGCATTTTTGTCAACTTGCTCTCTTGTATCAACAAGCCAGAAGAACACGTTAGAAAGGAGTGATTTTGTATCAACATCCTCTTTGCCCGTACATCTGAATTCCAAAAACTTCCCATTTGGCCCTACACATTTAGCTTTTGCAAGGTCATACCTGTAATATTCAAACTCCCATCTGCATGATTCCCTCAACTCTTTCCACTGAGCTTCAGTTGGAAGACAAAATTGACTTGCTTTTCCGTGAGGTAAATATATAACACCCCATTCATCTCTCTCGTAGTCAGTAGACCACAAAGTACCACTCGATAATCCAAGATCAACATATTCTGTTCCACTTAATCCGACAGAAATTTCTTCTCCTTTATCATTGTAACCATCACGATACCCGTCTGCATAAGCCTTGGCTATTACATCTGTCATCATCTGATTTGCATTTTCAGCAGCATACTGAGCTGCCATTTCTGTTAATTCATTCATAAGCAATTTCCATATTAGTTTGTTTTTTAGTTTTGACGCAAAATTATATTTTCTTAATTAAAAGAGACATTTGCAAAGATTAAAACAAGAATAAAAACTATTATTAAAATTAGATAAACACATCCTTTTCCAATTAATGAATTTTCGCCGAAAATCCACATCACCCCTCTTGCTATTGTAGGCAAATTGAAAATGACAAGAAGGAAAATAATACCGATTACAAACCACATAACTATATTTTTAATAAACGTTGAAGTATTAATTTTCAAACATAGCTCAGAATATATCATCTATTGTTTTTCCAAAACTCATCACCTAATATGTAATAAATAACTTGTCGCCATGGACTTACTATGGTTAATGTAAATAATTCAACTCCAGTAATGTCTGACATATAAGAGAAGTCTATGTTGTACCTTGCTCCATTTTCTCCTACACATACATATGAACATACTTTTCCTGCGTTAATAGTTCTTCCTTTTTGATGATATGTTGTTTCCTTTATTGTATAAATATATTTTTTCCCACCTGTATATATCTCTCATACTTTCTGCTTCTCCCTTAGATTCAGAATGGATGTAGTTTGGTAATATTTAAAATTGGATTTCCAATCAGTACCATCATATACACGCTTACCATAACTATCCATACTAATAACTTGTGCCGATAAAGGTGAAATATACTACAAATAACACCAATAACAATACTCTAAATATTTTCATTTTATTCATATTGTGCCAACAAATCCCAAGATGTCAGCGGATTATTGTTTTAAGAACGTGGGACTATTGAATACTACCAAATACGAGGCTCTGCATTGCCATTCTGTCTAATAGCACACAATAGCCCACGTATAAGATATATTGAATCCTTTCGGGTACAATAATCCTACGTGAGTCTATTGCCACTATCCCAGACAGATGAAATTTTGCAGATTTCGTATTTAGGATAATATCAATCGCTCTTTTTATAAACTTTGAGCCATTAAAGCGCGCCTCTGCACATAGAGGCACTTGAAACTCGCTACAAATTTATATAAGATTTTTTACACTTCGCCAAAGAGCGGAGAAAAATTAATGTTTTTTGTGATTTCAGGGTAAAGTTCGATTTTAATATTGATGTGCAAGAATAAGCATTCGTTATTCCTGTGTCAGTTTTTCTATGGCTTCGATTAACTTACGTGTAGGCTCAATCATCGGCGAAATGATATCCTGCGTGGCATTAAACGAACAATTGTAGTCGCTCTTTTCCCTCATTGTCTGCAATATTGAATACAACTGAGAACTTTCCGTTGAGAGTATTCCTGTCTTTACATATTTCTCACGAAACAATGCACTTGCACCGTTATGTGTCCTAACACTATGACCATCGTGAATCAAAAGGGCACAAACAGCATGGAATGCAGAATAATAAAGCCGATTGGCTGCACCATCCCAAAATCCGGAATTAGCCAAAACCTCCACCTGCGCAAATGTGTTGTTGGCTTTCTCCATTTCATGCCTTACCATTATACGGCGTTCCTCATCGTTCAGACTCATAACAACACGATTTTATCCTGCTCAACATTTTTGTGGAAGGGAGTATACGAATAGTCGTTCCATTCTTTCTTTGAATAGACCTGTGGATTGATGTTTTCATCTATATCCCACCCCAATTCCTTGAAAGGATATACCAAACCATAGTCGCTCAACACCAATGCAGGCTTGTCGAGCAATATCAGCAGATCCCAGTCGCTGCCTTCGTGCGCATCGTTTCTCGCCCTCGACCCGAAAAGCAGCAATGAGGATTTCGGCGGCAATGTCCTCTTTGCCACTTCCCTGATGCTGTCTATGACTTGTCTTTTATCCATTTCGCTGTTTTTACCTTGCAAATATAGGCATTATATTTTAATTATACAAGTTTTTCTGACATAAATTTAGGAAAAACTTTATTTGTTGAATTAAATCTTTGGCAGGAAAGATATATTTGTGGTCTGACGCATATAGCTTCAACTGCCATCGCTTGCGGCTTCGATGGGCATCGAGACTATGTGCGTTGGCTATCGAGACGGCATGCATTTGACTTAGACACTGCAAGCGTTTGGCTTAAACGCTCATAGTAAACAAGATGTTCACTCTTTAACTATAAAAGGACGGAGGGCAGCAAATCGGTAACGTAGGGGCGCTGCCAGTCGCGAAGATGGAACTTTTCTTCGCCGTATTGCAGGATATCGAGGTCGAGGGGAACAAGACCAGACTGCTTGCTTGCAGCGGTTCTGCCAAATGATTGTTCAATCTGTTTTAGTTTTTGTTCCAAGTCAGCAACGGGGAGCGAGGTTTCGCCACGCACAAGACAGTTGTTGAAGTCGTTTTTGTAGTGTTCGCCGAAAGGCTTCGTGGAGATGATTTCCGACACGTGCACATCGTCGATAAGTTGCGACAAAAGGCGCACAGCCTCCGCAACATTACGGGAGGCATTGACATTGCTGCCTATTGAAATGAGCACCTGCATGACACGGAATTATTAGTACTTTATAGAATGTTGTTGCCATTATGAAACCTTACAACCAAATGTTTCGCCACAGCCATAGTGTAACAACAGAGCCGACGACACAAAATATGAAATTTGAAAGATAGCCCAAACCTGCCAAATCTACATTGAGGAGATTGCCGATGAACGTACCTACATAACTGCCAACAATGCCTATTATAAGATTCATGCAGCACCCCTTGCCCTCGCCGCTCATTATCCTGTTGGCAACATAACCTATCAATATGCCTGTCAGTATGGGCCATGTTGTGAATTGCGAAATATGAGATAGCATAATTTTCTGATGTTTAAGATTTTAATGTTTTGTTTTGACAACCGTTTTGTTTCCTGTCCTGACAATAGACTCAAAGTGCCTCGCACTCCGCCAACCACAACGCACTTGCAGCATCGCTCGGCATTCGCCAGTCGCCGCGAGGCGAGAGGCTGACGCTGCCCACCTTCGGACCGTCGGGCAAGCAAGACCGCTTGAACTGCTGATTGAAGAACCTGCGGCAGAACGTAGTGAGCCATTTCCTTATCGTTGCATCGTCATATTTGCCAGCCGAGGGGTGAGTGCCGTCGAAAGCACGCTTGGCAAGCATAAAAATCTTCTTTGGCGAGAAGCCGAAACGCAGCATATAATAGAGGAAAAAGTCGTGAAGTTCGTATGGCCCTACGAGGTCTTCGGTCTTTTGCTTTATATTGCCTTGCTCGTCGGCAGGTATCAGTTCGGGACTTATCGGCGTGTCGATGATGTCGAGCAAGGTAGCCTTCGACTGCTCGTCAACCTCCGTCATTGCCACATAGTTAACGAGGTGGCGAATGAGGGTCTTTGGAACTCCGGCATTAACTCCGTACATCGACATGTGGTCGCCGTTGTAGGTAGCCCAGCCAAGTGCAAGTTCGCTCAAATCGCCTGTGCCCACTACGATGCCGTTAAGTTGATTGCTCAGGTCCATGAGAATCTGCGTGCGCTCGCGAGCCTGTCCGTTCTCGTAGGTCACATCGTGGTTGTTTATGTCGTGATTGATGTCGGCAAAGTGCTGCGTAACGCTCTTCGTGATGCTTATCTCCCTTGTTGTTATGCCGAGCGACTGCATAAGCGAGAGGGCATTATTGTATGTTCGCCCCGTTGTGCCGAAGCCGGGCATGGTAACGCCCACTATCCCCTTGCGGTCGATGCCGAGGCGGTCGAATGCCCTCACCGTTACAAGCAGGGCAAGGGTTGAGTCGAGTCCGCCGCTGATGCCAATCACCGCACACTTGCCGTGAATGTGATGCAGGCGACGGCACAAGCCGAGAGTCTGAATGTTCAGGATTTCCTCGCACGATGCTGCCATATCGTCAGTACTTGGAATGAACGGATGCGGATTTACGGACATTTCGAGCGAGAAAGGCATATCGGCAGAAACGGCAGCATCGGCTTTAAGAACGTGCGACTCCACTCCTGCCGCCATTGTAGAGAACGACGTGTTTGCACGCCTCTCGCTCCGAAGCCTCTCAACATCAATCTGCGCCGTCATCATCTGACAACCTTCATCTACTATCTTGAAACGCTCGTTGGCAGCAAGCAGTTTCCCGTTTTCATAAATCAGTGCATTGCCGCCATATACTACGTCTTGGGTGCTCTCGCCAAAACCGCAACTTGCATACACATATCCGCAAAGACAGCGTGCCGACTGCTGCGCGAGCAACGAGCGGAGATACTGATGCTTGCCTATGAGGTCGTCGCTGGCAGAGAGGTTGAAGATTATGTCGGCACCGGCAAGGGCAAGTTTGCCCGACGGGGGAATGGGAGTCCAAACGTCCTCGCAAATCTCCACGCCAAACCTCACTCCGCCATCCACTTCAATAATGCTGTCGTTCTCGCAGGTCATCACCACTTCCTGACCAGCAAGCCTTATCGTTGTTTCCCGACAATCGGTCTGAAACCAACGTTTCTCGTAATATTCGTTGTAGTTTGGCAGATAAGTCTTGTTTACAATGTTCAATATCCTGCCCTTTTGTATCACTACGGCGGCGTTGAGCAGCATCGACGACAACTTCACTGGCATGCCCACAATGGCAATGGTGGAAAGATGCTCCGTTGCGGCGAGAATTTTTCTCAATGCCTCTTCTGCCCCATCGAGCAACACGTCGGAACGGAAAAGGTCTTGGCAAGTGTAGCCCGTGATGCAAAGTTCGGGGAAAGAAACAATCTCCACACCATCATCGGCAGCAGCCTTTATGGTTGATATAATTTGCGCGGCATTAAACTCGGTGTCGGCAACCCTCACTGCCGGCACTGCGGCAGCCACTTTCACAAAACCGTATCTCATCATAGTGTCATCTTATTGTAACTTGTGTGGCCCCATAGCCATATTCCTGAAACGACGCGTCCTGATAGGGGCAGTTCTTGTAGCGGTAGCGCAGTTCGTTTATCACCGCCTGACGCAGCACTCCTTCGCCCTTGCCGTGAATGAAGATTATCTTGCGCCCCTTGTCCTTAATATGCTCCTGCATGGTCTTGCGCATAGTGTCGAGTTGGTAGTTCAGGATATCGCTGTTGCTCATTCCGTTTGTGGATTCGAGCAACTCGCCGGCGTGCAAATCTACAACCACGGGGGCATTCTTGTCCTGCCTTGCCTTTTCCCTTGCCTTGCGCCTCATTTCCTCCTTTGCATCTATCTTGTCCTCGTTCACCTTCTGCATCATCTCCTGCTTCAGTTTCTTGGCATCAATGACGAGAGGGCGGGCTGGCACATCGTTTTCTATCAGCGTGTGGATTATAGCAGGCTGCTCGAAGAAATCGTTTTCGGTGAACGAGTGCAGTTTGTAGAACTTAACGCCGTCGATGCGTATCTGCACGTCTACCACCGGCTTGAGCAGGAAAGGCTTGTTAGGCTTGTAGGCAGTGAGTTGCACAGCCATTCGCTCCATAGTGGAGAGGTCGGAATGCCCGAACTCCTCGATGAATATTTTGGTGTTGGGGGCAATCTCTCCCGTGCCGTGCACCTGCCAGGCATTGCCCTCGGCAATCATGTATACATAGTGCATGGTATAGTTGCAGTCGTTCACTATATAAGTCTCAAAGCGAGTGGCTGTTATGGCGTTTGGCTCGATAGGAATGAAAGCAATGTAAGCCGAGAGTTGCTCGCCGCCCTTGCGCTCCTCAACGGGAGCCTTGAACGTTACGGGGCGGTCGGCTGGGTCGTAGTCCTCGTTGTCGTCGACCACTATCTTTTTCTGCTGCTTCACCTCAACCATGTGCTTGGTGCTGAAATCGTCGTCGTTGGTAACCAACACCACTTCTGAGCGCAACGTGGGAATCTGAAATCCGTCCTCATCTTCCACCATTACAAGATTGCCCTGGAAGCCGGCTATAGTGCCGCCGCCCACATCGCTTAGAAACCTAACCTTGTCGCCTATCTTCATTGTCTCTGTTATTTTATCTTGTCGTTCTTTGAGCGTATCACATCGAAGAGATACGTCAGTTTTATCACAATCGAATTGTTGTTTGAGCGACCGAAATAGTCGCGCTTGCTGTTGTTGAATATGTCGCCAAGTCCGTAGTAGTATCGCCCTTCAAGAATGAAGTGCCCCACCTTGCGGTTTGAAAATTCGATGCCTGCGCCAACGGTTATTCCGTAGTCGAACTTGCGGTCGATTGGCAATGTGTCCTGCACCGCATCGTACATTATTCCCACACGGTCGTTCTTGTTGCGGTCTTCGTGTTTGAAGTTGCTCGTGCTCTTGTCGCCGAGCATAAAACCAACCTGCGGACCAAGTTGGAAAAAGCCTTGCACTCCATGGCGCTCCCTGCCCCAACCAAGACGGGCGAGAAGAGGCACTTGCACGTATGTGAGGCTGCGCTGATATTCTTCGGGAGTCTCCGTGCCGGGAATGAGCACGGCTTCATCGTTGACATCGAGAATGTCGTCTTTCCAACCTATCTGCGCCACGTTCACTTCGCCCACGAGGGCACAGATGCTGTTGAAATATTTCTCGCAGGTGTATCTCACCGTCAATCCTGCCGTATAGCCACCGATATATTGCTGAGGAACACTTGGGTTGAAGCCCACCTTCGACATTGTGTATCCGCCACTGAAGCCCACGGCAAGTTCGCTGCGATAGTCGCCCACCTGCGCCGACGCACCTACGGAGCAAAGCGCGCAGACAATAGCCACAAGCCATCTGCTGATGCCTGCTGCTGCATAGACCTTTATATTATTATTCATCAACATTAAGTCCTAAAAGTTTATTGTTTCCACACGATGCTCGGGAGTATAGTGAACAAAAAGCATACTCCTGTTCTGCAAGCCTCCGTTGCCCACACGTTCAAACCGCAGCGGTGTCTGCGTGGGCGTGTAGCCCGTAGTGCGGGCAGCACCCTGAAAAGCCTTGCCGTACTTGTGCAGTCCGAGCAGCAGCCAGCAAGCGTGGTCGAATCCCGTTATGGCAAACCTCGGCAGAGCCTGCATCATATCCTGATGGAAGTTCCAGCGATACTTTGTCTCTATGCGCTTTGTGCGCGGCGAAAGCGGATTGTAGAAGTAGGCTGCCGGAATGTAGACGTTGAACTTGTAGAAATTGTCGAGTGCCGATTGCGTGTACATCATCCACTCCGTATATCCGAACATTGATATTTTCAGGTCGGGATTGGTGGTTGAAAGTCCGTTGAGTTTTGCAAACACCACGTTAAGTTGCGGCGAGCGCCCCGTGTTGAGTATCACAACATTGGGCTTTGTGGTGCTGAACGCCTTGGCAAACACCGCCTCGCTTGAGTTCACGTTTGTGATGTTATAGGTGTACGACATGCTGTCCATTCGTCGGCGCAGTGCAAATGTGAACACACCCTTTTGGCTCGTGGTGTCGTTGCAGTCGACTATCACCGTGTGGTAGCCCTTGAAACGCTCAAGGAAACAGCGAATCGTAGACTCGTTCATATCGTTGCTGTTCTGATACACTTGAAAAATATTCCTGTTTTTGAACACCTCCGAAGTCTCGATGCTGAACGGAATGAACAACTTTATGTCGTTGTTCTCCGAAAAACGGCTCATTGCACCCATCTGCTTGCTGTAAAGCGGACCAATGATAACATCGCGGTCAGCCATCTTGCTCTTGTTGAACAGCGATGCAACGTCGGCATCTTCGGCGCAATTAACAGCCTTTACGTCCACCGATATTCCTATCTGGCGCAGACTGTCGCAAGCCATCAGCACTCCGCGGTAGTACTCCACCATACGCCTGCCGTCGCCGTTGTCGTCGTGCAATGGCAGCATCACCCCCAGCCTAATCTCCCTCTGGCGCATATCATCTATCTGTGCCGTCAGGCATTGTGGCAGCACAAACATAATGATAGCCGCAAGGGTATATTTTAAGTTGAATTTCATTGTTTTCCGTCTTGTTTTTTCCTTGCCAATTACTTTGCAAAGTTAATGAATTTATAAGCAGGCAACAAATATTTTCACTTTTTTTTTATATAAAACTAAAATATTGCACATTTTTTTTGGGAATGTGCAAGAAAAGAACTACCTTTGCACATAAATTTGAAAATTGTGCAATGAATACTTTCCAAAGTTTTAACTCATATATAGAAAGAAGTATTACACAAAACTGGGAGTCAGATGCCCTTACCGACTACGAAGGCGTGACATATCAGTTTCATGACGTGGCACGCAAGATTGAGAAGGTGCATATTCTTTTCGAGAACTGCGGAGTGCAGAAAGGCGACAAGATAGCAATGTGCGGCAGAAACAGTTCACATTGGGCTATAGCCTTCTTCGCCACTCTCACATACGGAGCCGTTGCCGTGCCAATTCTCCACGAGTTCAACCACGAACAAATCTACAACATTGTAAACCATTCCGATGCCAAACTGCTCTTTGTGGGCGACATCGTTGTGAAAAACATCGACGCTTCGGAAATGCCGGCATTGGAAGGAATTATAAACCTGCCCGATTTCAGCATACACACCTCTCGCTCAG
>JAFLSE010000044.1 GCA_022511075.1 Prevotella sp.
GATGCTTGCATGCAGGGCACTCCTCTGGAGCGGCTGTTGCCTCAACGATATAGCCACAGTTGCGGCACTGCCAGTACACCTTGCCGTCCTTCACGAATACGGTCTTGTTCTCCACGTTCTTCAGCAGCGCAGCATAGCGTGCCTCGTGTCCGAACTCTGCCACGGCAATGTTGCGATACATCTCTGCCACCTCTGGGAATCCTTCCTCATCGGCAATCTCTGCAAACTTAGGATAGTCAACGGCAGCCTCCTCGTGCTCACCCATGATGGCAGCCTTCAGATTCTCCTCCGTAGTACCGATAACACCTGCAGGGAATGTTGCCGTTATCTCGCAGCCGCCGCCCTCCAAGAACTTGAACATACGTTTTGCGTGCTCCTTTTCCTGGTTTGCAGTCTCCTCGAAAATAGCGGATATCTGCACGAAACCCTCCTTCTTCGCAACCGATGCAAAATAAGTGTAGCGCATGCGTGCCTGGCTCTCACCTGCAAATGTCTGCATCAGGTTTTTCTCTGTCCTTGTTCCTTTAATACTCTTTGCCATAACTTGTTTCTCCTATTATTAATTGTTATTCATTTTGTTTGTTAATCACGGGGGCAAAAATACAAAGAAATTCCGTAAACCTGCAAATTATTTAGCATTTCTTGTAACAAATAAAACTAATTTAATATATAATCCTTATAATTGCAGGGTCAACATTTACACTTTCATGAAAAATAGTCTTCCTGCATCAGTGCATATAGCCTCGATTGCCATCGCACTTTACTTCGATGTTAACCGAACCCTGCTTCGTAAACCAATGAAGTTAAGTGTGCATTTATATCATAACACTATAAATTCTGCATAAGCATTCTTAATGCTCTTGGCAACTTCTTAATAACCTCTTCTGAGCGAGTGGTCTATGAGAAAACGCAATAGTTTGTCATCTACATCTGATTAAATAGCAAACATCTTTCCCATAACCTTAAAAACAAGGGTAACATCATCAAAAGGAGAACATTCTTCATATCATTTCAATGACAAACAATATTCACGTACCTGCTTTACATTCATAACATTGCTTAAATCCTTGCCGTTTATGGTTGCAACAATTCTTTGTAAGCCTTTTCGTCGTTCAATATTTTTACAGCTTCAAGTATTTCCTTGTCGTATTTCAAGGTGGATTCTATCACACCCGCCTTGTAGTAGTATGCCGTAATAATCTCCTGTTCCAACATTCGTTTTATTTCGTCCTTGTGATATTCCAAGTCTTGCGCCACGTTGTGCTTCAGCTTCTTCTTCAGTGCGGCAAATTCCTCTTTAGTATCGTCATAATATCCCTCGAACTTCAAAGCTTGCTCAAGCTTGTCTATCATTTCACCACTTATGGGGTCATATGTGAAACCGCTGTCCACCACTTTTTGCTTGTAGTCGTTATACTCCGCGTCAGACAGTTCAAAGTTTCGTGGCGAGGCAATAGTCGGATGCTTTGCAATATAGTCTACAACCCAGTCGAACGTAACCTCCAATGAATCTATCTGGTCAAGATAAATGACGATGTTGGAAATTGTGTCGGGCTTTACCTCTACATCTGGCTTAATGCCGCCGCCATCTCTCACTTCCCTTCCGGCGCGTGTCTTGAACACGTGGGTGAGCGAGTCGGGTACACGCTCCTTGTAGTCACCGCCGCCACTGCGCTTATAGTTTATTGCCTGTATGCAGCGACCGCTCGGTATGTAGTATTTCGATGTCGTAAGTTTCAGGTTAGCGTTATAGGGCAGGTCTATCGGGGTCTGCACAAGTCCCTTGCCATACGTGCGCGTACCTATAATAATACCCCTGTCCAAATCTTGTATCGCACCGCAGGTTATCTCACTTGCACTTGCCGTCTCGCCGTTTACGAGCACCACCAAAGGCATTATCGTATCCACTGGCTCAAATCTTGTACTGTACTTGCGATATGCCTGCGGAAGTTTTCCTTTCGTCTCAACGATAGTCTGTCCTTGCGGAATCCAAAGATTTATTATATCTACGGCCTCCGATAGCGAGCCTCCGCCATTGTTGCGCAGGTCAAGTATAAGTTTCTCCGCGCCCCGCTTCTTCAGGTCGAGGAAAGCCTTTCGCATATCCTTTGAACAGTCCTCGGGAAAACCCGTCAAGCTGATGTAGCCTATCTTACCGTCAACCATTCCGTAGAATGGCAGTTCCGGCAATTTTATGTTCCTGCGAGTAATCTTGAATTGCAGATCCTTGTTGAGTGACGGGCGCAACACTTTCAGCAAGAACGTTGTGCCGGCATCTCCTCTCAGGCTGCTGCTCACCTCACTGGTGTTCTTCTCCGTCATATCCTTGCCGTCGATGCTCAATATTATATCGCCCTTTTTCAGTCCCACCTCGGCAGAAGGCATATTCTCGTAAGGCTCATCAATCAATACGCGTTTCAGCTGCTTGTGGTAGCGCACCAAAGCACCTATGCCGGCATACTTGCCTGTTATCATCTGCTTCAGTTCATTTGCGTTTTCCTCCGGATAATATACCGTGTAAGGGTCGAGCGAGCGCAACATTCCGTTGATGCCATAGCCGATGATTTCTCCTGGATTCAGCGTGTCCACATACATCAGGTCGAGTTGCTTGTAAATCTGATTGAACAGATCCAGATTCTTGCCTACCGCAAAATTGTGGTCTTTCTTCTGCGCCCACAGCGTCATCGCAGCCATAACGCCACATATAAATATAGATAATCTCTTCATTTGTGTCAGTACTTTAATTTCTCTGCAAAATTAATGCTTTCCTATCAAAAAACGTCCAAAAAAGCACTTTTTTACAGAAAAACAACATTTTTTTTCCAAAAAGTTTGCACGATTAAAAAAAAAGCACTACCTTTGCATCGCATTTCAGAAATGAGGTGTAAGGGATTGCTTCAGTAGCTCAGTTGGTTAGAGCACCTGACTGTTAATCAGGGGGTCGTTGGTTCAAGCCCATCCTGAAGCGCCAAGAAGAAAGTCCTGTAAATCAAAAGTTTACAGGGTTTTGTTTTTCTATTCTGACTCACATTTTTATAGTTCGTACAAATCGTCCAGTTGCATTTCTGCTTGAATATTGCCCCAATATTCATTTTGTGTCAGTCTATCAGTCGTAACCATAATGGAATGATTAGCTTTCTTCGTACCTGTTACAACCTGAAACACATTTCGTTTGCGTGCGAGTTCGTTAGCGTCATCGGAAGTGATGGGGTATGAATCCTTCGAGTATTTCATTTCACACACATCAATTATTCCATCGCTACGGTCTATTAAAAGGTCTATCTGAACTTCAGGTCTACCGAGGCTCTCATCTGGCAAGCAACGCCATGCATATTCATTAGTCAGTATTCCGCTAATACCAAGTTTCTTTTTTTATCTGGTCAACATGCCATAGGCAAGTGCGCAACACGACATCTTCCATACACTGCAATAAACTGAGAGTACTCCTCGTTGATGGCATTCAGTAATACTTGTTTTTTTCTTTTTCTCGACCAATTATCCATTAATTTTGATTCACGCCACAAAGACAACACTTTTTCGTAAGAAAACAAGCGGAAAGTTGATAAAATAATCAGATTCCGCTGTTTTATTAACGAAATTCCAACTTTAGGATGCAGAATTCATTATTGTCTTATAATTATAGATATGTTAACAGTTGAAAATGTTTAGAGATTTCTATTAGCCAACATGCTCTTTTCTTGCTTGTCGTGCTGCCAGAATTTTGTCTTCAACTCTCTGAGCCTGTTCTGAGATTCCAATGCGGATATAGCCCTCAACACCTTTTTGAGTCTGATGTCCTGTAATGCTACGAATCTCTTGGTCTGACAATACACATAAACTTGTTGCTCCACTTCTCCGTGCAGTATAAGAGGTTATCAATTCGTACTTAGGGCACACTACCTCATCATGTTTATTGCGCTACTACAAAGTGTTACCATTATGAGATTCTGCAAATTTTTCTACAGCAGTTAAAATTGTTACATATTTTTCTTTTAGAAATGATACATTCTCAGAAAGTTTTTTGCAATATCTTTCATTTTTGAATTCAAATGCTGTTATGTAAGTAGAGGAAAGTCGTAATTTATATTTCTTGCAGAGGTCATTTACTCGTTCATCTACAATTGGTACATTCACCACATTACCTATTTTCTTTTGGGATAAGGATAAGATAATATCCTTTTTACAATAATCTATGAGGTAACAACTAAACATTTTCCAGGCTTGAATAGACTGGCAGTATATTTTGCATTATTGCTGTGTCATCTGATTATTGAAAACAGTATTTCATGTATGAGAATTCGAACTATAAAAAAGATTAAATTTTCCCAGCATATTTTGTGTAACATTGGTTTTTTAGTACTTTTGCAAACTAAAAAGAAAGAAACTAAAAAGATTGATATTATGGCAAAGAAAGCATTATTGATGATTCTCGACGGCTGGGGCATCGGGAAACGCGGGGCAGGCGACGTGATTTACAACACGCCGACACCATATCTTGATTATCTCACGGCAACGAGCGCACACTCGCAGTTGCAGGCTTCGGGTGAGGACGTGGGACTGCCCGACGGACAGATGGGAAACTCGGAGGTTGGACATCTTAACATTGGTGCTGGTCGCATTGTGTATCAGGACCTCGTGAAGATAAACCGTGCATGCAAGGACGGTTCGATACTTACAAACCCCGAGGTGGTGAAAGCATACAGCTATGCCAAGGAAAATGGAAAGAAACTGCACCTTATGGGACTTACTTCCGATGGCGGCGTACACTCTTCGCTTGAGCATCTCATAAAGCTCATTGAAGTGGGCAAGGAATACGGACTTGACGGAAAACTCTTCGTTCACTGCTTTATGGACGGACGCGACACCGACCCACACAGTGGAAAGGGGTTTATTGAGACTGTTACGAATGTATGCGCACAGAACGGCGGTGCAATAGGCTCAATAGTAGGGCGTTTCTATGCAATGGATCGTGATAAGCGCTGGAACCGCGTGAAAGAGGCTTACGACCTGCTTGTAGAAGGCAAGGGAAAGGCAAGCGCCGACATGGTGGCAGCAATGCAGGAAAGTTATGAGGAAGGCGTTACCGACGAGTTTATAAAGCCGATAGTAAACTCCACAGTTAACGCAAAGATAGAGGAAGGCGACGTGGTGATATTCATAAACTACCGCAACGACCGTGCAAAGGAACTGACACAGGTACTGACGCAGCAGGATATGCCAGAAGAGGGAATGAAGACCATTCCAGGACTGCAATATTTCTGCATGACTCCATACGATGCTTCGTTCAAGGGAGTGAACATTCTCTTCCCGAAAGAGAACGTTACGAACACCCTCGGCGAATATCTGTCTGCCAACGGCAAGAAACAGCTGCACACGGCAGAGACGGAGAAATATGCACACGTTACGTTCTTCTTCAACGGCGGCAGGGAAACACCTTACGAGAACGAGGATCGAATACTCGTGCCTTCACCAAAGGTGGCTACATACGACCTGAAGCCTGAAATGAGTGCATACGAGGTTATGGAAAAACTTTGTGCCGTGATAGACACGCAGATGTACGACTTCATCGTGGTGAACTTTGCAAACGGCGATATGGTGGGACACACGGGAGTGTACAACGCAATAGCAAAGGCTGTGCACGCCGTTGACCGCTGCGTGAAAGCCGTGATAGAGACAGCCAAGGCAAACGACTACGAGGCAATAATTATTGCCGACCACGGTAACGCCGACAATGCAATAAACGAGGACGGCTCGGCAAACACTGCGCACTCGCTCAACCCAGTGCCGTTCATCTACGTTACGGACAACAATTCAGCAACCGTGAAAGACGGTCGTCTTGCAGACGTTGCGCCTTCGATACTCCACATTATGGGATTGGAGCAACCTGCCGAAATGACAGGAGAAAACCTGATTGTGGATTAAGAGAGATAATCTGATTACACATTATTATATATAAAATAATCGGGAGGCGTTATCGCTTCCCGATTATTGTTTTTATTCCATTGCTTTTTCCACCGCCTCGGTTACAATGTCAAGCACGTGCTGGGCATTTTGTGCCACCAACTCTTTTGCTTTCTGCTTGCCTTCCTCGTCGTTTGCATAGGCATCGTCGATAATCTTCCTTGTATATGTGGTAAGGGTGTAGAGCGGCTCTCTCACGTCTTCGTCCATCTGCTTCAGGAAGGCATCCTTCAACCTGTCTGCCTCGTTCACCTTGTCGAGAGCCTCCTGCAGTTGCAGGTTCTTCTCCTTCAGGACATTCAACCTGTTCTGCCTGCGATAAATGATGTAGCATGCGAAAAACAGCAGCAATGCAAGCAATATTCCGAAGGTTGTCATGACAATAATGTTACGGGTGTTCTGCATGTCTTCCTGCTCGCGTTCCTTCTGCCGCAACTGAGCCTTCACCTGCGCCTGATCCACCATTGCCTTCTGCGCCTCCAGTGTCAGTTTGTTGTTTTCCAACAGTACCCTTTTCTTGTTTTCATTGTCCTTTGCCGTTTCCAACTCAAGCTGGAGTTTGTTCAGGTTCAGTTTTTCCTTGTTCATGTTGAGCATACGCTGCTCATTGTCAAGCTGCTCCTTCCTTATGTCTATAAGCTCCTTCGACATTTGCGAGAGGTAGCGTGCAAGGTCCCTGCGTTGAGCATCGGTCTCACGCCGTTGTTCTGCCATGAGTCTCTGCTCCTTCATCTCCAAGGCTCTCATGGTGTCGCCACGGAAATAGTAGTAGTCGCTCAGCAACATGTAGTCCAGTGCCTTCGGCTCTTTGACGTCGCATATTTCAAGAGCCTTTTTCCACTGATTCTGCGAAATATAGTAGAACATGTTTAATTGGCGTACAATATTTCTCGACATAGTGTTCATTGCCAGCGGGTCGTTGCTCAGCTCGTTATAGTATTTAAGGAACAGACCGCGGTCGTTGAGCATGAATGCCACGATGCCCCTCCACGCCTTGTTCTCCATTTTCGTCTTTGGCTGTTTCGACAGCCTTATAGCCTTGTCGAACGTGGCAGCCGCCGTCTTGTAGTTGCCGAGGTATTTCTGGCATGCACCTATTCGCCCGTAAATGTCACCCACGTCAGGCTCGGTGAGATTCTTGATGCCCTCTATCTCCTGAAGCTCGTCTTGAAATTTCTTTATTGCCATGGAGTAGTTACCGTTTCGCTCGTATATGTTTGCCACGGCACGATGGCATCTTGCAAGTCCGTATACATTGCCTTCGGCATACGCCTGCTTGCGCATGGCACTTAACTGCGTCATAGCCTCGGTGGGTCTTGACTGCAGGAAGAGCCTATTTATGCTGGTATACCACGCAAGGTAATAGTAATAGCTCATGTGGTGCTGCCGGGCAAACTCTTTCATTTTGTCGCAGCTTTTATACATCTCCGCATCCTTGCCTTGGTTCTGATAGTATGCCACGTTGATATAGAGTGCCTTGCACTGCATATCCACATCGTTCATTCTGCCTGCCATCTCGAAAACGTCGGCAGCAAGTTTTGGGCATTCTGGGGTATGGAGGGCAGCCTTCGCCTTGTCATAGAGGCGCTGCAAGTCTTTCTGCGATGCCGGCTGTGCGCCTGCCGTAAACATTGTTGCAAGGAACAACAGCATCATTATGGCCTTTTTCAGACGGAACAAGAAGCGCGCGCCGTTCTTGTATGAGGTGTCTAATTCTGCCTTTCCACCGAGACGCTTTGCAATGAGACGGCACATATAGAGTCCCATGCCTGTGCCCTGCACGAAAAGGTTTACCTTCTCAAATCTCTCGAATATAGTGTCCGCCTTGTCTTCTGGCACTCCGTTTCCTGTGTCTTCCACACTGAACGTGATCCATTCGTCGTTGTCCTTGCAGTTTATCTGCAGGCGTATTTCTCCTTTTTCCGTGTTTTTCTCTGCATTGGTGAGATAGTTTATCAACACCTGCTGCAGTCGCTGTTCGTCGGTCATTATCGTATAGTCGTCGTCAACGTCGGTGATGAATTTAATCTTTATTCCTTTTGCCTTGCACGAATCTTGTATGAATGCAAGCGTCGTACGGCAGATTTCGTTCACTTTCGTCTCCTGTATGTTCATTTCCAGATTTCCCGTCTCCAGCGCCTTCGTGTCGAGAATATCGCCCATCATGGTCTTCAGGTGCAGCTTGTTAACCCTTATCCTGTCCTTCATATCGCGAAGCTCCTCTTCTCCCAGTTCTATTCCCGGCATAGTTATGATGTCAGTAAATCCCACTATGGCGTTGATTGGCGTGCGTATCTCGTGGCTTATCACTTTCAGGAACACTTTTTTCTTCTCTATGCTTTCCTCCGCCAGTCGGTATGCCTCTTCCAATTGCTTGTTCTTCTTGTTTATGCGTGTCTCAATGGTGCTCTTGTAATAGAGGTATATGGCGAGCAGGAGCAGTGCCATGAACAATGCCGCAATGATTACGGTAAGGATGTTCCTGCTGTGTTTGTATTGCGCTTGTGCAGCCTGTTTCCTATTTTCCTCTAACTTCTGGTCTGCCTTCATCTTTTCCATTCGGGCATACTCGTTTTCGAGTGCCAGCAGGCTGTTATGGTTGTCCGCATTAAACAATTCCGCCCTTGCCTGCGACTGTTGCAGTTCCAGCTGTGAATTCATCAGTCCGAGCCTTATGTTCTCTTGTTGCATCTTGGCATTATGCTCCTGCGCCGCGTTGAGCATGCGAAGCCTGTCAAGGTTTCCGTATTGCTCGTCAAACTCGTTCATGTCGCTGTTGGTGTCAACAAACGAAAGCGAGTCAACATACCTTATGTTTTTCATGAACAGTGCGAGTGCATCACCATATCTGCCCTGCGCCTTCATTACCTGAATCTTGTCGAACATATAAGAGTCGTCAAGGGTGTTTACGAGTTTCTGCGCCATGGTGTATTCCCCGTTTGCCAGATGGTTGTAAACTCTTGCCCGTTTCATGGCGTTCGAGGTGTCGTTGCCCAGTTTCCTGCTTATTGCGACAAGTTCCTCAAAGTTGCTCCTGTATTCCGCAAAGCGTCCGCAAAGGTATAGTGCGAGACATTTTGAGTGAAGGGCCAGGAAGCGCTGTGTGTCGTAGCGTGCCAGCTTGTATGCGTTTTCGGAGCATGTAACTACATCGTTGTAGTTGTCTGTCTCCATAAGGAAAGCGCCCTTGTATGTGTACACCCTCAATGAGTCTGCCCAGTCTTCTGCGTTCTGGAGCGCTTGGTCGGCTTTCTCTATGGCTTTCGAGAACTGGCCGTTGTATGCATACACCACTCCGTTGAGCAGGTCTATGCAGTGCTTTGCGAAGCGGAGGTTGTCATGCTTGTTCATTTCCTCCAGTTGGTGTATTTCTATCATGGCTTTCCTCGATGCCCTGCGATATAGGTAGTTATCCACGATATAGAGTCCTGCAAAGTAGAAATAGGGGTTAAGCCGCGTTTCAGTGCGCGAGAGTTTCTGCAGCTGTTCCGTGGTCTTTTCGAGCTCAGGGGTATTGCCGGTGGAAAAATAGCACACCAACTTTACCGACAGGGCGCGGCACTGTATCAATGGGTCGTTTGTCCTTACTCCTTCCCTATACAAAGAATCCGCAGTGGCAAGTCCTTGTGGAATAAAATGGCTGTTCCATGCCCTGTCAAACATTTCGTCGGTATTGACACGCAACGTGCCTTCGGCATTTGCCTTGAATGCCGACGTCATGACAAGAGTACACAACAAAACCAAAAAAGTAAAGGCCCGCGTCATTGATTTTTAATCATAATACCCTGCAAAGATATAGAAAATAATTTGAATACGCAAAAAATAATACGTTAAAAGTACTTACAAAGGATTTTATTCGTAACTTTGCACCAAATTATGTTATCAAAAGCGGAATTTTATAGAAATCATCGTGCAATATTGCATATTGCGCTGCCGTCGATAGTGAGCAACATCACCGTGCCGCTATTAGGTATGGTAGACGTTGCCATAGTGGGGCATCTCGGCAACGCCACCTATATAGGCGCCATTGCCGTGGGCTCGATGATATTCAACTTGGTATATTGGATTTTCGGTTTCCTGCGCATGGGCACGAGCGGCATGACATCGCAGGCTCTCGGCAGACGCGACCTTACGGAGGTGGTGCGCCTGCTGCTGCGTTCCCTTTCGGTTTCACTTGCCATAGCATTGGCGTTGCTCGTGCTGCAAGCGCCATTACAGAAGATGATGTTCGCCCTTATCTCTCCCACCGACGACATTGCCGCAATAAGTGCCGGATATTTCTACATGGTGGTGTGGGGAGCGCCTGCCATGCTCGGACTGTACGGACTTACAGGGTGGTTTATAGGTATGCAGAACACTCGCATACCGATGTTCATATCCATAATGCAGAACGTGGTAAACATCGTGGCGAGCCTCGTGCTTGTGTTGTGGCTCGGCATGGGATTTCGTGGTGTTGCCGCAGGCACGCTGACAGCGCAGTATGCAGGCTTTGCCGTGGCACTCGTTTTGCTTGCGAGGCACTACGGCAGACTGCGCCGCTACGTTGTTGTGAAAGGCTTGTTTGCCGCCGCTGCAATGATTAGGTTTTTCCGTGTAAACAGCGACATTTTCCTGCGAACGCTCTTTCTCGTTGCCGTAAATCTGTTTTTTACTTCGGCAGGTGCACGGCAAGGGGCGGTAATACTGGCAGTGAACACTCTTTTGCTGCAACTTTTTCTGCTGTTTTCATACATCATGGACGGCTTTGCATACGCAGGCGAGGCTCTTTGTGGGAAATACTACGGGGCAGGAAATATCACCGCCCTCCGCAAAACCGTAAACCGCCTTTTCGTGTGGGGATTTATAATGACCTCTCTCTTCACTCTCGCATACGCTGTTGGCGGAGAAAGTTTTCTGCGCCTGCTAACTGACGATGAGGCTGTAATCGCCGCGTCTGCGGAGTTTTTCCCGTGGGCGTTGGTTGTTCCTGTGGCTGGTGTTACGGCTTTTATCTTCGACGGAGTTTTCATCGGACTTACCGCCACGCGTGGTATGCTCCTGTCGTCAGTAACCGCCACGTGTTTCTTCTTCGCCGTCTACTTGTTGCTCAGTCCGTCGCTCGGCAATCACGCCTTGTGGCTGGCGCAGGTTGTCTATCTTTTCGTACGCGGTGTGGTGCAGGGTACTATGTTCCTGCAAAAAAAGTTTTTGGGCAGGTTAATAATTACACTTTTGTAAAAAACATCAGCCAATAAGATGAAACACTCCGCCGGGCATAGGTCTTAGCACTCCGAGCATTTCCAATTCAAAAAGTTCTGCAGTGACTACGTGTATCGGCAAATTTGCCTTTACACTTATTATGTTGAGTTGCAGGTCGTTAGTGTGTGTGAGAAGCTCCACTATCTTTTGTTGGTTTGCCGTAAGGTCAGGAAACAGATGACGCTCTATTCCCTCGTTTCTTGCCGCAATGCGTTTCCTGTCATAATCCCATCCCATTGCGTTCACAATGTCTTCGGCACGAGTGAACAAGGCTGCCGCATTGTCGCGTATCAGTCGGTTGCAGCCTTGCGAATACTGCCAGCCCACTGCTCCAGGCAGTGCAAACACATCGCGGCAATAACTGCGTGCTATGCTTGCCGTAATTAGACTGCCGCCGTGCAGGTCGCTCTCTATCACTATCGTTGCATCGCTCATTCCTGCCACTATACGGTTGCGGCGCACGAAGTTCACCTTGTCAGCATTCGTTCCTGACATAAATTCCGTGAGCAGTCCTCCCTGTCTTTCCATTTGGTGTGCCGTGTCCCTGTGTCTTGCAGGATAGAGCGTGTCAAGCCCATGAGCCACCACGCCTATTGTCTCTATGCCGTTTGCCAATGCTGCTCGATGTGCCGTTATGTCTGCACCGTATGCCAGTCCGCTCACTATTATCATTCCGGGGCACAGTTCTTTCAGTTCTCTTACAAGTCTTTGTATGTTGTCGCAGCCGTATTGCGTGCAGTGGCGTGTTCCCACTATGCTTATTATCCGCTCTTTGTTCAGGTCTGCCGTGCCCTTGTAGTAAAGCACTATCGGTGCATCGGCACACTCCGCAAGTCGTTGTGGATAATTCTCGTCGTTCAGTGTCAGCACCTTTATGTTGTGTTTTTCTATGAACGCCATTTCCGCCTCTGCCCGTCTCAACGGCTCGTCCCAGTTTTTCATCGCCTCTATGATACGTGGCGAGCAGTTTTCGAGCACATCACCGATGTCGTTCCTGTGCTCGTAAATGTTCGCGGCGCTGCCAAGTGTCCTGTAAAGTGCCAGTGCCTGCGTGAAATTGAAGTTACTGACGCGTGTCAGCGCAATGGCATAGATCGTTTCGTTCATCGTGCCATAAATTTTTCCAGTGCCTCGTCAATCTCCTTGCTTTCCGCTAACCTGCCGTTCACAAGACACACCACATCCACCACGGCACGGAAGCACAGTTTCCCATCGCTCACCCTGTATATATCCTGAAAGAATACATACTTCAAGCGTTCCTTCTTTACGTTCAGCCTCGAAACAAACTCGTCAAGACCTCGTAGCGGCACTTTATATCGCAAATCGTAATGTGCCACCACGGCATCTGTCCCCTTTTCGTGCAACTCCGCAAAACTCAGTCCGCACTCCTTCAAAAACAGGTGTCTCGTGTGTTCGCAGTAGTGCAGGTAGTTTGCGTTGTTCACTATCCCTTGTATGTCGCACTCATAGTCGCGAACGGTCATTCTTGTCTCAAAGATATACTCCATTTTGCTTATATTACTTTTGCAAAGATACCTCAAATCGGAATGAACACAAAATAAATTAACTTTATTTATTGTTATTCGTATAGGTATACGTATCTCATACAACCGTCTAACGTCCCTTAGACGGTCATCGCAACAGGTAGTAATTGGCATCGAACGTAACTTCATTAACCGTCTAAGGGACGTTAGACGGTTAATGATACTATAATATCATAATAATAAACATAGTTCCTCTACCGTTCGCCCGTCCGCTGAACGGTGCTTGCAACTACGTGCAATGTCGTTTTATCCTATGTTCGTCACCGTTCAACGGGACGCTGAACGGTTAAGGAAATCAATATCTTTTATTAACGAACGTAGTTTCAGGCAATAATAAAACTACGTTCGTTTATGATTAAACAAAGTTAATACATAAAAACAAAATATCTGCACATAGAACAACTATGTGCAGATATTTTGGCAAGTAAGTGTATTCCGTTCTTGAGAAACGTAAAAATGCTATTTACTGTGCTGCTTGAATGCTGAATTCTGTAACATGACTTTCGTTATTATTGAAAGTTATCAGCATTTTACCGACGCCAATGATTTTTTGAATATTACTATTACTAATAGTAAATTGACGTGTGTCATTATTAATTTCTACATTGTCAATATAAGCATTCCATGCGCTCTCAGACTCCCATGCATAAACTTTTACATATCCATCTGTTGTAATCGTAATTGTTGCCCCTGTTTCTACATATGGTTCAAATACAGATGCAGGAATAGAAACCCAACCACTTTGGATATATTCGTTTAATGAAACAATATTACTATTTCCCGTTGACGAGTTATCGTTGCCGCCATAATACACTAAATTATCATCGCTAATCGTGTCATACCACTTGTATTCTTTACCATTTCCGCTCCAAGACTTAAACAACTCGTAAGCTTTTTCTATGTGAACACGTTCTTTTGGCCATTTCCAATCTCCTGGAACAAGAATCATTTGAGGAGCCTCTCCTACGGTTGCACCTATAATTGTCTTGGCGTCTCCTGTATGACTAACCTTAATATAGAATCCACCCATATTGGTATCGTCAGCTGCATTATAAGACAAACTATAATCCGTAGAAACTGTTATTTTTTTAGGATCTGCTGTCAAGCCATCAATATTTGCACCAGAATCTGTACCTGTGTTTATCATCAATTGTTCACCATCACTTCCTGTTTGACCAAACCATGTATGGATTTCTCCAAAACTACCTTTACCTATAAATCCAATCTCAGCATTATATATACCTCCAGCAGCAAGTGGTGTAACAATAGCGTAGTCCTGTCCTGCAACATGACTTACCGACACGACAACATCATTAAAGTCAATATCGTCTTTTGAGCCGAGATCCTCGCAAGCAATAATCCAAGACATTGGCTTTTCATTCTTTTCTACCTCATCTGGGGTCTTCGAAGGTGGAGTTGTATCATCAATTTCCCAAGCATCGCCACACTCTGGAGAACCTGATGCTGTGCCTGCATTCAAACGATTATTAACGTTTCCGTGAGCTGCTATATAATCAGCTGCGTTATTATAAAGTTTTCTGTCCGCATCCGTAAAACCACCATTTGTTTGTCCGTTCATGTTAATAGAACCATCAATCTTAAAGTAGATATTATCACTGAATGTTCTATTAAAGTCATTGTCGTTCTTAAAACTGATATTTTTAGTAACTTCAACAAGAGCATTAGAACTTGCAGCGGCATTAACGTCACATGCTGCCTTGTCGTACTCCATTGTGTTCGCTTTTAAGTGTGCTCCAGGGGTAAGATAGATGTTATTTCCTTCAAAATAGATATCGTCAGCATTTATATATGAAACTTCAAGTCTACCAGCTGTATTCTGCACACGACCTGTAGCTTCTATACCACAAATTTTCTTTGTGGTGCCTGTCTGTATGTTAAGATTGCCTGTCACGGTGATAGTTTCATGAATGTCACAAGCAGACTCTATGACACCACCATAAGGCATACTAATTCCCTCACCATTGCTATAATAGGTCGATTTGCTATGAAGTTGAGCTGGACTACCATCAAATTCGAGATAACCAGTATTATACATTTTTAATATCTTAGCACAGGCATCATTATCCTTAACATACAACGTTCCTGTATTATAGACAATATGATCTTGCGAACCAGGATTATAGGTCATAGTACCTAAGTTATAAATTGTAATAGTACCACTGAAATTACCGCTAAACCCTGTAACAGTTCCGTAATTATAGAGCACTGCTCCAGCTGGAATATTACCTTCGAAAGCGAATAGACCGTTAAAGTCCTTCGAAAGATACATAACAGTAGCGTTGTTGGGAATTTTGTAAACAGTTCCAGGCTCAGGCCAGAGGTATTGGTTAAAATAAAAATTCCCCTCTTGGTCTAATTGGAAAGCACCATCAGGCAACGTAATGTTTTTAAGCTTATCTTCCCAATCAGTCTCAAGACAAGTATGTACCCCATTCCATGTGCTTGCAACACGAGTAGCATGTGTTGCAAGCTTTGCTGCGCCACTAACTATATTAACCTGTCCATTCTCAACAGAATAATTATCAAAAATAATATATTTATTATCCTGATAAATAGCAACAAACACCGATGAAGAGCCCTTGATTGCATCAAAGGAAATTGAGCCGACACCATTGTTGAGATTGGTAACGGCAAGCAAACGGCTTTCCGAACTTAACGGATTGGCTGTATAAATCTTCATTGTGCTGCTGCCGGGAATATTAAGTGCTGCATTTGCTGTCACAGATGTAGCCACGTTCCAATCTTGGTCAGAGGCAATGTCACCGAATGTTTTCTGCCAATTGTCTGCATAGTCTTTTACGATGTCTCTTGGATCGTAAATATCGTTGTCGTGACATGAAGACAACAACATAGCGCCAGCTGCAAAAGCAACAAAGGCTTTCTTTGATAGTAAGTTTTTCATCCTATAAACTTTATTAATTCTGTGAGTACTCTAATGTTAATAATGAAATTTCGGTGCAAAGTTACAAAAAAACATTAATACAAACATAATGTTTTGTTTAAATTTTGCAAAAACTGATAAATTTCTTTATGTTATTATAAATATAGAATGCTCTCAGGCCCCATATTAAAGAGGAGGTCAAGGATGCTCAAGTTGGGCAAGAAACCATGTTTATGACAGAATACCTGGTAATAGGACTTAGGTGTGAAATCCTCGTCGGGCAAGGGGTGCTTGGCATCTATCACGCTGCGAAAATCAACAATACTGGCAGCGACTTTGTCGTATGAGGAAGTGCGGCAGATGTGTTTCTCAGAGAGGTCAATATCCAACAGACTACACATTGTTATATATATGGCCTCGTTGAAGTCGATGAGGTATTTCCAATGCTTTTCGAAAAACGGACGGATATCGTCGGCATAATAGTCGAAGAAGGCACTTTCGCTGTATGCAGATGTAAGGGCATTCCAATGAGTATGCCGCCAGTTGCCTTGGTCGCTTATGCGTAACTCCTTCATTGGAGTGCGGTGGAGTGGGATGGTATCAGGGCGTTCTACGGGAACGGTCAGTGCCTCTATACCGTTTGCTCCGGCTATGAGACAGCGGTTGCGATAGGTTTGCTTATGGTAGTTGTCGCACTGCTCTATGAAAATATTATCGGCCCTGTTCAATTTCTGATACCATTGAACAGGACCGAAATAGGTTGACGACAAGAGTACACTTTGCATTTTTGTTTCCTGCGATGACCGTTGCCGTTATTTTATGTTGTCCACAAAGTTGAACAACCTGTTCCAACGCACGCCGTGCCCGTCTGGGTCGCTGCTCCACCATATAAATATCGGCTTGCCAACGATGTGATCCTCAGGCACAAAGCCCCAGTAGCGCGAGTCGGCGGAGTTGTGGCGGTTGTCGCCCATCATCCAATAGTAATCCATCTTGAATGTGTAGTTTTTCGCTTCCTTGCCGTTGATGAGAATTTTTCCGTCGTCGGTAATCTTCAGGTCGTTGCCCTCGTAGATGCGTATCGGGCGTTCGTAGATTGAAATATTGTCGAGCGTGAGGTCTATGCTCTTGCCCTTTGCCGGAATCCATATAGGTCCGTAGTTGTCGCGTGTCCAATGCTTGTTGCCGTTCAACGGATAGGTGTCAAGATAACTGCATTCGGTATTTAACGTTATGCTCTCAACAATATCCTTACGTGCGGCGAGTGCGGCTACGGCATGCTTTGTAAGCGGCATATAGCCGAGGGTATTGAGACTCATAATATCCTCGTTTGATATGCCGAGTTCCATAATCATTTCTTCAGGAATGCGCTGCTTCAGTTCTACGTGGTATGTGTATTGCACGTTCTCAGGCTCCTTGTTTGGCTTACCATCGAGATACACTATTCGGTTTTTTATCTGCAAAGTCATTCCCGGCAATCCCACGCAACGCTTAACATAGTTCTCCCGACGATCCACCGGACGGCTGTCAACATCGCCATACTCTGCCTTGTTGCGCTCAATCTCACTGCGCCCTATATTGTAAATCTCATCATAGTATTTTATGCGCTGCATGGCTGTGAGCGAGTCGGGGTTAGGACGGTTAGGCCACAGTTGCGAGCCTATGCCGTAGCACATAAGATAGAAATCGTATGCAGAATATTTAGGGTTGGTGCATATTGTGTCGCCGGCAGGATAGTTGAACACCACGATGTCGTTCAACTCCACCTTGCCAAAACCCTTTGCACGCCGATACTCCCACTGCGGCCACTCAATGTAACTCTTGCACTCTATCACGGGAAGAGTGTGTTGCGTCAAAGGCATAGTGAGCGGTGTCTGCGGAATGCGTGGACCGTAGCTCATCTTGCTAACGAAGAGATAGTCGCCCGTGAGCAATGACTTTTCGAGCGAACTTGACGGAATGACATAGTTCTGGAAGAAAAACAAGTTGATGAAATATACTGCCACAAGTGCGAATACGAGCGCATCTACCCACGACATTACAAATCTTGTAACCGGACTTTCCGCCTCTTTCCACCACTGCCACTTTATCTTCTTCGTTATATAGACATCGAAGATGAAAGGTATCACTATTATTCCCAACCAGCTTTTGAGCCAGATGAGGAATGCAATGTATAGCGCAAGCACAATGATGCATTTTGCCCATTGTACTTTCATGTTAGGTTGTTTCTTGTCCTTCATTACCGTGTCTTAGAATTTATACATATCGCTGATAGTCAACAGTCCGCTGTGCTGTGCCGTAAACTCAGCCGCAAGCACTGCACCGAGGGCAAAGCCTTGTCGGTTGTGCGCATCGTGGGTTATGGTTATGCTGTCTGCTACGCTGTCGTAGACAATGCTGTGTATTCCAGGAACTTCGCCGCTTCTTATGCTGTCTATACGCAGCACTTCGGGAGTTGTCTCCGTAGTGCCCGATACAGTGCCGTCGGGAGCGGTGAGCGTTCCTACTGCCCACGACTTCTTGCGGTCAAGATTGTCTATAAGTTCCTCGGCAAGCGTTATGCCCGTGCCAGAGGGATGGTCGAGTTTATGTATGTGGTGCGTTTCCTGCTCAAACACGTCATACTGTGCAAAACCGTTCATTATCTTTGCTAAATATCTGTTCACGGCAGAGAATATAGCTACGCCTATGGAGTAGTTGGATGCCCAGAAAAGGGTCTTTCCTTCTTCGTTGCACAGATGCTCTATGTCTGCCTTGTGCTGACTTATCCACGCCGTAGAGCCACTAACCACCTTAACGCCGTGGCTGAACGCACGCACAATATTTCCGTATGCCGCCTGTGGTGCCGTAAATTCTATCGCTACGTCGGCAGAGGCAAATGCCTCACTCTCAAAAGCCTCTTGGTTGTCTATGTCGATGATGCTCACAATCTCGTGTCCTCGCTCAATGGCGATTTTCTCAATCATCTTGCCCATCTTGCCGTAGCCTATCAATGCTATTTTCATACTAACTGCGTTTTCTGTCGTTTATGAATTTCAACTTGCAAAGTTAGTGTAATTTGGCAGCAGGACAAAATATAAAATAAAAATTTAATATTTTTTATGCCGCAGTTGGCTGTTTCTAAATCAAAAACTTTGAACATTAACATTGGTTTCAATAAAACTAATACTGTTTCCTGCATTTTTTTGCACAAAAACTTGTGGGAATAATATTTTTTTCGTACCTTTGCAGCGTTCAGAGGAATGGGAGACTCCGAAAGGGAGTTTCTCATTTTCTTTTTAATTATTGAATTTTTATGATGATAAACCGAGAGTTAATTAAAGAGACTGTAGAGGAATGGTTGAAGGACAACGACTATTTCCTTGTAGATGTTGTGTTTGAAGACAATGACCGCATCGTGGTGGAGATAGACCACGCCGACGGTGTTTGGATTGACGACTGCGCAGAGTTGAGCCGCTATGTGCAGGAGAAGTTGGGTGAGAAGCTCGACGACTATGAAATGGAGGTTGGCTCTGCCGGCATAGGACAGCCTTTCAAGGTGATGCAGCAATATGTAAACCACATTGGAAAGGAAGTAGAGGTGCTGAGTGCCGACGGCAAAAAGACGAAAGGAATACTGAAAAGCGTTGACGGCGACAACTTTGTCGTGAGCGTCATGGAGAAGCAGAAAGTGGAGGGCAAGAAACGCCCTGAAACCGTGGAGGTTGACAAGGAGTTCAATGCCTCGGATGTGAAATACACGAAATATCTGCTCAACTTTAAATAAAGGAAGAAAATAAAAACAAAATAAGAAATGGCAACAAGAAAAAACGCGAAAGGTCCAAGCATGATTGAGACCTTTAAGGATTTCAAGGAGAACAAGAACATCGACCGCACCACACTTGTGAGTGTGCTCGAAGAGAGTTTCCGCAATGTTATTGCCAAGATTTTCGGCAGTGACGCAAACTTCGACGTAATCGTAAATCCCGACAAGGGAGACTTCGAGATTCACCGCAACCGTATCGTTGTGGCAGACGGCGAGGTGCAGGATGAGAACAAGGAGATTTCGCTGAGCGAGGCGCAGAAGATTGAGCCAGACTATGAGGTTGGCGAGGAAGTGAGCGAGCCTGTGGAATTTACCAAGTTCGGCAGACGCGCCATCCTGACATTGCGCCAGACACTGCAGTCGAAGATTCTGGAGCTTGAGCATGACTCACTCTACAACAAGTACAAGGAGAAGGTGGGGCATATCGTCAGCGGCGAGGTTTACCAGATATGGAAGCGCGAAGTATTGCTCATCGACGACGAGGGCAACGAACTGCACTTGCCAAAGGCAGAGCAGATACCGGGCGACTCATACCGCAAGGGAGAGACACTGCGCGGTATCGTATTGCGCGTGGATAACGAGAACAACAATCCGCGTATCACCTTGAGCCGTACAAGCCCATTGTTCCTTGAGCGTCTGCTCGAAGCCGAGGTTCCTGAAATCAACGACGGACTCATCACTATACGCCGTGTGGCTCGTATACCTGGCGAGCGTGCCAAGGTGGCTGTGGAAAGCTACGACGACCGCATCGACCCAGTAGGAGCTTGCGTCGGCGTGAAGGGAAGCCGCGTACACGGCATAGTGCGCGAACTTTGCAACGAGAACATCGACGTTGTTAACTATTCAAACAATATACAATTGTTCATATCCCGCGCCCTCAGTCCTGCGAAGATAGAGACGATAACACTCGACGAGGAGAAGCGCAAGGCAGAGGTTTACCTGTTACCAGAGGAGGTTTCGCTTGCCATCGGCCGCAGCGGTATGAACATCAAACTCGCCTCGATGCTCACGGAATACACCATCGACGTATTCCGAATGACGGCAAGCGAGGACGGCGAGGATATCTATCTCGAGGAATTTGCAGACGAAATAGACCAGTGGATTATCGACGCTATAAAGAGCATCGGACTCGACACCGCCAAGAGCGTCATCAACGCTCCGCGCACGATGCTGCTTGAAAAGGCAGACCTCGAGGAAGAGACCGTTGACCACGTACTGGAAGTTCTGAAGGCAGAGTTTGAAAATTAAAAAGTGAGTTATGGGTGTGAGATTAAATAAAGTATTAACAGAACTAAACATAGGATTTCAGACGGCAGTCGATTTCCTACGGAACAAGCCGAGTTTAGGAGAGATTCGGGAAGATTTCTCCGCAAACTCCAAGATTTCCGACCAGCAATACGAAGCACTTGTCAGTCAGTTTAAGGGCGACAAGTTTGTGAAGAACGAGGCAGACAAAATCTTTGCCAAGAAAGCCAAGGCAGAGAAGAAAGCACCTGTAAAGCCCGAACCTGCACCGGCAGAACGCCAGCAGTTCACTCCATTAGGCAAGATAGACCTTGACACGGTGGGCAAGCCAAAGAAGCAGGAGCAAGCAGCAGAACCAGCGCAAACAAAGCCTGCAGAGACTCCCGTGAAGGAGCAGAAGCCCGAGGTGGCAGAGCCAGTAAAGGAAGCACCGAAGGCAGAGCCTGTTGAGCAGAAGATTGAAAAGCCGCAGGAAACAGCAAAGGTGGAAGAGGTTGTGGAAAAGCAACCTGAAAAGAAGCCTGAGGAGAAGCCTGCAGCGCAGGTTGCCCAGCAGGAAGAGCAGCCCAGGGAGAACCGCAAGAAAGACAAAAAGCGCAACCGTGGAGGCAATGGTGAGCACAAGGTGGAAGTTGTGCAGAAGGAGGACAGCAACGTGTATGCACTGAAGAGCGAGGTGGACAACGGACCGAAGCTCAACGTTCTCGGCAAGATTGACCTCGACTCCATTAACCAGAGCACTCGTCCGAAGAAGAAGAGCAAGGAGGAGCGCAAAAGAGAGCGCGAGGAGAAGGCACAGGGCGAACGTCGTCGTCGCCAGCGCGTAAACGGTGAGCGTGTCGACATAGAGGCTGCCGCAAAGCAAAATCAGGGCGGCGGCAAGAAAAAGAACAAGGGCGGCAACGGTGGTGGCAACCAGCAGAATGCAGCCAACCAACAGCAGCCCGGTCAAGGCGGAGGCAAGAAAAAGAAGAACAAATCGAAGCAGCCAAAGCAGGTTGAGGTTAGCGAAGAGGATGTAGCACGTCAGGTAAAAGAGACGCTTGCACGCCTTACGAGCAAGACCAGCGTAAACAAGAAGGGCGCAAAATATCGTAAGGAGAAGCGCGAGGCAGTAGCCGACCGCATGAACGAGGAGCGTCTGGAGCAGGCAGCAGAGAGCACGATACTCAAACTCACGGAGTTTGTTACCGTGAGCGAGCTTGCCACGATGATGAACGTGCCTGTAAACAAGGTCATCGGAACGCTTATGTCTATTGGCGTGATGGTAAGTATCAACCAACGCCTTGACGCAGAGACTATAAATATGGTGGCAGAGGAGTTCGGCTTCACTACGGAATACGTGAGTGCCGAGGTTAGTGCTGCGGTGAGCGAGGAGGCTGACGATGAGAACGACCTCCTGTCGCGCGCCCCGGTTGTCACCGTGATGGGACACGTAGACCACGGAAAGACATCGCTGCTCGACTATATACGCAACACCAACGTTATTGCCGGCGAGGCAGGTGGTATTACGCAGCACATCGGAGCATACAACGTAGGTTTGCCCGATGGCAGGCGCATCTGTTTCCTTGATACTCCGGGTCATGAGGCGTTTACCGCCATGCGTGCCCGTGGTACGCAGGTTACCGACATCGCCATCATCATCATCGCCGCCGACGACAGCGTGATGCCTACT
>JAFLSE010000045.1 GCA_022511075.1 Prevotella sp.
TTGGTAATAGAGCTTTTAGATATAGTTCTCTTAAAAAGATTATTATTCCACCTAATACAAGAGGAAAATTTGAAAAACTACTGCCTACAGTCAAAAATATACTTATAGAACAATAAATAATTTAAATTATGAAAATAGATAATTACGCAGTTAAACAATTGGCACCATATATGACTGGACATAAAGAAAATGGTGCAGAATTAACAGGTAGAGAACTTATAGATATTTTTAACAAATATGGAGGTTTCCGAGATGTCTATGATAATGGACTCCCAATGATAAGAAAAGGCTTAAATACATCAAAAAAAGATTATGCAGAAAACAGGTTGAAGCAAATGATTAATAAGCCAGAACTTTCTTCATTAATTGAGGATATTATAATACAATCCAAAAATAAAGAGCAATGTGCAAAAGAAATCAATGAAATCATATCTGCTAATGGGTATAATGTTGAATGCATAAACGGAACATATAAAATTACAGGATTGATTATTAAAAAGGCACCCAAGATAGAGACCAATGCTAAATTCCAAGAAATAGAAAAAAGTATTCTTGCAGCTTTGGATAAAGCAAAAGTATCAATAGATGTAGCTGTTGCTTGGTTTAGTAATGAAAAATTGTTTAACAAATTGATAGAAAAGAAAGAGCAAGGGTTAGATGTTCGCATTATAATTAATAAAGACGGGGTAAATAAAAAACATGGGGTAGATATTACGCAATTGGACGCAAAAGAAATAAGAAGTGAACGAGGTGGTATAATGCATGACAAGTTTTGTGTTATCGATAATCAAACAGTTATAACAGGAAGCTATAATTGGACAAATAATGCAGAGTTCAGAAATGAAGAAAATGTAAACATTACCGAGAATGCTAATGCTTTGGCAACTGAATTTTCAGTAAAATTCAAAGAGTTATGGAAACAAGCTGATAAAAAAACAGCAAAATAAAATAGAGTAAATGATTATCATAGAGAGCAAACGCAAGAAACAGGAAACACTTCTGAAAAAATACCCTAATGCAATATTAGCAGATGTGACGAGCAGCGCAACTGACGGATTAGTAAGATTAAGTCCGTTCTATCCTCATGGCGATATACCCGTACCGTTCAGCGAGGGCTACACGGCAAGTTGTGTGGAGGCAATATGGCAAGGACTCAAAGTTTTTGAAGGAAGCGACGTAGACGTTTCGCTGTTCAATAATAATACGATGAAAGGGCTGAAACGCACGGTGAGGAAATATGGTAGACCATTAGGACACAGAAAAGGGGTTGGCGGAACGGAATTGCTTGGCTACATAGAAGCGAGGAAGCAGATATATATCCCCACATACAGGTGGGTATTGGAGAACAAAGTGGCAGACATTATAGAGAGGCTTCGCAAGGCAAGCGAGACGAAAACGATAATACTGCTGGACTATGACACCAATGCTGATGTGGAGAATGCGAGCAAGCCACTTTCGCACGCTTCGCTGATAAAAGCATACGCTGAGGGTATCTATCCTTACGGAGACAAAGACACGAAAAGTGCGCAAGGGAAACACGGCAAGGAACTTGAAATTCCATTTGATGACTGAAGCATAAATATGAATGACAGATAAAAATAATACAAACATATAAATACAGACTATGAAGAGAAAAGACAACTGGGAAGAGTTTAAGGCTCTGCTTGACAGGCACGGAATAAAGAAACTATATCACTTTACGGACAGGGACAACCTTGAATCGATAATAAAGAACGGCGGTCTGCATTCTTGGGGTGACTGCGAAGAAAAAGGCATAAAAATAGCCAAGCCTGGCGGAGGAATGTTGTCGCGCGACCTTGACAGGCGTGACGGGCTGCAACATTATGTGAGGGTGAGTTTCACGACACAGCACCCGATGATGTATGTGGCGATGCAAGACGGACGGTTGTCAAACCCTGTGATATTGGAGATAGACCCGGAGGTAGTATACTGGCAGGAAACGAAATTCTCTGACATGAATGCCACTCGCTCTGGCGCAAGCAAGGGCGGTGACCTGATAAATTTCCAGAAGATACACTTTGAAGCGGTTAAGGCACGAAAGCACTTTGACCTGCCAGAAGAAGAGCAGCCGTATTTTCAGGCTGAGGTATTGGTGAAGAGTTTCATTCCATTGGAATATATAACAAACATCGGAAACTTCGGCATTCCTATGCCTTCGCAGCCGAGGGTGCTGCAAAGCAGGGATGCATACACGGCACAGATAACGAGGAACACGCCTACGGCATTTATATTCCTGGTGGATCAGTCGGTATCAATGAAGAGAAGAGTGACGCTGAACGGCGAGCAGATAACGCTGTCGGAGGCGGTGGCGAGGATTGTGAATAACCAAATAAACGAATTGGTGCTGCGGTGCATAAAGACAAACGAGGTGCGCCACTACTACGACATTGCCGTGATAGGCTACGGTCACGAGGCATACAGCGGCTGGGGCGGCGACTTGGCAGGGCGTGACTTTGTATCACCAGAGGAATTGAAAAACAATCCCTACAAGAAGATATTGGTGAGGGAAGAGAAGAGGACTCGCAAGGGCGTTGTGGTGAAAGAGGTGGAGAAAGTTCAGTGGCTTGAGCCGAGGCACGACGGCAGTTGGACACACCTGCACCTTGCATTTGCAAGGGCAGAGAAACTGCTATATGAGTGGATGGCTGAACACAAAGAGAAGGATTGCTATCCACCAACGATAATAAACATTACAGACGGGCAATTCAACCACGCTACACGCGAGGCTCTGGTGCAGAAGGCAAACGAACTGAAAACGCCATTTACTAACGATGGTAACGTGCTGCTGTGGAATATCCACGTAACACCTGACACCGTAGAACAAGTGCTGCTGCCGACGGACAAAGGGGAACTTGGCGGCGACAAGTATGCCGAACTGCTTTATGATATGTCGAGTCTGCTGCCGACAAGGTATAATAGCCCGATTTCTGACATTCGTGGTGACAGAACTGATGCAAGGCACGTGGCAATGTCGATGAACGTTGAGATGTCGACGCTCATTCAGCTAATGGATATAGGAACGCCAACCAATATAAGTAAGTGATGAGGAAGAAATGGAAATGTGCGTCGGTATCTAAGGACTTCGGGGCAGTGGAAACAAACGAAGATGCGGCATTGGCAAGAGAGGGCGTTATTGCCGTGTCTGACGGTGCAGGTGGCGGTGGCGTGTATGCAGAACTTTGGTCGCGCTATCTTCTTGACAACCTGCCTGATACGCCCATAACGAGTTTCGATGAACTTGACGCGTGGATAGACGGTATTTGGGAAAGTTTCTACAAGGATTGTGAGAAGAAAGCAAAGATACAGGGAGGAATGTTCCTTGACAAGTTCTATGATGAAGGCTCGTTTGCTACACTTGCTGCGGCGTGGCGTGTTTCTGACGGCGAATGCCGTTGGATTGCCTACGGCGACAGCGTTGTGTTTTGCTACGACAAGGGCACTGACGAATTGCAACACTCGTTTACCCATCTTGCCGACTTTAACAAGCCGCCTTATCTAATAAACAGCAAAGACCCTCTCGATGAAAGAGGTTTTTGCACCGGCATTTTCCACATTTCGCCTTCTTGCATCGTATTTGCAGCAAGTGATGCTTTGTCGCACGCGATACTTGCTTTGTATGAGGCAAGTCGCAAAAAAGACGGCTTCGCAGACTTTGATAAAGAATTGGATGCAGCCATTGGTATGCACACGAGGAACAGTGCGCTCGTAAAGTCGGTGCTTGGTTTGCGTAGGATTAATTTTGGCAGGAGAATTACGGAACTGACAAATGCATGCAAAGACGAAAAAAGGTTTCGCGACATTATCCAGAAGATGAAAGAAAAGATGATAATAGCTACCGACGACTATTCGCTGGCGGTGATGTAAATATGCAAGTAAAAAGCAAATGGATTTGAAACTATCCAATTGCGAACGCACTGTGTTCGCAATTATACATATATATAAAATATAAATAAACCGCAGAAATAAAAATAAAATGATTAACTTTGCAAAGGAGATATGGAAAAGGAAGAAAATAAATTAATATCATACAAACCTGCTGCCGAGACAATCAAGGCTGCAATCCTGCAGGGGCAATATGAAGCTGCTAAAGGTGTCAATCGCATACAATTGGCAGTCTATTTCGGCATTGGTAAGTATATCTCCCGAAATACCCGAAAAGGCTTTTGGGGTACTGGTGCTTTGGAAGCTATCAGCCAGATATTGCGCAGGGAACTGCCCGGACTAAAAGGATATTCGGCATCGAGCATGAAAAATATGCGAAAGTTCTATGAGAGTTGGCAGATGTTGGATTCTAATTCGTCGGTTGCAACCGACGAATTAAATTCGGCAATCACGATTGCCGATTCTGAAAAAACAAATTCGACAATCGCGATTGTCGAATTACAGAATACTCCAATAGATATTTATCAATCTATACGAGTGCCTGAAATAAAGGATTTTCCTATAGAAGATTTCTTTAAAACTCCATTTACTCACCATGTGCGTATTATAGAGGGTGTTAAGGAGCTGCCGGCAAGCTATCGGTATTGTGCTTTGTAAGGAGGCAAACCGTGAATATGTTGAATTCGTTATCCGTGACTATAATAAGCCTATGGGTGTTGCCACCTATACAACAACCACTGATATTCCCGAAGAATTACGCAAAACATTGCCAGACATAGAAGAACTAAAGAAATTATTGTGATTTACAAAATAGATAGAACTGTCTCTAAACCGCAGAAAATGAATGAAAAAACTCCCGACTGGCATTAAAACCAATCGGGAGTCCCAATGTATAACAAAATTATGAATGATGCTTTTACAGAATATTATTCTTCTGTTGGAGCCTCGGCAGCTGGTGCCTCCTCTACTACAGGAGCCTCTGCAACAGGTGCTTCCTCAACTACTTCAGCAGGAGCCTCTGCCTCGCCACCTTCGGCAACCACCTTTACAGGAACTTCAACGATAACCTCCTTGTGGAAGTTTACGGTTGCGATATAGTCGCCAACCTTCTTGATGTCCTTCATGATGATAATCTTGCGGTCGATGTCGTGACCGAGCTTCTGGAGAGCCTCTGCTACCTGTGCCTTGCCTACGCTACCGTATGTAACACCAGTGGCACTGACCTTTGCCTCGATAACGAGGGCAACGTCCTTGATAGCCTCTGCACGCTGCTCTGCTGCTGCCTTCTGTGCAGCCAGCTTGTGAGCCTGCTGACGGAGATTCTCTGCCAATACTTTCTTTGCTGCAGGCGATGCGATGACACCCTTACCCTGTGGGATAAGATAGTTGCGACCGTAGCCTGACTTAACGTTTACTATATCGTTCTTGAATCCGAGACCGATAATATCTTCCTTCAATATAATTTCCATTGTCTATGTCCTCCTTTAATTTATTTCATCAAGTCAGTTACATAAGGCAACAGAGCGATTTGGCGAGCGCGCTTAACGGCTTGAGCCACACGACGCTGATACTTCAAAGATGTTCCGGTGATGCGGCGAGGCAGAATCTTACCCTGCTCGTTGAGGAACTTCTTCAAAAACTCCGGGTCCTTGTAATCAATGTATTTGATACCGCTCTTCTTGAAACGGCAGTACTTTTTCTTCTTGTTGTCCACTGTCGGTGGAGTCAAATAGCGAATTTCTGATTCCTGTGCCATAATTTAAGCCTCCTCTTTTTTAGCAAACTTGTTTCTTCTCTTCTCCGCATACTGCACGGCATACTTGTCGAGCTTCACGGTCATAAAGCGAATAATTCTCTCGTCGCGGCGATATGCCACCTCGAGTTTCTCAATCACTGCTGGCTCTGCCTTGAACTCTACCAAACAATAGAAGCCTGTAGATTTCTTCTGAATAGCATAAGCCATCTTCTTCAATCCCCAGGTCTCTGTGTTCAGAAGTTCTGCACCATTATCGGTGAGCACCTTCTGGAATTTTGCGACCGCTTCCTTCATCTGATCATCAGACAAAACGGGAGTTAAAATGAAAACGGTTTCGTATTGATTCATACTTTTTAATTAAATAATTTGTTAATAATTTTGCAAAATGCGGTGCAAAGGTACGATATTTTATTGAATAAACCAAATTTTTTATGTACTTTTGCAGCAAAATTCATCATTACTTATGAAGAAGCATATCAAAAAGCTCGGCATGGCACTTGTTTTGCTCGGCATTGCAATACTCGCTGCCAACACAGCATGGGGGCACGGCGATGCAAACTGGCTGCTGTTCCTGTCGCTTAGCATCATTGTTGCAGGCGTGGTTGTGCACGTTACAGGCATAAAAAGGGAGAGCAAATATTAAAAAACGAGCCTTGCCGCCACACGGCGACAAAGCCCGAAGAATGTTTCCCTCTCTTGGGAAAACGCTAATATAGAGAGAATTATTTCTTTTGCAACACGTCGGCAGTCTCCACGAGAATGCCATCTATGAAGGAGTCGGGATTTGCCTTTTGCAGACTTTTCCTCATCTCGCCCAGACTCGTGCGGCAAGTTGCCTTCTCGTTTTCGTTAAGCAATCCGCAGTATTTCTTGCAGAGTTTCATCAGTTTCATTGCGATGCCCGTCTGAAGGGTCTTTTTGCCGGTATCCTTTATCGCATCGAGAAGTGCCACGCGCAGGTTGCCGAAGAGCAGCAGGAAGTCGGCATCGTCGGCTATCTCGCCAATACCGGCGTCGGCTGTCACTATTTCATTGCCGTTGTCGGTTATTATACGTATTTTCTGATTGTCATCAATGATTGTAGTGCCCGTAGACCAATCATAGGTCATCGTCTTTCCCAACGATTTCTGAAGGTCGCCAAGCGACATCAACTGCCCCGACTTTTTCAATGGTCTTTTGCCGTAAATCTGATAGAGAAGGCAGCGCACTCCCCCACCCTCGTCATACCACACCATGGCGTATGCATTACGCTTGCCGGCATTGTTGGCATCTTCGGTACAAATCATTCGGTAGTTGTGGGATTTCTTCGTTCCGAAAGTCACACCATACTCCAAGTTAGGACCATACTTCACGTTGCTGCGCTCGCCTGTCTGAATCTTCGGTGTTTGATACAGTGAGTAGTATGCCGTTGGCAAATCCTTGTCGAAAGCCTCTTCCACCTTTACAATCATCTTGTCTGCCCGTGCCTTGTCTATTTGCAACACAGTGTAGTGGCAATAGGTTTCATCCTCTCCACCCATATCGTGTTCGTACTTGTTTGTCAACACCTTCACTGTCGACTTGTCGTTCACCAAGTCGTCCATTGCTTTCTTAACGTTATTCTGCGCCGTAGCCTCCCCAACAGTCAGCAGCACGGCTAATGTTATAATCGTTCTTTTCATATTCATATTTTATAATTAATTAGCAAAACACTTGTCCTTAACTCCTTTAACTTCCTTCAACTCCCTTAACTCCCCAAAATCACTAATACTCTTCTTCCTCCATCACGAGCGTGCACTGCATCATTGCATTGTTCACATCGCTCTGCTGCTGCAAATACACAGCCTGCATCAGCAGCTCCGCCTGTCGCAACGCCTCTTCCGCATCAATATCTGTCTCTGCGGGCTTTGGAGCATTTTGTGCCATATAATGACGAGGCACAGACGGCTCGTAGCGAGGATATTTTTGTTTCCTGCTTTTCTTCTTTACGGCAGGAATCTTGTCTTGATGAATCATCTCGCTTTTCATCGTGTCGGCAACCACATCTATCAATATACTGTCCGTCTTTTCAGCAACAGCCACATATCCGCCCTCATCTATAGGCGACGTTTCCCTGCTTTCAAACCATATGCCAGCACCTGCAACAACAAGCAACACCACCGCTGCAACCGCAGCGCAACGCCACAGCCAAACAATGCCTACCTTGTTTCTCTTGGGCGCAAACATCGCAAACATCTCCTTGTATGCCTGCCAATCCTCCTCGGCAATGCCCTCGGGTGCAGCCCTGTTGCCAACCTTGCTGAAATATCTCGCAAGCATCGCCTCCTCTTCAAGCGATGTAATTCCGTCCATATATCTCTGCAACAGTGCCTTTATATCCTTGTCGCTCATCTTCATTTTCCATTACGTTTTTTCAGTTCCTCAAATATTTTCCTCCGTGCTGCCGACAGCATCGTTGCCACCGATGCAGGTGCTATTCCCATTATCCTCGCTATTTCATCGTTCGACTTTCCTTCGCCCTGTCTCATCTCCATCACCTGCATCTCCCTTGTGGGCAGGTTGGCTATGCGATGCCTTAGCCAACGTTCATCCTCCTCCATTTCCATTCGCTTCTGGGGCGATATGTCTCCGTAGTCGGGCGGCGCGTAGTTGTCGTTTGCACTGCCGTCAATCGGGACGATAAGTGCCGATGTCCTTTGCCTATGACGGAGAAAGTCGATTGCAAGTTGGCGTGCTGCCGTGTGCGCCAAGCGCCGTGCGTGAGCCTCACCGCGCAACTCGTCATGCACAGCCCACAATTTGAGCATAGCATCCTGCGCCACGTCTTCCGCCGCAGCCCCGTTGCACAGCATTGCTTGTGCCGTAGCCAAAGCCAAGCGCCGCAGTTCCGCTGCCAATGCTTCAAAATCCCTTTGCTTCATCGCCTTTCTCCGTCGGCCTCGTATACAAAATATTTATGGCTCTGCCTCTATGCCGTTGGGTGATGTTGTGCCGCTGCTTTCTATCTGCCAACCACCCTGCATTTTCTGCTTGGTCTTATCATATCTCAGACTGCCCTTGTCTACCTTGCCACTGCCATGCTTCACTTCATTGTAATATGTCGTCGTGCCAGAAAGTTTCAAATCACCGCTGCCCACCTTGTTTACGTTGGTCGTCACAGCCTTTACGTTTCCAATCGTCACGTCGCAACTGCTCACATGGTTGATGTTCAACATAGCACAGTCAACATTGTCCACCTTCATGTCGCCACTGCCAGTCGATGATACTGCCACATTCGAACCTTTCACCTGCCCCACGTGCATATCACCGCTGCCAGTCAATTTCAGTTCCACTAACTTCGTCTTTATACTATTAATCTTTATGTCGCCGCTGCCAGACAAGGAAATATCAGAAAATTTAACGTCGATATCGTCAAACTCAATGTTGCCGCTACCAACCAACGACACGCGCAGTTTTTCATTATACTCGGTCTTGCCTTTCACTATGATGTCGCCACTACCCATCAAATGGACAATCTGCAATTTCGGCAGCGTAACATATACCGTGGTCTTTTCATCATCCTTGTTACTCGTCACAACCCTCACGCCTGCAATCTTCTCCTTGCTTATGGTGAGCATTCCGTTCTTCACCTCCGTCAGCAGTCTGCCTGCCACTTCTTTCGGAGCCTCCACCACCACACTATAGTCTTTACCCGGCCTGCACACCACCCTATGACTGCCAATCAATGTTACGCCGTTAAACTCTCCCACGTTGCGGGTTTCCTGTACAACATCGCCTGCCGTCACACTGTTTTCTCCTTGCTCTCCAGCCTTGCAACCGTTCATTGCCATCATCATGGCAAAAGCCACAAAAAATATCTTTTTCATTTTCCTAATTTGTTTTGTCATTAATCACTTACCATTGGCTTGCGCTTGCCCTCTGTCTATATAACGAATGAAGCGACATTTCTCAATGCCGCCTTATCATCTTTTAACATCTTTTTGCCAAAGAAGGAATATAAACAACTTACATAAAATACAAATAATATTAAACCATATCCGTCTTGTCCAATCGTCCTCGCCATAGGTATTTGCGAGTCTCGTGAACGACGATTCCGCTCAACGCCAACAGCGAAATCAGATTAGGGATAGCCATCAGCGCATTCATGCAGTCGGCAAGATTCCATACGATGCTCAGGTTTAATATACTGCCGAGGAATACGGCTGCAATGTATGCCACACGATAGACAATCACCCACCGCCTGCCCTTGAGATACTCCACGGCACGCTCGCCATAGTAGCACCAGCCTAATATGGTGGAGAAGGCAAAAGTGAGCAGTCCTATTGTCAGCAGCGGAGTGCCTACGATGGGTATCTTAGAGAATGCAACCTTGGTAAGCACCGCACCATTGTCGAAACTTATGTCGGGATAGGCAAGAACGCTGCTCACAATGACGATACCCGTAATGGCACATATCACCACAGTGTCCCAGAACGTGCCGCTACTCGATACCAATGCCTGGCGAACTGGATTGCGGGTCTTCGCCGCTGCCGCCACAATAGGTGCAGAGCCGAGTCCAGACTCATTGCTGAACAATCCACGGGCAATACCATAACGTGCCGCCATCATTACCGTTGTGCCAACAAAGCCTCCTCCTGCCGCCTGCGGACTGAAAGCAGATACACAGATGAGTTTTATTGCAGGAAGAATGTAGGCAGCGTTTACACATATTATATATATACAGCCAGCCACATAGAAAAATGCCATAAAAGGAACAAGCATCGAACATACACGGGCAATACTCTTTACACCGCCAAGCACCACAGCACCCGTCAGCAGGCAGACAACAGTCCCCGTGATGTATGGAGAAATCTGATATGTTTCGTTGGTTATTGTGGCAATGGCATTTGCCTGCACGGTATTGCCGATGCCAAAGGAGGCAATGGCAGTGAAAACAGCAAACAAGACAGCAAGCCATTTCCAGCCCAGTCCATACTCCAAGGCAAACATCGGACCACCGATAATCTTTCCGTCGGGCTTTTTCTTCCTGTATTTTATGGCAAGCAGTCCTTCGGCATACTTCGTGGAGATGCCAAAGACACCCGTAAGCCAGCACCACAGCACCGCACCTGGACCTCCCAGGGCTATTGCAGTGGCAACACCAATGATATTTCCCGTGCCAATGGTGGCGGCAAGTGCCGTGGCAAGCGAAGCAAACTGTGACACATCGCCAGTGGTCTCCTTGTCGCGCTTCACCGACAAGCGTATTGCCTTAAAAATGTGCTGCTGCGGAAAGCGCAGTATGATTGTAAGGTAGATATGAGTGCCTAACAAGAGAATAATCATAGGCCACCCCCATAGCAGACCGCTTAGTTCTGCAAAAAAGTTGTTAAGAAATTCCATTTAGTGCTTAATCCTTGTGTTGTTTCAACATTTGCATGCCTTTTTGTTACCTGATTACAAATTGCGAGGCAAAGGTACGAAATATTTGATAAATCCACAAGTTTTTACCGTGCTTTGTTTCATTTTTCAAATAAAAACACATATTTAGTTAACCGACGGAAACAAACGAACTCAATAAATTCAGTTAGATATTTATAAAATAAAAAACAGTAGCATTCTCCTTTCAGGGGAGAATGCTACCATAATATATACTTATATCGGAAAGGCTTTATGCCTCTTCAACCGCTGCCTGCGCCGCTGCAAGTCTTGCTATCGGCACACGGAATGGAGAACAAGAAGCGTAGTTCATGCCTATCTTAGCGCAGAACTTCACTGAACTTGGCTCACCACCGTGCTCACCGCAGATACCGCAACGCAGTTCTGGACGAACCTCGCGACCTTCCTTAACAGCAACCTTGATGAGGCGACCGACACCCTTCTGGTCGAGAACCTGGAATGGATCTACTTTCAAAATCTTCTTGTCGAGATATACAGGGAGGAACGAAGCGATGTCGTCGCGGCTGTAACCGAAAGTCATCTGTGTAAGGTCGTTAGTACCGAATGAGAAATACTGTGCCTCTGTAGCGATACGGTCGGCTGTAAGAGCAGCACGTGGTATCTCAATCATCGTACCAATCTCAAACTCAACCTCAGTGCCATACTCAGCGAATACTTCATTGGCAGCCTTCTGGATAACGTTCTTCTGCTGCTTCAGCTCGTAGAGCGTACCAATCAGCGGCACCATGATTTCCGGTATCGGATTCTTGCCTTCCTGCTTCAACTCGCAAGCCGCAGAAAGGATAGCCTTTGTCTGCATGGCAGTGATTTCAGGGAAGGTAATACCCAGACGACAACCACGGTGACCAAGCATTGGGTTGTTCTCGTTGAGCGAATCTACGCGTCTCTTGATGTCCTCTACGCTCACACCCATTTCCTTTGCCATTGTCTCCTGACCTGCCTTATCGTGTGGCACGAACTCGTGGAGTGGTGGGTCGAGCAAGCGGATGTTCACTGGCAGACCGTCCATAGCCTCGAGGATTCCCTTGAAGTCAGCCTTCTGATAAGGCAGCAACTTGGCGAGTGCCTTCTCACGACCTTCAGCATCCTTGGAGAGAATCATCTCACGCATAGCAACAATTTTCTTATCATCGAAGAACATATGCTCTGTACGTGTCAAACCGATACCCTTTGCACCAAACGAGCGAGCTACTTGCGCATCGTGTGGAGTGTCAGCATTTGTGCGTACCTGCAACTTGGTATACTTGTCGCAGAGTTCCATCAGTTCCTTGAAGTCGCCTGAAAGTTCAGCAGCCTTTGTTGGAACTTCGCCAGCATAAACCTGACCTGTAGTACCGTTCAGTGAAATGTAGTCGCCTTCTTTATATACAACGCCGTCAATCTCGACAGTCTTATTCACATAGCTTACGTTCAACGAGCCAACACCAGAAACGCAGCACTTACCCATACCACGAGCTACAACGGCAGCGTGAGAGGTCATACCGCCACGGGCTGTCAAGATACCCTCGGCAGCCGACATACCTGCCAAATCCTCTGGTGATGTCTCTATGCGGACAAGAACCACTTTGTGACCGTTCTCGTGCCAAGCCTGTGCATCGTCTGCGTGGAACACAATCTGTCCGCAAGCAGCACCTGGAGATGCTGGCAGACCCTGTGCGATTACTTTTGCAGTAGTCAGTGCCTTCTTGTCGAATACTGGGTGAAGCAACTCATCGAGTTTCTGAGGCTCACAACGCATAATGGCTGTTTTCTCGTCAATCTTACCCTCGTGGAGCAGGTCGATGGCTATCTTAACCATAGCAGCACCTGTGCGCTTACCGTTACGTGTCTGGAGGAACCAGAGTTTGCCTTCCTGAACGGTGAACTCCATATCCTGCATATCGCGGTAGTGCTCTTCGAGTTTCTCCTGAATGCTGTTCAACTGAGCATAAATCTCAGGCATAGCCTCTTCCATTGAAGGATACTTGGCTGCACGTTCTTCTTCAGAGATACCGGCACGCTCTGCCCAACGCTGTGAGCCAATCTTCGTAATCTGCTGTGGTGTGCGAATACCTGCCACAACGTCCTCGCCCTGTGCATTCACAAGGTACTCGCCGTTGAACAGATTCTCACCGTTAGCGGCATCACGGCTGAAGCATACACCCGTTGCAGATGTGTCGCCCATGTTACCGAACACCATTGCCATAACCGATACGGCTGTACCCCACTCATCAGGAATACCCTCCATCTTACGGTAAAGGATAGCACGTTCGTTCATCCAACTGCGGAACACGGCGCAGATAGCACCCCAAAGCTGCTCAATCGGGTCGTTGGGGAAGTCATTGCCTGTGCGCTCCTTGATGGCTTCCTTGAACAGTTTTACTAATTTCTTCAAGTCATCAACCGATAAGTCCTTGTCAAGCACAACACCGCTTTCCTTCTTCACCTTCTCGATAATTTCCTCAAATGGGTCGATGTCGGTCTTGTTCACAGGCTTCATCTCCAACACTACGTCGCCATACATCTGAACAAAACGACGGTATGAGTCGTAAACGAAATGTGGATTGCCGGTCTTCTTTGCCATACCCTCTGCCACCTCGTCGTTGAGACCAAGGTTCAGAATGGTGTCCATCATACCAGGCATTGAAGCGCGGGCACCAGAACGAACAGAAACAAGCAGCGGATTTGTAGCATCGCCAAACTTGCAGTTCATCAAGTCCTCAATATGCTTCACGGCTGCCATAACATCGTCATTAAGCAGCTCCATAATTTTCTCCTGACCTACATTATAATATTCATTACAGCAGTCAGTAGTGATTGTGAAACCTGGAGGAACTGGCACACCAATATGATTCATCTCGGCAAGGTTAGCACCCTTGCCACCAAGTTCCTCACGCATTTTAGCATTACCTTCGGCTTGTCCATTACCAAAGGTGTAAACTCTTTTTTTGCTCATAAGTTACTCTATAAATATTCTTAAATCTCGTATTTTGTTGTGCAAATATAGCACTTTTTCTATAATCCTGCAAGAAAAAGAGGAAAAAAATATAAGTTATATCACAAATTCTTAGTATATTTGCAGTCTGAAACTTAATAACAGAAAATCAAGAACAACTAAAAACATCATAAACAATGAAAATTAAGGGATTGTTTGCAATTATGGCATCTTTGTTAATGGCTATGCCTGCAACGGCAAAATCGAAGGTGGTGCAGATAAAGATTGTGGAGACAAGCGACGTGCACGGCTGCTTTTTCCCCTACGACTTCACGGAGCGCAAGGAAAAGAAAGGCTCGCTTGCAAGGGTGAGCACATACGTAAATGGACTGAGGCACAAGCACGGCGACAACGTGATACTGCTCGAGAACGGCGACATCTTGCAGGGACAGCCCATCTGCTACTACTACAACTATATAAACAAGACGGGAAACAACGTGGCAAGCGACATCGTTAACTATATGAGATACGATGCGCAGTGTTTCGGCAACCACGACGTGGAAGTGGGACACGAGGCGTATGACAAATGGATTAGTGAACTGAAATGCCCCGTGCTCGGCGCAAACATCATAGACACTAAGACCGACAAGCCATATGTGCAGCCATACAAGATATTCAACCGCGACGGCATAAAAGTGGCTGTCATAGGCATGCTTACGCCTGCCATTCCAAGCTGGCTGTCGGAAGACCTCTGGAGCGGCATGCGCTTTGAGGGCATAAAGGAGAGCATGACAAAATGGGTGGAACACCTGCAAAAGACAGAGCAGCCCGAAGTAATCGTAGCCCTGCTGCACAGCGGCTGGGATAACGGCATCGTTACCGACCAATACGTGGAGAACGAAGCAAAGACTGTAGCCGAGCAGGTGCCAGGCGTTGACATCGTGATGTTTGGACATGACCACAGGGCACGCAAGGAATACATAAAGAACGTTGACGGCAGGGACGTGCTGTGCCTCGACCCATCCAACAACGCGCTCAAAGTGGCGGAGGCTACCGTGACAATAGAGATAAACAAAAAGGGTAAGATACTGAAGAAGATTATTACAGGCGACCTCGTAGATGTTTCGGAAGAGCCGGTTGACGAGAGGCTGATGGCCGCCTTCCAGTCGCAGATTGACGCAACGAACAAATACGTTGACACGGAACTCGGTACACTCACAAAGACAATATACACCCGCGACGGCTTCTTCGGCTCGTCTGACTTCATCGACCTGATACACAACATACAACTTAAGGTTGTAGATGCAGAAATATCCTTCAACGCCCCATTGGGCTACAACAACAAAATTGACAAGGGCACGATAAGGGTGAGCGATATGTTCAAGCTATATAGGTTTGAGAACAAGCTATATGTGATGAAGATGACAGGCAAGGAGATACGCAACATGCTCGAAATGAGCTACGACCAGTGGGTTAACACGATGACTTCGCCCGACGACCACATAATGCTGCTAAACGAAGAAAACAAGACCGACATGCAACGCATGGGCTTCAAGAACCTGACATTCAATTTCGACAGTGCGGCAGGTATCGACTACGAGGTTGACGTAACGAAGCCCGACGGACAGAAGGTACGTATTCTGCAAATGAGCAACGGACAGCCTTTCAACGAAGACAGAATGTATCGCGTGGCTATGAACAGCTATCGCGGCAACGGTGGTGGAGAGCTAATCACACTCGGTGCCGGCATACCAAAAGAGGAACTTGAAGACCGTATAATATACAAAAGTAAAAAAGACCTGCGCCAGTATATCATGGAGGAGATACAGCGCATGGGCACGATAAAGCCGCAACCAAACAACAACTGGCGCTTCGTGCCGCAGGAGATGGCAGAGCCAGCAATAAAGCGCGACAAGGAACTTTTATTCGGAAAACAGCAATGAGATATTTTGTTTTCTGTCAATCAGACATTCTATTGCAAAAAACAAGGGACGACAAATTTGTCGTCCCTTCTTCCGACGTTCCGCCCACCGAGACAAAGCCGTGGACGAACATAATGACTATAACGCTTCCCTCTGGCGAGGTGGTAAGCACCTACTCAATAGACTCTCCCGTTACCGACAACGCCGACCTTGAAATGGTAGGGCTACGCCAAAGTTACTACAAACTGACGCGTGAGGAATACATCTCCGCCGGCAAGTGTCACGAGATTCTTTATTGGAACAAGACCACAAAGTTTTGCGGTGTCTGCGGAGGCACAATGAAGATGCACACCGAGATAAGCAAACGTTGCTGCGAGTGTGGCAAGGAGATATGGCCGCAGGTGGCAACGGCAGTGATAGCACTCATTCACAAGGGTGACGAGGTATTGCTGGTGCGAGGAAAGAATTTCCGCAGCAATTTCTTCGGTCTTGTCGCCGGCTTTGTAGAAACTGGCGAGACTCTCGAAGAGGCAATAGCCCGTGAAGCCCTTGAGGAAACAGGAATAAAAATAAAAAACATACGATATTTCGGCAGTCAGCCGTGGCCCTATCCCTGCGGACTCATGGTAGGTTTCAATGCCGACTACGAAAGCGGCACAATACACCTGCAGGAAAGCGAACTAACAAAAGCAGGGTGGTTCAGTCGCGACAATCTACCAACAATCCCAGAAAAACTCTCTATAGCACGAATGCTTATCGACGACTGGCTAGAAACCAAATGATTCTTAGATATTTATGCTATGATTTGCCCCTTTAATATTTAACACTATACAAAGTACTATCATTTCCTGACCAATATTCTATTTTGATTTGTTTTAATCTGTCTATGACTAACGGATTATCTGGAACAATAACCCATTGATTATTGTCTATTGTTATACATTGAAAGTCAACATTTTCAATTTTGTTTAATTTATATCGGTCAAAATATGGAGCATATAGTCTTTGAGGGAATGATAGAAAACCGAAATCAACAGGATTAAGAATCATTGTAATTTTGTCTATGGTTGCGGTCAAAGGTATGCTGATATAACTCGCTTTCCAATTTTTATTCCAGTTACGTTTATGGGGGGCTTTCTCTTTCTTTAGTTCTTCATAAATAGGTCTGCTTATTATATATGGATTGGATTCGTTTTTATAATAATGATTTATATCCCAATGCATATATACACTATGTGGATAAAGGAGGTGTTGTGGTGGAACTATATATCTTTCTTCAAATTCATTTAATTCTACAGGCTCACTAATTATAATAGATTGACCATTTTTAATTTGCATCTCTATATTTTTATATGCTAAAATGCTTTTGTAAGCTGTAGGTAAAATATAACATAATGAGATTATCATTCCCAAACCGCATAGAATTGATATAAGGTTAAGGAATTGACGTAGTAGTTTCAACATCAATTCTAATAATAATAGCATTGCATAGAATTCACATGGAAATCTGGAATAATTGCTTGAGTGTTTTGTAAAAATGATAAAAATGACGGAAAAAATTAAAGCAAATACAAGTATTAAGTTATCTTTGATATATGACTTAATAAAATTTCCTCGTGTTAACGATTTGCAAAATATTAGAGAGAAAAATAGTAAACACAAGAGCAATATAGGTATAACCCGTATATTATTGAAATTTATAATTGCAGAGACAACCGAATATAAAAGAGAAACATCTGAATGTCCTGTTAGAAATCGGGAAACATTGAAAGGTGACAAACATAAGAATCCCCCTCCCAAGAAGAACCCTCCAATTAGTATTTGCCTATTTGATGTCAATTCCTCTCTATGCAGTATGAGATAATATATTATTAGAGCAATTGTAAGACCTACGATAAATCCCTCATTGGTCCACCCTGTTATAAAGCCTATAAAAAATAATGAAATTGAATTTATAATCTTATGTTTTGAAATTGCAATCTTTTCTGTAAGGATTATATAAAATACACCAACAAAAATAGATATATACAAATAATTGGGTGCTCCACTAAGCCAAATTCCAATTTTATAAAAACCGTTGATTATGAAAAATAGTAATGCACAAGAGATTAATGTTAAAGGCAGAATAAGGTCTTTCTGTCTTGTGACTATTCGCGCCGAAGTCAATCCAAACAGAATAAACATAAATCCAGAAATGATATTAAAACTCCATTTTCCAAGATAATGAAATAGACCTATTAAAAGATGTGGTATGAATCTTGAGACACCTGCAAAATTGTTTGTATACCAGTTAGCTGGTAATATTTCATTATAGAAACTTCTCAAATTATCTGGAGAATTACAAAAAATGTATGTGTAATCATCTCCCCATAAAGGAGTCAAAAAAACTAAAACCGTAAATAATATACATGTAACAATTATTAATAACCAATTAATAATTTTCATAAATTGATTTTCGGGTAGAATCTGTTATCAACACAATAGTTAAACAATACAATTAAGCAGCTGGGTACATTATTGGTAATACGCTTTCAAATTATTCTGAGCTAATGTCATTACTGCCGGAAGTTCTTGGCGGACATGTATTTTTAAATCGGATAAATTACTTATAAACTGATTAAATTTGTCTTGAAATGACTCATCGCAAAAATCCTCGATAGAAAGAACATAATCATTAGATATTTTAAAATGCCTGAGAAGACCTTTAAATTTATCTTGATAACTACCTACTAACACCGGCACCCCACTTCCAAGAGATGCAATTGCCAAATGCAACCTGCCACTAATTACTCCATCCATTAAAGCGCAAATTGCCTTGAGATGGCTTGCACGAGGCACGTTTCTTAGATACAAAATGCGATTAGCAAATCCAGATTCTAATAGAATGGTATTTATAATATCTAACATTACCATATCGCCTATACCATTTCTATCATCATGGGGCAATAACAAAAAATTAACATTGCTATGAGTTTTCAATGCAGAAACTAAGTTTTTGGCAACAGACTTTGCGTCATTAACCCTTTCGCTTTCTTGATTATATTTTCTTAACATGGGATGAAAGTTAAATGCAATAACGAGTTGTTCATGGATGTGTAGATTATCAACCCATGATTTTATTTCATCATATGATTCAAAATCTATACGCGGTTTTAACAAAAATGCAGCGTCAGCAACAAGGTTCCCTTTTATATGTGTGAATTTACTGAATCGTTCTAAAGAGTGCGGATCTCTTATATTATATGTTAAATCGTTCATATAACGAAATGCTTTATTAATACCTTTATATGGATGTTCATTATAACTAAATCCAAATAAAGAGGTTCTTATTCCTGCGCACACAGATAGTTTATATAAAGATAATAATACTAAGCTATATTTGGGAGAATATACCCCCCCCATACAATCTGCACCAATTATAACAACTTCTGCAGGTTTAATTATACATATTTGATTAAAAACATCACGAACCGAATAAATGGTATTCGAACATTCTATAACTTTAATATTATTGTCAAGATGGGCTTTTTGTATATTTTCATTGGCGATATTACCATTTACCAGTATATAAATAACATCTTTTGGAAATCGCTCTCTAAAATTTTGAATTGCTACAGTAATCATTGCCTCATCTCCCCTAGAACCTACAACTGTTTCTGGAGCAGCAGGAATGATAACAAGACCTGTTCCATCTTTTATTGATATAGCGATTTTGAAAAGTTTTCGCACATTATATAAATGCCATTTAAAACTATAGGTTTGAAATATTTTGTTTTGAACAAGATAAGTTTTAAATTTCGTAAGTATTTTCATAATGTGTATATAATTGATTAAATATTATAAATAAAATCCTATTTTACAAATCAGCGTAAAATCACAAAATTTCATTTAACAACTCCAAAAATGAGTATGTTTTTTTGCACCGTCAAGCATATTAATATAAATGGCAAAGTATATTAATATGCTGTTGCTAGGCTATTGCATTGGTTCATGACAAGTCTTGACTTATAGGCCTGAGGACTTCTGTGAGCATGATGTTTTGGCTGGTCACGCTGTCAGACTGGAATCTGTAAGCACATGTGTCGGCATCAGGATAATAGGCGTACAGATCTGAAAGCGTTTCGTAAAGCCATTGAGGGGTGTCCTCGATGACAATGTATTCCACTGTAGCTACGACTAGGGCGGTACATTGCATTGGCAATTCTTTTTCCATACTGACCTTCACACCAACCTAGTAAAGGAAATGCTACTATTTCATCATATAATGAATGCGTACCTTCACGCAACGGTTCAGTTTGGCATTCAGACCACGTGTGCTCATATCGTTCACATTGCGCACAGGACCGCTAAGGCTGTTCACCATATATATCTGTGACACGGCATTAGTCATATGCTTATTCTCCTTCAACCACGTTATAACAGTGTTTGCACGATTTTGCGACAAAGCCTTGTTACGTTCCGACCTTATCTGCGAGGCATTAGCACCCGAATAGTTGTCCTGACTCGTTGCCAAACCCTCTGCCTGAATCATTGTTATTACGCCGTTGCTCAGCACACGCTTGATATGCTCCACCGTTTCGGCATCGGTAAACTTGGAGATATAGCCTTTATTTTCGTGCATAGCAGCATAGACATCCGCATAACTTACCAGCAAATCATTTTCGTCAATATTCATATTGTTGCGGATAAGATTCAGACCACTATGGGCATTCAGACCGAATGACTCTGTTTCAGCATAGTTGGCACTGCTTAATAGGTTTTGTCCCAATGCCGCGTTGTCGATACGATAGAGCCATGTGTTCTGACCGTCAAAAACAGGCGCATAATAATACCCCGCCTTTTCCCTGAATACCATCATATCCTTTGGTTGCAAACTCAGTGACAACGGAGCAGAAGTAAGCATCTCATAACCACGCGGAACGTAGTCTATGGCAAAATCAAGGTCAGCAGGCTCTGTCGGTATGTTTTCCGTAGCCAAACCGTTCAACGAGGCATCGCTCACTAAGCGTGAGGTTACTGTCCCAGTGTTTGCATAACGACGCTGCGTAAAGATACCACCAGCAAGGTAGTCAAGTGCATTGACGGTAGAAGTGGCAACTTGTGGTGCATCGTCACGCCCTGAGTAGTTATTGGGATAGAATACATAGAAGGTGAGTGTTCCGTATTCAATCTTCGGTTGTTTTACTTCCCGCTCTTGCACCACCGTCACCGTGCGCTCACTGTAATCACGCTGGTAGATGTTGGTTGTGCTCTTGCTCCATCCTTTGCCTAAATAAAACGTAAGGCCGAGAGCAGCACCAAGGTTGCAGTCAATCTTTTGTGCGGCATAGTCGGCTTGACCATACTCACCGTCGTGATTGCTCTGATAGAAGATGCCTCGTAATTTGAAGTCAAGTGAGATTCTCTTACTCCGAGAGAAAAAACGACTGTACTGAAACTCCGTATGGGCACTCAGTTCATTGTCCGAGCCGTAGCTGTGTCTGTACCCTTCGTGGTGTACAAGTCCAATACCAGCATACAGCATGAACTGATTCATTCTCTTGCGACTGCCATAGCCCTCATATCCAAGGAATAATCGTGACAGATTCAACAACGCACCGGCATTGTAGTCCCACCAACGTTTTTTCATTGGTCCGTATTGCGTACCGTCTTCCGCTGTGTATGGCAAGTTACCGCCATAGACGGTATATCCTCGTGAACTTGATTTCATAACGCCAATGCGCAAGGCAACACCGGGAGTAAACCATTTGCCGAAGCCAAGTTCATAATCAGGTGATAATGTGCCACTGAATTTTCCGAGATTCGAATAGTCTCCGCGCAGTGAATGTCCACCTATTGCACCATACAGGAACCAGTCCTTATTGAATTTGTTTGTCACGACACGCAGCGGGTCATAGATTGAATCCCGTTGAATCTTGGTAACGGTCGGGGCTTTGTAGTAGGTTGTATCACGAGATACCACCCTGATATCACCACCAACGTCCGAGTTGTTGTTCTGTGCAGCAGCAGATTGGGCAAACGATAGCATAATGCCTGCAAAAAACGCATGTACCACAGAACTGATTAATTTGTTACTTTTCATAAACTTATGTTTTTTCTTGTTTTTATTTTAAGAACTGTTTTATTATCTGTTTATTGTGAATATCCGTCCCTACATAATCATAAAATCCCTTACGCCTGAGCCATTTGGCTTTATCACATACATACTGACCATAAAGCCCTTCAAGGGAAAACAGGTTAAGCTGGAACTTGACACCATCATTTTTCAAGCGATGATAGTCACCCTCATCCATATACATATATCTTTCAGGATGCGCAAGAACAGGGGCATAGTCCTTGCTTTTTATTTGTCCCAA
>JAFLSE010000046.1 GCA_022511075.1 Prevotella sp.
AGAAGAACAGAACGCTGTGGAAAATCAGCAAGTAGAAGAAACAACTGTCGTAGAGGCAACGACTGCGGAAGAAGCGCAGGAGCAGAAAATCTATGCAGACAAGGCGGAAGTGCTGGCACGCATGAAGGAAATTGCGGAAAGCGAAGACGCTCCCGACCGCGACGAGGTAAGCCTGTTGCAAGCCCTTTACTACAAGATGCAACGTGCAGAGCGCGAGGCAAGTATGAAGGAGTTTGTTGACGGAGGCGGAGAACCAGAGGCATACCAGATGCCGGTGGACGAAACGGAAGACGACTTCAAGGCAGCCTTGTCGGTAATCAAGGAGCGCAGGCAAAAATTGTTCCTTGAGCAGAAGGAAGAAGAGCAGCGCAACTTGCAGAAGAAACTCGACATATTAGAGAAAATAAAGGCAATGTCGACATCGCCCGAAGAGGCAAACAAGTCGTACAAGGATTTCAAGGCACTGCAAGAGGAATGGCGCGAAATACAGAACGTGCCGGCAGAGAATGCCACCGAACTGTGGAGAAACTACCAGTTGTATGTTGAGCAGTTCTACGACTTGCTGAAACTGAACCACGAGGCACGCGAATATGACTTCAAGAAAAATCTTGAGATAAAGACAAGGCTTTGCGAGGCTGCTGAAAAGTTGGCAAGCGAGGAGGACGTGGTGAGCGCGTTCCACCAGTTGCAGAACCTGCACCAGGAGTACCGTGAGACAGGACCGGTGGCAAAGGAGTTGCGTGACGAGATTTGGAATCGCTTCAAGGCTGCGTCGACGGTAATAAACAAGGCACATCAGGCACACTTCGAGGCGATACGTGCCCGTGAAGAGGAAAACCTTGCCAAGAAGACCGCACTCTGCGAAAAGGTGGAGGCTATAAACGGAGAGGAAAACAACGGCAGTGCCGACTGGGAGGCTCACAGCAAGCAGATTATAGAGTTGCAGGCTGAATGGAAGACCATCGGTTTTGCTCCGCAGAAGATGAACGTGAAGATATTTGAGCGTTTCCGCAGTGCCTGCGACGCATTCTTCACTGCAAAGGCAGAATACTACAAGAACCTGAAAGAGACATACGCCAAGAACGCCGAAAAGAAGCGTGAAATAATAGAGCGTGCAAAGGCTCTTATGGACAGCACAGAGTGGCGCTCAACGGGCGACAAGTTGATAGCCCTGCAAAAGGAGTGGAAGACCGTGGGCAGCCTGCCGAAGAAACTCGGCGACCAACTTTGGGAAGAATTCCAAGGTGCATGCCAGCACTTCTTTGAGAAGCGCAACGCACAGACCGCAGGACAGCGCAACGAGCAGCAGGAGAATCTTGAAAAGAAGCGCGGCGTGATTGCGCGTTTAGAGGCTCTCTTGAGCGAGGGCGTAGATGACCTTCAGGCTGAAATGAAGAAACTGCAGGAGGAGTACAACGCCATCGGGCACGTACCTTTCCGCGAAAAGGATAACATCTACAATGCCTATCATGCTGCCGTAGACGCTATCTACAAGCAACTCAAGAGCACCAATGCTCGCCGCCATCTCAACAATTTCAGGAACAGGATTAAGGATGCTGCGGCACAGGGCGCACAAACACTTGAAAACGAGCGCGCACGCCTTGTAAGGCAGTTGGAAAATCTGACGAGCGAGATAAAGACATACGAGAACAACATCTGTTTCCTGACCGCATCGAGCAAGAAGGGCAACAGTCTCGTTGACGAGATGAACAGGAAACTGGAGCAACTCAAGAACGACTTGCAGATTGTAAAAGAGAAAATAAAGACAATTGACCAAGAAAAGTGAAATTGAGGATATTACAAGTTATTATGCTTTTGTCGGCGGCGCTGTGTTCAGTTGCCGCCGACAGGCTAAATACACAGCCCCTTGTGCTTGGCGGTGAGTTGAGCAATTCGGCTGTAACCTGTGTTGCCGACATTCGTGAGGTGATGCCGCGTATGAAGGCGGCAGGGCTAAACACCGTGCTTGTGCCTGTGTATTGGGAGTTTCTTGAGCCCCAGCAGGGAAAATACGACTATACCCTTTTGGATGCTGTCGTAAGCGAGGCTCGCAGCAACGGTCTGAAGGTGGGAGTGCTATGGTTTGGTGCATGGAAAAACTCTATGAGTTGCTATGCGCCCCTTTGGTTTAAGCAAGACACCAAGCGCTATCCGCGTGCAATGACACGTTGCGGTAAGCCATTGGAGATAGCAAGCTGTTTCAGCGAGAATGTTTTTCGTGCCGACAGTGCTGCGTTCACGGCTATGCTTAACCGTCTGGAGGAGAAAGACCCCGATATGCAGGTGGTGAGCATGATACAGATAGAAAACGAGATTGGCATGCTTGAGGATGCACGCGACCACTCGAAAGAGGCTGACAGGATGTTTGCAAAAGACGTGCCGTCGGCATTGATATCCCATTTGCAGAAAAACAAAAGGCACTTGCACAAGCAATTGGCAGACAAGTGGCAGCGCAACGGCAACAAGACAAAAGGCACTTGGACGCAGGTGTTCGGCGACGACATCTATACCGATGAGATATTTATGGCGTGGCACTACGGGGTGTACGTGGAGCGTCTGGCAAAGATTGCCCGTGGCAAGAGCGACCGCATGCTTTATGTCAATGCGGCAATGAACAGTCGTGGGCGCAAACCTGGAGAATATCCATCTGCAGGTCCTTTGGCGCACTTGAAGGATGTGTGGCATGCCGCAGCTCCAACACTCGACTTGCTCGCTCCCGACATTTACGACACGGGATTTGCCGACTGGTGCAGACAATATGCGCTGCCCGACAACAGGCTTTTCATACCGGAATCGCGCTGTTGCGTAAACAGCGGAGTGAGGGCGTTGTATGCCTTTGGCGAGCACAATGCCTTGGGTTTTAGTCCTTTTGCCATAGACCAGGCTGCACCGCAGGAGGTTGCATCAGTTACCGAGGCATATAAGATTATGGAGCAGGTTTCCCCATTATATAATAGGTACAAGAACATTGATAGGTGGGGAGTGCTTTTTGATCAAGAGAACAAGGAACGCACGATATCCGACAATGATGCTGTGCTTACGTGCCGTCATTTCTTCACCTTGCCGTGGGATTCAAGAGCCACCGACGGTTCTGTATGGCAAGAGGGTGGGGGAATCATACTGAAACTTGCCAAAGACGAGTATCTCATTGCTGGAAACGGCATTGTGGTGGAGTTTGCCACGGCAAACGAGAAGGATTACGAAAAACAACTTTCAGGCAATGGCAAGCAGGCTGCAAGGAAACTTGGTGAAGACGGCTTTGTGTTAGCGGAAGAAGAGACAGCGGAGCAGACTGCCGACTGTATACCTTTCAGCGGACAGCGCATGGGTATTGGATATGTTGACGAGGTGGAGATTTCAAATGAAGGCGATATTAAATATCTGCGTCGCCACAATGGAGATCAGGACCATCAAGGTCGCCACGCCCGCATATCCGTGGGCGAGCGGAAAATACTGCACGTAAAGCTATATCGCTATTAAACAAAAAGAAAGGCTGTGCATCACTGTGCAGCCTTTCTTATGCTGAACTCACAACCGCAGTACTGTTGGTTGTAAAAGCCATATTCCTTTATTATTGCGCATCGTCGCTCCTGCAAACCGCCCTTGCGCCAGTTTTGTGTCCAGAAGGTGACATCGGGGAAAAGGCTTTCTGCATAGTGTCCTGCCTCCTCTATCTGTGCAAGGCTTTTCCAGCGGCTCGATGCCAACGTTGTTGTTATCACTTTGAAGCCGTGGGCATTAGCATAGCGTGCCGCATCTGCAAGACGCATCTTGAAGCATTGCAGGCATCGTCTGCCGCGCTCCTGTTCCATCTCCATGCCCTTCATCTGTTGCAGCCATTGCTCGTGGTCGTAGTCGGCATCAATAATCTCCAATCCCAATGACGACGCATATCGGCTGCACTCCTCCTTTCTTATCCTGTATTCCTCGTATGGATATATGTTCGGATTGCAGTAGTATATCACTGGTGTGATACCGTTCTGCATCATACATTCTATTATCGCCGACGAGCAAGGTGCGCAGCATGTGTGCAGCAACACTCGTTTCTCACCTCCCGGCACTTCAAGTTTCATTGTATTAACTATAATGGTTTACGCTGCAAAGGCTTACTTAATTACAACCTTCTTGCCATTCTTGATGTAAATACCCTTTGTAGGATTATTCACACGAACTCCACTAAGCTTATAGACAGCATCGTTTTCAGTAGCCTGTTTAGGGATAATCTCAATGATGCCATTTGCATTATCGTCGCTACCTTCATATTCTTCCCAATTCCAATAACCATCACTTCGTGTATTATAATATGGTGTCCAGCCTTTTGCTTTGGCTGCTGCTACTTGCGACTTGGTGCAGATATTGCCTTCATTGTAGATATTATATACATACAATCCATGAGTTTCGTTGGTATTGTTATGTGGCAGGCTACTGATTAATGCGTCCATTGCTTCTCCTTTTATTTCATTAGAGTAGCACCGTAATTCCGTTAGTGCCATATTTTGGGAAACCTCCAAAGCCGTCAGTTGATTGTTTCCGCAGGATAAATATGTCAGTGCCGTATTGTTGGAAACATCCAAAGCCGTCAGTTGATTTTCGTAGCAAAGTAATTCTGTCAGTTCCGTATTGTTGGAAACATCCAAAGCCGTCAGTTGATTGCTATAGCAAGATAACAATGTCAGTGCCGTATTGTTGGAAACATCCAAAGCCTTCAGTGGATTGCTGCCGCAATATAAAATTATCAGTGCCGTATTGTTGGAAACATCCAAAGCCGTCAGTTGATTGTAGTTGCACCCTAACCTTGTCAGTGCCGTATTGTTGGAAACATCCAAAGCCGTCAGTTGATTGCTGTAGCATTCTAACCATGTCAGTGCCGTACAACCAGAAACATCCAAAGCCGTCAATTGATTGTTGGGGCATTGTAACGTTGTCATTGCCGTACAACCAGAAACCTCCAAAGCCGTCAATTGATTGTAGGGGCAAACTAACACAGTCAGTGCCGTACAACCAGAAACATCCAAAGCCGTCAGTTGATTGTTTTCGCAATGTAACCATGTCAGTGCCGTATTGTTGGAAACCTCCAAAGCCGTCAGTTGATTGTTATAGCAGTATAAATTTGTCAGTGCCGTATTGTTGGAAACATCTAAAGCCGTCAGTTGATTGTTGTTGCAACGTAAATCTTGCAGAGCCGTAAAATACTCTATTCCTTGCAGGCTGGAAATATGTTTGACAGAAACATCAATCTTGGTTATTTCCTGAATCTCCGCTTCCGTCAATATGCCGTCCATGCCATAATCCTGCTCAAGCAGCCAGTTGCGGAAATTCCCATCAGGGAAATTCTTTTCATTGATTTCTATTTGTGCATTTGCTGTTAACGGCATAAATAAAGATACCATTACTGTTGCAAACAAAGTCTTAAATAAGTTTTTATGTTCCATTTTGTTTTCTATTTGTTTTATTAATTACTATTATTTTATCTCTTTTAATCCCTATTTATTCTGCAAAACCTCCAAAATATCCGAGGCAGATATTGCGCCACTCCTTTGCGTTTTCCACTTGGTGGGTGATGCGGTCGTTTACTTCTGCCCAGCGTTGGTCATCTACATATTGGCGCACGTTTTCCCATCTGCCGGGATATGTCGTTACCTCGTCAACGCCCTTGTTGTAAAGATGGCACATCTCGTCCCATAGTGTCCTGCCGCTCTTCATCTTGTATGTCCAAGGCAGGTGGTGGAACCATAAAAGATATTCTTCAGGACAAGTGTTTACATTGTCGTAGAGAGAGCGGTATGGCTCACGATACTGTTGCGTTGCGCCTGTGCCGCCGTGAGTGCTGCGATTGTAGCCAATTCCTTGTTTGTCTGCCTTGTGATAGTACACCGGTCGCCATTCCATTGGGAAATGTGCTTGGTTGCCGTCTGGCTCAGCGCCATAATGATGGTCGGCCTTGAAGATGTGGTGCAGTCCGAGGGGCATCATATAGTTTACGCACGCCTCGTGGCTGTCGGTCATAAGGCGTTTCATCGGCTCTACGAAAGCACTGTCGTTGCAGAATGTCTGTCGCAACCACTCTTCGGCAATCTCGTTGCTCGTGAGATACGGATTCCACGCCATACGTCCGAAGGCATACCAGTTGGCTTGCGAGAAATGATGTCCGCACCAGTTAGCATCGTCGCCAATGTTTGCAACGCCGGCAACCATTGTAAGCGACTTTGGCGACACGAACGAGAAAAACTCCTGCCACATAGGGGCGAGGAACACGAGATGACGGCTCTGCCCGAGATACTCCTGCGTTATCTGCAATTCGGCAGCCATTGGTGTCTGCTTTATGAAGTCGAATATCGGGGCGTATGGCTCTCTTGGCTGGAAATCGAGCGGTCCGTTCTTTGCCTGCAATATCACGTTTGGCAGAAACTTTCCGTCGGTGTTGTTGAACTCGCTTATGGCTTGCATCACGCGGTCTTCGCCCTTGTGGTTGCCATATACGAAACAACGCCATATAACCTTTCCACCGTGTGGCGCAAGTGCCTCGGCAAGCATATTTGCTCCCTCGGCGTGACTGCGCCCATAGTCTCCCGGACCAGGCTGTCCTTCGCTGTTCGCCTTCACGAGAAAGCCACCGAAATCGGATATTTGCTTGTATATCTCCTTTGCCTTGTCCTTCCACCATTGCTGCACCTGTGCATCTAACGGGTCGGCGGTGTCAAGTCCGCCAAGCACTTTTGGAGATGCAAAATTGGCTGACAAATAGACTGTTATGCCATACGGACGCAGCACGTCAGCTATGGCACTCACCTTTTGCAGATATTCGTCGGAAAGTATTTTGGGCGATGCGTTCACGTTGTTCAGCACCGTGGCGTTTATTCCTATCGATGCGTTTGCCCGTGCATATTGCGTGAGACGTGCTGTCAGCTCGTCGCTCATCTTGCCTTTCTTGTCTATCTCCTCCCACTTGAAAATGCTGTTTCCTGCATATCCGCGTTCCACCGACAAGTCAAGGTTATCCCAATGGTTGAGCATACGGAGCGAAAACGTTGGGGCACTCAATTCGGAGTGAACCTCACCGATAGCCTTCTGGCGCAGTAGTGCATACGCACCATACATCATACCGATGTCCGACGATGCCTGCAATGTTATTGCGTTGTCGTCTACGGTTATCCTGTATGAATCTGCCGTCATATCCTTGTCTTCTACCAATCGTATATCTTTGCCAATGCCGCTGTTTTGCAGTTCTTCGCAAGCTATTTTCACTGTTTTGGTATTTTTCACTCCTCGACCTGATATTACATTCGTAACCTTGCCTGGATTGTCGTTTCCACGCAACCACAAGCGTGAACCGTCCTCTGCAAAACCGCTGATTACTGTAACAAACAAAAAGGCGGAAAGTAGTATTTTCTTCATAATCTTTAAGTTATTTATGTGGTATATGTTTTGGTTTAAAAATGGATAATTATGTCTGCAAAGTTACATTAAAAATCGGAAATGTTGTTTTTGAGATGTAAAGATTTTAATTATTTTAACCTGAGAACTTTGACGATAATTATTTTTAATATATATGCATAATATAAATAGGTAATAACAAAAAAATAAATAAAGTTAATTTATTTTGAGTTCAATCCAAATTGTGGTAATTTTGTAACCACAAACAAGATGATAGACAGAGCGACCGTAGACAAGATTATAGATGCCGCCAATATTGTTGATGTGGTGTCTGACTTTGTGACACTGCGCAAGGCGGGTGTCAACTACAAGGGATTGTGTCCGTTTCACGACGACAAGAATCCCTCGTTTATGGTGTCGCCTGCGAAGAACATCTGCAAGTGCTTTGTGTGCGGAAAGGGCGGCACTCCGGCTGGCTTCCTCATGGAGCACGAACAGATGGGATATCCCGATGCCCTGCGGTGGCTGGCAAGGAAATACAACATTGAGGTGGAGGAGCGCGAGCAGAGCGAGGAAGAAAGGCGTGCGGCTACTGAACGCGACTCAATGTATATCGTGAACGAGTGGGCGATGAAATACTTTCACGACCTGCTGCTTAACGATGTTGACGGTCAGGCGATAGGAAAGCAATATTTCCGCAGCAGGGGAATACGCGATGACATTATTGAGAAGTTTCAGCTGGGCTATGCTCCGCAGAAGCGCGACGCGCTGTCAACGACGGCAAAAAGCAAAGGCTACCAAGAGGAGTTTCTCGTGAAGACGGGACTCTGCTTCCGAACGGAAAAAGGGGAATTGCTCGACAGATATTCGGGACGTGTGGTATTCCCGTGGTTTACCGTTAGCGGAAAGGTGAGCGCGTTCGGCGGGCGAAAACTCGATGCTGCCACGAAGGGAGTGGCGCAGAAATACGTTAACTCTCCCGAAAGCGAGATATACCACAAAGACCATGAGCTATACGGGCTCTATCAGGCAAAGAAGGCGATAGCGCGCGAGGACTGCGTGTATATGGTGGAGGGCTACACCGACGTGATAGCCATGCACCAGTGCGGAATAGAGAACGTGGTGGCAAACAGCGGCACGGCGTTGAGCATATACCAGATAAAGCAGCTGCGCAAGTTCTCCAACAACATAGTGCTGCTGTATGACGGCGACGAGGCAGGAATACACGCTGCGATGCGAGGCACTGACATGCTTCTTGCCGAGGGCATGAACATAAAGGTGCTGATACTGCCCGACGGCGACGACCCCGACAGCTTTGCGAGGAAGCACACCGTGGAGGAGTTCAAGGAATACATAGCCAAAAACCAGACCGACTTCATACAGTTCAAGATGGACATGCTGCTGAAGGGCGTTACCGACCCGATAAAGCGCTCGGAGGCTATAAACAGCATACTGAAGAGCGTGAGCGTGATACCCGACCAGATAATACGCGACACATACCTACGCGAATGCACCTCGCGTCTCGACTTGAAGGAAGCCACTGCCGTGAACACCATAAACAAGTTCATCATCAGGGCTAAGGACGAGGAGGCAAAGGAGCGTGAGCGTGAGAAGATGCGCATGGAGCGGCAGCAGGAAGGCGGCAATGCCGACGGCGGACACGAGGAGGAAAAGCCTAAGGGCGACGATACTCCACTGTTGCTGCACACCTATACCGCTTCCGTTGACGAAGAGATAGAGCGTATGCTCATGCGCCTTGTGGTGCGCCACGGCGAAAAGATAATAATACGCGATGCGGAAATGGAAGACGGCTCACGACTGAACCTTTCCGTGGCGCAGTATATAGACATCGACTTGGGCAGCGACGAACTCTTGTTCGGCAACCCTCTCTACAACCAGATGCTTGCCGAGGCGGTGGCGCACTGTGGAGAGGATGGCTTTGAGGCGGAAACCTATTTCACGCATCACCCCGATATAGAGATAAGCCAGCTTGCATCTGCGCTTACGATGGACGACGTTCAGCTGTCGCGAAGCCTTGAAATGAAGGTGGGCGAGAAGAAGCTGCTGCACGAGGTGGAGCATCTGATACTCGACTTCCGCATGGCTGTGATAAAGCAGCACCTGAAAGACCTTCAGCAGCAGTTGCGTACGGCTGGCAGCGACATGGAGAAGGTGAGGCAGATAATGAACGCCATGAAGGATGCACAGGCTATGCGCAATAGCCTGGCGCAGAAATTGGGCAAGGATATAATGGTATAAATGGTATAGAGAGGCGAAAGGTCTTTCGGTTGGAAGCCCTTAACGGAACAGCGAGAAGTTGACGCTGCCGTATGCCCTGTGGTCGATGAAGCGCGGGTGTTGCGAGAAGTCGTTGTCCTTGCCGTGCTCAAACACAAACACACCATCTTCTTTCAGCAAGTTTTTCTCCAACACCAAGTCGGGTATCTGCGCAAGTTCGGGCAGTGCGTAAGGAGGGTCGGCAAAGATGAAGTCGAACTGCATCTTGCACGATTTTATGAACCTGAAAACATCGCCGCGCAGGGGAGTGCAGTTGTCGTCGCCGAGTTTTCTGAGGCATTGGCAGATGAAGGCATGGTGGTCGCGGTCTTTCTCCACCCCGATAACCTGCGAACAGCCGCGCGAAAGCAGTTCGAGCGAGATACTGCCCGTGCCCATAAACAGGTCGAGTGCCGTGGCTCCGTCGAAGTCGATGTAGCCTGTAAGCATGTTGAATATGTTTTCCTTTGCAAAGTCGGTGGTAGGTCGTGCTTTGAACGAGTGCGGCACGTCGAAACGCCTTCCCTTGTATTTTCCCGTGATAATCCTCATCTGCCCTTGGTGTAAAGTGTCATAAGGTCGTAGGGCATGCCCTCTATCTTTGTTGCGGCGGCACGGTTGAAGTCGCCGGCAGGGTTTATCACGTACACCCTGTGTACATATTTGCGCATCTCTTCCACGAGCACTTCCTTTTCGGGAATGTCGCCCACTATATGCAGCTCGTCGTGCGACTGGCGCAAACCAAGCAGCTTCCACACGTAGAGCATGAAGTATATGGCATCGTAGGGGCGTAGTGCGTTAAACTGGTTTGTATACCTGAAGCGGTTTTGCTGATAGCTGAAAATGTCCACCTTGCTGTCATGGAAGTAGGCATACAGCTTGTTGCGCACGCCTGTGAAGCTCCTGCGGTATAGGTAGTTCCACACGGGCGAAAGGGCTGCTATGTAGATAACATCGTTGAAATGGTCGTCGATAACCATTTTCAGGTCCTTGTTTATCGGGAACAGTGCAACGCTGTTGGTGTTTGGCAGCACGTTGTGCAGAATCTTCCGCTGTCCGCTGTCGGCAAAGGTGTGTTTGTAAAGTTCGTTGCAGTCCTCCTCGTCGAAAACGTCGAAAGGAATCATCAGCACGGGCGACTCCACCATCACCTGTGCGGCGGTGTAGCCCTGCAGCGGCAGCGATGCTGTCCTGAGCGCCTCGCGCATGTTGGCAGCTATCGAAATGTCGCTCCTCATGGGGTAGGGCTCGTATACTATGGGTTGCTCAGCGTTGGTAAGCACTACGGAAGAAAAAGAGAGAGTCTTCTGACTCGCCCTTATCGTAATCCTCTGGCGCGATGCGCCCAGATCGTTATTCCCAGTTGCCTGCATTATTATTTGGTGTTACCGTGTTTCCTATTTTCAGTCCCGGATATCTGTTGGCTTGTTCCGCCTCGGCGTTTAGCCTGTCAATCTCCTGCTGGTCAAGCCCTTGCAGGTATTCTTCATATTTCGCTCCGCACTCCATCAGCGGAATGGTCTTGCCGTTGCTTCCCGGAACTATCGCCGTATTTATTTTCCATTTCTTTTTCTCCGTGCCCGGTATGAAGCGCGTCTCGCCTTTCAGCTTCATCTCCCTTGCCAGCCGGTCAATGTCGTTGCAGTATTTGCCGTGTTTCGCACGGTAGTCCTCTTCCGCCTGCCTTATTTCCCTGAGGCGCTCCATTACCATTTGCTCGCGTGTCTTTCGCTCGTCTGCAAACCTCATCGGAGCCGAAATGCTCACCACGCACAGCACGAGCAACACTATGATGCCCACTGCCAACAATATGTTATTGTAACTGATTGCATCACGTTTTTTCATGCTGCAAAATTACGATAAAAAAATGAATTGGCAAAATGTTTGCATAAAAAATATTAAAATAAGGGAATGAGGCAGGAAAACTTTTGCATTGCGAGATAAATTTGTTAACTTTGCGCTCGGATTATGTAAAAACGGAAAACAGTTTCTAATTAAAATTTAAGATAAGAGTTATGGTAAATTACAAAGATCTTGGCCTCGTAAACACCCGTGAGATGTTTAAGAAGGCTGTATCAGGCGGCTATGCAATCCCTGCTTTCAACTTCAATACAATGGAGCAGATGCAGGCTATCATCATGGCTGCAGTAGAGACAAAATCGCCTGTCATCATGCAGGTTTCACGCGGTGCTCGCAACTATGCAAGCCCAACATTGCTCCGCTACATGGCACAGGGCGCTGTTGAGTATGCAAAGGACCTCGGATGCGAGGCTCCCGAAATAGTTCTTCACCTCGACCACGGCGACACCTTCGAGACTTGTAAGAGCTGTATCGACATGGGCTTCTCGTCAGTGATGATCGACGGTTCTTCACTGCCTTACGAGGAGAACGTGGCTCTCACAAAGAAGGTTGTGGAGTATGCTCACCAGTTCGATGTAACCGTAGAGGGCGAGCTCGGCGTTCTTGCAGGCGTTGAGGAAGACGTTGTTGCAGAGGAAAGCCACTACACAAAGCCAGAGGAGGTTGTAGACTTCGTTACAAAGACAGGATGCGACTCTCTCGCAATCTCAATCGGTACTTCTCACGGCGCTCACAAGTTCAAGCCAGAGCAGTGTACATTGGTGAACGGCGTACTCGTTCCACCACCATTGGCATTCGACGTGCTCGAGGGTGTTGAGAAGGAGCTGCCCGGATTCCCAATCGTGCTCCACGGATCATCTTCAGTTCCAATGGAAGAGGTTGAGACAATCAACAAGTTCGGCGGCAAGCTCGACGCTGCTATCGGTATTCCAGAGGATCAGCTCCGCAAGGCTGCAAAGAGCGCAGTTTGCAAGATTAACATCGACTCCGACTGCCGTCTCGCCATGACAGCCGCTATCCGCAAGGTGTTCGCAGAGAGCCCGGCAGAGTTCGACCCACGTAAGTATCTCGGTCCTGCACGCGAGAACATGAAGAAGATGTACATTCACAAGATTGTGAACGTGCTCGGTTCAGACGGCAAGCTCTCAAAGTGCTAATTGATATTTTTATAGATAGAAGAGAGGCTGTACGGTATTCGTCGTGCAGCCTCTTTGTTTTCTGCTATGCCTTGTGCGTCATAGCATTGCTATGCAGCTCGATACTCCGAGGCAAGTTTACTTTTTCATAGTGATTAGTGGTTAGTGTTTAGTTATTAGTGAGGTGATTTTATGTAATCATTTCAAAGAACGCTCTCTTTCGCGATTGATGTTTGCAAAGGTACTGCAAACCGAGTGCAGAATAAATATAAAATGAACATTTTAATATTTTTATGCCGAGGTGCAGCGTATCTTATGCAAAGGTACTGCAAGTTTCTGCTAAAGCCAAAAATCGGCACTCCGTAACCTGTAAAAATCTGTTAATGAAACGGCACTTTCGTCTTAAAAGATGTAAACCGCCTTTCTTTGGTGTTCAGCTAAACAACCAACTAAACACTGAACACTAATCACTTATAACTAACTATTCTCGATGCCTCTTGAATGCCGTTTCGATGGCTCTTGAAGCTGGCTTCGTTGGCTGTTGAAGCCTGCTTCGTTGGCTGTTGAAGCCGCAAGCGGCGGCAGGTGAAACCAAGTGCATTGAAAATATGACATATCCCCCAAAGAAGGTGTTTTGCCACTTTGTTACAATATTACATTATTACATTAAGCATATTCCAATATGCGGAAAGGAGTGTATCCTAATAGCCTATAATAATATATAATATATATATTATATATTATTATAGAATTATATTACTTATAATCCGTAAGCAAATAATCACAGAACATCGAAACCTCCTTAATGTAATAATGTAATATTGTAACAAAATCAAGTTAAGGGGGGCAAAGTGGTGTTGTAGCAAAAAAGTATTTTCTAAAAACTTAACAGCATTGATTTTGGTGTTTCAGATTTTTTTTGTAACTTTGTGGGCGGAAAGAAAAACAATATTAATCATAGACCTAAATGCAGGTAAGGCAACCGAAAATAAAATGAAAAGCAAGTTTTTCAACAACGACGGCGGTAACACCCTTTTTGAGAGACTGAAGGGAATAGCGGCAAACATGGTTAATTTCGACCGTTTCCTTGCCGTTGTCGGATTTTTCCGTTCCTCAGGCTATTTCAAACTTCGCAAGGAACTCGGCAACGTGAAGGAGATAAAGATACTGGTGGGCATCAACATCGACGACATTTTCCGCAGACACAACAAGGCAATGCTTATGCTGGAAGATGCGGAGAAGGCGAAAGCCATCTACGACGAGGAATTCCGACAGGACATCATCAATGCCCACTATGCTCCGGAGATTGAGGAGGGCATTCTGCAAATGTGCCAAGACCTTGCGGACGGAAGGCTTCAGATGAAAGTCCACGCCACTAAAAACCTGCATGCGAAATTCTACCTGTGCCTGCCCCAGACACATACTAATTACAGCGACGGCTGGGTGATTATGGGCTCTTCGAACATATCCGATTCGGGGCTGGGCACGTCAAGATCGCCACGCTATGAGCTTAACGTCTCCATGAAGGATTTCGACGACGTGGACTATTGCCACACGGAGTTCAAGAAACTGTGGGAGGAAGCCACGACACTGACCATTGACGACATAGAGCGGGTAAAGCAAAATACATATCTCGGCTACCAGCCCACTCCGTATGAGATTTACCTGAAGGTGCTCATCGACACCTTCGGCGACCAAGTGGAAGACGAGTTTTCCGTTCAGCTGCCAAACGGCGTAATGGAACTGAAATACCAGACGGATGCCGTCATACAAGGCTTCCAGATGCTGATGCGCCACGACGGACTTTTCCTTGCCGACGTTGTGGGATTGGGAAAGACAATGATTGCCACAATGATAGCCAAGCGCTTCATCGAAGCCAACGGCAGGAACACTAACATACTTGTGGTATTCCCGCCAGCTTTGCGCGAAAACTGGGAGAACACCTTCAAGTTGTTCGGCATCTACAACAAGGCGCAGTTTATTACCAACGGTATACTTGCAAGGGTGCTTGACGGCAAAGACCGCTACAAGTCCAAGGAGGATTTCGACCTGATTATTGTCGACGAGGCACACGGATTCCGCAACGGGGGCGCAGGAAAGTATGACGACCTGCAAAAGATATGCAAGTCAGAATGCATAAACACAGGACTGTTGAAAAACCGCCGCAAGAAAGTGATGCTGCTTTCTGCCACGCCGCTCAACAACCGTCCCGACGACTTGCTCAACCTTCTGCTGCTGTTTCAGGACAGCCAGAGCTGCACTATCGACGGCATACCCAACCTTAAGGCTTTCTTCGCCGACCACATAACGGAATACAAAAAACTGATGAAGGAGCGCGACACCCGCGACGTGACGGCAGATGTTGACAAGATATACAAGATAATACGCGAACGCGTGATTGACAAGGTGACGATACGCCGCACACGCAGCAACATAGAGAACGACCCCGACTACAAGAAGGACTTGAAGGCACAGGGCATCACGTTTCCCAAGCCGCTGCCGCCAGAGCCGCTTGAGTATAAAATGGACGAAGATACCCAAAGGCGCTTCAAGACCACACTTGACATACTTTCTGATGAAAACTTCACCCCGCATCTGCACTATGCCCGTTATCGTGCCATTGAGTTCCTGAAGCCTGAATACAGGTCAAGGTATCGTAATGCGGTACACATTGCGCAGACGCTTGCCGGCATCTACCGCGTCCATATGGTAAAGCGACTGGAGAGCAGTTTCCATGCCTTCAAACTGTCACTGGCAACCTTGTTGCGCATCACTGACGACATGCTGAAAATGTTTGCCGAGGACAAAGTAATCATAGCGCCTGAACTTAACGTGAAAGACCTGCAGGCAAAAGGAATGGAACTCGATCAGATTCTTGAAAAGGCTTTGGAGAAAGGTTATTCAAAAGATGAGATTCTTTATAAAGCCGACGATTTCGACCCCGTGTTTATCGAAATGCTCCGCCATGACAAGGCTGTGCTTGAAGCGCTCAACGCAGATTGGCAGCAAGAGCATGATGAGCCGAAATTCGACGAATTCCGTAAGCGGTTGGAAAATGAGTTCTTCGACAGTCGCAACGTGTCAGGAAAGTTAGTCGTTTTTTCCGAGAGCGTCGATACTCTCAATTACTTAAAAAACAGGTTGGAAAAAGAAATGGGCAGAAACGACGTGCTTCTCGTTACTGCCGAAAACCGTGACCGCAAGGCGACGGACATCAAGGAGAACTTCGATGCCAACAGCGAAGTGAAGAAAGACAGGTATAACATTATCCTTACTTCCGACGTGTTGGCAGAAGGTGTCAACCTTCATCGCTCCCACATCATCGTCAACTATGATTCCCCGTGGAATGCCTCACGGCTTATGCAGCGTATCGGTCGTGTCAACCGTATCGGCTCGGTGGCAGAATATATATACAACTATATGTTCTACCCCTCAGACCCGGGCAACAATGAGATAAGGCTGAAAGAAAACGCCCTTGCAAAGCTGCAGGGCTTCCATTCCGCTTTCGGCGAGGACGTGCAGATTTATTCGCAGGAGGAGATTGTAAAGCAGTTTAAGATGTTCGACAGCAACGTTAAGGACTCTATGGACGAAAGGCTCGCGCTGCTACGCGAGTTGAGAGACATCTACAACAACAACCGCGAACTATACGACAAGGTGAAGCATCTGCCGCTTAAAAGCCGCGTGGCACGCGACACAGGCAGGCACACCGACAAGTCCGTGGTCTTTGTGTCGTCTGATGTCAAGACGGAGTTCTATCTTGTAACCGACAAGACAATCGCCCCCATCGACTTCCTCGATGCCGTGAAATACCTCAAGGCGAAGCCGGAGGAAAAGGCAGCACTGCTGCTCCCCGACAGCCGGAACTACACCCATGTGAACAAGGCTCTGCGCCAGTATGCCGCTGAATATGTGGAGGCTGCCGACACCTCGTCAATCAACCGCAAGGACCTTGACAACACGTCGAAGACAGCCCTTAACTTCCTGCGCGTTTTTACTCAGGTGTTCCCCGACGGTCAGTCGAAGGCGCAATGCAGCATACTGACATCATACATCAACAACGGCACTTACATGCAGCTGCCCCGTCGTCTGCGCGACATCTCAAAGCCATACAAGGGCGACAAGGCGCAGATTAAAAATGACGAACAAAAGCTGAAGCGCGAAATAGCAGCCCTCGTCGACGAATACCAGACAATGGGCAAGGAGAAGCAGGAAAAAGCCACTCCCAAAGTGTCTGACCCGCAAATAATCATATCAGAAACATTCATATAACAACATCTACCTATGACCTACACCAAAGAAAAACTCCGTCAGATATTCCAGCAGCCTTTCAGCAACGCGGAATGGCAACAGATGCTGCAGCACTACTTTAAGGCAACCGAATTGAGGGCGGAGCCGGAGCGTAGAGCCGGAGCGGACGACGACGAGCAGTGTTATTACCTTGGCTGCATTAACACCTCCGACAACTACCTCATAGGACTGTTCTATTATCCGATACGGCACGGCAACGTGGCACGCAGTCGTGTGGGGCTGCGCAACTTGGTGAAGTCGCTCGTACACCCCCTTCACGGCGATGTAAATGCAGCCCTTGTGGTCTTTGACGACGGAAGGCTGTGGCGGCTGTCCTTTGTATGCGACATGAAGGGCGAGAGCACTGCCCCCAAACGCTATACCTACGTCTTTGGCGAGATCGACAACTATTATAACACGCCTGTAGGTCGCTTCGATGCCTTGCAGCGCAAGGGCATCTCGTTTGCAAACATAATGGATGCCTTCTCCGTGGAAGCACTCTCAAAGGAGTTTTTCGACAAATACCGCGAGCACTATGCCGACATAGTTTGCTACATCACGGGCAAACGCTATGTGAAGGAGAAAGGCAAGTGGGTGGAGAAAACCATGCAAGAGCCCTGCCACGAAATATTCGACCAGTTTGCTGCGGTTTACAAAGACCCTGAAAAGACGGTGCGCGACTACATAAAGAAACTATTGGGAAGAATCGTTTTCCTCCAGTTCCTGCAAAAGAAAGGCTGGCTCGGAGTGCCTGCCGACCGTGAGGATTGGACGGGCGGCGACAGACGTTTCCTGCAAAACAAGTTCAATGAATTTGAGGACAAGGACAACTTTATTGACGGATTCCTTGAGCCGCTTTTCAACGACCTCAATACCAAACGCAAGGACGACCTCGCATCGCCGGCGGTGGGCAGCGGCATAAAGATTCCCTATCTCAACGGCGGACTTTTCCAATTGGACGAGGAAGATTGCACCGACGTGCGTCTGCCACAGAATTTTCTCGGCGGTCTGCTCGATTTCTTTGAGCAGTATAACTTTACCATTGACGAGAACGACCCTAACGATGCACAGGTGGGTGTTGACCCCGAAATGCTCGGCAGGGTGTTTGAGAACTTGCTGGAAGACAACAAGGACAAGGGAGCATTCTACACTCCAAAAGAGATTGTGCAGTATATGTGTCGCGAAAGTCTCATTGCCTATCTACAAACCGACTTGACCGACGACGCGGAAAAAGAGGCAATACGCTCTTTCGTGCTTTCGCACGATGCAACGCCATTAGGCGAGGGAACAAAAACGGATATCGACAAGAAACTGCAAAACGTTAAAATCTGCGACCCAGCCATTGGCAGCGGAGCGTTTCCTATGGGGCTGCTGCGCGAACTCTATTTGTGCAGGTGTGCCGTTCAGCCGGAGACAGCCAACAAGGATGCTGCCGAAATAAAACGCCATATCATTCAGAACAATATCTACGGCGTGGATATTGAGAAAGGTGCAGTTGACATTGCACGGCTGCGTTTTTGGCTATCACTTATTGTAGACGAGCAAACGCCGAAGCATCTGCCCAACCTCGACTTTAAGATAATGCAGGGCAACTCGCTTTTGGAGCAATATCAAGGTGTAGACCTCTCGAAGATGACCGAAATAAAAGCAGAAAAGCAGGGCGGAACACAACTTACAATGTTCGATGATATATTAGACGTTTACAGGCTTGACCTTCGCAAGAAACTGAACGAATATTACGATTGTGCCGACCATAAACGTAAAGAAGAACTAAAGCAGGAAATTATCAACAATGTGAAAGACCAGTTGGAAGCGCAGGGCATCAACGTGGATTTTGGCGACCTCGACCTATCTGCCAATGACCAGTTCACTCTTTGGCATACGTGGTTTTATGATGTTTTCTCGCAAGGAGGATTTGATATCGTGATTGGGAATCCGCCGTTTGGTGCCAAACTAACAATTAAAGAAAAAGAAATCTACAGGAAATTATTTCCTGAAACACAATTTAAAATCGATACCTACTCGCTTTTTGTTTTACATTCTTTAAATATATTAAAAGACGAAGGTTATGGCTATTATATAATTCCCAATACTTTATTGGACAACTACTTTGAAGAAGATGTTAGGAAAAAACTTATTAAAAATAGAGTTTATGAAATAAACGATTTGTCTGATAAGGTTTTTGAAACAGCAGTTGTGCATTCTATGATTTTTGGATTTGCAAAAACAAATAAAGAGCAAGAGTATCAAATCCGAGTTAATACTTCAAGCACACTTGAATTAGCGAACATAATGATTCCTAATATATATTTTGTTCAGCAACCACAATGCACATATTCAATTAGAACTTATGGAACAAACGATTTATTTTCGAAATTAAAAGAAAATAGCGACCGACTATTTGATGTATTGGATATAAGGCAGGCAATAAAATCAGGAAATGATAAACTTTACATTTCTGAAAAAGCCATAAGTGATGAATATAAGCCTATTTTGCGTGGAAAAGATATAAAAAAATATACAATAATTGCCCCTGATTTGTATTTGTGGTACGGCAATCATCTTGCTTGTCCAAGAAGCCGAGATATTTTTGAACAGCCTAAAATATTGATAAGAGAAGCTGGGGCAGAAATTACTGCCACATACGATGACAATAACTATTATATAATGTCTTCACTTTATAATGCAATACTTAAAAGTGATAAGTATTGTTTAAAATATCTTTTGGGGCTTATTAACTCTCGCCTGTTCCAATATTTGATGTATAAGTTAACATTTGAGAAAACAAAAGGTGCTTTTACCAAAGCAAAGATTTATCATTATTATGAGTTGCCTGTGAAACAATGTAAAAAGGAAGAACAATATGACATATGCTCTATTGTTGATACAATTTTATCTGCAAAACGTACAAGTCCGTTTTCTGACACTTCCTTATTAGAAACAAAGATCGACTTCCTTATCTATCGTCTCTATGGTTTGACTTATGATGAAATTCTCATTGTAGACCCAGAGACACCAATAACGAGAGAAGAATATGAATTAAACAATTACTAAAATATGGACATGATAACAATAGAAAATTTAATTAACGAAGGTGAGCAAATTTTAAACGGTATCAAATATATACCTCCTCCACCTAATGTTTTGCGTGGATATAAAGTGTATCAGTTGACGGATGATAGAATTTATGAGAGTTGGAAAAATATTGTTATAAGATATTTATCTGTAAATTATGCAAATGATGTTTCAATTGCTGGATTTAGAAATGCTATCAGCGAATTTGAGAGAAAACATTATTCACCATCTTTTATGAAGAAGATGTTGGGGATATTAGAAGCATATAAAACTATACCAATCTCTACAGTAGAAAAAAGTGATTCCCAGAATAAAGCATCAATAGTGATAAACAATACCAATAGTCAAACACAAAATCAAACTCAAAGTTGTGATATGATTATAAAATCTATTGAAGAAGCTTTTACTGTAAGTCAACTTAAAGAGCTCAAGCAAATTGTTAATGCTCAAAATGGAGATTTAGAGAAAGCCAAACCGAAATTGATTGAAAAAATAAAATCATTTGGGGCTGATATGGCTCCCAGTATAGTAGCTAATATTTTAACTAATCCTTCGATATGGGCTGTGTTTGGTATGTAAAGTAAAATGTAGATAATGTGATATTAAAAAACGAAATATTATCCTTGTTACATAAATAGCCACCTCTGAAACCGCCGAAAAAGAAATAAAATGACTAACTTTGCAAAGGAGATATGAAATGACATTATGGCAACAAATATAGAACATACAACGGAACAGAGAATGGACGGTTTTTTTGAAGATGTGAAATTCTTAACCTCTTTCATAGGTTGCAATATCTTTGATGTTGTCAAACCTGTAGAAAAGCATCTGTTTTTTACTAAAGGTCGTGGGTGTAATGCAAAAGGTTTCTATGATGCCAATGGTTTTACTGTATTGAAAGGCAGTATCATAGCAAAATCATCCGTTCCGTCACTTGTTTGGAAAGAGAAACGTGAAAAGTTGGTAAAAGAATATACAATTGTTAATGATAATCAGCTGGAGTTAGAGTCAGACAAGACTTTTACCAGTCCCAGCACAGCCGCCGATTTTTGTATTGGTAGCAGTAACAATGGTTGGCTTGTATGGAAAGACAAAGATGGTCAAACGCTTGACTATGTTTATAGAAAACAAATTGAATAGAATATAAATATGAATAAATAGAGCTCCATAAGACGCAGAAACAGCAATAAAAAGGATTAACTTTGCAAGGGAGATATGGAAAAAGACGAAATACAAGCATTGCTGCATAGCACGGAAACCTATCGGGTGGAGAAAACCATCTCTACTGGTAATATGGATAAATTTTGTGAGGCAATCTGTGCATTTGCCAACGATTTGCCAGATTCTCGCAAGAAGGGATATTTGCTTATTGGGGCAAATGACGACGGGAGTTTGTCGGGATTGAGTGTGAACGACGAACTGCTCAAAAAGATTGCAGCCATTCGGTCTGACGGAAATATCCTGCCATTGCCAGTGATGACGGTTGATAAGGTTGAATTTCCAGAAGGAGACTTGCTTGTGGCAGAGGTTTCACCTTCGCTGCTTCCGCCTGTTCGCTATCGTGGCAGAACATTCGTTCGCATAGGACCACGACGGGACATTGCCAGTGAAGCCGAAGAGCGCATCTTGACTGAACGACGTACTGCATATATGGCAACCTTTGATGCCACACCATGCTTGGGTGCGACACTTGATGACTTGGAACTGGATTACATTAAAGATACTTATCTGCCTTCTGTGGT
>JAFLSE010000047.1 GCA_022511075.1 Prevotella sp.
ATTCCCACGTCTGCGCATCGACCAGATTTTGAAATTGGAGTGGAAGTATCTGATGCCCCTGTGTCTCATCAACCTGGTGCTTATGACCGTGGTGGTGGCTTTGGGACTGACATTGTAGAAATAAAACAACCGCAACAAAAAAGACAATGGAAAATCAATCATATTTTAGCGGCATAGCGGCAGGAATGAAAACCCTTGCCACGGGATTGAAGATAACCCTGAAGGAATATTTCACTCCCAAGAGCACGGAGCAGTATCCTGAAAACCGCAAGACCACGCTGCACGTTGCCAAACGCCATCGTGGCAGGTTGGTGATGCTGCGCGATGCAGAAGGTGCGTTGAAGTGTACCGCCTGCACGCTGTGCGAAAAGACATGCCCCAACGGCACTATAAAGATTGTGACGGAAATGGTTACCACCGAGGACGGCAAGAAGAAGCGCAACCTCGTTGATTACCAGTACGACCTTGGCGACTGTATGTTCTGCCAGTTGTGCGTGAACGCCTGCAATTTCGGGGCATTAGAGTTTACAAACGATTTTGAGAACGCCGTCTTTGACCGTGGGCAGTTGAAGCTGCACCTCGACAAGGAACACTATGAGAGTTCGCTGCCAAACATCCTTGAAGGTGGGGCGGAACTGACCATAGGTAAGTTTAACACGGCTAAAAAGTAAAAAAGAGAGGAGACAAAAAGATATGGCAAATTTAGTTATGTTTGGCATCTTGGCAGTAATCATCATTGGTTCAGCCTTGATATGCGTGATGACGAAGCGCATCATGCGTGCCGCCACATTCCTGCTGTTTGTGCTCTTCGGAGTGGCTGGTCTGTATTTCATTATGGACTACACGTTCCTCGGTGCAGCCCAGATTAGCGTATATGCCGGTGGTATCACGATGATTTACATCTTCGCCATACAGCTCGTGGGCAAGCGCACGTTGCAGGGACTCATCGAGTATGTGCATGGCGCAAAGGCTGTGAAAGGCGTATTGCTTGCTGCCGTGGGCTTGGTGGTAACAGTGGCTGTGATGATGAAAAACCACTTCCTTTGCGCTGCCGTATGCGGCGAGGATGCTGAGGTTTCAATGCAACAGATAGGTATGGCGCTGTTAGGCAGCGAGAAATACCAGTATGTGTTGCCTTTCGAGTTTATTTCGGTGTTCCTTTTGGCTTGTATCATTGGTGCACTTGTTGTTTCACGTAAAGATAAGGAGGCTAAGTAATTATGGTACCCGTACAATGTTATATGGTGCTCAGCGCATTCCTGTTTTTCATAGGCGTTTATGGTTTCCTTACCCGCCGCAACCTTATAGCAATGCTCATCAGCGTGGAGCTTGTGCTCAATGCCGTTGACATAAACTTTGCGGCAGCCAACCGCATGCTCTTCCCCGGACAGTTGGAGGGTATGTTCATGACGCTGTTCTCAATAGGTGTAAGTGCGGCTGAAAGTGCCGTGGCAATAGCGATAATAATCAATGTTTACCGCCATTTCAACAGTGACCGTGTAAGCAGCATTGAAAACATGAAAATGTAATTGTTTGTGTTATGGATTATAGTTATGTATTTCTGATACTGCTCCTGCCGCTTCTGTCGTTCCTCGTGTTGGGACTGGCGGGCATGAAGATGCCTCACAAGGTGGCAGGGCTCATAGGCACGGTGTCGCTCGGTGCGGTTACTGTGTTGTGTTACTATACTGCCGTGCAGTATTTCTTCGTGAACGGCAGGGTGGGAGAGATATTCCCCATCATTTCAGCGTTCAATGTCACATGGCTTGACTTCGGTGTGATAAACGGCATGCACCTCACGTTTAACCTCGGCTTCGTGCTGAAACCAATATCCGTGATGATGCTCATCGTTATATCTACCGTCAGCCTTATGGTGCACATCTATTCATTCGGCTATATGCACGGCGAGAAAGGCTTCCAGCGCTACTATGCTTTCCTGAGCCTCTTCACGCTGTCGATGCTCGGACTGGTTGTGGCTACCAACATCTTCCAGATGTACCTGTTCTGGGAACTTGTGGGTGTGTCGTCATATCTTCTCATCGGCTTCTACTATCCTCTTCATTCGGCGGTGGCAGCCAGCAAGAAGGCGTTTATTACGACACGTTTTGCCGACTTGTTCTTCCTCATCGGTATACTGATGTTCAGCTTCTATGTAGGAACGTTCAACTTCGACTTCACGGCATGCTTCGTGCCAGAGGCTGTTGACAGCTCGCTCATGCCCGGAGAGAGCATAGAGCGTCTGCCGCATCTCGGTTGGATATTGCCAACATCGCTGTTCCTTATGTTCATCGGTGGTGCAGGTAAGTCTGCAATGTTCCCGTTGCACATTTGGCTACCCGATGCAATGGAGGGTCCTACGCCTGTATCGGCACTTATCCACGCTGCTACCATGGTGGTTGCCGGTGTATATCAGGTTGCAAGCCTGTTCCCGATATTCATGATGTATGCTCCTGAGCAGATTCACTGGATTGCATATATCGCTGCGTTCACATCGTTCTATGCAGCAGCCGTTGCTTGCTGCCAGAGCGACATCAAGCGCGTGTTGGCTTTCTCAACAATATCGCAGATTGGCTTCATGTTCGTTGCTCTCGGCGTGTGTATGCCAGCTTCGGGCATTGGTGAATTTATGACCGAGGAGTATGCCGACGGTGGTGCGCTCGGCTATATGGCAGGAATGTTCCACCTCTTTACTCACGCTATGTTCAAGGCGTGCTTGTTCCTCGGTGCTGGCTGCATTATCCATGCAGTTCATAGCAACGAGAAGATGTATATGGGTGGTCTGCGCAAGTATATGCCGATAACCCACTGGACATTCCTCATTTCTTGTCTTGCTATTGCAGGTATTCCGCCATTCAGCGGATTCTTCTCAAAGGACGAGATTCTCGTGGCTTGCTACAACTTCTCGCCTGTAATGGGTGCGGTTATGAGCGGCATTGCCATGATGACAGCGTTCTATATGTTCCGCCTCTACTATGTTATATTCTGGGGCAAGAGCTACTATGAGAGCAACAAGAACAATCCAGATGTACATAAGCCACATGAGGCTCCGCTGCCTATGACGTTGCCACTGATAATTCTTTCAGTGATAACAATTTGCTGCGGTTTCATTCCGTTCGGACATTTCATTTCGGGCAACGGTATGAGCTTTGACACTCACCTCAACATACCTGTGGCATGCACAAGCGTTGCACTCGCACTGATAGGCATCGGCGCAGCCACATATATGTACAAGAACGAGGAAACACCGCTTGCAGACAAGTTAGCAAAGAATTTCCCTGCGCTGCATCGTGCTGCCTACAGGCGTTTCTATCTTGATGAGGTTTGGATGTTCGTTACCCACAAGATTATCTTCCGCTGCGTAAGTACTCCAATAGCATGGTTCGACCGTCATGTTATCGACGGCACTTTCGACTTCCTTGCATGGGGAGCAAACGAGGGTGCAGAGAGCATACGTCCATGGCAGAGCGGCGACGTGCGCCAGTATGCATCTTGGATTCTTGCCGGCGTTGTGGCACTAACATTATTGTTACTTTACATTTAAAGAATTGAAGCAATGAATATATTAAGTCTATTCGTAGTAATCCCCGTTGTCATGTTGCTGGGGCTTTGGATTTCCCGCAGCCTCAACCAAGTGCGTGGGGTGATGGTGGTTGGTTCCACCTGCCTGTTGGCATTGTCGGCATGGCTGACGGTGTATTTCATACAGGAACGTGCCGCAGGTAACAATGCTGAAATGCTGCTTGCTTGCAGCACACCATGGTTTGCACCGCTCAACATAGCATATTCAGTGGGTGTTGACGGCATCTCCGTTGTCATGCTGCTGCTGTCGAGCATTATTGTGTTCACAGGAACATTCGCATCGTGGCAACTGAAACCAATGACAAAGGAGTATTTCCTGTGGTTTACGTTGCTTTCAACGGGTGTATATGGTTTCTTCATCTGCACCGACTTATTTACAATGTTCATGTTCTACGAGGTGGCACTCATTCCGATGTATCTTCTCATCGGTGTGTGGGGCTCTGGCAACAAGGAGTATTCGGCAATGAAACTTACCCTTATGCTTATGGGAGGTTCAGCCCTGCTTATTCTCGGTATTCTCGGCATCTACTTCTTCAGTGGTGCGCAGACGATGAACGTAAACGAGATTGCGGCAATGCACAACATACCTGTTGAGGTGCAGAAGATATTCTTCCCATTCATCTTCATCGGTTTCGGTGTGCTCGGAGCATTGTTCCCATTCCACACTTGGAGTCCCGACGGTCACGCAAGTGCGCCTACGGCTGTGTCAATGCTCCATGCAGGTGTGCTTATGAAACTTGGAGGCTACGGCTGCTTCCGTATAGCAATGTATCTGTTGCCAGATGCTGCGCAGGAGTTGGCATGGGTATTCCTCATACTTACTACTTGCTCGGTTGTATATGGTGCATTCTCAGCATGTGTGCAGACCGACTTGAAGTATATCAATGCATATTCTTCGGTGTCGCACTGCGGACTCGTGTTGTTTGCCCTACTTATGATGACAAGAACTTCTTGCACGGGTGCTATCCTGCAGATGCTTTCTCACGGACTTATGACAGCATTGTTCTTTGCACTTATCGGTATGATTTACGGACGCACGCATACCCGTGACATTCGCCAGTTAGGCGGTCTCATGAAGATTATGCCGTTCCTTTCCGTAGGCTATGTAATTGCCGGTCTTGCCAACCTCGGACTTCCGGGCTTCTCTGGCTTCGTTGCCGAGATGACAATCTTCGTTGGCTCGTTCGAGAATGCTGATACATTCCACCGCACATGTACGATTATAGCATGCTGCTCTATCGTGATAACGGCTGTGTACATTCTCCGCACCGTGGGCAAGATTCTCTACGGCAAGGTTGCCGACCCTCATTATGAGGAACTTACCGATGCCACTTGGGACGAGCGCTTCGCAGTGTGCTGCCTCGTGTTCTGTGTGGCTGCATTAGGTTGTGCTCCTCTTTGGGCAAGCAGGGTGATAGAGAGCGGCGTTGTGCCAATCTTGGATGTAATTTGTAAGTTGTGACACTTCTAAAAAGTAAAGACAATGAATTATAGTCAATTTTTCAATATGTTGCCCGAGGCGTTCCTCGTTCTCGCGCTCACTCTTGTTTTCATCTTCGATTTCAAGATTGCCAAGACGCAGGTAAAGGGCTATCTGCTCTATTTCCTTACCGCAGGACTGTTGGCAGTAGGCACGGGTGTATGCCTTATGGCAGAGCCTTCCGAGGCGTTTGGCGGAATGTATGTTTCCACCCCTGCCACTAATGTTATGAAGACAATCCTCACGGCAGGCACGCTCATCGTGGTTATAATAGCGCAGACATGGATGCAGAAGGTAAAGGAGATTGAAGGCGAGTTCTATATGCTCGTAATCTCTACTCTCCTCGGTATGTATGTGATGATGTCGGCAGGACACTTCTTGCTGTTCTTCCTCGGTCTCGAAATGGCGAGTGTGCCAATGGCATGCCTCGTGGCTTTCGACCGCTATCGCAAGGAGAGTGCCGAGGGTGCTGCAAAGTTCGTTCTTACCGCAACATTCTCAAGCGGTGTTATGCTCTATGGTATCTCTATGATTTACGCAGCCTGCGGAACACTCTATTTTGATGATGCTTCCCTGTCTGCCACTCCGTTGAGCATCATGGGCTTGGCGTTCTTCTTCGCAGGACTTGGCTTCAAGTTGTCGCTCGTGCCTTTCCACTTCTGGACAGCCGACACCTATCAGGGTGCGCCAACTCCCGTTACTGGCTATCTCAGCGTAGTATCAAAGGGTGCTGCGGCATTCACGCTTATGACCATTCTCACGAAGGTATTCGCCGGTATGGTGGAATACTGGGATATGCTTCTCTATGTAGTGATAGTACTGACAATAACGATAGGTAACCTATTCGCAATCCGCCAGAGCGAATTGAAGCGCTTCATGGCATTCAGTTCCATTTCGCAGGCGGGTTATATCATGCTTGCCGTAATTGGTAACAACGCAGCAGGCATGGCAGCACTTACATACTATGTATTGGTTTACGTGGTTGCCAACATGAGTGTGTTCACCGTAATCAGCCTTGTTGAGAACAACAATGGCGGCACTACGCAAATGAATGCTTACGACGGTTTCTATCAGACCAACCCCAAGTTGTCGTTCCTTATGACGCTTGCTTTGTTCTCGCTTGCAGGTATTCCACCGTTTGCAGGTATGTTCAGCAAGTTCTTCGTGTTCATGGCGGCAGCAGGTCAAGGCTCTTTCGCCGCATATTTCGTGGTGTTTGTTGCCCTCGTAAATACTGTTGTGAGCCTCTACTACTATCTGCTCATCGTTAAGGCGATGTACATAAAGAAGACCGACAGTCCGCTGCCAACATTCAGGAGCGACTGCAATTCGCGTCTCGCCCTCGCCCTCTGCACTGCCGGCATCGTTGTCTTCGGTATTTGCAGCTGCGTATATGAGTGGATTGCAGCAAATGCATAACAATTAGTGATAGTATAAGACCAATGGACAACTTGAAGGCACTATAGGGCATTAAACCGGTATTGTGTCGGATATATAAAAAGCGTGGCTAAGACAAGTCTTAGCCACGCTTTTTTATGCTTGCCGTCTCGGTGCCCATCGAAACAGGCTTCGTTGGCTAACGCACCCTGCTTCGTTGAGCGATGCACTTTGCTTCTGTTGTTTATGGTCACAAAATATATGTATTTTGAGGTAAAAACTTCGGAAAACGCAACCCTTTAAGTTTATTTAACGAATCGGGGGGGGTAAAAGTGAATAATGTATTATCTTTGTACCGTGATTACAAACAAGCAAGATATAAATACAACCATGATTAGATTTCGTTTAAGCATTTGTTTCGGTATTTTAGGGCGCATAGTCCTTACAAATCCCTTGTCCGTTTCTGTTTATGTTGATAGTCGTTCCCTTTATTTGTTCCTGCTCCGGCAGTGACGAAATAGAAGAAACGGTGCAGGAGCTGACGGGCAGCGTAAGTTTCAGCATCGACATGCCAGGTGACGGCGGTGAAGGAACTGTTTCATCTCCGATAGTCGTCGGCATGGGCGAAAGCCTCGACATGAAGATACGCCAGCAGAACAGCTATACCGCTACTGACGGCACAGTACACACCTGCGAGCCTGTGGCTACGATAGCCCTGCATGCCGAGAGCGACACTATAACTGCAAGGGACTTGCAGGAACTGCTACGCGTTGGTGACACTGCGGGCACAAACACATCGACCAGTGGCAGCAATCCCTTGCGTAGCAGCACACACCAGACGTTCACTGTTGGAGGGCAGAGGATAGTCTTCGACCTCTCGCACGAGATATTCAGCATAACCAACAGTGCAGGTAATGCTGTGGAAATGCCTTACCTGAAGGTCAATCCTGCCAACTTTGGCAACAGCAGTGCCAGTGAGACGCGCTCTGGTGCATTCGTATCGGGCGTTTCCGTGCGACCTGTGCAGGCAGACGTTACCCGTGCCGGCACAATAGTCGACTCAACGAAATACGAGGTTGAGGTGCGCTTCAACCTCGACCTTGAGGGTGTACACACCAGCAGCGCAACGCGCCGCAACCTTGTCTTTGCCGTGAGCTACATAGGAATAGTTGAGGAGGTAACGCAGCTCTACGACCCGAAGTCCGAACTTACCTTCTCTTGGAGCAGGGGCACGTCTGCCGCCTCGTCTCCCTTTGTGTGGAACATCAAAGGCACAGACAAGTCGCTTGTGCTGACACTTAACGAGAAATCGGAGTATACCAGTATGTTCGGGCATACCATGTCTTGCAGCCCCAAGGCACAGATAGCACTACAGGCAGAGAGTGATACGGTTTATGTCAAGTTGAAGGATGAGCTTGAGGACAAGGGTACGGTTTCCACTCCGCAGGTAAGCCAAACAGGTAACAATCCCGTTAAGAACACTGCTTCCTATTCCTTAGGTGCATCGCACGCGTCATTATTCCAATGGTGAATCATTTACTGATACCTTCATGGACTACGGACATATGGCTGCGATGGGGTGGCCCATATCTCAATGGGATGAGCCTGTAAAATGGGAAGGTGGTGAAGTCTATTTTTATCAAAACCCATTAGAAACTGTTACTATGAATGATAGCATTAAATTTTTTAATAGAACAAGCTATATTAAAGCTCCTGCAGAAACGCAATTTTTTATAGAATATAATCTATTAAATGAAGGCTGGCTGAATCCCGATAAAAAAGTCGGTGATTGGGAACTTTACGATACACAAGGTAAATTTTATGATGAGCAGAATTTAACGTTAGGTAATGATGTTGTTATTGACGGCGATATAGGAGAGCCTATTCCTGATTATCTGAAAGACCGTCGTAGCGGTTGGTATGTTGGAGTAATGGAATATTGTCATTTTGGAGTATACGAGTTGTTTATAAAACAAGACAGCGAAAATATTTTTTTTATAGGCATTTCAGGAGCATCTTTACGTGACATACGTTATGATCAATATCTTCTTCTTGACGGACGCATGTTCACGTTTACGGACAAAGACATTCGTCCAGACCCGGAATTTGAAAACAAAATCGAAAATATTTCTGGAGGGTGGCAAATGACTCATGAAATGCGGTTTAAATATATGGACAGAAATTTTTTATTTAAATTTGTTGACACCTGCTATCTTAACCCATAATTCTATTAAACATGAAACCGTCGCACGAATATAAAAATGTGCGGCGGTTTTATGTTGTCATTTATTTCTTTTTCTTTCTTGGCTTGTTTTGTTGGGTAGAATGGGGAGAAAAAGACGACCTTGAACGTTCACTGCTGCCATATAGCTTTTGTATCAGGTCCGTTCGCCCGATGCGGCGTAGCGACTGCTCTATCTTGCGGCGTTCTTCGGGTTTGTACCAAAAGAAGACCGACAGTCCGCTGCCAACATTCAGGAGCGACTACAATTCGCGTCTCGCCCTTGCCCTCTGCACCGCCGGCATTGTTGCCTTCGGTATTTACAGCTGCGTATATGAGTGGATTGCAGCAAACGCATAACAATCGTTGAGTAAAAATAATATAATACTAAAAATAGATTCTATGTTCAAAAATATGTGAACATAGAATCTATTTTATCTTCCTATTTAAAAGTTGTCTCTATAGTTCTATACTTATCCTTCCGTTAATTTGTCTGCCTGTAAGATAATTGGGCACTGCATATTGTTGGTTGGTGACATCGGTAACCCAATAGTATGAACTAACGTTGTTTATGCCGAAGAGGTTAAGGCAGTCAATGCCTAACCAGATATTTTTAATAAGAGAATTTTTCTTGTTTTTATTGTCAAGCGCAAGGTAACTCATACCAATGTCTGCACGCTTGTAGGCAGGGGCACGGAATTGCAAGTATTCGAGTCCTTTGTGGGGAGCACCGAATGGCATTCCGTCGGCAAAGGCGAGTTTAAGTGTCATCTTCCAACGAGTAGTGCCGGGGAAATAGTCTGTAAAGTGCAGGTTTGCACCCCAGCGTTGGTCAGTCGGCAGTGGCACTGCTTTACCGTCTATTGTCTGCTGTGTTTTCATTATCGACAACGTTAGCCACGAGTCAGTGCCCGGCACGAATTCGCCGTAGAGTTTTAGGTCAAGCCCCATGGCATAGCCGTTGCACTGACGGCTTGCGTCGTATGTTATCTTCAGGTTCTGCACATTGTATGGAATGAGATTATGCATATTCTTGTAATATGCTTCGGCGGTAAACTTGAAAGGGCGTTCGTTCATCTTGAAACGATAGTCCATTGCCGCCATAAATTGTAGCGACTGCTGACTCTTTATTTTCTTGTTTAGTTCCACTATTGTCCTGCCATTGCTCGTTACCGTGTCACGCAATTCTTTATAAAATGGTGTCTGATAATAGAGACCTGTGGCAAAGCGCAGCGTCATGTCTTGGCACGATACAGGAATGATTGCAAGTGATAGGCGTGGCGATACAATCGTTTCCTTGTTATAACTCCAATTACTCATACGCACACCGTAGTTAAGTGTGTAGTGAGTGCCACCTTCTTTGCCAGATGCCCAACGGTAGGTATCTTGCACATATCCTTCAATGCGATGGCTCGACAATGAATTACGAGATATTAGGGAATATATCATATCGAGACGGTCGGCAGAGTGGGGGATATTGTATCCGCTTGAGTCGCGCATCTCATACTCGCGTGAGTTCTCCTTTATGTCTTCCCATTTGAATGTTACGCCAGCCTCGGTTTGATGGTGTCCCCATTTGTGCGTTGCCATAAGTTTAAGGCTCTGCATATTTGATGTCAGATAGTTGCGTGCGTGTTCAAGATATGTGCCAACGCCGAGATTTTCGCTTGTCTGTGTGTCGTCAAGCCAATATTGTCCTGTAATGTCATACGTTTCCTTTTCTTTGCTGTGGAATGCAGAGAAAAGCAGTTTCGCCTTTGTGTTTTCAGTAAACTTACGTTCTATGCCAAGAGTACCGAACAGGGTGCGGAAAACATCTTTTTCTTGTCCGTCAAAATATACTTTGAACGATTTTACGTTCTCCATCGTGCCAAATGATGTTTCGCGCGTAGATGGCGTGAAGTTATAATGATTGTCACTTATGTCGCCAATAAAGTCGATAAGCCACCGTTCGTTGGGCTGATACGTTATGTATGTCTGGTAGTCAAGGAAGTTGGGTTTGTATTCACCCTGCGTATCAAGAGAACCAAGAAGGCTGCGGTTGGTCTTGTAGCGCAGTCCGTGACTCATTGTGAAGCGCTTTGTTGCTACGGCAGCATAGACACCTGCCCCCAACAGCGATGCTTGGATGTTTGCCTCGTTTTTTGTCGGACGTTTATATTTTATGTCGAGAGCCGACGACATCTTGTCACCATAACGTGCCTCGAAACCGCCGGTAGAGAAAGCTACGCTTTCCACCATATCCGCGTTTATAACACTCAATCCCTCCTGCTGTCCGCTGTTCACGAGCATTGGACGGTACATTTCCACATTATTTATATACACGGAGTTTTCGTTGAATGAGCCGCCGCGCACGTTGTATTGTGATGATAGTTCGTTGTGGCTCGACACGCCTGCCTGCTGCTGTATCATATCCTCCACGGCGTTACCCGTGCTGCTCGGAGTCTGCTTCATGTCCTTCACATCAAGTTGTTCCGTGCCGCTTGTCTGTCTGCGCTTTTCCGTCACCACCACTTCGCCGAGTGCTGCCATCGAGGGCAGCGACACCTCGATGTTCATCTTTCCCTTGGGATTTCTCAACACTCGTTTGCGTGAATTGTAGCCCACCATTGAGAACTTTACGACCACAGAGTCAGCCGATTGCAATGTTATTGTAAACTCTCCCTTTAGGTTGGTCATTGTCACCTTTCCCTGTTCCACACAACTCACCGTTGCAAGTTCTATAGGGTTGCGTTCCTCGTCAACAACCTTTCCCGTGAGCGTTACCGTCTGTGCATTGCCAACTGCGCAAAGTAATATGAATATAGACAATATTACGTGTCTCATTGTTTTCTGCATTTTATTATCATAATAACGATTTCTTGCCGATTTTATTGTTAAATTATAACAAATATACGTGCCAAGTTTTGGCATAAGGCGAAAAATCGCTAATTTTGCATCACTAACATAAACAACAGGATATTATGACTGATTTTAAGAATATTGTTCAGACACGCCGTAGTCACAGGAAATTCACGGACGAAGAGATAAGTGCAGAAGACATTAAACTCATTATGCGTGCGGCTCTTATGTCGCCCACGAGCAAGAGTATGCGTGCCTGGCACTTTGTGCTTGTTGATAACAAGGCTGATATCGAGAAACTTGCTGATGCAAAGGATATTGGATCTCAATTCCTGAAGGGTGCTCCATTGGCTATTGCTGTGCTTGGCGACCCTATGCAAAACGATTGTTGGGTGGAAGACGGCTCTATAGCAGCCATTAGCATGCAGTATCAGGCAGAAGAACTTGGATTGGGCACATGCTGGATACAGATGCGTGGCAGAGGTACAGGCGACGGTATGGCTGCCGACGATGTGATACGCGGAGTTCTCGACATTCCCGAAAATATGAACTGCCTTTGCGTTATTGCGGTAGGGCATGCTGCCGATGAGCGCAAGCCGCAGAACGAAGACAACCTGAAATGGGAGAATGTACATATTGACAAGTTTTGACAAACGCCTATATAGTAAACTATGATAAACTACGATTTGAACAAGATAAAGGCAGTGGTGTTCGATGTTGACGGTGTATTGAGCCGCCAGACCGTGCAAATGTCGGAGAACGGCGAGCCTATTCGCACCGTGAACGTTCGCGATGGATATGCCATACAACTTGCCGTTAAACTCGGACTGAAGGTGTGTATCATCACGGGTGCAAAGACCCCGAATATTCGTACACGCTACGAGAACTTGGGAGTGAAGGACATTTACCTTGCATCGTCGCTGAAGATAAAGGACTATGAGGACTATATCTGGCGCAACCGCCTGAAAGATGAAGAAATAATATATGTGGGCGATGACATTCCCGACGTTGCCATATTGAGAAGGGTAGGGTGTCCGGTATGTCCGAAAGATGCCGCTCCCGATGTGCGCAACGTATGCACATACATAAGCAACTTTAACGGCGGCGAGGGCTGTGCCCGCGATGTTCTTGAACAGGTAATAAGGTCGCAGGGCAAATGGCTCGAAGAGGCAACAGCCTTTGGTTGGTAATTTAGTAGTACAATGCTTGACAATATAAATAAATATAACATAATACTTGCCAGTGGCTCGCCTCGCCGAAAGCAGTTGTTGGAGGGCTTAGGCATAGAGTTCAGCCAAAAGGTGCTGGAAGGGATAGACGAGACATATCCCGACACTTTGCCTGCGGAGCAGGTGGCTCAGTACATTGCCGAAAAGAAATCAAGCGCATACTTGGAGAGTATGAGTGACAACGACTTGCTTATTACTGCCGACACAATTGTAGTGGTGCAGGACAGCGACGGCAAGAGTATTATACTCGGCAAACCTCACGATTTTGATGAGGCTGTGTACATGCTAAAAATGTTGAGCGGAAAGACTCACCAAGTTATAACGGGCTGTTGTCTTTCCACGAAACAACAACAACGCAGTTTCAGCACTATTACAAACGTTACCTTCAAGCAACTTGGTGACGACGAGATAGAATATTATATAAAAAAATATCTCCCGTATGACAAGGCAGGAGCCTATGGCATACAGGAGTGGATTGGCTATATCGGAGTAACTGGTATAGAAGGCAGTTACTTCAATGTAATGGGTTTCCCCATACAGCGCATCTATGCAGAACTTTCAACACTAATAACTGAACACTAAACACTAATAACTAAACACTAATACCCCAGGTCTTCTCCGACGAGAATCACTTTATGCTTTCCGCCAGGAGAGTTGCGCAGGAAATGTATGTAATTACATATACTTTCAGCAGAATTGCAGTTGTGGCACGTTCCGTCTGTTTGACAGGGAGTATTCTTGTCAAATCTCATACAGTTGATGGGACTGGCGGTGCTGCGAGCCCTTTTCAGTGCAACGTCGGTGTCTTGGCACACCTTGTTCATTCCTATTACAAACAATACATTCTTTGGTCCGAAAGTTATTGCAGCCACTCGGTTGCCATTGCCGTCGATGTTTACAATCACCCCGTCCTCGCTTATTGCGTTTGCGCTGCTTAAATAGTAGTCGGCAAAGAATGCCTGCATATAAATCTTGCCGGCTTCCTCGCGCGTTGTGGCAAGGTCGCGGTCGAGTAAGGTATATTTGCCCGATTTATGCATTGCGTCTACGAGTCCCATATCACGTATTGTCATAGATCCTCCCCAAGATATCATACTGCCATCCGGCATTAGTTCCAATGCCTTGGCTATTGCCTCTTCACTTGTTGCGCAGTAGTATGCCTCGATGTGTCGCTTCGCAAGATTCTTAATCATCTTTGCCGCCAATTTCTCATTCCTTTGCTGTGTAACTGTCATTTCTTATTATGTTTTATAGTTATCTTTTGCCTGCAAAGATATGAAATTATTGTTAATTTTAGGCTTTATAATTGACAAATCTTTGCAAAAATGAATTATTTTTGTTATTTTTGCAGTAAAATTATATACTTATGTCGTTCATTATTGTCATAATGTTGATATTGGGCTATCTGCTGATAGCCACATCTCATATTACCAATGTTAACAAGGCTGCCATTGCGATGTTTATTGGCACGGTAGGGTGGGTGTGCTACATTTGCTATGGCACTGATTTCGTGATGAGCGAGCATCCCCATGAATATTTGGATTTTCTGGGTGGTGCGCCGGCAACGAGCGATGCCGTCAAATATTTCATATATAAAAATGTATTCCTGAAATATGTCGGCGAAGCGGCGGCGATAGTCTTGTTCATTCTCGCTACGATGCAGATAATAGACATTCTGAACAACAACGGATGTTTCGACTTTATTGCCGAGTGGATTCGCACCCGTAACAGCAAGCGCCTGTTGTGGACGATATCTCTCGCCACGTTCATAATATCTGCCAATCTCGACAATCTCACCACGACCACGATGATGCTTGTTACGATGCACGGGATAGTGAAGAGTCGCTACCAGCGAATGATGATAGGCACGGTGATAGTGTTGGCGGCAAATGCCGGCGGATGTATGACCGTGATAGGCGACCCTGCCTGCGTGGCTCTTTGGGGCAACGGGGCTATCACTGCCACCCACTTCTCCGCATACCTTGCGCTTCCAGCAATCGTTGCATGGGTCGTGCCTACTCTGCTCATTAGCAGGTCGTTGCCTGAAAGGCTCGACGTGGAGTGGGCTACAAGTCCATATCGCGGCGACGACACAAACCTCAACCGTTGGCAGCGACTCGTGATGTTCCTCGTGGGCATTGGCGGATTGTGGTTTATACCAACATTCCATAATATAACGAAGTTGAGTCCGTTCCTCGGTGCGCTGTGTGTGCTGTCGGTGCTGTGGATTGTCAACGAGGTGTTCAACCGCAAACTGATGAACTCGGAGCAGATGATGCAACGCCGTATGCCGAGGGTGCTGCAATATGGCAGTATTCAGTTGATGCTTTTCGTGATGGGAGTGATGTTGGCAATGGGAGTTGTAAGCGAGGTGGGTTTCTTCGACGATGTTGCGCATCTGATTGACGACGGCATACACAACGTGTGGATTGTGGGTGTGATGACAGGCTTGATGAGTGGATTCATTGACACGTTCACCATAGCCATGACAAACATCTCACTCTATCCAGTTGCCGATGCATTGATGCTTGACGGTGCGTCGGATGCGGAATACGTTTCCAATTTTGTGTGCAACGGTGCTTTCTGGAAGATAACGGCTTTCACCACGGCTGTTGGCGGATGCATCACTTGTTTTGCCAGCACCAGCGGCGTGGCACTGATGAAGATGGAACGCATGTCGGTGGGATGGTATCTGCGCCACTGTTCGCTGAAGATTATGGCTGGTTGGATTACCGGTCTCGTGATACTTGCTTTGGAACTTTATGTAACAAAATAATATATTATGGCAAAAATAAAGACTATAGGCATTTTGACTTCGGGAGGCGATGCTCCAGGCATGAATGCCGCAATACGTGCCGTTACCCGTGCCGGTATAAGCAATGGTTTTAATATAAAAGGTATATACCGTGGTTATGAGGGACTTATCAACGGCGAGGTGAAGGAATTTACTACCGAGGATGTGAGCGGCATAATCACTCGTGGAGGCACTATCCTGAAGACTGCACGCAGTCAGGAGTTCATGACGCAGGAAGGACAGCAGAAGGCATACGAGACATTGCAGAGGGAAACCATAGACGCACTTATAGTAATCGGTGGCAACGGATCTCTGACGGGAGCACGCAACTTTGCACGCGACTATGATTTTCCATGCATCGGACTGCCGGGTACTATCGACAACGACCTCTACGGAACAGATGCAACCATTGGCTACGACACTACGATGAACACCATAATGGAGTGTGTAGACCGCATTCGTGATACTGCCCAGAGCCATCAGCGCATTTTCTTCGTGGAGGTGATGGGGCGCGATGCCGGCTTCCTGGCACAGAACTCTGCCATTGCCTGTGGTGCGGAGGCAGCCATAATACCTGAATTTCTGACTGAGGACGACCAGTTGAAGGAGTTTCTCGGGCGAGGCATTCGCAAGTCGAAGAAGAGTTGTATAGTGATTGTGTCGGAAAGTCCGAAGTGCGGTGCATACTACTATGCCGACCGTGTGAAGAAGGAATTTCCGGAATACGATGTGCGCGTTTCCATTCTCGGACATTTGCAGCGCGGCGGATCTCCCACGGCACGCGACAGGATTCTTGCCAGTCGCACGGGCGTAGGAGCGATAGAGGCTATATTGCAGGGACAGCGCAACGTGATGATAGGTGTGCGCAACAACGAGGTGGTGTTTGTGCCATTCAGCGAGGCTATTCGCACCGACAAACCGCTTGATATGAAGCTGCTGAAGGTGCTGAATGAGTTGAGTATATAGCAAGGCTTTCAAAAAAATGTGAAAAAAAAGAGAAAAAAGTTTTTCACTTTAAAATAATTTTGTTATCTTTGCAGGCAGAAAGACCATTAAACACCAAATAACGAAACTTAAAATAACGTAAAAACTATAAATCTTATGTCACAAATTACCGGACACATTTCACAGATTATCGGTCCTGTTATCGACGTTTATTTCGATACGGAAGGTCAAGAGGCTGAGAAAGTGCTGCCAAGAATTCACGATGCCTTGCGCATTGACCGTGGCGACGGACGCGACCTTATAGTAGAGGTGCAACAGCACATCGGAGAGGACACCGTGCGTTGCGTGGCTATGGACAACACCGACGGATTGCATCGTGGTCTGGAGGTCGTTCCAACGGGCTCACCAATAGTGATGCCTGCCGGCGACCAGATTAAAGGTCGAATGCTGAACGTAATAGGTCAGCCTATCGACGGTATGAAAACGCTTGATATGCAAGGGGCATATCCCATTCACCGCGAGGCTCCAAAATTTGAGGAGCTTTCCACGAAGAAGGAGATTCTTTCCACGGGTATCAAGGTCATCGACTTGCTCGAGCCTTACATGAAGGGTGGAAAAATCGGACTCTTCGGTGGTGCCGGTGTGGGAAAGACGGTGCTCATCATGGAGCTTATCAACAACATTGCCAAGGGACACAACGGATTCTCCGTGTTTGCCGGAGTGGGAGAACGCACCCGTGAGGGTAACGACCTTATCAGGGAAATGATTGAGTCGGGCGTTATCCGCTATGGTGAGAAGTTCCGCGAGGCAATGGAAGAGGGCAAGTGGGACTTGAGCCTTGTTGACCCCGAGGAGTTGAAGAAGAGCCAGGCAACACTTGTATACGGACAGATGAACGAGCCTCCAGGAGCACGTGCTTCAGTGGCTTTGTCTGGTCTTACCGTTGCCGAGGGCTTCCGCGACGGTGGCGGAAAGGACGGTGGTGCAGCCGATATCCTTTTCTTCATAGACAACATCTTCCGTTTCACTCAGGCTGGTTCTGAGGTGTCGGCTCTTCTCGGCCGTATGCCTTCAGCTGTGGGTTATCAGCCTACGCTTGCTTCGGAGATGGGTTCGATGCAGGAGCGCATCACATCAACAAAGACAGGATCAATCACTTCGGTACAGGCGGTTTACGTGCCTGCCGACGACTTGACCGACCCTGCACCAGCGACAACGTTTACCCACCTCGATGCAACAACCGTGCTCGACCGCCGCATTGCCGGTCTGGGTATCTATCCTGCCGTAGACCCATTAGGATCTACATCGCGAATACTCGACCCGCTGATTGTGGGCAAGGAGCACTATGAGTGCGCACAGCGCGTGAAAGAGATATTGCAGCGCTACAAGGAGTTGCAGGACATCATCGCCATCCTCGGTATGGACGAACTTTCGGACGAGGACAAACTGACGGTGAACCGCGCACGCCGCGTGGAGCGTTTCCTGTCGCAGCCGTTTACGGTGGCAGAGCAGTTCACTGGCTTGGCTGGCGTGATGGTGCCGATAGAGGAGACAATCAAGGGCTTCAACGCCATTCTCGACGGCGAGGTGGACGACCTGCCGGAGCAGGCATTCCTCAACGTTGGTACTATCGAGGATGTCAAGGCGAAGGCAAAGAAACTGCTTGAGGCTGCTCAAGGTTAATCTTGAAAACGTAGAAAAGAAAATATGTTGCAGTTAAAGATAGTTTCACCCGAAAAGATAGAGTTTGAAGGCGAGGTCGAGAGCGTTCTCGTGCCTGGTACACAGGGACAGTTTGAGATACTCAACGACCACGCACCTCTAATCTCCACGCTCGATAAGGGCTTTGTGGAGTACGGCACGAAGGAAGGGAAGCATCGCGTAGATATTCTCGGAGGTTTCGTGGAGGTGCAGAAAAACGTGGTTTCGCTCTGCGTCGAGGTGAAGGAGTAGTAACGGGTAAGATGACGGCAAGATGAACATCGACAAGACTACCTCATTATATAATAAGGTGTCGCTTTGGATTCTATGTGCGCTCACCCTTGTGGGATTTGTCACAATGCAGGTGACGGGCAGGGATGTTCTCTTAGGAGCATTGATAGTGTCGGCGGTGTTTCATCTTGTATGCTCAATCTCATACGGACAGGCGTGGAAAGCCGTGGCGCGGCGTTCTCCCGAGACGCTTCCCAAGTTGTATCTTGCCAGTTCGGCGTTCCGCCTCATTCTGGCGGCAATGGTAATGCTGGTGTGGTGCTTCATAAACAGGGGAAGCCTTGAGTCCATAAAGTGGTTTGCAGCCGTGTTCATCGTCTATTACGTCGTGATGCTCGTTTTCGATGCCATATTCTTTGCAAAAGTAAGTAAAAACAGTAACAAATGAAACAACTAAAACCAATACTTCTGTTTGTGGTGATGCTGTGTTGCTCGCTCCCCGTCTTTTCACAAGAGGCGGAGAAAGAGGAGGGAGGCGTCAATCTGAAGGAGATATTGTTTGGTCACGTGCAGGATTCCTATCAGTGGCATGTCACCGACATTGGTGGTCATCCGCTTATTATCCCGCTGCCAATAATATTCTATTCAGAGCATAGCGGCTTCCATGTGTTCTGCTCATCGCAGTTTGAGCACGAGCCAAACGCGGAGTTGCTGCGCGAAGGTCCTGAAGGATTCTACATCAAGGGAGCGGAAGACGAGAAAGGATGCATCGTGGAGAGTGTCGGCGGCGAGTTGCAGCCCGTTTGTTTCGACATATCCATTACCAAGACCGTCATGGTACTTTTCATCAATGCCATACTATTGGTAGTGTGCATTCTCACTGCTGCACGGTGGTGCAAGAAGCACAAGGTTGACGACCCTGCACCAAAGGGTTTCGTAGGACTGGTGCACATGTTTGTCATGTCGGTATACAACGACATGATTAAGCCTTCGTTGGGCGAGGAAGCCCCGAAGTATGCGCCATACCTCATTACCTGCTTCTTCTTCATCTTCATAAGCAACCTTATGGGTGTGATGCCTTTCCCACCGGGAGGAGGCAACCTTACGGGCAACATCACTTGCACAATGTTCCTTGCCCTCTGCACGTTCCTCATCGTGAACGTTACGGGTACGAAGGCTTATTGGAAGGAGATTTTCTGGGGCGATGTGCCTATGTGGCTCAAAGTTCCAGTGCCGTTGATGCCGTTCATCGAGTTCTTCGGTATATTCACAAAGCCGATAGCCCTGATGATTCGTCTCTTCGCCAATATGCTGGCAGGTCACGTGATAGCCATATCACTCTCGTGCATCATATTCATAATGTTTGCATTGGGAGGCGTGATGGGCAACGTACTCGGTGCGGTAATGACTCCGGTGAGCGTGTTCCTGAGCATCTTCATGATGCTGCTCGAGGTGCTTGTGTGCTACATCCAGGCTATGGTGTTCACAATGCTTTCGGCAGTGTTCATCTCAATGGCTCACGTAAAGGAGCATCATGCATAATAAATAAAAACAGAGAAAGAATTAAACTAACAAATAACAATATTAAAAATTTAAGATTATGATTTCATTATTATTAGCAGCAGACGCACTGGCAAAGCTTGGTGCAACTGTAGGTGGTGGTTTGGCAGTTATCGGTGCAGGTATCGGCATCGGTCGTATCGGTGGTTCAGCAATGGACGCAATGGCTCGCCAGCCAGAGAAAATGGGTGGTCTCCAGTCTTCAATGATTTTGGCTGCCGCTCTTGTTGAGGGTGCTACTTTCTTGGCACTTGTGATTTCAATTCTCGCATTGTTCGTATAATCCCCATTCCGGCGTATGTCATTAATAACCCCTGACTTTGGTCTTTTCTTTTGGATGACCGTTGTCTTCCTCGTGGTGTTGTTCATCCTGTGGAAGTACGGTTTTCCCGTCATCATAAAAATGGTTGACGAGCGGAAGGCTTTTATCGACGAGTCTCTGCGCAAGGCGCACGAGGCGAACGAGAGGCTTGCCAATATCCAGAAGGAAGGTGAATCCATCTTGCAGGAGGCACGCGAGAAGCAGGCTCAGATACTGAAGGAGGCTGCCGAGACGCGCGACGCAATTGTGGAGAAGGCTCAGGACAAGGCAAGGCAGGAAGGTGCCCGATTGCTCGACGAGGCAAAAGCCGCTATAGAGCAGGAAAAGAAGAATGCCATAGCCGATATCCGCAAGCAGGTTGCCACGCTTAGTGTGGAGATTGCCGAGAAGGTGCTGCGTCATAGCCTTAAGGACGACAAGGCGCAGATGGATTTGATTGAACGTATGCTGGATGATGTTTCTGTTGACAAATAAGGTTTGACGTATGGATATAGGAGTAATATCGGTAAGATACGCTCGCGCACTCCTTAAGAGTGCCGTCGACGCGAAAATCGAAGATGCTGTATACGCCGAGATGCAGCAGCTCGCAACGAGCTATGCCGAGGCGTCACAGCTGCGGTTTACGATAGACAATCCGATGCTCCCGAAAAACACCAAGGAGGCTCTGTTGCTGACAGCCGTTGGCGGAAAGCCTACCGACCTCACAAAGGCGTTTATAGCCCTTGTGCTGAAGGAAGACCGGGAGAGTGTCATGCAATTCATTGCCAATTCGTACGTCACGCTGTACCGCCAAGAGAAGAATATCATCCGTGGACGACTCACCACCGCCACGAGCGTATCGCCTGCCACAGAGCAGAAGATGCGCCAGATGGTGGAGAGTAAGACTAATGGGACTGTGGAGTTTGAGACCGAGGTTAACCCCGATATCATCGGCGGTTTTATCCTTGAATACGACACGTATCGCATGGATGCGAGCGTAAAGTC
>JAFLSE010000048.1 GCA_022511075.1 Prevotella sp.
GCTGCAATACGCCGCACGGAATACCTTACCTGCGAGACATATCCGCAGATAAAGCCTTTCCTGCCGGAGAAAATACACTTTATTCATAGTGAGGAACTGCTGGAAATGTATCCCGACAAGACTCCAAAGGAGCGCGAGGATGAGATTTGCAAGAAATATGGCGCAGTGTTCGTGATAGGTATTGGCGGCAAACTTGCCGACGGAAAGAAGCACGACGGACGAGCACCCGACTATGACGACTGGACAACGCCTACGGAAAACGGATTCAAGGGACTGAACGGCGATATACTGATATGGTATCCTGTGCTTGAGCGTTCGTTTGAACTCTCGTCAATGGGAATAAGGGTTGACAAGGAGGCTTTGCTGCGCCAACTGGAACTGGAAGGCAAGTCACATCAGAAAGAGCTATATTTCCACAAGCGACTGCTGAACGACCAGATGCCACTTTCCATCGGCGGTGGTATCGGACAGAGCCGCCTGTGCATGGTGATGCTTCACAAGGCTCACATCGGTGAGATACAGGCAAGCATCTGGCCAGAGGAAATGCGCAAGGAGTGCAAGAGCCTCGGAATGCCGCTGATATAATGAGTAGGTATAATTAGAAACACATTGGGGCGGTGTTGGCACACTTATGCCAACTCCAGATTGAATACCTCCCGCAGTCTGCCGACTGCGGGATTTTTTTCGTTCATCTGGTCGAACACCTCAATGTCAGAGAGTATGCGCACCTTCTCGTGCTGCTCGGCAAGGCGAAGGATTACTTCTATCGACTCGTTCTTAAGGTCGCGTCTAAGGGTGTTGACAATGCTGCCTTTTATTGCCTGCAATTGGTCGAGGATTATCTGATTTTCAGCCAATATCTCGATATTAGGCATTTCGAGCAGCCGGGGAATGATGTTCTTCATACGCAAGGAAATTGCACTATACTGCGGCGGCATGCGATTGCACATTGACAACCACATTATTTCAAGTTCGTCTTGCGTAAACTGAGCGTTATCCACCTGCGGCGTATTGCCTTTAGGGGCATCTGCCGCATTGGCGGTCTCCGTCTTTGTATTGTCTGCACTGGGGGCATCTATAACGGGAGTAGAACTTGCGGAAGGACCTGTGCGCAGCGCACCCCACGAGAAACCTCCGCCCTTGAGGCGCGGACGGCTTTCTGCGGAATATGACGATGCTGACACGGCAGCCTTAACTTCCTCTTCCTTCTTCTCCTCACGCACAACGGGAACAGCCGGAGCCACCTGCGGAGCCCTCTTCACTTCGGGCTGCTGCCGCTGCACAAGTTTCTTGAACAGGGATTTTAATCGTCTGGGGCGACGCCCCACACCAACAGAATCGTCTGCCTGTGTTATCTGCGCTATCTCTATCAATGTCAGTTCCACGAGCAGGCGCTTGTTGTTGCTCTGCCTGTAGTTTATGTCGCACTGGTTTGCAATGCGCAGTGCCTGATAGAGAAATCTGGTGTCGGCTTTCTTTGCCTGCTCCTTGTAGCGCTCACACTGTCGTTCGCTCACTTCGAGCAGTGGCAGAGTGCTTTCGTCCTTTGCCATAAGCACGTTGCGTACGTGCTTTGCCAGTCCCAAGACGAGTTGTCCTGCGTCGAAGCCGTTGTTTATAATGCCGTTGAGCAGCACCATTATGTCACTCACCTTGTTTTCAAGACTGAGGTCGATGATGTTGAAGTAGTTTTCGGAGTCGAGCACGTTCAGGTCCTCGATAACCTTTTGGTATGTTATGTTGCCCTGGCAGAAACTTGCGCACTGGTCGAAAATGGACAAGGCATCGCGCATACCGCCGTCGGCTTTCTCGGCAATGATGTTGAGAGCCTCGACATCGTAGGTAAAACCTTCCTTCTCGGCAACGCCTTTCAGGTGGTCTACAATGCCCTGCACCGTCATACGGTCGAAGTCGTATATCTGGCATCGCGACAGTATCGTGGGCAGAATCTTGTGCTTCTCCGTGGTGGCAAGTATGAATATCACGTGTGCCGGCGGCTCTTCGAGTGTCTTGAGGAATGCATTGAAGGCTGCGGTTGAAAGCATGTGCACCTCGTCGATGATAAACGCCTTGTATTTGCCAAGTTGCGGAGGTATGCGGGTCTGCTCCATGAGGGTCTTGATATGCTCCACGGAGTTGTTGCTGGCAGCGTCGAGTTCAAAGATGTTAAGCGAGCGCTGCTCGTTGAACGAACGACAGCTCTCACACTGGTTGCAAGCCTCGCCGTCTGCCGTGGGCGACTGGCAGTTAATTGCCTTGGCGAAGATGCGCGCACAAGTGGTCTTGCCCACACCGCGAGGACCACAGAAGAGATAGGCGTGAGCGAGTTTGCCGCTCTTCACCGCGTTCTTCAGTGTCTGCGTAAGAGCCTGCTGTCCCACCACCGTGTCGAACGACAAGGGGCGGTACTTTCGGGCAGATACTATATATTCTTCCATTTATGTTTGTTTTTTAGTGTTTCATTTCATCGTATCTCAATGCTGCGCCAAGTGCAGTGGCAAATTCTGAATGTGGCGGAATAATAAACCGCACGCCGTAGAGTTTTTCAACCATAGGGAAGATTTCATTGCAGAGAGGCAGCAGCGTGAGATTGCCTATCATCACATAGTCGCGTATGTCGGTGCTCAATCCGGCAAGCACCGCAGCCGAGCAAGCCGACTGCACCACGAGCCACACGATGCCCTTTGCCACATCTTCGCGCTTGGGACTATTGACGGCGTTGCCAAACAACGATGCCGTTGCGTCCATAGGCAGTCCGGGCAGCGGCTCTGCCGAAATGTCGCCAATGAGAAGGTTTATCTTCGAGATGTCGCCCTCGTAGCCAAGTTCCGACACTTCGTTTATGTCTGACGTGTTGAGTATGATGCGCGATAGTCCTTGCAGCGTGCCGCCGCCGATGCCTATGCCGCCGATGTGGGTCACAGCGCCGTTGTCGTATTTCACAAACGATGTTCCCGTGCCCATACTCACTATTATGGCACGGTCAAGCCCAGTCTCATACATCGCGCCCAGTCCGTTGGCATCAAACTCGCCCACCTTTGTGGTCGGCAGTCCGTAAATCTTATCCTTTATATATGCTGCCCCCACGCCCGTGAGCATCACGTGCTCAATGTCGGAAAGTTGCAGACCGTTGTCGTAGAGATACTTTCCGAACGCGCCATACAACGATGTTATGGGGTCTACCGCTGTGATACGTATGCTCGACTGCATCTTGCCGTCGCGAAAGCCTACAATCTTTGTGGTGCTTATACCCACGTCTATTCCTATGACTGTCTTCATTGTTTTGTTGGTTATCGTAGTTTTATATTAAACAAAGAAAACCCTCTTGCTTGAAAAACTCAAAGACAAGAGGGCTAATGAAAGGAGGAGTGGTGCCACCAGGAATCGAACCGGGGACACAAGGATTTTCAGTCCTTTGCTCTACCAACTGAGCTATGGCACCTCCGTTTTTCTTTTTGCGAGTGCAAAGTTACTGCTTTTCCTTGAACCAGCCAAATGTTTTATGCACTTTTTTTCAAAACTGCAACATTTTTTCCGAAAACAATACAAAAAGCAATATCCTCGCGCCGCCACCCTACTTTGCCAGCGGATTCCATCCCTGCGCCTTCAGAGTGAACTCTTGGTCGTCGCGGCTCACGAGAACTGCGCCGAGTTCGGCACGGGTTATATGCCCTATCAGCTTCACGTCGTCTATCTGCTGTATCTTCTCGTGGTCGCCAATCGGCACGGTAAAGAGCAATTCATAGTCCTCGCCGCCGTTCAGCGCACAGGTGGTAACATTCATATTCATCTCCTCTGCCATCACCGCCGTCTGGTAGTCGATTGGCAGGTTCTTCTCGAATATCCTGCACCCCACGTTGCTTTGCTTGCAGATGTGAAGCAGTTCGCTCGAAAGTCCGTCGCTTATGTCTATCATTGCCGTGGGGCGTATGCCGTATTCCCGTAGCTTGGCAATGATGTCGCCGCGGGCCTCGGCGTTGAGCTGGCGCTGCAAAAGATATTCCTTGCCGGCAAAGTCGGGCTGGAAATTGCGCAGTTCCTCAAGCATTCGCTTGTCACCCTTCTTGCGAGCCTCATCCACCTGCATATAGTACACAGCCTTCTCGCGTTCCAACAGTTGCAGACCCATGTATGCCGCACCGAGGTCGCCGCTCACGCACACAAGGTCGGTTTCCTTTGCCCCGTTGCGATACACAATCTCATCGGCTGCGGCATCGCCTATGCAGGTTATGCTTATGGCAAGTCCCGTCATCGACGAGGTTGTGTCGCCACCCACAATATCTACGTTCCACTTGTCGCAAGCCACTCGCAGTCCACGATAAAACGCCTCTACGTCCTCCACCGTGAAACGCTTGCTAAGAGCCATACTGACGGTTGTCTGTCGCGGCGTGCCGTTCATTGCAAACACGTCGCTGATGTTCACCATTGCCGACTTGTAGCCAAGGTGTTCAAGGTCTATATATGTAAGGTCGAAGTGAACGCCTTCCATCAGCATGTCGGTGGTGATGAGCACCTGTCTGTCGGGAAAGGAGAGTACGGCGCAGTCGTCGCCCACGCCATACCTTGTAGATTCGTTTTTCTTTCCCAAGTCCTTTGTGAGTCGGTCTATCAGTCCGAACTCGCCAAGTTTGGATATTTCCATTTTAACTTCTCCTAATCATTTCACGCATTATCTCCGTCATGAACGGCTGTGCGCGGTTTGCAGCCTCCTGCACCTCCTCGTGGCTTACCTCAACAGGCGTGTCCTCAAGTCCGAGGTCGGTAATGATGCTCATTCCAAAGGTCTTTATGCCGCAGTGGTGTGCCACGATAACCTCGGGCACGGTGCTCATGCCAACAGCATCGCCACCCATGCGATGATACATCTTATACTCGGCAGGTGTCTCGAACGTAGGACCTTGCACGCCAAGATAAACACCTTCAACGAGCCTTATTTCCTTTTCCTTTGCTATCTCTTTTGCCAAGGCGATGAGTTTCAAGTCGTAGGTTTCGTGCATATCAGGGAAGCGAGGACCTGTGGGGAAGTTCTTTCCGCGCAACGGATGCTCTGGGAAGAAGTTGATGTGGTCGGTGATAATCATGAGGTCGCCAATCTTGAACTCCGGATTCATTCCGCCCGATGCGTTGCTCACGAAGAGTGTCTTTATTCCCAACTCGTACATAACGCGTATGGGGAAGGTAACCTCCTTCATGTTATAACCCTCGTAGTAGTGGAAACGGCCTTGCATAGCCATGATGTCCTTGCCACCGAGCTTTCCGAATATCAACTTGCCCGAATGCCCCTCCACCGTTGAAACAGGGAAGTTGGGAATCGTGCCGTAGTCAAACTCATAGGTGTCTGTTATTTCTGAAGCTAATTGTCCGAGTCCTGTCCCCAGTATTATTGCGGTTGTCGGACTTGTCGTCATTCTGGCTTTTAGCCAAGATGCTGTTTCTTGAATTTTTTCGTACATAACTTATAATATAATCATTAAATTTTTCCTGTGCATTAAGCATAAACTTCACCTTTATGGGCAGGGTATAGATGCTGCGGCGCACCTCGTCGCTCAGTCCTTCCAGTGCCAAAAGGCGCATCGAGTCTTTCTCGGTTGTAACGATAATCTTTGGCGACGACATCTCTGCGAACATCGCATTTATCCGTTCCACATCGGCACGCCTGAAGGCGTGGTGGTCGGGGAACGCCAAAGGTACTATGTTGCCGCAATGCTTCCGCAAGTCGTCCTGCATCTGCCGTGGAGAGGCTATGCCCGTGAGCAGCAATATGGTTTCATCGTTACCTATCGACGACAGCGGTCGACCGTTGCCTCCGAACAGCGGAGTAAGGTTGTCATATTCAATCCCTGTGAAAAACAGTTTTTGATACGGATACAAATCCATTTCTCTCTCCATCACCCTATAGTCCATAGGACGCAAGTGGTCGGGGCACTTCGTAACTATCACGATATTGGCACGCGACATTCCACCGTGCGGCTCGCGCAAACGTCCTGCCGGCAGCAGCTTGTCGTGCATAATGTGCCTGTTGTAGTCTATCAGCAGAATATTTATGCCAGGTTGGACATACCTGTGCTGGAAGGCATCGTCGAGCAATATCACATCCACATCAGGCTTATCGGCGCAAAGCTGCTCTATGCCTCGACAGCGTTTCTTATCCACTGCAACATATATGTCCTTGAACTTGCTGTGCATCTGGAAAGGCTCGTCGCCAATGGTGCGTGCTGTTGCATCATCACCTGCCAGCACATAGCCCTTGCTCTTGCGCTTGTAGCCGCGACTGAGCACCGTCGTCTTGAAACTGTCTTTCAGCAACCTCACAAGATATTCCACGTGGGGTGTTTTCCCCGTGCCGCCAACGGTGATGTTGCCCACCGATATAACAGGCACGGCAAATGCCCTGCTATGCAGCACACCTGCATCGAAGAGCAGGTTTCTGAAGCGCACCCCTGCGCCGTAGAGCCAACTCAGCGGCAGCAGCCAGTGATTTATCCTTATGTGGTTGCCATCCATTTCACATTATTATATATATTACTTAATAATGAGTTGGTATGGCATTCTTGCCTGTATCGCGCTCTGCTTGTTGATGTTCTTCAAGTACATAAACGGAGCATAGTACTCGCCCAGTGCCAGACGCATCTGCTCGTCAATGTAGTTGTCGCCACCCTCGCCGTCGAGCATCTTCATAAGCTGCTCCATCGTTTCCTGCTCTCTCGGATATGATGCGGCGTGATACTTGTCGAGTTTAGCCAACTGCGCAGCCTTTGCAAGTGCCTCGTTTATTCCTCCGAAGTCGTCGACAAGTTTAATCTTCTTTGCGTCTGAAGCCACCCAGACACGACCCTGCGCAATCTCCTCTACAGCCTCAACACTCATCTTTCTGCCGTCGGCAACGCGCTTGCGGAAAAGGTTGTAGCCGCGCTCAATATATGCGTTGAGATATGAAAGTTCCTCTTCTGTGAATGGACGTGAGAGTGTTCCGAACTCTGCGTGCTTGTTGGTCTTAACCTCGTCGAACTTCACTCCAAGTTTATCTGTGAGCAATCCGCTTACATCGGGGAACATTCCGAAAATGCCTATCGAGCCTGTTATCGTCATAGGCTCGGCATAGATATAGTTTGCCGCGCAACTTATGTAGTAGCCGCCCGATGCAGCATAGCCGCCCATCGAAACCACCACGGGCTTCTTTGCCTTAAGGTTCATCACGGAGTTCCATATCTGCTCCGACGCGTATGCGCTGCCGCCGGGAGAGTTAACACGCAGCACCACAGCCTTCACATCATCATCGGCGGCAAGTGCATCGAGGTCCTTGCACACCTCGCGTCCCACGATATTGTGTCCGCCCGAAGCCATTGCTGCAATATCGTCGACAATGTCGCCGTATGCATAGTATATTGCAATCTCCTCGCCCTCCTTGTCTTTCTTCGACACAGGCAGGTTCTTCATTTCTGCCAGCGACACTTGGTTTATCGACTTGTCGTCGTCAAGTTTCAGAAGTTTCTTTATCTCTTTCTTCACTTCGTTGGTGTAGAGGGTCTTGTCCACAAGTTTCATTGCTACAAGTTTCTCCGTTCCCTCTAATGCCACGATGCCGTCGGCATAGGCATTGAGTTGTTCCTTGCTCACCTTGCGACTTGCCGACACGTCTTCGAGCATCTGCTTCCATAGTCCGTTCATATATGCCAATGTCTGTTCGCGGTTGGGCTCACTCATACCGTCGGCTGTCATCGTCTCAGGGGCACTCTTGTATTTTCCCACCTTCGCAAGCTGATAGCGCACGCCGAACTTTGCAAGCATGTCCTTCAAGAAATATGGCGTGCCGCCGAGTCCGTGCCAGTCGAGCATGCCCTGCGGATTGATATACACCTTGTCAGCAACACTACATATATAATATGTCATCTGCGTGTAACTGTCGCCGTAAGCCACAATCCACTTGCCGCTCTTCTTGAAGTCAGCCAAAGCCTTGCGCAGTGCCTCTGCCGAAGCGGGCGTGTCTGCTGAGAAAGCCCCTGCCTCAATATAAATACCCTTTATCTCATCACTTTCCTTTGCTTTCGCAATGGCTTTCGTAAGGGCATCGAGTCCCAATCCGTCAGTGCCGCCGCCGGTCATCGCACTTAGCAGGTCGAGTGCAGGTTCACGTTCCTCCAAAGAGCCGTTGAGCGAAATGACAAACACGGAGTTGTCCTTCAACGAAGTGGTGGCAGACTCCGAAGCCACCATACCCACAATGGATATCACACCCAATATTCCCACTATCAGCATAAGCACTACGATACCTACGATAGTGGCAAACACATTTTTTATAAAGTCTTTCATCTCAATTTATTGTTTTTCTATTTCATTCCTACTTGTTCCACTCTCCCACAATCTTGCAGATGTTGACCACCACCTGCATTGCCTTTTCCATTGACTGTATGGAAACAAACTCGTGAGGTCCGTGGAAGTTCACACCGCCTGCAAAGATGTTCGGACAAGGCAGTCCCTTGAATGACAACTGTGCTCCGTCAGTGCCGCCGCGTATCGGCTGCACCTTGGGTGCAACGCCGCTCATCTGCATAGCATGGAGCACCACGTCTATAACATGCATCTGCGGGTCAATCTTCTCCTTCATATTGTAGTACTGGTCTTTCACGTCAGCCACCACGACGCCCTCGCCGTATTTCTCGCACATCTTCCTTGCACATTCCTCAATGAAGTCCTTACGCTCCTCAAACTTGTCTCGGTCGTGGTCGCGTATTATGTAGCTCAGCGTGGCACTCTCGGTGTTCGATTCCATACCCGTCAGGTGATAGAAGCCCTGATAGCCTTCGGTCGTTTCAGGACGCTCGTCAGCTGGCAGCATCGTGGCAAACTCCGTTGCCAATATGCTTGCATTCACCATCTTGTCCTTGGCATATCCGGGATGCACGCTCACACCCTTTATCCTTATTTTCGCACCTGCGGCATTGAAGTTCTCAAACTCCAACTCGCCTACATCGCCGCCGTCCATGGTGTATGCCCACTCGCAACCGAACTTCTCCACATCAAAGTTGTGTGCGCCTTTGCCAATCTCCTCATCGGGATTGAAGGCTATGCGAATGTCACCATGCTTTATCTCCTTATTGTCGCGAAGATAACACATTGCCTGCACTATCTCTGCTATGCCGGCTTTGTCGTCGGCACCAAGCAGTGTCGTGCCGTCGGTAACAATCAGGTCCTCGCCCACATGGTTTAGCAGTTCAGGGAATTTCTTGGGGCTTGAAACAATACCCTCGCTCAATACGATGTCACTGCCATCGTAGTTCTTCACTATCCTTGCCTTTATGTCTGCCCCACTGCAGTCAGGGCTTGTGTCGTAGTGGCTTATGAAGCCTATCGTCGGAACTTCGTCGCGCGTGTTCGACTTCAATGTGGCATATATATACCCCATTTCGTCCATTTCCACGTCGCTGAGTCCTTCGTCCTCAAGTTCTTTCTTTAGATACTCTGCAAAAACAAGTTGTTTTTTGCTACTCGGCACGCCTTCGCCGTCCTCTGCCGACTGCGTGTCAAACTTTGTGTAGTTTAAAAATCGTTCAACAATATCCATAGTTTCAATTAATGGTTTTTGATTACAAAATTACATTAATTTGAGTATAGAGCAAAATATGGAATGAAATTTTAATATTTTTTATGCCGGGATATGACAATATGCAGAGAAAGTTTTCTTAATTTTGCAGGCAGAAACAACCGTTATACGAAAATGCAGGACAACGATACATTATATACAAAAACGGACTTTGCCAACGATAAAGAGGCGAAGAGGCCAACCACCGAACGCCAGCGCCACCTGATACTCGACATATTGCGCGGATTTGCACTTATGGGCATAGCCCTTGCCAACTATCCCGAATTTGCACTGTGGACATTCCTTAGCTCTGAACAACAAGCGACAATGCCCACGGCAGAGACGGACAAGATTGTGCGCTTCTTGCAATATCTGCTCGTTGACGGCAAGTTTTATACAATATTTTCATTGCTTTTCGGAGTTGGATTTTCATTGATATTAAACCGTCATGGCATATCATTGTTCCTGCGACGCATGATTGTGCTTGTATGCATAGGCTTCGTTCATCTTATGTTTATTTGGAGCGGCGACATATTGCTGCTATACGCAATAGGCGGCTTATTGCTTACATTGTTTGTTCGTTTTTCCAACAAATCATTGCTTTGCATAGCGACTTTGCTTATATTCGTACCTGTTGTTCTTGATGGCTTTACAGAGTTTTACGGAACGGACTTTGCTGCACCACTTTACGATGCATGGTGGCGCACGGCATCGTCTAAAGGTATAACAGAAGACAATTTTGCCATTTGGCTGCGCGATGCCAACACCTATCCACAGATGTTTGCATTCCTCGTGCAAGGAGCAGTGGAACGTATGTGGGAGTTTGTTGAAGGGCATCGCCTTCCAAAGGTGCTCGGACTGTTTATTGTGGGCTACGTCATTGGCAAGAACAAACTTTACACACGTATTTTCGAATTGCCGCTATGTACTTTGTTTTTCCTGTCTTTCATCGTCGGTGCACCTACGTCTTTTCTATATGCGTGTAGTGCCGTAGGTTCCCATCCGTGGGGCGGCACAATCCACTCGCTGCTCTATGCTGTAAGCGTCATTCCTCTTGCATTTACATATATCTTTTTTATCTGCCTGCTTTTTACACACAACACCCTACACGGCTTCTTTCGCATGCTTGCTGCTCCAGGCAGAATGGCGCTATCCAACTACATCGGGCAATCTCTCATTGGCATATTCTTATTCTATGGGATTGGACTTGGTTTCGGCACGTCGTTCGGACTTATCCACATAGTACTCGTAGCATTTGCCGTTTTCATTTTCCAAACATTTGCCAGCCGCCTATGGCTTTCCCACTTCCGTTTCGGTGTCCTCGAATGGCTTTGGCGAATGCTTACCTACGGACGGTATTTCCCAATAAAAAAAGAAAAAACGGAAACATAAAAAAGCGGTGGTGTGCTATACACACACCACCACGTTTCAGTTTCTGAACACCAACCGCCCTTGCTCTGCGTCTATCGTTATTGGACGCGTGCGGTCTATCTCGTCTGCGAGAATCTTGCGGCTCAACTCGTTGAGCACAAGGTATTGTATGGCTCGCTTCACCGGACGCGCACCAAAGTCGGGGTCGTAGCCGTCGGTGGCAAGTTGCTCTATGGCGGCTGAGGTGATTGCAAGTTCGATGCCCTGCGGCAAGAGCATGAAACGCACCTTGTCCATTTGCAGACGCACGATGTCGGCTATCTGCTGCTTGTTGAGCGGAGTGAAGGTTATGGTCTCGTCGATGCGATTGAGGAACTCCGGTCGCATCACCTCACGAAGTTGCTCTTGCCTGAGATTGCTCGTCATTATGATGATGGTATTCTTGAAGTTAGCCGTGCGCCCCTTGTTGTCGGTGAGCCTCCCGTCGTCGAGCACTTGCAGCAGAATGTTGAACACGTCGGGGTGAGCCTTCTCTATCTCGTCGAAGAGCAGAACGGAGTAAGGCTTGCGGCGTACTGCCTCGGTGAGTTGTCCACCCTCGTCGTAGCCCACGTATCCCGGAGGCGCTCCAATCAGTCTGCTCACGCTGTATTTCTCCTGATACTCACTCATATCTATGCGCGTCATCATCGTCTCATCGTTGAAGAGATATTCAGCCAAAGCCTTTGCAAGTTCAGTCTTTCCTACGCCCGTAGTGCCGAGGAAGATGAAGGATGCTATCGGTCGCTTGGGGTCTTGCAGTCCTGCACGCGAACGTCTCACGGCATCGCTCACCGCCTGTATTGCCTCGTCCTGTCCAACAACGCGGTTATGAAGTTCGTCTTCAAGTCGCAGAAGTTTTTCGCGTTCGCTCTGCAACATTCTCGTTACGGGTATTCCCGTCCAGCGGCTCACTACCTCGGCAATGTCGTCGGCGGTCACTTCCTCGCGCACAAGAGCCTCCGTGCCCTGCGCACTCTTCAGTTGCTGCTGTATGGTGGCAATGTCGTTCTCCATTTCCTTCAACTTGCCATAACGTATCTCTGCCACTCGCCCGTAGTTGCCCTCGCGCTCGGCACGTTCTGCCTCGAATTTCAGACTTTCTATCTGTTGTTTGTCATACTGAATCTTGTTGATGAGAGCACGCTCGCCCTCCCACTTCTGACGGTATTCACGTTCCTGCGCCTTCAACTCTGCAATGTCCTTGTCTAATTGCTCAATCTTCGGCTTGTCGTTCTCGCGCCTTATTGCCTCGCGCTCTATTTCCAATTGCTTCAGTCTGCGGCTTATCTCGTCGAGTTCCTCGGGCACCGAGTCGTGTTCCATACGCAGTTTTGCAGCAGCCTCGTCCATCAGGTCAATCGCCTTGTCGGGCAGGAAACGGTCGCTGATATATCGCTCCGACAACTGCACCGCCGCAATGCAGGCATCGTCCTGAATACGCACCTTGTGGTGGTTTTCGTAGCGCTCCTTCAGTCCGCGCAGTATGGATATTGCGCTCAGTTCGTCAGGCTCTTCCACAAGCACCGTCTGGAAGCGGCGCTCAAGTGCCTTGTCCTTCTCGAAATACTTCTGGTATTCGTTGAGGGTCGTTGCACCGATGGCACGCAACTCGCCACGGGCAAGCGCAGGTTTCAGAATGTTTGCGGCATCCATTGCACCGTCACCGCCGCCTGCACCTACAAGCGTGTGGATTTCGTCGATGAAGAGTACTATCCTACCTTCGCTCTGCACCACTTCGTTAATCACGCCTTTCAATCGCTCTTCAAACTCGCCCTTATATTTCGCGCCAGCCACAAGCGCACCCATGTCGAGCGAATAGAGTTGCTTGTCCTTCAAGTTTTCCGGCACGTCGCCACGCACGATTCGTCCTGCAAGTCCTTCCACGATGGCTGTCTTGCCCGTGCCCGGCTCACCTATCAGAATCGGGTTGTTCTTGGTGCGACGGCTCAATATCTGCAACACTCGGCGTATCTCGTCGTCACGCCCTACCACGGGGTCGAGTTTACCGCCCTGCGCCTTCGCCACAAGATTGATGGCAAAGCGGTCGAGATTTTCATGATTATTGTTCGTTGTTTGTTGATTCATATTTTTCATAGTCCATTCATTTTTATTCGTTTCACATCTACCCTTATTATCACAAAAGCAATGCCAAGCCAATGTTAAGTATTGATAATCAGACACTTTGTCATACAATCAGACATTTTGTCAGTGTTGTTAGAAAAAATCCGCCACCATTTCCTGTCTTTTATGCCCCAACGATTGCCGTCTCGATTGTCAACGCATATAGTCTCGATGCCCATCGCATATAGGTGCGATGGGTAATGCATTTTTATTCTTTGTTTATACGTAAGTTATGGATTGAAAGAATAACATATTGATGCATCAAAAAGTTCATTTATTACTCAATGCCATTCTGAATCGTTTGGATATGTCTTACCAAATCACATGTAAATTCATCTGCACCGTTGGCATTCATGTGGCTGCCATCATAGAAATATTTGTTATTATGCACATATTTTGGATTGTTTGAGAAATCAATAAACGGTATGTTTTTGCGCTTGCACATATCCATGACAGGCTGAAGCTGTTCCGAATCCATGCCGTACAATATCGGAGATACTACGAAGATAAATTTCGTATTGGGCGACTCGTCTATCATTTTGCTAATATATGCAATTTTCAGAGAATCAAACATTATATCTTGCTTCTTTTCATCTTTTTTCTTGGTTTTCATAGTATCAAACTTCTTGTCAACAGGTCGGAATCCATTGATGCCTTCATCTTGTAGCGGATGAATGAAATCGGAAATGATTTGTATGAAATTAGAATTGGTTAGCTGTTTTTCTTGAAACACTCATTTTTTTTGCTTATTATGTGTTTTTTTTGTAATTTTGCACTATAAAATCAAAAACAGATAGAACACTATGGCAAGTAATACTGATTTTGTGCAATACATAGCAGACCAGTGCAGCGAAGCTGGGGAAATAGTCACCAAGAAAATGTTTGGCGAATATGCCATCTATTGCGACGGCAAAATATTCGGACTTATCTGCGATGACTGCTTCTATGTGAAGCCGACGGAAGCAGGACGGGCAATGTTGAGAACAATAGACATGCGCCCACCATACGAGGGTGCAAAAGACTACTTTTATATCGCAGACGTGGACGACCGCGATTATTTGTCAGCCCTTGTCAGCGAAACATGCAAAGCCCTGCCTGCACCGAAAGCGAAGAAGAAATAAAACTGTGATATCTATAATTTGTGTTAAAATAATTCTGCTGCCAATACGGAATCTCACAAAAATGTTGTAACTTTGCAGCGCAATTTCATACATACAAGCGTGAAAATAAAGGAAGTTATCAGCGCCCTTGAACAATTCGCGCCACTGCCGCTGCAGGAAGGATGGGATAATGCCGGCTTGCAGATTGGATTGACAGAGGCGGAGGAAGTATCAGGGGCATTATTGTGTCTTGATGTAGACGAGAGAATTATCGACGAGGCTATGGCAAAGGGTTGCAACATGATTGTGTCGCACCACCCGTTGCTGTTCAAAGGACTGAAACGCATCAGCAGCGACAACTACGTTGCGCGGTGTGTGGCAAAGGCGATAAAGAACGATATTACCATAGTGTCGATGCACACCAACTTGGACAACGCAAAAGGCGGAGTGAACTATAGGATTGCCAAGAAACTTGGGCTGCAAAACGTTGCGTTCCTCAATCCGAGAATGGTGGAAGGCACGGAGTGCGGCAGCGGCACTATCGGAGAGTTTGACACGCCAATGACTGCCGGTGACTTTATAGAAAAGGTAAAGGCTACATTCGGTGCACGCTGCGCCATGACAAACGAACTGCTACAGCGCCCCATAAAGCGAGTGGCAATATGCGGCGGAGCAGGCGACTTTATGATAGATGATGCCATAAGGCAAGGCGCAGACGCATTCATAACGGGCGAGATGCACTATCATGTATACTTCGCACACGAGCAGGAAATACAGATATGCGTGATTGGACACTACGAAAGCGAACAATACACGAGCGAGATATTGCAGGAGGTGATAAACCGAGAGTGTCCGGGAGTGAAAACATTTGTGGCAGAGCACGTTACAAATCCTATAACGTGTATGTAAATCAGCAATAGTGAGGATAAAACAATAAAAGAACAACATAAAAAACTGAAAGAAAATGGCAAAGAAAGACCCAGCAGAGATGCCCGTAGAGGACAAGTTGAAGACACTTTACCAACTGCAAAGCACCCTCTCCGCCATCGACGAGAAAAGAGAATTGAGAGGCGAACTGCCTCTTGAGGTTGAAGACCTTGAGGATGAGATAGCAGGACTTGAGACGCGCATCACGAATATTGAACGCGAGGTTAACGAGTATCAGACAGCCGTGACCATGAAGCGCGGAGAGATAGCAGAGGCTAACGTAAGCCTTGAGCGCTACAAGACACAACTCAACGAGGTGAAGAACAACCGCGAGTATGACACGCTGACAAAGGAAATTGAATTCCAGAGCCTCGAAATTGAATTGTGCGAGAAGAAAATCAAAGAAGCACAGGCACGCATAAACGACAAGTCGGTGGAACTTGAAAACAGTCGCAAGGCACTTGAAGAGCGCAAGGCTGACCTTGACTTGAAGAAGAACGAATTGGACGAGATTATGGAAGAGACCCGTGCAGAGGAAGAGGAACTGAAGGCAAAGGCAAAGGATCTTGAAGGCAAGATTGAACTGCGCCTGTTGCAATCATTCAAGCGCATTCGCAAGAGCGTGCGCAACGGACTGGGTATCGTATATGTGCAGCGCGACGCGTGCGGTGGTTGCTTCAACAAGATACCGCCACAGCGCCAACTTGACGTGAAGATGCACAAGAAGATTATCGTTTGCGAATATTGCGGACGCATTATCATCGACCCGGAACTTGCAGGTGTTAAGATTGACGCAAAGACAGGCGAGGAGAAGAAGACTCGCAAGCGCAGCACTACACGCCGCAAGAAGACGGAAGAGTAAAAAAGTGAAGAACTATTCTGAAAATGCAAGTTTGGCAAGACGGTCACGAAACTGTTGAGCCAAACTTTTTCGTATGGATAGGGTTATACGGCAAGTGTTGTCGTAGTCCTGTCCGATGATGCGCGGCTGCATGTCTTTTACAACTTTCATCACGTCGTTCATCATCACGTATGGGAAATCGTATACGACAATCTCCTCCACAAGTTTTTCTTCAACATCGCTGTTGGCAATGGCATCACTCGCCGCTTCACGATAGGCTACGATAAGTCCGCTCGTGCCTAAGTTAACGCCGCCATAGTAGCGAATCACGACAATGAGAATATCGGTGAGTTCGTTGCTGTTTATTTGTCCTAATATGGGTTTGCCTGCGGTGCTGCTCGGCTCGCCGTCGTCGTTGGCACGAAACTCTGTGCGCTCCGCCCCAAGCATATATGCGTAGCAAACGTGACGCGCGTCGTAGTATTTCTTGCGATACTGCGCCACAATGTCCTTAACCTCGTCTGTCGTCTCTACGTGGTGGGCAAAGGCATAGAACTTACTGCGCTTCTCGGTGTAGTAGCCCTCTCCCACCCTGCTTGTTATGGTCTTGTAACTGTCGTCCATAGCGTGCTTTATATTTATGGAATTAGCAGTGAACTGTCGCCGTAACTCAAGAAGCGGAAATCGTTGGCGAGAGCATAGTCGTAAATCTTTCGCCAGTCGCCGTTAACGAATGCACTTACGAGCAGCAGCAACGTGCTTTGTGGTTGGTGAAAGTTGGTTACGAGCATCTTCACTATCTTGTATTCGTAGCCCGGGGCTATTATTATCTGCGTGCTGCTGTGAAGCGTACTGATGTTATTGCGCTCCATATAGTCGACTATGCAACGCAGCGAATCGACCACAGGCAACGAAGCCTCCACCTCGTAAGGCTCCCACTGGTCTATGTGTAGTTCGTCTTCCGTTAGGTTTGGATTCTTGCTTAATCGCAGTCCCATATAATAAAGACTTTCAAGGGTGCGCACGCTCGTGGTGCCAACGGCAATGGCACTGCCCTCGTGGGCTATGAGTTTTTCTATCGTGCCGCGACTCACCGCCACATATTCGGTGTGCATCTCGTGCCCCTCAATCTGCTCGCTCTTCACGGGCTTGAATGTGCCTGCACCCACGTGCAAAGTCAGTTCCTCGCGGTCTATGCCGTGAGCTTCGAGTGCTTCGAGCACAGCCGATGTGAAGTGCAATCCTGCTGTCGGTGCAGCAACACTGCCCTTGATTTTAGAGTATACGGTTTGGTAAGTCGACTTGTCGCTCTCCTCCGTCTTGCGATTAAGATATGGCGGAATGGGAAGTTCACCCACGACATCGAGAATTTCCGCAAACGACACCTTGCTTCCGTCGTCGGCATACCATTCAAAATTTATTCTGTGACTTGTAGGGTGTTCTTCTCCTCGCTCGGCTTTCAGTGTAACGGCTTTGCCGTTCACATCGAAGGTACGCTCCAACGTTCCCTCCTTCCATTTCTTCAAATTGCCAACAAGACACAGCCACGAGCAATGGCTGAAGGTCTGAAACACCTGTTCATAGTCGGCAGGCTGGGCTGGTTCGAGCAAAAACACTTCTATCAATGCGCCCGTAGACTTGCGGAAATGTATGCGTGCCTGTATAACCTTGGTGTTGTTGAATATCATCAACGCCCCCTGCGGAAGATACTGCGGAAGGTTGCAAAACGTTGTGTGGCTCACCTCTCCGTGGCGGTAGACAAGTAGTTTTGAACTGTCGCGCTGCGCCAACGGAAATTTCGCTATGCGTTCGTCGGCAAGGTCATAGTTGTAGTCGGATATATGTATGGTTCTTGGATTTTTCATCGCATTGCCTCTTGCTTTATTCAAAGAAAGTTACCCTCACTTTCTCGTAGCCTAATTGGCGCATCATTTGCTGCATCTGCGCCTCGGCGTTTGTTTCTGCCACCTTTATGTTCTCCTCAGTCATGCCACGGTCGCGCATCGTGCGTGCAGCCCTATGCAACAGGTCTTCCCTGTCAGCAGCACTCCATTTTCCACTTTCGAAGAACGACTTTGTTCGTGCCTCGTCTATGAAGTCATCGTCGAGAAGTTGTATCGCCGGCAAGCGCACTATCACGCTGTCGCCCTGCGGAGTGAAGGCATTGTCTGAAAGTTTCTGCATATCCACGCCTATACGCAGCGTGCCGTAATATATGCGTGCCAACTTGTCGTCGGAAAAGAATCCTTTGCGCACAGTATCAATGAGCACTTCGTCGGATATTGCGAGAAATTCCCACTGCCCTATGGTTCTCATCGACTCCACACGCAGCGGAGTGTCGTCTATGCCTTCGTCAACGAATATGCCAAGCGAACTTTTCTTCAGTCCGCTGCCTATCCACCACAATGCTATAGCAACGGCAATCACCGCCACAAGCAGCAGCACGGCATACAACTTATTGAGTTTGTTCATTATCATAGCGATGTTCCTTTCTCCAAAATTCGTGTAAGGTCGCCAATGGTGTACTCCTTGCGGAACGCCACGGTGATGTTACCCTCTTCATATCCCATCTGCACGAGCATCGGCACTATCACACGGGCGGCATTTTCCCTTGCCATGTCTATTATGCCCAAGTTGGGTATGCTCTCTATTATCGACTTGCGCCCTTGGTTTTCATATTGGCTCATCTCTGCATCAGTGAAATGCGTGCGTGTCAGTGCCACATACTGCCTTATGCCGTCGTGCTCCACCTTGCTGCTTGTGAGTGCTACCTTCGGGTCAGGCAATATTATTGTTATCTTGTCGCCCTCGCGCTCTATGTTTTTCTCACCAAACTGCGAGAAGTCTATGTATGCCTTTAGTTTTGCCGTCATTGGAATGGCAATCTTGCGGTCGCCCAATGGCAGTTTTATCTTCACGTCGGTGTTCAGGATGTTTCCCTTCACCTGCACAATATCGTCGTGGGTCACAATCTTGCGCACGTTGTACTCGGCGGTATACAGTCGCGAACATTTTTTTATCTGCATCACCATTGCCGGAATGGTGTCTATAACGACAGCAGGGGCATCTGCCTGCGACTTTCCACCGCACGCACACAACGCAAATACAAGCATCGCAGATACTATATGTAAAGTGTGCTTCATTGTCGTAAAAATACTAAATTATGGTGCAAAATTAAAAAAAAAATATGAATAAGCGGTGCTTTTTGCGTTTTTTTTCATACCTTTGTACTTAATTACAAACAGCCCAAACATAACGGGGAAAACGAAAATGAAAATAAATAGCATAATAACGATAGCCTGCGCCGCACTGGTGCTTGCAAGTTGCAGCGAGAAGAAAAAGAGCGACGTGATAATAATGGAGAAGTATGAGACTCCGCAGCCCACAGCTCCCATAAGGATGGAGGAT
>JAFLSE010000049.1 GCA_022511075.1 Prevotella sp.
TATATATTATAATAAAATTAATATACTATAAATCCATAAGCAATTACCCTCATTTTCCTTTCAATTTTCAACCTTGACTAAATGGAAATTCCTTAATGTTACAATGTTGCAATGTTACAATGTTGCAAAATCAGTCTTTGCATAGCAGTATCATAAAAAACTTAACAGCAGTGATTTTGTTGTTTCAAAATTTTTTTGTAACTTTGCAACGAAATAAGTATGTTGTTAGAGATTAGAAATGACTGAAACCGACCGAATAGAACAACTTAGAAAAGAACTGCACAAGCACAACTATAATTACTACGTGTTGAACGCGCCCGAAATGCGTTTCCTTAAATTCAACATTCAATCTATTCTTTTAATTTCAATGCAAAAATAAGAAAAAATCTCCAAACAAAAGGCTAGTTAAAGAGAAATATATTATTGAAACCACGAAATATTTATACACTTTTTCAAAGATTATTTGTATTTATCAAAAAAATACTTACCTTTGCAGCAAAACAAAAATGGGAAAAGTACTTATGAACAATTTAATAAAAATACTAATTACACTAATTGTTGTTTTAAACACCTCTTCTTTATTATCCCAGACAACAATCAAAAAAGTTAGCACAGGTGATACATTAGCTGTAAATATAGCTATGGATTCTTTAGCCATAAGTACAACAACTCAAGATAAACCCGTAAAAAGACAACAATTCGACTTTTTAGTAGTTGGAGATAAAATTATTGATACTACACCATATCAATCGATTATGTTCCATCAGGATAGCATTCGTAAGAATTTGAATAGACCATACAACAAAGATGTTTTCAATTTCAAATATGATTCATTCAAGGAAAAGATGAAAGATCCTTGGATAGGTAATATCCTGAAAGAAATCTTTTTTAGATAATTATGGGGACTGTAACAACATACTTTTGTCATGTATATTAACTTTCCTTCTATTTTGTTTTTAGTTTCAATATTTTTTTATATCTTTGCAACAAAATATGTTGTTAGAGATTAGAAATGACTGAAACCGACCGAATAGAACAACTTAGAAAAGAACTGCACAGGCACAACTATAATTACTACGTGTTGAACGCGCCCCAAATTGACGACTGCGAATTTGACACGTTGATGAAGGAATTGCAGGAATTAGAGGCACGACACCCGGAGATGTACGACGCAAACTCGCCCACACAGCGAGTGGGCAGCGACCTAAACAGTGAGTTTCAACAGGTGAAACACCGCTACCCTATGCTGTCGCTCGCCAACACATACAGCGAGGAAGACGTGGCGGAATGGTACGCACAAGTGAAGCGAGGACTTGAAGGCGAGGACTTCGAGATATGCTGCGAAATGAAATATGACGGACTATCAATAAGTCTTATTTATGAGGATGGAAAACTGACAAGGGCCGTTACACGTGGCGATGGAGTTCACGGCGACGATGTCACTGCAAATGTGAGGACGATAAAGAGTATACCGCTCGTGCTGCAACAGGGCGACTATCCAAAGGAGTTTGAAATTCGCGGCGAGATACTGATGCCATGGCATGTGTTTGAACGACTAAACGCAGAGCGCGAGGCTGCCGAAGAACCGTTGTTTGCCAATCCACGCAACGCGGCAAGCGGCACGCTGAAGAGTCAGAACTCTGAAATGGTGGCAAGCCGCCAACTCGATGCATACCTATATTATCTGCTTGGCGAGGACATTCCGCAGGAAGGACACTATGAGAACTTGATGAAAGCCCACGAATGGGGATTCAAGATTTTCGACGGTACGCGCAAGGCAAAGACACTGCAAGAGGTGTATGACTTCATAAAATACTGGGACGAGGAACGCAAGAATCTGCCTGTGGCAACCGACGGCATAGTGCTGAAAGTGAACTCGCTGCGCCAACAGCGTTCATTGGGCTACACGTCAAAGAGTCCGCGCTGGGCTATTGCTTATAAGTTCAAGGCGGAACGCCAGCGCACAAAACTGTTGGAAGTGACATACCAAGTGGGACGCACGGGGGCAATAACGCCTGTGGCAAATATGGAGCCGGTGCAACTTGCAGGCACTACCGTGAAGCGTGCCACACTGAACAACGAGGATTTTATTCGTTCGTTCAACCTGCACGAAGGCGACTACGTGTTTGTGGAAAAGGGCGGCGAGATAATACCCAAGATTGTGGGTGTTGACGAGGATGCACGCATACCCGGCACGCAGCCCATAAAGTTCATTGAGCGTTGTCCCGAATGCGGCACTCCCCTCGTGAGATATGAGGGTGAGGCGGCACACTACTGCCCTAACGACGCCACCTGCGCACCCCAGATAAAGGGTCGCATAGAGCATTTCATATCACGAAAGGCAATGAACATCGACAGTCTCGGACCGGAGACAATAGACGAGTACTACCGCATAGGATTAGTAAGGAACGTTGCCGACCTCTACGACATACAGGTGCAGCAGATAAACGGCGACGGCAGCCGCACAAAGTCTGCACAAAAGATTGTGCAGGGCATAGCCAACAGCCGCAACGTGCCCTTTGAGAGAGTGGTGTTTGCCCTCGGCATACGATTCGTGGGAGAGACATCGGCAAGGATTCTTGCCCGACACTTCAAGTCGATGGACGCGCTCGAACGTGCCACACTTGACGAACTGACGCAGATAAACGGTATCGGAGAAGTAATGGCACGCAGCGTGATAACATATTTCAACAATCCCACAAACCAAGACATAATTGAGCGTCTACGCTGGCAAGGACTGCAGATGCAGCTGAGCCAAGAACAGCTTGCAGCGGCAACCGACAAACTGAAAGGTCTTTCGATAGTGATAAGCGGAGTGTTCCACCACCACAGCCGCGATGAATACAAGGAAATGATAGAGCAGAACGGCGGCAAGAACGTGGGCAGCATCAGTGGCAAGACATCGTTCATACTCGCCGGCGACAATATGGGGCCATCGAAACTGCAAAAAGCCGAGAAGCTCGGCATACGTATCGTGAATGAAGATGAGTTTCTTGAAATGATAGAACAATAAATTAATTATTAACTAATAAAAACAAACTACTATGAGAATGAAAAATCTCTTTATGTATGGAGCAATGACATTGCTCACAGCAATGATGACATTGCCAACTCAGGCACAGGATGTAAAGGAAAAGACTCCTGCCTTTCCTGGAGCAGAAGGTTTCGGACGCTATGTAACCGGTGGACGCGGCGGAGCGGTATATCACGTTACAAGGCTCGACGACGACAACAATGAAGGCTCTTTCCGCTGGGCGTGCAATAAAAGCGGAGCACGCACTATTGTATTTGATGTGTCGGGTACGATATACCTGAAATCGGAGTTGAAAATAAGAAATCCAAATGTAACGATTGCAGGACAGACTGCTCCTGGCGACGGAATCTGCATTGCTGACTATCCTTTCGTAATAGCCACGCAAAACATAATAATACGATATATGCGTTTCAGGCTCGGCAATAAACAGGTTGCACATCATGAAGGTGACGGACTTGGCGGATATGACACAAAAGATGTTATGATTGACCATTGTTCCGTTAGTTGGAGTATTGATGAATGCCTTTCTGTATATGGAAGCGAGAATACTACCGTGCAATGGTGTCTTGTTGCGCAGAGTCTTGTAAAATCCGGACACTCAAAAGGCACTCACGGCTATGGCGGCAACTGGGGCGGCAAGGGTGCAAGTTATCACCACAACCTTGTTGCACACCACGGAAGCCGTACACCTCGTTTCGGTCCTCGCCCAGGCACACAAACCGATGAACGCATGGACTATCGCAACAACGTGATATATAATTATGGTGGCGAAGGGTGCTATGGTGGCGAAGGAATGAACGTAAACGTAGTAAACAACTACTACAAGCCAGGAGCAGCCACAAAAGAAGGATCAAAGAGATATCGCTTGGCTGCACCAAGCATCAGGACTGTTGACTATTGTTTGGATAAAGGTAAGATTGCCACTGCATACAACAAAGTGGCTGGTACAAACTATGACCAAGACAATATAAGCGGCTCTTCCGACCATGGAAAGACAAACTATGTGACAATCGGAGGAACAAAGTATGAGATAAATATGGACAATAACACCATAAATGTGAATGGAACAAGTGTTGCTATCAGTTGGAACGACTGGAAGAAGATGTTGCATACTTGGGGACGACTCTATGTAGAAGGCAATTATAATCCCGACCCAAGCGCAACCAATATGAACAACGACAATTTCAAGTATGGTGTTTCCGATCAAATTGCCAAAAGCGGCACTGATGCTAAAAACAACGACGGCACATATCCTGGAGATGATGCCATAAAGTTGAGTGCGCCTATTGATTTTGTATGTACTACCACACATTCTGTAAACGATGCGTTTGAGCGTGTTTTGCAATATGCAGGAGCATGCAAAAGCCGTGATGCCCATGACCAGACTATGTGCGATGATGCCCGCAATGGCAAGATTACATACGGGCAAAGCAAAAGCGGTCTGATAGACAGTCAAGATGAATGTGGCGGTTGGCCCGAATTGGTAAGCGAAGATGCTTTGACTGACAGCGACGGAGATGGTATTCCTGATGATTGGGAATTGAAAAACAATTTAAACCCCAACGATGCAAACGACGGTAAAGCCATTTGTGAAGACGGATATACAAATCTTGAACATTATATCAACAGTCTTGTTGAGGATATTACAACAAAACAAAACGAAGGTGGTGAGGCACGTGGATATATCATAAATACTGACGGCAGCACAGGAATAAAAACCGTTACTACAACAAATAAGGAACAAACCAACAACAAAATATACAACTTGCAAGGCATTGAGATACAAAACCCGACAAGGGGCATTTATATCAGCAACGGCAAGAAGGTTGTAATAAAATAAATGACTATGAAGAATATAATGAGGAATATGCTTGTAGTGCTGCTCACATTGGGCTGCACTACAAGCGCACAAGCCGATGTTTATGACGGTGTGCCATTCAATATTGACAAAGTAAAGGCTACATCATTCCTCAATTACAACCTGTCAATAGTGGAAACGGGGGCTGTGAAAGGCGGAAAGGTGTTATGCACGGAAGCGATAAACAAAGCGATAGAGACAGTGAGCAAACGAGGCGGCGGTCGTGTTATAATACCTTCGGGACTGTGGCTCACTGGTGCAATAACATTGCAGAGCAACGTTGAGTTGCATCTCGAAAAGGGCGCAATCGTGGCTTTCACCACAGACATGAGCCAGTACCCCATAGTAGAAACCACATACGAGGGCATTCCGGCAAGGAAAAGCCTCTCACCTATAAATGCAAAAAACGCCGAAAACATAGCGATAACGGGCTATGGCATATTCGACGGACAAGGCGAGGCGTGGCGACCATTGAAGAAGGACAAGGCAAACACCTCGGTGTGGAAACGCATTACGGCGCAAGGCGGAAGCCTTACAAGCAATGGAAACACGTGGATTCCTGATGACAAGCGTGAGGTGATGCGTCCCAATCTACTCAAGTTTGAGAGTTGCAACCGCGTTCTGCTCGAAGGCTGCACATTCAAGAATTCTGCTGCTTGGTGTCTGCACCCTGTGATGTGCAACGACCTTACGATAGACAACGTGAAGGTGATGAATCCCGAATATGGACAAAACGGCGACGCACTCGACGTGGAGTCGTGCAACAGGGTGATAATAAAGGACTGTATGTTTGATGCCGGCGACGACGGCATTTGTATGAAAAGCGGTAAGGACAAGGCTGGGCGTGACAGAGGGCTGCCAACGCAGAATGTTATTGTGCGCGACTGCCAAGTGATGCACGGACACGGTGGATTCGTTATTGGTAGTGAAATGTCGGGTGGCGTACGCAATGTGTGGGTGAAAAACTGCACTTTTGACGGCACCGACGCAGGTCTGCGCTTTAAAAGCACTCGCGGTCGTGGCGGCGTGGTGGAAGACATCTACGTGGAGGACATACAGATGCTGAATATCACAGGCAATGCGCTGACTATGGATTTGTATTATTTCGTGAAGGAAGACGCAAACGCACCCGTTCCTGCCGTTGACGAGACCACACCAATATTCAAGAACATATATATAAAGAATGTGGCGTGCCTCGGCTGCAACTACGGACTTTACATCAAGGGATTGCCCGAAAGTCCGTTCGAGAACGTTGTTATAGACAATTTCTATGTGGACAACTGCTCCAAACCCGACGTAATCGAATATGTGAAGAATGTTAAGATAAACGGCGAAACATTCACGGGCAAGGCTTTTTAGAAAACCTAAAAAAATTAAATAACGACCTATGAACAAGAAGATTATCATCTCCGTCCTGATGGCAATGGGAACAATCGGCGTATCGGCGCAGATGTTGCCATACCAAAATCCCGAACTGTCGTTTGAGCAACGTGCTGACGACCTGCTGAAAAGACTTACGCTCGACGAAAAGGTAAAACTAATGATGGACAGTTCGCCTGCAATAGAGCGGCTGGGCATACCACAGTTTCAATGGTGGAACGAGGCGCTGCACGGACTTGGACGCAATGGTTTTGCCACGGTATACCCAATAACTATGGGAATGGCAGCATCGTGGAACGACGCACTGCTCGAAAAGGTCTTTACTGCAGTGAGCGACGAGGCACGCGCCAAGAACACCATTGCCAAGAGAAGCGGCAAAATAAACAGGTATCAGAGTCTTTCGTTCTGGACACCCAACATAAACATATTCCGCGACCCACGCTGGGGACGAGGACAGGAGACATACGGTGAAGACCCATATCTTACAAGTAAGATGGGACTTGCCGTTGTGAGAGGATTGCAAGGACCGGAAACAACGAAATATCGCAAGCTGTATGCCTGTGCCAAACATTTTGCCGTGCATTCAGGACCGGAATGGAATCGACACGAGTTCAACATCAACACCCTTGCGCCACGCGACTTGTGGGAAACGTATATGCCGGCATTCAAGGCACTCGTGCAGCAGGGCAACGTGCGCGAGGTAATGTGTGCATACCAACGTTTGGACGATGAGCCTTGTTGCGGCAACAACCGTCTGCTCAACCAGATACTGCGTGATGAATGGGGATTCAAGCACTTGGTAGTGAGTGACTGCGGTGCTGTGAGCGATTTTTGGGTGGAAGGCCGTCACGGTGTTTCAAGAGATGCGGCTGATGCATCGGCAAAGGCTGTGTTGAGTGGTACTGACGTAGAGTGCGGAAGCAACTATAAAGACCTGCCTACAGCCATAAAGCGTGGCGAAATTAAGGAAGAGGACATTGACAGAAGCGTAAGACGACTGCTCATTGGTCGTTTTGAACTTGGCGACTTCGACCCCGATGAACTCGTGGAATGGACAAAAATACCAGAATCGGTTGTAGCAAGCAAGGAGCACAAGCAGATGGCTCTCGACATGGCACGCCAAGGCACTGTGCTGTTGCAAAACAAAAACAACGTGCTGCCATTGAAGAAGAGCGATAAGATTGTGGTGATGGGACCTAATGCCAACGACTCCGTAATGATGTGGGGCAACTACAACGGCTTCCCAACTCACACCGTAACAATTCTGCAAGGCATTGAAGATAAGGCAGGAAAGGCAATCAAGTATGTGGAAGGCTGCGGACTTACACGTGGCGAAGTAAAGCAGAGTCGTTACAGTCTCATTGCCACTCCCGACGGAAAGAAAGGTATGCGAGCCACATATTGGAACAATACGAAAATGGAAGGCGAGCCTGTTGCCACACAAGTATTGTCCGACCCTATAAGCCTTTCAAACGGCGGTGCTACGGTATTTGCCCCGGGCGTAAACCTCACTGATTTCTCCGCGCTTTACGAAGGCGTGTTCATTCCGCAAGAGGACGAGACGCTTACAATCTATGCCGGTGCCGACGACCGCATGGCAGTAATCATCAACGGCGACACAATAACAGAATCCGTAAAAGGCGGACACTCAATGAGATACAAGAACGTAAACCACAAGTTCAAGGCTGGTCAAAAATACGAAATAGAAATCCACTATGTGCAGGAGGATAATATGGCAACGCTAAACTTCGACCTCTACAGGCAGTTCACACCAACACAGGAACAACTTTTGGCAGAGATAAGCGATGCCGAAACTGTTGTCTTTGTTGGTGGCATATCGCCAAAGCTCGAAGGTGAGGAAATGAAAGTGAGCGACCCTGGCTTCAAAGGTGGCGACCGCACAAACTTCGACCTGCCCGAAGTGCAGCGCAATATGCTGAAGATGTTGCACGATGCAGGAAAGAAGATTGTCTTCGTGCATTGTTCAGGCAGTGCAATGGCATTGGAAAGAGAGTCTGAATACTGCGACGCAATACTTCAGGCCTGGTATGGCGGTGAACTTGGCGGCGAGGCTATCGGTGAAATACTCTATGGCGATGTAAACCCAAGCGGCAAGTTGCCAATAACATTCTACAAGAAAAGCACCGACCTGCCCGATTTCCTCGACTACTCAATGAAGGGCCGCACCTATCGCTATTTCCAAGGCGAGGCATTATATCCTTTCGGTCACGGATTGAGCTACACAACATTCCAAATAGGCAAGCCAAAATATAGCAACAACAAAGTGTTTGTACCAGTAACCAACAGCGGCAATATGGATGGCGACGAGGTTGTGCAGGTATATATCAAGCGCATTGCCGATTCCGACGGTCCAATAAAGACCCTGAAGGCATACAAGCGCGTAACCCTCAAAGCCGGCGAAAAGCAGACTGTTGAAATTGATTTCCCACGCGAAAGTTTCGAAGGTTGGGACGAGCAGACAAACACAATGCGTGTAGTGCCAGGAAAATACCTGCTGATGGTAGGAAATTCAAGTGATGCCAAGGTTTTGCAGACAATTACTGTCAAAATATAAAACTATATTGAAGAATAATACCAATATTATTCATAACTTTGATATAAAATTACACTTGCTATAATGGATATATTGTTATAATCTGTATTGGGTTAAAAAACATAAAAAAAGATATGCAAAAGTTGATAGTCTCATAAAAAATGACTACATTTGCAGCAAAATAAAACCATATAAAACAAACTATAAAACATTATTAAAATGAAACCATTAAACGCGAAATTCGCTCCTAAGAGCGTAATGCCTGAAAAGGTAATTCAGTTTGGAGAAGGCAACTTCCTCCGTGCATTTGTTGATTGGATTATCTGGAACATGAACCAAAAGACAGACTTCAACGGAAGTGTAGTTGTTGTACAGCCTATAGAACGTGGTATGGCTGAGTGGCTTAACGGTCAGGACTGCCTCTATCACGTTAACTTGCAAGGTCGTGAGAACGGACAGCCAGTGAACACACTGCAACGTATTGACGTTATCAGCCGCGCTCTTAACCCATACAGCCAGAATGCTGCTTTCATGGCTTTGGCTGACCAGCCAGAGATTCGCTTCGTGATATCAAACACGACAGAGGCAGGTATTGCCTTTGACCCAAGCTGCAAACTGGAAGATGCTCCTGCTTCTTCTTATCCTGGCAAGTTGGTACAGTTGTTGTGGCGTCGCTACAATACGTTCCAGGGCGACCCAACAAAGGGTCTTATCATATTCCCTTGCGAACTTATCTTCTTGAACGGTCACGTATTGAAGGACTGCATCAACAAGTACATCGAACTTTGGCAGTTGCCAAAAGAGTTCAAGCAGTGGTTTGATGAGTGCTGCGGTGTTTACGCTACTCTCGTTGACCGTATCGTTCCCGGATTCCCACGCAAGGAGATTGCACAGATACAAGAGAAGATTTGCTATCGCGACAACCTCGTTGTTCAGGCAGAGACATTCCACCTGTGGGTTATCGAAGCTCCGAAAGAGGTGGCAAAGGAATTCCCTGCAGACAAGGCAGGATTGCATGTGCTTTTCGTTCCTTCAGAGGAGCCATATCACCAGCGCAAGGTTACTTTGCTCAACGGTCCTCACACTGTGCTTTCGCCTGTTGCTTTCCTCAGCGGCGTAGACATCGTTCGCGATGCTTGCAACCACGAGGTTATCAGCAAGTACATTCACAAGGTGCAGTTTGAAGAGTTGATGCAGACTCTCAACCTCCCGATGGACGAACTTGAGAAGTTTGCTTCAGATGTGCTTGAGCGTTTCGACAATCCATTTGTTGACCATCAGGTTACGAGCATCATGCTCAACTCATTCCCCAAGTTCTGCGCACGCGACCTGCCAGGAATCAAGACATACTTGGAGCGCAAAGGCGAGTTGCCAAAGGGTCTTGTGTTTGGTCTTGCAGCCATTATCACATACTACAAGGGTGGCAAGCGCGAGGACGGCGTAGAGATTGTTCCAAACGACGCACAGGATATAATGGACTTGCTCAAGGAACTTTGGGCTACAGGCGACACGCAGAAGGTTGCCGACGGTGTGCTCGGTGCAACAAGCATCTGGAACGGCGAAGACCTCAACAATATCGCAGGTCTCAACGCAATGTTGAAGGAATTCCTTGATGTAATCCAGCAGAAGGGTATGCTCGAGGCTGTAAAGACAATTCTCTAAACAACAAATATTATAAAAATGGAAATGAGCCGCAGGTTTCACCACAAGCACGTGGGAGCCTGCGGCTTTTCTATGTCATTTTAGCAGACGTTTATATATGGATATAATGGAAAAAAGTTACGCAAAAGAACTCCGCGAACTTGCCGTGCGTTACGAGACTGCCGACTTTCTGCCTGCCGACCCTGCGTGGTTTATGCATCAGGTAGGTGGTAAGGAAAATCAAGAGACAATGGCGTTTCTTGCCTCTTGCATCAGTTATGGTAACCGCAAGCAGTTTATGCCCAAAATACAATATATGCTCGACTGTTCCAGAGGCAACGTATATGAATGGATAAAAAGCGGTGCTTTCAAGAGCGACATTCCAGACGATGAAAACCGATGCTTCTACCGACTTTATACATTTTCCACGATGCACCGAATGATGTCTGCCTTGCAGGCTATGATTAACGATTATGGCAGCATAGGTGCTTATGTTGCAACAAAATGTGGCAATTCCAAGTCATGCTATGATGCCGTATGTGCCATAACATCATTTTTTGCCCATCACGCCCCAACGGGTGGTATCGTTCCCAAGAATGCTGTTTCTGCCTGCAAACGTGTATGTATGTTTATTCGCTGGATGGTAAGGAACAATTCTCCCGTAGACCTTGGACTATGGAGTGATATAATAGACAAGCGCACCTTAATAATACCAATGGATACGCACGTTTTGCAGCAAGCTGTCCGACTTGGAATTATGCAGACGCGCACTGCTTCAATGTCATCTGCCATAAAACTATCAGCAAAACTGCGTGAGATATTTCCCGACGACCCGATGAAGGGCGACTTTGCCCTTTTCGGTTATGGAGTGAATGCAGGGAAATAATTAAAAATAAGTTGTATTAAAGAGCATCTATATAAATGTTTTTTAATTTACCACATTTATAGGAGCGCCAGAAAGATATGCCTTGATATTCTGCGCTGCAATGGCAACAAGGCGGTGGCGAGCCTCGGGAGTTGCCCATGCTGTGTGGGGAGTGATGTAGCAGTTTGGAGCCTTGAATAATGGATTGTCCGCACTTGGAGGTTCTTGGCAAAGTACATCAGCACCGAAGCCAGCGAGAGTGCCGGCACAAAGGGCCTTGGCAACAGCATCTTCGTTTATCAATGCACCACGACCTGTGTTTATGAGTATGACTGTGGGCTTCATCTTTGCAAGGGTGGCTTCATTGATTATCTCGCGTGTCTCGTCGTTGAGAGGACAATGAAGGGAGAGGACATCGCTGACGGCAAGAACACCGTCGAGGGTTGTCTTTTGTATGCCTTCGGGCAGGTCTGCTGAATTGCGATGGGTAACAACGAATACATCCATACCAAAGCAACGGGCTATTTCGGCTACGCGCATACCTATCTTGCCGAAACCTATTATACCCATAGTCTTTCCTGCAAGTTCCATCAGTTTGGTATCCCAATAGCAGAAGTCTTTGTTGTATGACCAACGCAGATTCTTGACTTGTTTGCCATAGTGCCCTACCCTGTTAGTTATGTTGAGCAGATGAGCAAAAGTCATTTGCGCTACGCTGTCAGTGCTGTATGCAGCGATGTTGGTAACGATGATTCCACGCTCTGCGGCAGCAACGGTATCAACAACATTATAGCCTGTGGCGAGAACGCCAATATATTTCAGTTGCGGCAGCCTGTCCATAATCTCTGCGGTAAACACCACCTTGTTTGTAAGCACAATCTCTGCATCACCAACGGCACTGACAATATCTTCAGGAGCAGTCCTGTCGTAAACCGTCAGTTCGCCAATTTCTTCTATTTGCTTCCAATCCAAGTCGCCTGGATTGATGGAATAACCATCGAGTATAACTATTTTCATATATCAATCTTTTTCATCATCAAACCTTTTTCCCCAACAATCTTTCATTCGCTGTATCAACTTATCCTCGGAAGGATTGTGCTGTCCGTGCCATAGTCGTTCGTTTCTTAATGCCTTTGGCATATATTGCTGCGGAGTGAAATGTCCGGGATAATCGTGCGGATATTTGTAGCCATCACCATAATGCAAATCTGCCATAAGTTCCGTAGGGGCGTTGCGAAGATGCAGGGGCACAGGTTGATTGCCGCTGCGACGCACAAGTTCAAGGGCACTGTTTATGCCGTTGTATGCCGAATTGCTTTTAGGGCTCGTAGCAAGATATACAGCAGCCTCTGCAAGCGGTATTCGTCCCTCGGGCCAGCCTATCTTCATAACAGCGTCGAATGCTGCATTTGCAAGAAGCAAGGCATTGGGATTTGCAAGTCCGATATCCTCCGAAGCACTGATAATCATACGACGGGCAATGAATTGCGGGTCTTCTCCTCCCTCTATCATACGCGCCATCCAGTAAAGGGCAGCATCAGGGTCGCTGCCACGAATACTCTTTATGAATGCTGATATGATGTCGTAGTGCATCTCGCCGTCCTTATCATAAGCCAAAGGATTCTGCTGCATATTGGTCTCCACAACCTTGTCGGTAATGACAACAGGCTCACCTTCGGCAAACGACTGCACTGTGACTTCAAGAATGTTCAGCAACTTGCGGGCATCACCTCCGCTATATCTGATGAGTGCATCGGTTTCTTTGAGTTGTACATTGCGCTCCTTCAATAATAAGTCTTGGCTTATCGCCCTGTCAAGCAGTTCATTAAGGTCTGACTTCTCAAGTGTTTTCAAGACATACAACTGACAGCGCGACAACAACGGACGGATAACTTCGAACGACGGATTTTCGGTAGTAGCACCAATGAGTGTAACCACTCCGTTCTCGACAGCCCCAAGCAGCGAATCCTGCTGTGACTTGCTGAAACGATGTATCTCGTCTATAAACAGTATAGGCGAAATGTCATTGAAGAACCTGCCGTTCTCTGCTTTCGCAATAACATCACGCACATCCTTCACACCACTCGTAACGGCACTGAGAGTAAAGAACGGTGTCTGCAAACGATTGGCAATGATACGTGCAAGCGTGGTCTTCCCCACTCCGGGAGGTCCCCAAAGAATAAACGACGAGAGATGTCCCGTCTCAATCATCGTCCTCAATACCGCCCCCTCGCCCACAAGGTGCTTCTGACCGATATAGTCGTCAAGCGTGTGAGGCCGCATTCGTTCTGCCAATGGCTGCATTTTATTAGTTGTATAGTTTATATTAGATTTATGTGCAAAGGTAGAGATTTTTTCCTTATTTTCCAAAAAAACGCAAAAAAATTTGTATATACCACAACAATGTATTACTTTTGCACGCAGATAATCAAACACATAAATCAAGGCTATTAGGATAATGAAACAAAAGCAAGCAAACGAGACAATACAGTTGAAGGCACTGACCAAGGGCAACGTGTGGAAATTGCAGGAAAACGATATTTTCCGTATGTTGGAGTCTTTGGACAAGGATGTTGAACTGAGGGTGAACGTAGAACATTATATGAACATCATACGTGTGGCTTTCCAGGTGGAGGAATTTCCGATAGAACTCGAAGCCGCAAAAGCAAAATACGAAAGACTTGAATACAAAACCGGCGTGATAAGGATTGACGACCTGAAGAAACAGGGAATAGCAATAAAGAAGCGCCCTATAAAGCGCGTCACCGACCTTACATACGAAAACGTGCATCATATATCGGTGACGAAACTCATAGAAATTCTTGAAAGCAACTTCGGAGGCGGATGGGACTCGTTGTCACAGAGCGTGCAGGATATTGTGGAGAGTCATTTCGACATTTCCACCACTACCCTGCCAAAAGACCGTCTGCACAAGCCCGGAGGTATGTACGAGAAAAAGGTTAACGACGGCTACGAGGTGCTTGAGGTTGCCAAAGGCGGATGGGTGGAAGCCATCTTCGTGAAGGAAAAGCCGGAAGCAGAAAAGCCTCGTCTGCAATTCCAGACTGACAACGAGGACGAAGACGAACTGCCAAAGGACACATACAACAAGATTGATGAGGATGATTTCGATTCAGAGCCTGACGATATAAGCGATGACGACATCAACGAAGAAAACTACCGCACGACATTCGCAATTGAGAATGACGATGAAAACGGGGAAGACGTTATTGACGAATACGACGAATAGAAAAAACAGGGAGCGCACTATTTCCAGTGCGCTCCTTTTCTTAATACAAACTTTATCTTTTTCTTACCAAGCACAGGGCGTTGCCATTCGCCAGCAAACAGTTGTATGGTGACTTTCTTGCCATCTGGCTGTGCATCAACTGCTTTCTGCACATCGAAATAGTCACCTATGCCGTTTGTTGCCACGCTGACTATGGTAGTGTCAACAAGATGCGAACGCAGAGCCGGCACTTCTTTTACAATCTCCTCTGCCAAGAGTTTTGCCACCTGATGCGCCCCATAAACAGAATAGTGGGTATTATCGTTCCTGCCTTCGGGCAATGATGGATGCTCGCCTTTCTTGAAAATCATATGCAGGCGTTTGCTACCCTCACGTCCAAGTCCTTGCTCAAGGTCGTGTGTTATTTTGTTTGCGTCAATAAAAATTGCACCGGCATCACGACTAACTGTCTTTGGTGAAAGCAGATATGCGCCGTGTGTATCTACGAGAATATCACCTTCTTCCTGCACACCTTTCTTGTCTGGTTTATCTATCTCGGCTGCCGTAGTATTGCGCAAAGCCTCGTCATCATCGTTCTGCGGAACAACGGCAAGGAAGTTGCGGCGTACCACGGCGTTCATCAATATCGGCGTAGCACCACGCTCACGTGACTCACGCACCATCTTGCGCAGGTTTGCATCGAATGTTGTACCTGGATCTGTGTGGCGGTCGGGCTGTGGCTTTTCGTCGTTATGTCCGAATTGTATTATTACATAGTCGCCCGGACGAATCTTGTCTAACACCGTCTGCCAACGTCCTTCGTCGATGAAGCTCTTTGATGAGCGTCCATTAACGGCGTGATTGTCTATGAGTATGCCGTCGTCAAAATAGCACTGCAACGCCATTCCCCAGCCACGCTCCTGCTTGTCACCACTGATGTCCTTGTTTGCCATAGTGGAGTCGCCAACCATAAAGATGGTTATCACGCGGTCTTGCTTCATAGACGTAAGTATGAGCAAGGCTGCGGCGGCAAGCGCAAAAAGATTTAATTTTTTCATTGTCATTGCTTTAGATTTATTATTGGTTTTATTATTAGAATCGTTTTATGATGAAACATCCCAAACGGTGGCTCACTCCTTTCTTGTTGAGTGACCTTATGCGGTACATTCCGTTTGGCAGACGCGATATATTTATACTGCCATCGGTATAGCTTCGTGTCATAACCATACCGCCCTGTATGTTTTCAATAATTAGGTATTGTGCATCAACCATTTTTGCCGTTGCAGGCATTTTTAGTGTCCTGCCGTCGTTGGGTAGAAGCTGCTCTCTCGGCACAACATCATAACTTTCTCCATTTGGTGCTTCAGTCATTATCGGAGCACTTTCATTGCCATATCTGTCCATAGCCGTTACAGCATAGTGCCATCCGTCGCTACCCTTCCTGTGAGGCACAACCATATTCGTAGCCCTATGACGCACAGCCACAATATTACGCGCATCATTCAAATCGACAGGATAGTCGGCACTCCTATATATATTATATGTAAGGTAGTCGCCATTGCTTCGGTCCACAGCACCACCCCACTCCAACTTGTCGCCTTCCTCACCACATGTAAGCGTGAGCAATGACGGCGATAGCGGCAGCACGTTGCTTACCCATGTCATCGGAGGTATCAACGCCTGCCAATGGTCTATCTCGTTTGTGGCAAAGTCGTATATTCCCTTTGTGTTGTCGGTGAAGAACTTTGAACGGAAATAGGCGTGCCCCATACCTTCCTTACGCAAGAAGAACATTTCGCGCTTTATGTCGGCTATGTTCCAGTTGCCTTCACGAGGCGAAAGAAAATATATGCCAAGTCCGGGAACTATTATCTTACCATAATTGTTTTCTTGCCAGTCGAGGGCGAACGGGAAGAAGTTGTTGTCCTTGAAATACATCATCGGCATCAACTCGTCCATAAGTCCGTCGCGTAACCATGCCTGTGCATCTTGGCACACAATAGTACGCGCATTCCAGCCGTGACTCCTGTAACGCACAAGGTCGTCGTGCTTGCCTATAGGCGAGCAACTCATCTTCACCCACGGCTTTATGCTTTTCACCGTATTAGCAATGCGCTCCACTATTCTGGTGATGTTGCGCCTGCCTTCCCACAGAGAAACATCTCTTTTCCAATTCTCAGGATAGCGTATGTAGTCAAGGTGAATGCCGTCAATATCGTAGTTGCGCGTTATCTCTCCGCATATCTGCGCTATATAGTTGGCTGTGGAGTTAAGTTCGGGCTTCATATATCCCTCGTCGCCAACCTTGCGCAACAGTGACGGATAGAACCGTCTCATATTCTTGCAGCCATAACCATTCCACTTGCCCACTGGAATGGTAACAACCCACGCCTGTATCTCCATTCCGCGTTTGTGGCACTCCTCTATGGCAAATGCCAAGGGGTCATATCCCGGACTGCGCCCCGGCACGCCCGACATGCAACCGTCCCACGGCTCTATCTCGCTCGGGTATATGGTAGTTCCTCGCACCCTCGTCTGCAACAGCACGGTGTTAACACCTCCGTGATGCAACTTGTCGAGAATGTCGCGAAGTTCCTGTTTTTGCATTTCTATTGACGATGGCGACTGTGCGTATGAATGAGGCCAGTCGAGTCCGCCAATGGTAGTAAGCCACACGGCACGTACCTCATGCTTGGGCGACGGATATGGCGACAAAGCCTGTGCCCTGGCATCAAGCAACGCCACAAACAGCAATACTAATGATATTATCTTTATCCTGAACAGCATTAAAAAATTATGCTTTATGTTTATTTAAATTCGTAATAGTACCAATAAGAGCCGAAATAATATTCGTATGTATAAAGCTTGCGTTCCGACTCTTCGCCATACTGATGGAGCAATGTCTGAAAATCCTTGTAGTCAGCTTCCTGCACCTCATCCTCGTATGACACAACGGGCCTTGTGCGCTGATGCCTGTAAAGTGTGAGTGCCTCCTTGTAGTGACGTGGCAATGATGTGTACGCACTGTCAGCATCACCATAGTATCGCTTGAAATCATTTGCAAAAGCATCAAGGTCGCGATTAACAAGGTCTATTGCCAACATATAGTGCATTACCGCAGGCGTGGCTTTTCCACGACGTTCAAGCAGACGGAGAAAATCCATCGCCTTCATCTGCTTGGCAGGACACGCCGCGAAGATTTTATAATATTCTTTCAACGGATAGCGCATAAAGCGCGGAGTGGATATGTTTCCTTCGGCAAACTGCACACTATCTATCGGCATTGCTATGAGGGCGTTGCCACTGCAATTTATGGGATATGTAAACAACTTTTCGCCAAGTTCTCCACGTCGTGCCAAGGCATAGGCCCTAATCATTGTCAGGCTGCTGTCGGTCTCCAACGATTTTTTTCCTATCTCAAGCGCACCCTCGTAGTCCTTGTTTATCAGGCACGTCTCTGCCCTCACCCTGTATTGGAACACCGCATTGGTGTTTGACACTGCGCAGACAGCAGAGAACATACACACAAAGAGCAGCATCGATACCCACATTGTACGTGAAAACAGATGGCTTGGTGTATTGCTGTCGTCGCTTTGCAATTTCTTTGCCACAAGCATAACCACCAACGACACGACCAGAATTATCGGCATTGCTATACACCAGCCTAAGAAGTCGTGCTCAAAATCTATGTTGCAGTTTATGTCGGTAATCATCGCAAGGATTGCAGCCGAAGGCAGATAGGTAAGCACATGGCATGCATTGTCAAGGCGGAAAAGCCTATATACGAAGAACTGAATAACGAGCAAAATAACCGTTATCAGTATAGAACTTACTATGCTGTTGTAGTTTGTAACCCCTTCGCTGAGCACATGCTGTGCCACAGCAAGCGTGTCTGCCTGAAAGAAATACAGGTAAGTCCACGTAAAAAGAGTAAAAACAATAGCACACATCATACGATGAAAGACGGTGCTATTGTTTCGTTTTGGATTGTTATAATTCATTCCTTACATTTTCTTTAACACTACAGCTGAACGTGCTGGAATATAGAGTTTTAGCCACTCCTTATGATCCTTAACGTAAAGTGGGTCGTAGTTGGTGTAATGTATCACGGTGTCGTCGGCGAGTCCATTGCCTCCAAACTCCTTTGCATCGGTGTTGAGCACCACTTCGTATGAGCCCGTAGGCACAAGGAAGCCGTAATCAGTGAACGAGCGCGTTGGACTGAAGTTGAAAACAAAGAGCAGGTCGCCACGGCTGAATGCCAATATCTGGTCGCCGTCATCGTGCCATACTTCCTGCAACGGTCGCTTTTGGAACGTGCGTATGCTCTTTACTATTCCGAGCATTGCTGCATCGAAGTCGCCGAGATAGTGATAACACAAATCCCTGTTGTCAACAAGATTCCACTGA
>JAFLSE010000005.1 GCA_022511075.1 Prevotella sp.
ATATATCGTACTAAGAATTGCGTAATGTTCAAATTCTTTTTGTGGAGTAGAAGGTACTATATATGGTGAATTAAACGAAGCACATATTCCCTTTATATCTGGGAAACAAGTTACAATTTTTAAAAATGGGGTTTCTACTATTGAATCATACATTACTGATTCCATTTCAATCTCTTTTCCACTAAGAAAATACGATGCTTTTTTTTTCATCATTTGTAGTAACCAGTTTTTAGGAGCAATAAAACAAACACTGTTTATATTACCATAAAAAAGAAAACTTACTTTTATAACATCCTTTTTCCGTATCAAAACTTTGTCATACATTATTTCATTTATATTCAACACTTTGACACGTCCTGTTATTTTGCATATATAATCAGTTTTTTTGATAAATTTCGAGTGTTGTATAGCATATCTTATGATTAATGATTCTCCATATGCTTTCCCAATAGTTTTATCATAATTATTGCCTTGGAAAGTAATATACTCAAGACGAGTATTTTTTTTTATAGATTTTATTTCGTCATATATGTTTGTTCCTGTGTTTTCACAAAACACGATATTGCAGTCTGTTTCATTCAAATAGAAGTTTAATGCTTCTAAATATTGAAATTTCCTAATTTCTGGATCTTGCAATTTTGTACTTACCATTCCATTAGGATTTATACAGGCTGTCATAAGAATCGTGACATTATTTTGTTGCTGTAATGAATTTAACATTTTTTTATATACATTCTAACCCGAAAAGTCCTTCCCTTGCTAATTTCAACGATCTTCCAAACTCTATATGATATCCCTCCGATTGAATTTCTGCACAAGCCAATGCATCCAGCTGACCCTCAATCATCGGGTGGTGAAGGTACAAATCAACAATGTAATCTCCTTCGCTTAAAAACTTCGGCAGACGGATATTGCGTTCTATGTGAAATATGCCTTTTTCTATCTTCTCTATCCTGCCAAGCGTATGACCTTCTGCTAATGCTGCAAGTGGAACTTCATCTCTGTTTTTTAATATCAGCATCGGGTCCGTAAGCATAGGCTCTTCTGTCTCACCTTCGATAATAAGGCTTAAAATTTCCTGTCCGGCAGTAATCGTAGAATGACGATTCTCCGTTCCGTTCAACTCAATTTTCGTAATGTGCAACCAATCTTTTTTACTTTTGATGCAATCCACAATCCTTTCGCTACTTGAAACTTCAGAACTTTTGAGATAGTGGTCTACGGCATCCGTCACCAAACCGTCAAAGGTCATTATTCCGTCTTCCAGTACTATGCCGCGTGTACAAAGACTTTTCACCGCAGCCATATTGTGGCTTACAAACAAAACTGTCCGACCTTCGCCGTGGGCTACATCTTTCATCTTGCCGATAGCCTTTTTCTGAAACTCGGCATCACCTACCGCCAACACCTCGTCTACGACTAATATCTCCGGGTCCAAAAACGCAGCCACGGCAAAGCCAAGACGAACGAACATACCGCTCGAATAACGTTTGACAGGTGTGTCAATATAACGTTCTACACCTGCAAAGTCGATAATCTCGTCTAACTTGCGCGTGATTTCACTGCGTGTCATACCCATTATAGCCCCATTCATATAGATATTCTCCTGTCCCGTAAGGTCACCATGGAATCCTGTACCTACTTCCAATAGCGAGGCTATGCGTCCTTTGGCACGTATCTCTCCCATCGTGGGCGATGTGATGCGCGACAACAACTTTAACAATGTGGATTTGCCTGCTCCATTCTTGCCGATAATACCCACGACCTCACCTTGATGAACGTCGAAAGATATGTCTTTCAGTGCCCATACGCAGTTTGTACTGCCTTTTTTGCTTCGATCATTGGTCTCGCCGATACGCAACAAGGGGTCTTCCTGATGTAACACCGAAGTTTTCCACCAGCGGGTAAGGTCGCGAGACAAGGTACCTGTGCCGACTTGCCCCAGCATATACAATTTGCTTATGTTGTCGAATTGCAGAATCGTATTTCCCATATCAGACGGTATCCATAAAGTTGCGTTCTACACGGTTAAAGACGATTACCGAAAAGAAAAGCGTAATAATCATAAAAATGGCACTGTAAAACAGGCCTCCCATATTGAATGAGCCACAGCCAGTGCAGCCGTAACGGAATGTTTCGAAAATCGGGGTTAACGGGTTGAGTTCGATAAACACTTTATATTTTTCAGACATCACACTCAAGGGATAGACAACAGGTGTTGCATACATAAACAGCTGTAAGCCGAAGCCGACCAACTGCACGAGGTCACGATATTTATAGGTAAGCGACGATATGATTAATCCCCACGAAAGAGCATGAAATGCTATCATCAGCACCAGTAGCGGAAAGAGGTACAATGACCAATTGATGGCAAGATTTGCACCTTTAATTGCGAAATAAACATACATGGCAATGAACATAGCCAATTGTATACCCATCTTGAAAAGGTTGGAGGTTATTCCCGACAACGGAACAATGAGCCGTGGAAAATAGACCTTGCCGAAAAGACCTGCATTGCTGACAAAAACATTTGAGCACAATGTGAACGATTCGCTGAAATATCCCCACAGCATGATGCCTGACATATAAAACAGCGGCTGCGGTACTCCGTCTGTTGAAATTCCTGCCAGATTTCCGAAGATGAACATATAGACGATTGTCGTAAACAGCGGCTGTATCAAAAACCATAACGGTCCGAGAATGGTCTGCTTGTAAAGCGTGATAAAGTCGCGCTTGATGTACATAACATACAAATCGCGATAGCGCCACAAGCCTTTGAGGTCTACATCAAGCCACTTTCTTTTGGGCCTGATGACTATCGGCCAATTTTCTTCTGCTGTTTGAGACATTACTCTTTCTTGCTGTATCCGTAATTACTGTAATGATAGCCGTATTTATGATAACCATAGCGCCCCATGGCATCCGTAGTACCGTTCAGGATAATGGAGAGATTCTTGTATTTCTTCTCTTCATACCACTGCTCGATGTCGGGCAGAAAGCCGCGCTCCATGACACCTGCCCTCACAATGAAGAGCGTCAGGTCTGCATAGCGGTTGATGATTGCGGCATCGGCTACAATTTCGACGGGCGGACAATCAATAATCACATAATCGTACTCTGCACGTACTTCATCTATCATCTGTTTAAAACGCGGCACAAACAATAGTTCCGTGGGGTTGGGTGGTATCTTGCCACACGGCAGTACATCTACCGTGCCGAGCTTGACAATCAATTTCTTATAGTCTGGCTCTTGACCGCTCAGATAGTTGGATACACCCATGTGCGGACTACCGACATACTCCGACAACGAGCCTTTGCGCAAGTCAAGGTCTATAGCCAGCACCTTCTTATCCTTTATTCCTAATGCAGCCGACAAGTTGGCAGTGATGAAGGTCTTGCCACTGCCCGGATTCACTGATGTCAGCATGATTATGTGATGCGTCTCATCATAGCCGAGCATAAACTCCACATTGGTACGCACGACACGGAACGCCTCGTTTATCATATTGCGGTTCTTTTCGACAACCAGCACCTGCGGCATTGCCTTGACAGAGTCGTTTTTCCGTTTCAGCAGTTTTTTCTTACCTTTGGCAAGCGGTATTTCCCCTGCAAACGGAACACTAAGTTGCTCTATATCCTTGCGACCGCGCACCTTTGTGTTCATTATTTCGCGCAAGGCGATAATGCCGCCCGGAACAGCCAGTCCAACGATAAAGGACATAAGCAGGATAGACTGCGATACAGGCTCTATCGGCACGTTACTGCCATGAGGTGCTTCTATCAACTGCGAGTTATAGGCAGCGAATGCCTGCGAGAGCTCGTTTTCCTCACGCTTCTGCAACAAGAACATATAAAGCTGTTCCTTCACCTTCTGCTGACGTTCCACGGAGAGCAAATCCAACGACTGCCGCGGATTGGCAGCAATCTTCGCCACCGCCTGCCTGTGTACTGCCTGTATGCTGCCCTGCTTTGCCTGTAACACAGTCATTTCATAGTCCAACGCCTGTACTATTGTCTTGCGCAAGGTGGCAAGCTGCTGGTCCATGTCAATGACCAAAGGATTCTGCAACGATGAGTTAGCCAAGTGGTTGTTACGTTTCAACAGCAAAGAATTATATTCCGAGATTTGCACGCCGATACTCGGATTCGTCATTGCCAAGTTCGTAGGCAGCAACTGGTTTTCATGCTGTCCGTCAGTGAGATAGTTACGAACGAAGCGTGTCATGTAAATCTGGTTTCCCAACTCGCGCAACTCCTGCTCTGCACCGGAGGCTTCTCCCATCGCAGCACCTCCCGTAGAGCCTACGTCCAAAATAAGGTTATGCGATTTCCAATCGGAAATTTCCTGCTCCACATCCCCAAGTTCCTGCTCAATAAGTGCCAGACGCTCCTTGATGAACTGGTTTGTGTTGATGGTTTTCTTGTTACGGTCCTTCACCCAGTTTTCGTTATAGACCGCAACCATAGTGTTCAAGATATCCTCCGCCCTGACAGGCGATACATCGCGGAAACTGACATCAAGAATCGAAGAGTTCCTGTCGCGCAGCTGCGCGTCAATGCGTCCCTGCACCGATGCCGTGACTTCGTTGAAATTTCTCCTGCGCACGGTCAGCTCATCATTCAGTCCTGCCTGAAGCATGCCTGTAGGCTTTATCACTATTCGTCCGACAGGAGTCTTGATTGTATCGTTAAACTTCACAGCCATACTACCTTCGGTAAGAATCCCGTTGCGGACAAAATTGCTCAGTACCGCTTTCTTGTTTTCAGCCATATATATATCGAACGATGCCGACTCTGCGTCATTCATGTCAACAAACGAGACGGTTACCGGCTGATCCACGCCGTAAAGTATCTCTTCGTGGAATGTTCCTTCCTTGACATATTCCACATCAAGATTCAGGCGACGGACAATCTCAGAGGCAATGGTTCCTGACTTAAGCGATAGAATCTCGTTGGTTATGTTCGTCGATACCTGCGTAAGTCCCATATCTGCCAATGCGGATATCTCGCTCGTCTTATCCTCCGACTTAATCAGAATGGATATTGTCCGCAAATATACAGGGGTGGTCTTCTTTATTTTCAGGACGGCATACCCCATAGTTATTCCCAGCGCCAGCACAAACCACCACCAACGGCTCAGGCAAAGCCAAGCTATGTCCTTCACAATCGCAGCCGAATTGTTGTTAACGGCCCGCTTAGGACGGGAGGCTGTAGGAATTTCCGCCCCGGTTGATACATTTGTACGGCCTATGATTCGTTCCATAAACTAAAAATATTATTTTGTAAGCAAAAGAATAAGCGAAATCGCGAAAGAAGCCATCGAAGTCCAGAATCCGTATGTATAGAAAGTGCTTCCATGAACATTAGCCTGATTTCTCTTCACCAATATCGGCTCTATATAGATGATGTCATTCTGCTGGATATAATAGACGGGAGATGAATACAAGTCATGGACATTAAGCAGGCTGACGCGATAGGGTGTCTGCACACCTTTCTCCGTGCGCAGGACAAGTATGTTGTCGCGACTGGCGGTAAGTGGAAGGTCTCCTGCCTCCGACAGTGCCTCAAGCAGGGTGATATGGTCGCGCTCTATGGCTTTGCGCCCTGACAGCTCGCCCAAGAAATAATAGCCCAAGTCGGCATATTCCACGACCACGGTAGGACTTCTTACCAACTCCGATTCAATAAGCCTGTATTTTATCGTGTTTGACAGTTCCTGCCTTGTCAGTCCCTCCGCCTTTATCGGTCCTAACACCGGCATGTCTATATTGCCACGGTCGTCAACGGTATAGAGCGAGTGCTGTCCGTTGCCCTCGCCCGAGCCGTCCAGCAGGTTGAAATCACGCACCACTTCCCTGTCGCGTGCATGAATGACAATACTTATCTTATCGCCGGGCTGCAGGCGGATTGCCTGTGCCTCCTGCAAAATCATCGACACGTTAGGCTGGATATCCTGAAGATAGACCACCTTCTTGGAAGAGCCGCAAGATGTCATTAAAATACAGCCGATAATAACGGACAGCGAAATATTGAAAAAATGCTTCATAAAGATATACTGTTATTTTTACTTGAAATTTCTTTTATTAGTGTTTCTTCGTCATTCATCTATGATTTCCAAGAATGCCGTCGGAACATAAGCCGTCGACACCAGTCCCACATTCGACAGGGCTACAATTACGCGCTGCTGTCCGGATACCCGTGCAACTTTCCCCTCGACACCCTTGAATATCCCGTCCGTCACCCTGACAATTTCTCCGCCCTTGTAATGACACTGGGACTCATCTACGAATTTCAGGTGCTCGCTGTTGTTGCATGTCGCAAGAATGAAGTTTTCCATTTCCTTGCAGGATATCGTCAGGGGAGGATTCTTTTGGGCAGAGTCCTGCTCACAGTGGTTGTAGTAGTATGTGAGATACGGCAATGCCGGGGTATTCTTCACATATTCGTCTGCCTTTTTCTCCGTGGTGTATGCAAAAATGATATTGGGGATAAGCGCCTCCAAGACCTTCTTGGGCTTACCGTTCACCGCCTTGTAGGTATAGCGCTTGGCTATATATACGAATGTTCCGTCTTCAACCAGATAGTCCGATGCCTTGTCTTCGCGTCCGTATGAGGCACGCAACACGTACCAGTTCATACCCGGTGTATGGGCATATCTTACCGTTGCCCCTGTTTTTGAGCTTTTGGCTTCGGGGATAGTATTAAGTGCAACCTTAACACTTGGAGGAACAGCCTCGCCTCGCCGAGTTTCCACATTAGACAATGTGTACATATCGAACCTTCTACACCAATTCGATGCTACATAAAAGTGCCTTAAACACCCTTTTTGGTTTATAATCCTTTCCTACACAGTACCAGTTTCATTTGGGGGTTTCTTCGTTTTACCCCCCCCTTATGCTGGGAACAGGGAGGTATCAGCAATAAAACAAGACAGACAATCTGTGTTAAATTTGCCAACGATTATAAAAGTCATTGCAAAGGTAATAAAAAAGAAAGTAAAACTGAAATAAAATCGGGAAAATTTCTTGTAACATAGCATATTTTTATGTATATTTGCAGCGCATTTAACTTGTTAAAGACACACCAATGAAATATATTGCACTAATATTGGTATGCTGTTCACACCTGCTTACCGTGTCCGCAGGCAGCATTTCAGACTCCATTCCCGAGCTGCCTTTGCCGAAAGTACCTGCAACACTGCGTGAGCCAAGTGTACGTGCAACATACATCATAGAGCATTTCTGGGACGAAATGGATTTCCGAGACACGCTGCGTTCGCACAACAGGGAATTTATGGAGCAGAACTTCTCCAACTTCATGAGTGTGTTTCCGTATGCTGACGAGCAGGCGCAACGAACGGCAATAGCAACGCTCCTGCACAAGGCAGAGGCTGACAACAGCGCATACATCGTGCTGAGGGACATTGCAGAGAAATATCTGTACGAGCCCAACTCGCCTATGTTGTCCGAAGAGTATTATATCCTTTTCCTCGAACATTTCGTGCAGTCTCCTATATTGGGCACAACAACCACAAATCGTCTGCGGTGGCAGCTTGAGGCAGCACGCAAAAACCGTCCCGGAATGACGGCGGCAGACTTTGTATACACAACACGCAACGGCAACAAGACAACACTGCACAAGACCGCAAGCGAGGGTGAAATACTGCTGATATTCTACGACCCCGACTGCGAGCACTGCAAGGAGATTATGGGTGAGTTGCAGACTGACAAGACTCTTGCAGACATGGTTGCCTCGGGAAGAATAAAGGTGTTGGCAATAAATTCGGGTGACGACTATAACCTTTGGAAAAGCACGGCGGACTCGCTGCCAGCCAACTGGATTGTGGGCTACGAATCGGGAGAGTTGCAGGAAAACGGGTCTTATGTGTTGCGTGCCATGCCAACGCTTTACCTGCTCGACAGCAACAAAAAAGTTGTGCTGAAAGATGTTCCTCCAGCACAACTATTCAGCTTGTTACGCAGTTACGCAACCCTGTCTGCTTATTAGTCAAGTTTGTGTATCACTAATCCGCTGCGCAGCTTCGGCTCAAACCATGTTGCCTTTGGCGGCATTATCTTTCCGCTGTCGGCAATGTCCATTATCTGCTGCATAGAAACGGGATAGAGTGCCAACGCGGCATGCATCTCTCCGCTGTCCACGCGACGTTTAAGTTCGCCAAGACCACGAAGTCCGCCAACGAAGTCAACCCTCTGACTGCTGCGCAAGTCGCCCAATGCGAGAATGTCCTGCAAAATCAATCGGCTCGAAATATCCACGTCGAGCACGCCTATCGGGTCTGTGTCGTCGTATGTGCCTTCCTTTGCCTTCAGACTGTACCAGTGCCCGTCGAGATATAACGAGAACTCGTGCAGCTCCGCAGGTTTGTATATTTCCGTTCCCTTGTCCTCCACGATGAAGTTCTCTCCCACTCTTGCGAGGAACTCTTCCGAAGTGAGTCCGTTCAGGTCCTTGAACACACGGTTGTAGTCGAGTATCGTCAACTGGCTTGCCTGGAAGCACACCGCCATGAAGTAGTTATACTCCTCCGTGCCGTTGTGGTTGGGGTTCTGCTTCTGCTTTTCCGCACCCACGAGTGCCGCCGCAGCCGAGCGGTGATGCCCGTCGGCAATGTAGAGGCTCGGCATCTTTGCAAACTCCTCTGTAATGGTCTTTATGTCTGCCTTGTCGGATATCACCCAGAACTTGTGACCGAAGCCGTCTATCGGAGCAATGAAATCATATTCTGGCTCAGTGGCAGCATATTTCATTATGAGCGCATCGAGCACAGCATTGTCGGGATAGGCAAAGAACACAGGCTCGATGTTTGCGTTGTTCACACGAACGTGCTTCATGCGGTCCTCCTCCTTGTCGCGGCGTGTCAGCTCGTGCTTCTTTATCACACCCGTCATGTAGTCGTCGACGTATGCACCTACCACAAGTCCGTACTGCGTCTTGCCGTTCATCGTCTGGGCGTAGATGTAGTAGTGCTCCTTGTCGTCCTGCACTAACCAGCCCTTTTCCTGAAACATCTTGAAGTTCTCCGCCGCCTTCTCATAGACACGAGGGTCATACTCGCTCGTTCCCGGCTCAAAGCAGATTTCGGGCTTGATTATCCTGTAAAGGCTCTTTTCGTTGTCGCCTGCCTCGGCGCGTGCCTCTTCTGAGTCAAGCACGTCATAAGGACGGCACTCCACCTGCTCCACCAACTCCTTCGGTGGGCGTATTCCCTTGAATGGTTTTATTATTGCCATAGTCTCACGGTTTTTGTTTGGTTATACTTTATCGCTACAAAGATAAACATTTTCCTGTGCACCACCAAAGGCAGGTTCCGCATTTTAACGATTTTTATGCTGCACACTTGCAAATGCCGTTTCCTTGTTCGATGCAAAGGTACGATATTTCCCAATACCCATGTCAGTTTATTGCAGTTTCTGGCATGATTTGGCGCGATTTGGCACGATTAAGGGTGTCTTACGATTGCTTCATAGTCTCGTTGCCCAACGCAAGCAGTCTCGTTTGCCATCGCAAGCAGTCTCGTTGACCATCGCAAGCAGTCTCGTTGACCATCGCAAGCAGTCTCGTTGACCATCGCAAGCAGTCTCGTTTGCAAGTGTTTTTCACTTCGTTGGCGTGGGGGAGATGGAGCCTCCCCCTCACATCTATGTCCCCTATATAAGGGGGACAGATGTAAGAGGGGGGAAGAGGCTCCGTCAGGGGGTACGGCATATAGATGCCTTACACTTTTAGACGATGCTGGTGTTATGCATCGTCTGCTTGTATCTGTCGTAGCTATATCAGCGCGTGACAAGTATAGTTTTGTACAGATTTTTCACAACAACCACCACCTATACAGGAACTACAACAGGGGATAAACTTAAAGCTCAAACGTGAGTTTCAAGGAACTGCGGCAACCGATACTTTCCTTGAAAGAGCAGAGTCCGAAATTTGGAACACCATATTCAGTGGAAGGTCCTAAGTCTAATATTCCTACGCCTTGCATACTGTAATATTTAAAGATATTATAGGCAAGGAAATTCATAGGACGTAAATGTGCAAAATCACGCAAGTCGCCCCAATAAATCAGCTGACATATATCTGTAGCAGAATGGAATATCTGGGCAGCAGCAATGTCAATATTTTTATAGGTAATCAAGAAGAAGTCGGCTGGTATTATTTTGATTGTATCCATTACATCTTCGTAGGACATACGCAACTGGTAGTCGTGTTCAGCACGGTTGCGGCGTATTATGTCATAGGCACGGGCGATATTTGAGGTGTCGTTTCTGTCGATGGCATAAAACTGAAAGTCTTCCTTCATTGCCTGACGCAGCTTATTCTTGCCTGTAGGTTTCACCACGGCATCATAGTTGGCAAAATCAGAAAGACAGAAATGATAGTTTACATCGAAGGTTGCAGATTTGGCAACTCGCGAGAGAGCGTTGGCAATACAAGGCAAGCGCCACTCATCATAGAATAACGGCGGCAAGGTAATGACAATGCGCTTGCCTGTTTTCTTTGCATATTCAGACAGGGCTTTTGCTGCATCGTCTATAACATCAAATTGCTGATGCCGGTTGGCAGTAAAGCCTCCGAACGGCGCAGAAAAAGGAGAATAAAGCACACCATTGCGTTCGCCCAAAACAATACCAAAGCGCACCTTTGTGTCCTTGAACAGAAGATAGTGCAGGCTTTCCGCCTTGTGGCGGTTTAGCTCCGAGAACTCCACACTGTTATATATATGTGGAAGATTCACGAAAAGTCTGCCGTATTCTTCAGCCGATGTTTCCGTTATCTGCATCTTTCAGGTATTTCAAGAAATCGTTGTACTCCCGAATATAGTCATCTTCATCATATAACTCCGAGGCAAGGACAAGGCATACTGATCCCGAAGAGAAATCGTCAAGCGTGCGCCACACTGCCTTGTCTACAAAAAGCCCCTGATACGGGTGGTTAAGATGAAAAGTCTTTTGCTCGCTGCCATTGTCGAGCGTAACATCGAATGAGCCGCTCACAGCAATTATAACCTCCATGCATTCCTTGTGTGCATGTCCTCCGCGACTTTCTCCTGACGGAATATCGTATGTCCAATAAACACGCTGTATGGGAAACGGCACACTTCGCACCCCGTCGGCAACCGTGAGGTTGCCGCGAGGGTCGAAGATTTTAGGTAGGTCTATTATCCTGCTGCTCATTATATATACAATAATGTGTAGTCTTTTTACAGAATTGTAGCGGCAAGGCGCTTTGCCTTTTCGCGCAAGTCGTCGGTGCTTGCATCAACATCGCCATAGCACAGCACTACGCCCATACGGCGACCAACGTGCGCATCGGGCTTGCCGAAGATGCGAATACGGGTGTAGTCCTCCTTCAACGCATCGGTGAGGTTATAGTCTAACGGCTTGTCTGACTCCACGGGCGACAATACAACGGCACTTGCTCCTGCGTGCTCCAAGTGTATGCCGGCAATGGGCAGCCCCATAACGGCACGGAAATGCAGTTCAAACTCCGAAAGGTTGGTGGTGTGTCCGAGTGTTACCATACCCGTGTCGTGCGGACGTGGAGAGAGTTCGCTGAATATCACTTCGCCTTCCTTCGTAAGGAAGAACTCAACGCCCCATATACCTGCGCCAGTGAGTGCCGCCGTAACCTTCTCCGCCATCTGCTGCGCATCTTTCAGAGATTTCTCGCTTATGGCGTATGGCTGCCAACTCTCGCGGTAGTCGCCGCCCTTCTGCACGTGTCCTATCGGCGGACAGAACAGTGTTGGTCCGTTCTTCTGCGTAACGGTGAGCAGAGTAAACTCGCTGTCGAAATGAATGAACTCCTCAATTATCACCTCTTTTACATCGCCGCGGCTTCCTTCCATAGCATCGTTGAACGCCTTTTCAAGGTCTTCGGGACGGGCAACGGTGCTTTGTCCGTGACCAGACGACGACATAAGTGGCTTAACAACGCATGGGAAACCTATCTCCTTGCTTGCCTCCTGCATCTCCGCAAAAGTCTTTGCATAGAAATACTTTGCCGTGCGCAGTCCTAATTCCTTTGCTGCGAGATCACGTATTGCCTTGCGGTTCATGGTGTAGTTGACAGCGCGTGCCGAAGGCACAACCTGCACGCCCTGCTCCTCGTAGGCAAAGAGGCGCTCGGTGCGTATAGCCTCAATCTCTGGCACGATAATGTCGGGCTGGTGCTTCTTCACTACGGCATCGAGCGCGTCGCCGTCGAGCATCGAGAATACCTCGCGCTCGTCAGCCACCTGCATGGCTGGCGCATTGTCGTATCTGTCGCAAGCAATTACATACTGTCCGGCACGTTTCGCCGCAATTACAAACTCTTTTCCAAGTTCTCCTGAACCCAATAGCAATATTTTCTTCATAACAATAAAATTATTTGTTACCGTACATCATTTCGTAGTATTTCTGATAGTCGCCACTTGTAACCTCGGCTATCCACTCTTGGTTTTCCAAGTTCCACTTGATAGTCTTTACAATGCCTTCAGCAAACATAGTCTCTGGATACCAACCGAGTTCGGCCTTAATCTTCGACGGGTCTATGGCATAGCGCTGGTCGTGACCGAGACGGTCGGCAACGAAGGTAATGAGGTCGTCGTTTATCCAGTCTATGGAAATATCGCCGTTGGCATCTTTCTCCTGCTTCTTCAGCACCTTACGCAATTCCTTGTTCTCCGCCATCATATCGTGAATGGTCTTTATGGTGAGTTTCACAATGTCGATGTTCTTCATTTCGTTGTGACCTCCCACGTTGTATGCCTCGCCTTCGCGACCTTCGCGCACCACCATGTCAATTGCCTTGCAGTGGTCTTCCACATAGAGCCAGTCGCGCACGTTCTCACCCTTGCCATACACAGGCAGTTTCTTTCCTTCAAGAATGTTGTTTATAATCAGCGGTATCAACTTTTCGGGGAAATGGTATGGTCCGTAGTTGTTAGAGCAACGGGTGATTGTCACCGGCATATGATATGTGTCGTGATATGCATTTACAATCATGTCGGCACTTGTCTTTGATGCACTGTAAGGGCTGTGCGGACAGAGCGGTGTCTGCTCCGTAAAGAATCCCTCTGCTCCGAGTGAGCCATACACCTCGTCGGTGGACACCTGATGATAACGCTTGCCTGCCTTCCACGTTGGGTAGCCTTGTTCGTCCTTGCCCGTAACCCATGCCTTGCGTGCTGCATCGAGCAGGTTTTGTGTGCCCAATATGTTTGTTTGCAGGAAGAGCTGCGGATTTTCTATCGAGCGGTCTACATGGCTCTCGGCAGCAAAGTTCACAACATAGTCGATGTCATACTCTGCAAAAAGCCTGTCAGCAAGCTCCTTGTCGCGAATGTCGCCACGCACGAAGATACAACGCTCATCGTCGATGTCGTCCTTTATCGTACCCAAGTTGCCTGCGTATGTCAGCAGGTCGAGGATTATCACCTTAATGTCCTCGTTCACGTACTTTTTGTGGAGCAGGTATTTCACGTAGTTTGCTCCGATGAAGCCTGCGGCTCCTGTAACCAAATAAGTCTTCATTATTGTGTTTATATTTTTTTATTTATCTTCTAATTTCTTGTTTATTACCTCTTCTATGGCAAGTGCCGTACCCTCTATGCCGAGTATGTCGCTGTTTATGCAGAGGTGATAGCTTCGACTGTCGCCCCAATGCTTGCCTGTGTAGTAATTGTAGTATTCAGCACGCTGTGCCTCGCCGTGCTCAATCCTTTTCAATGCTTCGGCTTCGGTGCATCCCTTGCGCTCGGCAACCTTCCTTACACGGGTGGCGATGCCGGCTGTTATGAACACATTGAAACTGTTGGGATTATCACGCAACACATAGTCGGCACACCTGCCCACGAACACGCAGCTCCCCTCGGCTGCCGCCTTGCGTATGGCATCGCTCTGCAACTTGAACAGGTTTTCCTGCGAAAAGTCGTTCTGGTAGAAACTGTTGGCATTCATAAACGGCGTGTGCATATGGAACAGGTTGCGGAAGAAACCCTTCTTCTCGTCGTTCTGACGGAAAAACTCCTCGCAGAATCCGCTTTCCTTGGCAGCAAGGTTAAGCAGTTCCTGGTCGTAGAACTTGCAGCCGAAGCGCTCCGCTAACATTCGTGCTATCACTTTGCCGCCACTGCCAATCTGGCGACCGACGTTTATTATTATCTTGTCACGCTCCATATATCACATTGATTGTTTTAAGTTGTTCTTTCTCATTCGCTTTATGAACATGCTCATTATAACAAACGTAACTATTGCCGAGCACATATCGCTCAACGGCATGCTCCACAATATTCCGTCGATACCCATAAACTGCGGAAGAATGAGCAGCGGAGGCAACAGGAACAGCAACTGTCTTGACAACGACAGGAATATGCTGACCTTAGCCTTGCCTATACTCTGGAAGAAAATGGTTATCACCATCTGATAGCCAACTATCGGGAATGCCAACATCACAATGCGCATCACCTTAACCGATATGCCGATAAGTTCCTCGTGGCTCGTGAACAGGCGCACGCACAACTGCGGCACGAGCATTGCCACGATGAATCCAACCACCATAACCGTAGTGGCAGCAATGATTGACAGCTTCAGCACCTGCATAAGTCTGTCATACTGCTGCGCGCCGTAGTTGTAGCCGGCAATGGGCTGCATACCCTGGTTTATGCCCATACAAATCATAACGAACACAAAGGCTACCCTGTTCACTATGCCATACGCACCTACGGCAAGGTCACCGCCGTGGCGCATAAGTCCATTGTTTATCAGAATCACTATTATACAGGCACATACGTTCATTGCAAAAGGCGACATGCCTATAGCAAGAATATTCTTCACAATGTCGCTGCGCAACTTGTATATGCCTCGGCGCAGATGCAGAAATTCCTGCTTGTTGCTGAAAAGACGCAACTGCCAAATCAGTGCCAACGACTGCGAAAGTATCGTTGCAACGGCAGCTCCCCGTATTCCCATATCGAAGGTGTATATGAACAGCGGGTCGAGCGCGGTGTTTAGTGCCACCGTGAACATTGTGGCATACATTGCCTGACGCGGCTTGCTTGCGGCACGAAGCACGGCATTCATTCCAAAATACAGGTGGGTTATAACATTGCCAAGCAATATCACTTCCATATACTCCCTTGCGTATGGCAATGTCTGCTCCGATGCTCCGAAAAACATCAGTATGGGGTCAAGGAACACAAGACATATCACCGCAAGCAATACGCCCACGATTACGTTCAGTGTTATGTTGTTACCTAATATTTTTTGCGCTATAGAGTAGTCTCTCTGCCCTAATTTCACCGACAGCAGCGCCGAAGAGCCAACACCAATGGCGGCACCGAAAGCTGCACTGAGATTCATGAAGGGGAAGGTGATGGCAAGTCCGGCAATAGCCATAGGACCCACACCCTGTCCGATGAACACGCTGTCCACCATATTATATAGCGACGATGCCGTCATCGCAATGATTGCAGGCAGGGCATACTGCAAGAGGAGAGAGCCGATGGGCTTTGTGCCCAACTCTAACGTTGCTTTGTTGTTGCTCATCTACATATATTAAATAATGTGCAAAGTTACCATTTTTTTAGGACTACGCAAAATAAAAGCATGAAAAATTTGGTTTTTAGGGGATTTTGCCGTACTTTTGTATTCCGAAAATTAAATGTAGCCTGATGAGCTTTGCCATTCGTCTCATTTTGATGCTGGTATTGACGGTGTGCTGTCTGACCGACGGCACGGCAGCGGCTGCCACGAGAAAGAAAAAGTTTCCCGGGGGCAAATGTTTCATCTACCGCTTTACGCTGAAAGACAAGCAAGGCACAAGTTTCTCCCTCGACCGTCCGCAACGTTTTCTGTCGAGGGAAAGCATTGAGAGGCGTAAACGGCAAAACCTTCCGCTCGACACCACCGACCTGCCTGTATCTCCACAATACATAAGGCAACTGCAGACCTATGACACCGAGATTCTCGGCACAAGCAAATGGAACAACACCGTACTCGTGCGCACCGCAGACACAACAAAAATAGCACGACTTGCAGGACTGCCCTTCGTGAGTTCTGCCAAGTGCGTATGGACTGCGCCCGACTCGGTTGAGGCTATAATGATGCCTCCAAAGGTACATCACAAGTTCAATCCGTGGGACAGTGTAAAGACATCGTACCACGCAAATGGCGACGAGCAGATTGGCATACACAACGGGCAACGGCTGCACGACATGGGCTACAAGGGCAAGGGCAAGACCATTGCCGTGCTCGACGGCGGTTTCCTCAACGCCGACAAACTGCCGGCATTCCGTCATACTCGCGTTCTCGGCTCAAAGGATTTCGTATATCCTCTATCCCCATCAATATATTATGTTGGTGAACATGGCACAAAAGTGTTGTCGGCAATGGCAGCCAACTGCCCTGCCGTGTTTGTAGGCTCTGCGCCCGAAGCATCATACTGGCTGTTGCGCTGCGAGGAAACGCAGACGGAGCAGGAGGTGGAAGAGGACTACTGGGCTATGGCGGCAGAGTTTGCCGACTCCGTGGGCGTGGACATAATCAACAGCAGTCTCGGTTACAGCACCTACGACGATGTATGCAGCAGCCACGAGCGTTGGCAGCTCGATGGACACACGGCACTGATATCACACACGGCATCCATGCTTGCCCAAAAGGGAATAATACTCGTAAACAGCGCAGGCAACGACGGAATGAGGTCGTGGAAGAAACTCACATTCCCTGCCGATGCCGACAACTGCATAACCGTAGGGGCAGTATCGCCGCAGCGCATAATAGCACCTTTCAGTGCGGTTGGTCCTACGCAAGACGGCCGGGTCAAACCCGACGTAATGTCAGTAGGTTCAGAAGCCACCGTGCTCTCCGCCCGGGGCACGCTGATACACGAAATGGGAACATCGTTTGCCGCCCCCACCCTATGCGGACTGATAGCCTGCTTGTGGCAGGCACTGCCCGACAAGACCGCCACAGAGATAATGGAACTGATACGCAGTACTGGCGACAACCATCAGCATCCCGACAACATTCAGGGGCACGGCGTGCCCGATGTGTGGCAGGCATTTATGATTGGACAACTGACCTCCAAAAACCAAGAGCAATGACAGAGCACTACTCGCTGCACGCACTAAATTCATTGGTGAGAGAGGCTATTGAAGACAGTCTCTCGCAGGAATATTGGGTAAGCGCAGAACTGTCGGAGGTGCGCGAGAGTCGCGGACACTGCTATATGGAACTGATAGAAAAAAGCGGCAGTGCCAATACTCCCATAGCACGCGCATCGGCTGTATGCTGGTCTAACACGTGGCAGATTCTCCATCCTTATTTCGAGCGAACAACAGGCGAACCGCTCCGCCCAGGAATGAAAGTGCTGCTTCAGGTCTATCCTCGTTTTCACGAAGCCTACGGTTTCTCTTGGATAGTCAGCGACATAGACCCATCTTTCACAATGGGCGACATGGCTCTGCGGCGCATGGAGATTATCCGCATACTGAAGGAAGAGGGCGTTTGGGAACTCAACAAGGAACTGACACTGCCCGTATTCACCCAGCGCATTGCTGTGATAAGCAGTGCCACCGCTGCCGGCTATGGCGACTTCTGCCGACAACTCACCGACAACGAATATGGCTTTGCCTTCACTACCCGTCTCTTTGCCGCCACTATGCAAGGCGAATCGGTGGAGCAAAGTGTAATATCCGCCCTTAACAAAATCAATGAACAAGTTGACTCTTTCGACTGCGTCGTCATTATCCGCGGCGGAGGTGCAGTAAGCGATATGTCGGGCTTTGACTCCCTGCTCCTTGCAGAGAACGTAGCAAACTTCCCCTTGCCTGTAATCACAGGCATTGGTCACGACCGCGACGAGTGTATTCTTGATATGATTAGCCACACGCGCGTAAAAACTCCCACGGCTGCCGCCGCATTGCTCATCAGCCGCCTGAAGGAAGTGAGCGACCACATCGACCTCTGCCGCGACATCATCGTAAACCACGTTGAAAGCCGCATGAACACCGAGCGTCAGCGACTCAACACCCTTGCGCAGCGCGTCCCCATGCTCTTCTCCATAGTAAAGACCAAGCAAACAGCTATGCTCGACATGAAGATGGCACGCATCTCATCAGCCATAGAAAGGCGCATAACAAACGAGAACCACCACCTATCCATCCTTTCCGAGCGTGCCGAAGCCCTTAATCCCCAGAAGATACTGCGCCTCGGCTACAGCATCACCACCCTCGACGGCAAGGTAGTGAGAGATGCCTCCACCCTGCCCGACAACAGCATCATAGAAACAAAGCTTGCAAAAGGAAAAATCATCTCCATTGTCAAAAAATCCCACCAATCCTAATCACCCCATTAACCCCATACCCCCCATCACATGAAATACGAAGAATCACTCCGCCAGCTCGACGACATCGTCCGCAAGATGGAAAACAACGAGTTCGACATCGACCAGCTTTCCGAGCAACTAAAAAAAGCCAAGAAGCTCATATCCCAATGCAAGGACAAGCTACAAAAAACCAACGAGGAAATACAAAAAATCCTCGACGACGAGCAATAGCCCTATTTAATATACATCAGCCATATGCAATTCACCACAAAAGTAGACATACAGAAGCCGCAATTCCTGATTGAGCCGACAGACGAAATGCTGTTTGTTGGCTCGTGCTTTGCGGACAACATGGGGCAACGCTTTGCAGACAATTGCTTCCGCGTGGTGAGAAATCCATACGGAGTGATGTATAATCCTGTGAGCATACTGCATTCCGTGGAGCGGTGGCAGCAAGGCATGCCAAATGCAGATGGCATACGCAAGAAGAGCAACCCCGACATTGCCTTCCTTACCCTTGGCACAAACCACGTCTACCGTCTGAAAGAGACAGGAGAGATTGTAGACAACTGCCAAAAGCGACCGCAAAAACTATTCAACGAAGAGGAATTAAGCATAGAGCAGTGTGCAGATGCACTGCAAAAGGCAGTGAATATACTGTGCAACGACAATCCCGAAATAAAAATAGTAATAACCGTAAGTCCTATACGCTATGCCAAGTACGGTTTCCACGGCAGTCAGTTGTCAAAGGCTACGCTGCTGCTTGCAGCAGATGCCCTGACAAAATCCAATGGCAACGTGTATTACTTTCCTGCATACGAAATAGTAAACGACGAACTGCGCGACTATCGTTTCTATGCAGCCGACATGCTGCACCCCTCGCCGCAAGCAGTAGACTACATTTGGGAGCGGCTGCAAGAAACATTATTCAGCAAAGCCTCTTTGCAGTTCATAGCCGAATGGCAACCGATAAGGGATGCACTTAACCACCGTCCGTTTAATTCCGAATCGCCTCAATATAAAAATTTCTTGGAAAAGACCAACCAACAGTTGGCACTCTTCCAAGAAAAATATGGAATAAAACAACAGGAATGACATCAAGGATATGGGTAAACGAATGTTGTTTTGTGAAATAGCACCTTGGACTTATCGCCTGTCTGTAAAGAAATGTATAATTGCACGAAAGATTAAAGATGCGTTCAGCCGACAGACTTTTTCATACAAACGTTCCAAAGACAAACTGCCTGTTGTTATCTATCGCCACAGTTCCCTTATTCGCAGGAAATTGGGGAATACCGATTTGGACCTTCAAGAGGGGAAGGCAGTAAACCTCGCATTATCCGCTCCGAAAATAACAGGGGTTTTGATACGTCCAGGGGAGACCTTTTCGTTTTGGCATTTAGTAGGACCAGACAATGCAAGGAATGGCTACAAAGAAGGATTGACCATATCGAAAGGGAAACCATCGTGCGGCATCGGTGGCGGAATGTGCCAGTTTACAAATCTGATACATTGGCTTGTGCTACATTCTGAACTTACAATTGTTGAGCATCACCATCACGACGGACTGGACTTGTTTCCCGACTACCGTAGACAGATACCTTTCGGAACGGGTACAAGTATAGTGTACAACTATCTGGATTACAGATTTCGCAATGATACTGACAACACATATCAGCTGATAGTATGGTCAGACGGTGAGTATCTGAGAGGAGAACTTAGGGCAACAAAGCCACAAAAGCATAAATTCCATATTTATGCTGAAGACGAATATTTCTCAAAAGAGAGTAACACGGTATATCGTAACGGAAAAGTAATACGGAAAACCATCGACCCACAGACTGGTAACAACATTAAAAGTGAAGTTATACGCATAAACCATGCAAAGGTAATGTATGATACTTCCCACCTTCAAATATTAGCTCCATAAAAACAAACAGCATACTCGGCATAAAAAATATTAAATATAACCTTTTTCCTTGTGAAAGTGGAAAATAATGTATATTTTTGCAACAAATAAGAAAATATAGGATTTTGAAATAACAAGAATGACAAAAACATAAAAGAGAAAAGGAAAAATGGCACAAAACAAGTACGTTTCAATCGAGTATAAACTATATGTGGTGGATAATGGCAGGAAGGCATTGGTGGAAAAGACAATGCCAGAGAAACCTTTTATATTCATAAGCGGATTTGGGATAGCACTTGATGCATTGGAAGCAAAACTGCTGGATATGAACAAGGATGCCGAATTTGACATAACACTGACAAAGGAAGAGGCTTTCGGAGACTATTATCCAGAGCGCGTGGTGGAATTGGAAAAGGATGTTTTCAACATCAACGGACATTTTGATGCAGAGCACATTTATCAAGGAGCGATGGTTCCGTTGCAGAACGAGGACGGCACAAAGTTTATGGGACTTGTGAAGGACGTTACAGACACGAAGGTTGTGGTTGACCTCAACCATGAGCTGGCTGGCAGGACGATAAACTTTACTGGAAAAGTGCTCGAAAACCGCGATGCAACAGAGGAAGAAATAAACAAGATGATAAAAATGATGACCGGAGAGTGCGGCTGTGGAGGTTGCGGCGGACAATGCGGCGGCGACTGCAACTGTGGTCAATAAAAACAAACAATGATGACGAGAAACACTTTCGGCAACATTTTTACGCTTACCACCTTCGGCGAGAGCCACGGCGAGGCTGTGGGCGGAGTTGTAGACGGAATGCCTGCAGGAATAGAGATTGACACCACCTTCATACAACAGGAACTGAACCGCCGCCGACCGGGGCAAAGCAAGATAACCACGAGCCGCAACGAGCCCGACACGGTAGAGTTGCTTAGCGGAGTGTTCGAGGGCAAATCTACGGGCTGTCCTATAGGCTTCATAGTGCGCAACACCAACCAACATTCGCAGGACTATGAGAACATGCGCTGCCTGTTCCGTCCGTCGCACGCAGACTATACATACCATACAAAATACGGTGTGAGAGATCATCGAGGCGGCGGTCGCTCGTCAGCACGCATAACGATAAGCCGCTGCGTTGCAGGGGCATTGGCAAAACTCGCCCTGCGCCAACTTGGCATCACCATACAGGCATACACATCGCAGGTGGGTGATATTGCTCTTGAACACGACTATAATGAATACGACTTGTCGTTAGCAGAGACAAATGCCGTGCGCTGTCCTGATGCAGAGACGGCGGAGAGAATGGAAACACTCATAACGAAAGTGAAAGCCGAAGGTGATACCATTGGCGGAGTGATAACCTGCGTGATAAAGGGGTGTCCCGTAGGTTTGGGAGAGCCTGAATTTGGCAAGCTGCACGCACAATTAGGTGCGGCAATGTTGAGTATCAATGCCGTAAAGGGTTTTGAATATGGTGAAGGCTTTGCCGGAGTGACAGCAAGAGGCAGTCAGCAAAACGATGTGTTCATAAACAAAGACGGCAAGATTGCTACTGCAACCAATCGCAGCGGAGGTATTCAAGGCGGCATAAGCAACGGAGAGGATATTTATTTCAGAGTGGCTTTCAAGCCTGTGGCTACATTGCTTATGCAACAAGACACTGTTGACCTTGAAGGCAATCCAACCACACTTACCGCAAGGGGAAGACACGACCCGTGCGTGCTGCCAAGAGCAGTGCCGATAGTAGAGGCTATGGCTGCGATGACCATACTCGATGCATATCTTGCCAACAAGACCGCAAGAATATAAACACCAAAGGCACTTTGTCAGAACGGATAACCTATGGCAAAGTGCAAACCTAAACCGTCCTTGAACTTGGGTATGTTATAATATCCGCTTTTCGCCGTCTCGTATGGAACGTGGAGAGCCACACCGAGGTCGAGACGTATCACAATGAAATCCAAGTCGTAGCGTATGCCGACACCCGTACCCGTGGCAAGTTCCTTGAAGAACGAGCCAACCTTGAATTGTCCTTCAGGACGAGCCTCATTGTTCCTCAACAACCAAATGTTTCCTGCATCGAGGAATGTCGCTCCGTAGAGACTTCCAAAGAGATTGAAACGATACTCCAAGTTTGCCTCAAACTTTATGTCGCCCGTCTGGTCGAGATAGGAATATACGCTATTTGGAGCAACATACTTGCCCGGACCAATGCTGCGCACGGTAAAGGCTCGTATGCTGTTTGCACCACCCACATAGAACTGCTCGCTATATGGTGCTGCCTCGCTGTTGCCGTATGACCAAATGACACCAGCCTGCACACGACCCACCAACTGCGACTTGACTCCCATCAGCCAAGTTTTCTTCAACGTAGTGTGCAGTTTAAGGAACTGTGCAAATGGATTACTAAACAACTCTTTTCTCTTATCGTTAAAACCCTTGCCGGCAATGGCATAACCCAACGACATAACGTTACCAGCCTCTGTTAGCGACAATTCCCACACTATCGGATTCTTATAGTGCTGCGGACTTGTGTAGGTATATACATACTTCAGCTTGGGTATGAATTGATTGCGCATCGACACGCCGATGGCTGGATTTACCTCCATCACAGAGTCGAAAGCCGCCGTGGTATTCTGCAAATGGGTGTAGTCGAGCAGGAAAGGAGAAAACTCGTGCTTCGACTGCGCCGAGGTCTGAAACTTATAACTAACGGCAGCCGTGGCGGTGAGCATTCGGAAATACTTGGCACGGTTTAGCACGTTGGCAGAAATAGAGAACAATGTGCTTGGCGCACTATAGAACCGACGCTTTTGAAACAGATTGAAAGGTGTTTCCAAACGTGGATATTCGATAGACGCATCAACACCATACTCATAGGAATTGATTCGCGAGGCAGGACCACTGACGTGTCTGCCCGTCTGCCACTCATAAGAGCCTTTGAGATTGAGCGACAATTTTTCGCCGCCACGAAAAGCATTGCGCTTGGTCAATCCCAACACAAGTCCAGGACCCGTGCGGTCGCTACTCTTCAAAGAATAGTTGGCTTCGAGCGATGCATCGTATGGTTTGTCGAATATACACTGCAATGCCATGTCGAGTGTGTCGCAAGCTGCGGTTGTATCTCGTGGAGTGAAAGTAAAATCACTTAATGTAAACAATCCCAAACCATTCACGTTGTTTATCGACTCAGTGTATTTGCTCTGCGAATACAGTTGGTTTGGACGCAGTTTTATGTCTCGCAACAGCGTGCGAGGACGTATCGGAGGTCGCTTGCCACTATAGTAGACCGTGAGCATACGATGATGAATGGAGTCGGTTATCGGCTCGGTTACAGCCTTGCGCATATTCACCGTAAGTCGTCCTAAATACCACTGCTTGTCAGCCTCAGCTGGCACGTCAGGCGTTGGTCGCAGATGCACTTCAACCTTACCTGGCTTGCTCACGGAGTCGGCAACGAAAGTGCTGTATCCTGAACGATAATAGTAATAGCCATTGTCGCGAAACATATTGCTCAAACGAGTGCGCTCACCGTCGAGTGCCGCTATTGAAAAAGCATCGCCTGCACCTATGCGTCTGTTGCCGAGCGAGTTTACAATCATACTATCCTGCAATGCCGGATAGCCGATGTATTTCACTGTGTCAATCATGTATTGCTGCCCAAGCCTTATGTTGTATGACAACTTAGCTTTCTTGGGATTCTTGCCTTCAATGGTTACGGGAGATACCGCAGCATTGAAATAGCCATTGTTTCGCAAAACGTTCTTTGCCACAAGTGCACGCACATCAGCATTGACATTGCTTATCAGCACAGGCTCATGCCCGAATGTGCGCGCCATCCACTTGCCAAACTTGCTCGTGGAATTGGCATACTTGTTATATATCCATAGTTTCAGTTGCAGCGGAGAACGATAGTAACTGCTGCCGAGCAATGCACCGTTGGGGGCACAGGCAAGTGCAGCCTCAACCTCTTCCTGCAAGGTTATGAAATCATCGCCGCTTCCGGGATCTTCATATTTTATCTCCTTCATTCCCGTGTATAGCACTTCGCCTTCGGGCAGATTGCTCGTGGTGGAACAAGAGGCAAGCACGAGGGTGCTACACATTATTATATATATATAGGCGTTTCTCATCATCTTATCGTGTCGTTGGGTTGTTGTGTCTGAGGCTGCGGCGCAGAAAGCGGTCGTTGTAAGTTTCCACGCATCAGCATAGGTTGTTTGCCGCGGAAAATATCACTCAATTTTGACATCTTCTTGCGCCACACGAAACCAGCACCATACTCGGCTATGCGTCCTTCGAGCAAGTCGTTCTTTTCTTTGTTGTAGAACATTCTCACATAGCGCATTGCCGTCTCGTCAAGACGATATTCCAACGAAACGTTGTCTATAAACATTCCGTCGTCGTTGGTAACGGTGTTGGCATCGGAATACTTACCGCCAATTATGAAATTGAGACGGTTGTTCCAAAAACGCTTGGCAAAGCGGAAAGAATAGTCGGTGTGCAGATTGCCGGCAGCATCGCTGCTTTGGTCGAGTCCGAGACTTATATCCACGGTGCGCAGGGCATTGCTCGTTATGTTGTTTATCTCGTTTTGCAGGAACGAGTTAAATGCCGAGTTCATAGAGAAGCCACTCGTGTTGCCGTCGGCGAGATACATACCCGTGGTCAGCATCGTTACGGACAGTTTTCCTCGCTGCTCCGGTCCCATTGCTATAAGTTCGTTCTTCACGGTCATATCATCAGGGGCATCGAGCGTAAACTCAAGTCCCATATTTTGCAGGGTCTGCGTAACCTTCACGCCGCACTCGAACAACACACTGCGACTGTTTCCAGTCTGCGCACCCACAAGTGCCTTTACCTGCTCCGTGGCAGTGAGGTTGAGCGTAGGATTCATTATGTCGCCATTGAACTCCACGTAACTATCCTTCGCTATATTAAACGTCTTCAATGGAATAATCGGCAGGGCATATTTCATTTCACCGCTGTTTACCGTATATCGCCCGAAAAGTTGCAGGTCGTTCATAGGAGTGTAGGTCATTCGCAGTTCGCCGCCACCTTCAAGTTCAACATAGTTTGAGTGGTCGGCATTCAGTTCGCACAACATTCGCGCACCCTGCTCAATGTTAACCATAAGCAACATATCGAGACCGTTAACCGGCGGTCGGTTTACATCTGCAACCAACAACGTGTCGCGGAAGTCGGTAAACGTAACAAGCTCCTTCAATTGGTCATCGGTGTTCAGAGGCGAGTCTTTCAGGATATATGTAAGGTCGGTCTTGCCTAACACATCGAGTTTTCCACGCATCTGAAGATTGTCAAGATTACCGCGCAAATAACCGCCGAAGTTCACGAAAGCCTTGCCGTATGCAAGCGACCTGCGTGTCTGCTTGGCGTTTATCATCTGATAGTCTTTTGCCACCATCGTAAGGTTGACGAGGATATTGTCGAGATTGGCAAAGTTTATGTCGCCGTTGATGTTCAGAGGATTGTTGTTGTGGGCATAAATGCTGAACTTGTCGAAGTGCAGATTGCTGCCCACTATGCGCACGGGCTGCGTGGTAAATCGCAGGTTCATGCCGTATGGTACGCTCACAAGATAGGTTGAGTCGAGCGTTATCTCGCCGTCTATCAGCAATGCATCAAGCGCACCCTTCACACTCACTTCGCCTTCAGCATAGCCTTCAAGACCAAGTATCTGGTCAGGCACAAATCCGTTTGCCATACTCAATGGCAGGCGGTTCATGTCAAACGTTGCATCGAGCCTTCCGCCGTCGGCGTTGTAATATGTTCCGCTGAGCACCCCAACCTCGCGATTTTCGTGTACAATGTTTGCTTGCACAAAATGAGTGTCGTCTTCTTCCTGCAAGTATACTATTTCGCTCGCCACATTGCCTATAGGACTGTGTTCATACTCCATGTTGTTCACACCAAGGTCAGACAGCACCGAAATCTTCTGGTCGCTGTTCATCAGCATGTGGAAGTCGCCGTTCATTATTCCTCCGAGTCTCGGCATTGCGTATGGCACCACGGCTGTAAGCCTGTCGAGGTCAAAGTGGTTAAGACTCAAAGTGAGGTCTTGCAGCATCGTGGAGTCGTTGTCCTCCGAATATAGTTTCACACCCGTACCGTCTTTGGCAATCATATCCACCTTTGCCCTTATCTTCTTGTCGGCACCGAGGAACACAAAGTTGTCGTCGTTCACGGCAAACTCCGTATATCCTATTATCGGCGTATATGGGTTGATGTGAATATTCATTCCGCTGTCCACAACCTCTGCCCTCAAGCCTAAGTCACCGCCAAGTTCGTTGTTGGCATCGTAGAATTTCACGTTGAAGTCAGCGCTGCTGTCGTGTATCTCTGCCCTTAGCAGGCTGTTGAATACAAATTGTGGATTATACTTGTTGTTGCGCACCTGTGCGTTCATCTTCAAGTCGCCGCCAGCCTGATATATCCTGAATTTCACAGTGTCAATGTGGTTGCTGTCTGCCACGAGCGAATATATGTGCCCTATACCGTCTATTCCCCTTTCGGGCGACGTGCGCATGGCAATCATAGTCTCATCGAAGGCAAAGCCCTTGAAGCGCAGGAAGTTTGCCACGGGATTGTTGTCGCCGCTCTCCAACTTCAGACGCATTATCGGCAGCATTTTCCTTATTCTTGCTTGGTCAATGGTTTTCATTTCCGTCTGCCTTGCTATCTCCGCCATCAGTTGCTCGCCCTGCTTCATCAGCAATTCGTAGCCTCCCTTCGCCGCCATGTCTAAGTCGAGGTTTCCGCTGTTCACCTTTGCCCATGTCGTATCGCGATTGGTAAATAAATCCACGGTCAGGTCCTTGGGGCGGTATGTCTTGCCTTTCGACACAAGAGTGAAATCGTTTACTATTCCTTGCAACTTGTAGTAATCGTCAAGGTTGCTTGCAAGGTCGATATGTGCGCACAAGCCTAACGTAAACTCGTTCTTCATCAGTCCGAGACCGTAGAAGTCTGCCTTGTTCAGTTCTGCTCCGAGCGTCAGGTCCACTTTTTTCTTTGCCACGAGCGCGTCAAGGTCAATCTTTCCGTCAATCAACTCGTTGTTGCTGTCGAGCGAAACCCTCGCCCTTCCATTCTCCATATCGGCAGTGGCAATCATCTTGTCGAGAGTCCACTCCGAATATTTGAAGTCCTTAACCTCTGCCTTTGCCTTCATTGTCGTCTTCGGACTGAACACATCGAATCCCTGTCCTTTTGCCGTCAACGTACCGGTGAAGCCATACATATCCTGCTTCGGCATAAAGTGGTGAATGTTCAGGTTATTAATGGCAACATCGGCGGCATAGCGCATAGAGGCTGTGTTTATGTTGCCCTTCGCCTTCACCGTGCCCCTACCCTCTCGCACATCGAGGTCGGCAGCATATTGTTTGCCATCGGCTGTGACGTGTCCTTTCATTGTCATTCCCGACGGAATGCGGTAGTCTTTCATCATCGTTGGGTCTGCCAGAGCCATTACGAAGTTCATGTTCTGCGTCTCCGCATTCAGCTTCACGTCTGCTTTCAGGCGATCCATATCGTTGGCGTTCTCCGTATAGCCGTTGGCTGTAAGGTGGAATGCCGTCGGCAGTTTCACGTCCACTCCCGTAAAGTCCACGTGCCTCATATTGCCGTTCACAGAGCCAATTATCGTCAGTGGCTGGTTGGGATAGCGCTGTACGAACGATTGCGGCATTCCTCCGCAAAGCAGCATCAAGTCTTGCTTACCTATGCCTGCGTTAAGCCGCAGATATGCCTTGCCGGGATTGTGCTCGTCCATCACGTTTATGTCTATGTCGGCACGCGCCTCAATATTGCTGTCGGTCGTGCGCAATATAAGGCTCGGCACGTTCACCCTCGTCGTGTCCATGTCTATCGTTGCCGTTAGACTCTCCAACTGCAATCCACTCTTCTCCTTCATTTCGCAACGGCGCAGCACAAGATGTGCTCCCGAAGGCTGATACAAAAGTGAGTCAACGCCAATGTTCACACCTGTGAGACTTATGTGATTATAGTCGAGTCCTTTCTCTATCGTAGGCTCAAACATCTGGTCGTATTTCACCCATCCGTCGTTCCAGTCCACGCTGCCCACGGCATAACGCTCTGCACCTAAGTCAATGTCAGCGCTCTTTGCCTCTGCCCTGCCCAAGAACGCCTGCACTCGCATAGAGTCTTTCGGAGTATGCAGCGTTATGTCGGTGTTTTCTATTTTCAGGTTGTCAGCATATATTTTCCAGAGTGTCGGTGTCTTCACGGTGTCTTCGGGCACACTGTCATTGAGTGCTATGTCGAGTTTCACGTTACTTATCTCTGCTCCGTTCACCTCTACAGTCTCTTTTTTCAGGTCTATGCCGCGACTCGCCAAATAGAGCCTGCCTATAACACCCTTTACCTGCGCCGCCTCCACAAAGTCGGTGGTGTTTATTTCTGCGCCGTTCACTTCGAGGGCGTTTATTATCACCTTGCTTCCAAATAGCGGCAAGAGTTGAACGTCGGCTATCACTCTGTCTATATTCGCCACAGTGTCCTTCACCTGCGACATCTTGGCGTTCTGCTGTATCACTTTTACCCCCTCTATACTCAGATTGAGCGGAAAGTCAAGCGACACGTGTCCCACGCTGATTTCCATTCCCGTTGTCTCGCTGGCGTATGCCGCCACCTTGTCCACCGCCCAGTTCTGCACAGGTTCGCAGTAGAGCAGTCCCACAAGTATGGCAAACAATATGATTGGTGAAAGCAGTACGATACCTGCCCATAAAAAGAATTTCTTCATAATGCCGTTTCCACTTTTCCAATGCAAAAATAGGCATTATTTTTCACTTTTCCAAGTAATATCTATATATTTTTCTTTTTTCCTAAGATTTTGGTAACTGTTTTATAAAGATTCTACACTTTTAATAATATGTTTACCCTTGTATTAGTAATGTCTGCGTTTTAGTGTTTCTATTAACAAAAGCCAGCTATTTATTCGACTTTCTGCGGTTACAATCTCTACAAAGCATCTGACAATTGTCTACGGCTGTTTTTCCTCCCTCGCTCCACGGGGTAAGTCTCGATTGCCAACGCATATAGTCTCGATTGCCAACGCATATAAGAGCGATGCCCATCGCACTTAAGATGGCATAGTGATGCTTATTGGCAAAAAGCATTGATGTTTATTTCTAAAGATGCAGACATGACAAAAGCCGATGTGCAATATTTAGAGGTTGGCTTGTAAAGCAATAAGGGGTGTTCAATTCTGAACACCCCTACCCTTTTACTTAATCGTTATTCTTAAATCTACTCCGAACATTCGCGGAGCACCTATTTGGGCGAAAGAGAGTTGTTCGCGTGTGGCACTGCTCTGCACCATAAAGGTGTTGTAGTGGGTATTGGTAATGTTCTTACTCCACAGACTCAATACAAATGGCTTGAAACGGAAGTCGAGGTGGGCATTGAGGACGGCAAAGAGATTCTGGTTTATGGTGTTTGCCTCGTCCCACCAAGTCCTGCCCTGCCCTACGACATTAACGCCAAGGACAACCGCTGGCATAAGTCCGAGGGTTGATGCCGATGTGTTGAAGGTATAGTCGGTAGATGCACTGAATGTGTGCTGCGGAACGTATGGAACATGGTTGCCGCCATATTCATCATATTCCTTAAACTTAGCATCGGTGTAACCATATGTAGCACTCCAGTCAAGGCAGTCTGCAAAAGCCTTGCCGCGCAGGGCGACTTCAACTCCCTTGCTTTCAGACTTGCCGGCATTCACCATCATACGACCATAGCCGTAGTCGCCTGCCATGACGCTCAACTGTTGGTTGGTGATACGAGTGTAGTATGCAGCAAAGTCGAACATAAGGTGACGGTCGAAGAGATTGAGATGCGCACCGAGTTCATAGTTCCAAGTTTCTTCGGGCTTGTAACTTATGGTGTTGTTTATGTTTGAATAGTCCTCTGCCGTATGCTCCACATCGTAGTTGCCACTCTGCACATTGGTGTAATTGCTCATTATCTCCGTCTGCAATATGTCGCTGAACATCTGAATGTTGTAGCCACCGGCACGGAATCCCTTGCTGAACGATGCATAAACAGTGCTTCCGTTGTTGTCAACGAGCCAGTTAAGGGCTGCCTTTGGGAGCAGTTGCAAGAAGTCGGTATCATCGTTGGAGAGAAGATGCGATGTCATAGTGTTGGTTGTAGGGGGTATGACTTGCTCCGGTCTTCCCGGCATAGCCATTGTCAAGCCAACAGTCATGTCCATTATTGCAAGAGCATCGTAGTCAACCTTCATACGGCTGTAGTCAAGACGCAGTCCGAGAGTAGCACGCAGACGTGGTGCGATGGAATATGTTGACTCGTGGTATACGCCAAGGTTGAATTGTGGCGTATGGAACATCTCAGGAACACACATATTCACATCTACATTCACATCGGAAATTACAGGTGAGTTAAGCATTGCAGACTTAACTATATTTGATATCATACCAGTCATATCTGGTCCAAATCCAACTGGGGCATTAGTGCGAATCCACTGATAGTTTGCCATAATGCCATTGACCCATTGCCACTTGCTTGTGCTGTTACTACGAAGAACAAGTTCCTCTGTAAGCGAGTTCTGCACTTGTAGTTGCGCAAGACTCATATAATCCTGCGGCAGATAGTCTTGGTCCATTGTCATATTATCGTTTAGCCATTGCCAGCCGGTCATTGAGGTGAGCAGCATATTGTTGAAATGATAACTTATGTTAAGACCCGTGTTGAGCATATCACGACGATAGCCGCTCATAAACGTGGTGGACGGATTGGCAACTTTGCCCGTAGTCTCGTTGTAAAGGCCGTATGAGAAACCGTCCTGCTTAGTGTGTTGGAAGTCAGCGGTGAGGTCGAACGTGAGCCTGTCAGTAGGTGTCAGTATTGCACGCATACGTCCGCCGAACTCGTTCATTCCGTCTGCTTTCTTGCCGAGATTATCGTTTTCAAGAAAACCATTAGTGCCATTGTAGAACAGGGCAGACGAGAACGCAAAGCGCTCGGTAGGTCTGTGATAGTGGGTCACCTCCGCACGGCGATAGCCATAGCTTCCGCCACCAAGACTTATGTCAGTGCCCTGATAGTTCATTGGGTTCTTTGTGAACATACGGATAATACCACCCTCGGTGTTTATGCCATAAAGAGTGCCCTGAGGTCCACGCAGCACGTCGATACGGTCCATATCGTAAAGATGCTGGTTGAACACGCTCTTCGTCATCAACGGCACGTTGTCGATGTACATACCCACAGCAGGATTGTTGATGCGTGAACCGATGCCACGAATATATATTGAAGATGTGTAGCGGCTGCCATAGTTGGGCATTGTAAACGACGGCACATAAAGGGAAACATCGCGCATGTCGCGCATCTGATGCATCTGCATCTGTTCTGCGGCAAATACGGTGCTGCTCAACGGCTGCTGGCGCAGGCGATATACTTCCTTTGGCTGTGAAACCACAATAACCTCGTCGAGGTCAACAATTTTGCTCAAGCTGTCACTAATTTCTTCTGCACTTACAGATACAGAAACTGAAAGGGATATTATCCCAAATAAAAGTCTTTTCATATAGCTGTCAATATAAAAAAATTAAGCAATCAAAAGTTATCCTAAAATTGGCAGCGAGGATTCTTTATTTATTGAATAAATCCTCCTCGCTGCGTCTATAATTAATAAGTTTGTGTGTTCTTTAGAAGAAGAGATAGCGGTTGTCCACCACCTTTGCCTTCAGGTAAAGTTCGTTCATATAGCGGCTTGCAGCCTGCAATGCCTGCTGCTGGAGCTGCATCTCCATCTGCTTAGCATCGAACTTGACACCAGCACGATTGGCTTTCTTTGTTACCTGCAACATATAAGCACCGGCATTACCCTTGATTACACGCTTGCAGAACTCGCCCTGCTTTGTAGCCGCAGCCACACCGCTGATAGCAGGCTCATTAGCACCTGTTGCCTGAATGAATGCAGGTGCAGAGAATGTAACTTGGTCTACGGTAGAAATCTCTGCGCCCTTTGACTTGGCTGCAGCAATGCTTGTAGCACCCTCAAGTTTCTTTGAAAGTTGCTCGAACTTCTTGTCGCGGATAACCTCTGCCTTCACAATATCCATCACGCTGTTGATATTGCGATAGCCTACAGGGTTAATCTTCGTGAGCGCAATAACGAGCAGACGGTCGTTGTTGCCGCACTCGTAGAGAGGAGAAACCTCACCCTCCTTTGAGTCGAATATCCATTTCATAGCATCACGTGTGGCACGTATGCCGACAACGTTGTGCTCGGAGTTGAGAATGTCCTGACGCTCCATTACCGTGAAGCCATACTTGCCGCAGTTCTTCTCCATCTGTTCGAGAGTCTGGTTCTCACTTACAAACTGGCTGAACTTGTTGTATGCTGCGCTGTATGTAGCCTTTGAGAAATCTATTGGATGCTTAACGATTGCAACATTGTACTTGTCGGTCATTGCCTTGCGTGCAGTAACCTGCAAAATGACATTGCCAGATGTGAACTCAAGGTTCTTTGTCTCACCGGCACCAACGGTGTTAAATGCCTCAACAAATGCCTTTGTGTCGGCATCGGCACTCTGCATCTGCTCGTACATTGCAGAGGTAATCCACTGCTTCTCGCCTGTCTGGTCGTATTTCTTGGCAATAGCCTCAAAATCACCGCCGTTCTTCAATGCTGTGTAAATGCTGTCGGCAGTCTTGCGTGCCTCGTCTACAGTAGCACCGCCAACCTGAATCTGACGATACTCAACAGAGTCGGGCAACGACACCTTGCTTATCAGCTTCACAACATTGAGAGTGTTGTCACCCTTTGTCTCAAACGGAGCAGATGTCTCACCAACTGACATAGAATCAACCTTTGCTGCGATATCGAAAGGCAATGCACGACGTGTTACTGGTATGCCAACGTATGCCACAGAGCTTTGTGCCTTGCGTGTAACCAAAGCTGGGTCTGCACCCTCTGCAAGCTGCTTCTGTGCATCCTGCATATTCTTCATAAGTTCCTGACGGTCTGCTGCGCTTGGCAATACCTGGAAATCAACATACTTGATGTCGCGTGTCTCAAAGTATTGCTTGAACATCTCCTTCTTCTCGTTGTACTTTGCCTTAAGTTCTGCATCTGAAACCTCTACGTTGTTATCATTGATAGAGCTGTAAGCAAGAGTTGCAAGCTGCAAGTTGTTCTCTGAATTCTGGTCGTTGAACGCCATCTGTGCTGACACTGGGTTTGAGATGAGGCTTGAACGGAGTAATGCCTGATACTTGCCATTGAGAAGCTGCTGGCGCAGGTTCTTCTCTACAAACTTCCAATAGTTGTAGATTGTCCTGTACTGCTCTGCCACAGCTGCTGCCTGTGGATTGCTCTGAGCTGCCTTGTACTCAGCCAAAAACTTTGTAAGCGCAGATGCATCAAAGCGACCTGTCTGCTGGTTTACGAAAGGAGTCTGTGCCAACATAGGGTTTGTACCCTCCCTAAGCACATTCTGCAACTCGGTATCAGTAACAGTCAAACCGAGTTTCTCACACTCAGTCTCCAAAATAGTGTTCTCTACGTAGGTCTGCCAAACCTGATCCTTAATCTGGTTCAGTTGGTCGTCGGTAAGATTGCTCATTCCCTGCATCTTGTAGACTTCCTGTATCTCGTCTACCAATGCCTGAAACTCCTGAACGTTAATTTTCTTTCCCAACACCTCACCTACTTGCTGACGCTGCTCGTTGCTTGTTGCCTCACAAGAACGAACCATTTCCTCAGCAATAAATGCGAAAAGGCCGATACCAACGATTATAATCAAGGTAACGCCTCTTTTTCTAATTGTTCCTAATGCTGCCATTACTTTATTTTGTTTTATTTATTCTTTTCTTCGTATTATTTTACGCATTTGGGGTACAAAGGTACAAAATTTATTTGTATCTGCCGAAAGTTTTCGCAAAAAAATGCTCTATCCGCTTACTTTTAGCCTTACAAGTTCTATTTTTGTAGTCGTAACCTTTAGTATTTTAAATTCCATTTCGCCTATTGTTATCACCTCATTAACCTTTGGGAATGAACGATAGTGATGCAAAATCAAGCCGCCTATGGTCATATAGTCGTCACTTGTGGGAAGTTCCAGTCCGAACATCTCATTCACCTTTTCGAGTTCAAGGCGTGCCGACAATATATATTCACCGTCCTGTGTCTTCTTTGCTACGTATTTGTTGCTGTCATGCTCGTCTTCTATCTCGCCGAAGATGTCCTCCACGATATCTTCGAGGCTCACAAGTCCGCTTGTGCCTCCAAACTCATCTACCACAACGCCGAGCGACCTCTTCTGCGCCAACAATGTCTGCATAAGTTTGCGAGCCGCCATAGTCTCAGGCACAAACGGCATGGTGCGTATGCATTTCTTCCAATCGTCAGGATTGCGGAACATCTCACTTGAGTGGACATAGCCCACGATATGGTCGATATCTTCTTTATAGACAACGATTTTAGAATGCCCGCTACTTATGAACAGATTTCGCAGGTCGTCGACAGTGGCACTCTCTATGTCTACAGCCTCTATCTCAGTGCGAGGCACCATGCAGTCACGCACCTTTGTTTCACTAAACTCAAGCGCATTCTGGAATATTTTTACTTCGTCGTCAATCTCACCGTCGTTCTTCGCGTTGTCGATGCTCGACTGCACAAGATGGTCAAGGTCTACCTTCATAAACTCCTTCTCGTCTGCCTCTTTCTGCATCTTAACTCCGAATACGGCAAGCATCAGCCTCGACAATAAAGTGGCAAAGCGGCTCACAGGATAGAGCAGCACATAGCACAACATGGTGAACGGCGCAAAGATTGTGAGCATGGTGTTGGGCATGCTCTTGAATATATTCTTCGGCAGAAACTCACCCGTGAACATCACAATAACGGTACTCAACAGAGTATCGGCAGTGACACGCAGTCCTTCGTCAAGCGGTGCAAACAACGTGGCATCGAATATCTTTGCAAAGAGAATACCGTATATAACGAGGGCAATGTTGTTGCCCACGAGCATAGTGCTTACAAAGTCGTTAGGGTGACGGTAGAAGAATTGTATGGCACGCTGTGCCAGTCCGCCTTTTTCGCGCTCCATTTCAGCCAGGAGCCTGTTGCTCGACACAAAAGCAATCTCCATGCCTGAAAAAAAGGCGGAAAAGACCATTGTTATAAGCAAATATATAATCTGTTCTGTCATCGCTGCATCTGTTGTGTTACGGGCACCTGCTTCGTGGCGGCGTGTTTCGTCGCAGCAGGGCGCTGTATCGGCTCAACCTTAGTAGTATCGTCGGGCGAAGTCTGAGTTTCGTCAGGATTGTCTTCGAGGGTTTCTTTCACAAAAGAGCCTTTCGAGTTGCTCACCGTGTATTTCGTCATACGCTCGTCGCTGCGAAAGTATGTGCCTTGCAGAGTTCGTTCGGGAGTAACCACCTTTGAGAACTTGTTGCTGTAAAGTTCGTGACGCATACCATCCCAGAAAAGTTCCTCACTGTCGAATATAAGTCCGTTAACGTTGCGTATATGTACCCTGCCGCGCAACTCCCACAGTTTAAGTTGATCATAGTACCAAGCCGTGTCTGCCTGCACGTACGCCTCTATGTGGAATTTCTCGTCGAATTGTTCCATAAAGATACCCTTCTCGAAAGTCCAGCGAGTAGGATTCTTCACAGTATTCACGTCCCATCGCTCGGTAACAATCCTGTATTTTATCACTCCCGAGTCGCTTATAAGAGTATTTACTCCATAACTTACCATCATCGACACCGAGTCGCGGTCGTTGACAGCAGGTGCAATATGCTCTGTCTCCTGTGAACATGACAGGAAACCGAGCACAATGCATATTATCAATACCAAGTTACGGATATACAACATATTATATAATATGGTGCATCAATTAAATTTCCATTTTGCGAACCAACGTTCGTTGAAGTTTATACCAATATTGAGGCGGAATGTGTTTTCTGTTATCATTCCCGGCAGTGACTGGCGTGCCCACTGTCCGCTGATGTTTATAACCGAACGATTGTTGTAATTGTTAGTGATTGGTAAGCCCAAACCTGCGCTCACGCTATATTCCTTCGGACCGTCAACGCCGTTAACCTTGCAATATGGCGTAGCCAAACTTGCTCCGAGTCTGTAGTTCATACGGTTATAATACTTGCGGCTATAGGCATTGGGAGTCCACTCGCCGCCAACAGCAATCTTATGGCGATCAAGCAGCAAGCCGTCCTTTACTGCATATTGATAGGAGCCGTTGCTGCCACCTGAAACAGGCATTCCGATCTTACCCCATTTCTGCAACGTATAATCTACGGCAATGACATACTTATTGGCGTGCCTCCACGACAAACCTGCACCGATGCTCATAGGCAGTTCCAATGCGTCCTTTGCCGTGAGTGTGTCTATCGACGATGTTCCGAGCTGTGTGTCAGTATTGGCAATCACACATATCGGGTCGGCTCCCAACTTATGTCCAAGTCCTGCCGTAGCACCGAGCGTAACAAAGTTATTATTAGGCAGAGCCTGTTCCCACTGCAAACCGAAATCAAGTTTGTAACTGCTCACGGATGCTGAATATATCTTCGTTACCGTGCTTACGTATGCATCGCTGCTCTGTGCCGTAACATTCTTGTCGTATGAGCCCCAAAGGTATGAGAAATTAGCACCAATAGACAATTGCTTGAACACACACCAACCTAAACCTAAATATGCTTGATGTAAGCCACCCGTACCATTGTGTGTCTCAATAGTCGTGGTATTAGCCACACCCGAACCAGTAACATCATTAATAGCATAAGTGCTGCTATAATTATATCCTATGTTTGAAAACGGCAGCAAACCTACACTTGCACCAAAATGAGGCGCAAGACGGAATGCAGCCACAGCATATTCAAGGTTGGCATTGTTGGCATTCAACTTGCGACCGCCCTCCTTGAAATTAGTAATCTGTCCTGATATGCTTGCATCGAACACCATCGACAGGGAGTCAACAGCCGAATAACTTGCCGGATTGAGAGAGTTTACCCTGTTACCATTGCGCAGTGCTATACCAACACCGCCCATACCGCGGTTTGCACCCTGCGACTGGTCGCTCAACAAACCTAAACCAAATTGGCTGTAAGGCGAGTTTGTACCGCTTTGTGCCATGGCAGGCAATGCCATAGCGCCCATTACCGCGCACGAAATGATTATCTTTTTCATCTAATTTTTATTTCACGGTGCAAAATTATTGAAAAATTTCGAGAAAAAAGCATAGAAAGTCAAAAAAACACAGTATTTTTGCATCGTGAAACATTTTGAAAAGTTTTTTAGTATTAGATGTGTGGTATTTTTAACACTGCTTATGTGTTTTGCCACATTTGCCCATTCACAGGATTCTACGGCTGTGGCAGACAACGACTCTATAGAAGTCAGCCTGCTCACCTGCCAACCGCATAACGAGGTGTACAGCCTGTATGGACACACAGCCATACGCTACCACAATATGAAAACCGGGGAAGACTTGGCTTTCAACTATGGTATATTCAGTTTCAAGAAACCTTATTTTGTCTTGCGCTTTATGTTTGGCAAGACCGACTATGAACTTGGTGTCATACCTTTCGAAGCATTCAAGCACGAATATGAACGTTTCGGTAGTATGGTTACGGAACAAGTGTTGAACCTCACCACACAGGAAAAGCAGAAACTGTGGGATGCCCTGCGAGAAAACGCACTGCCGTGGAACAAAATATATAGATACAACTTCTTCTACAACAACTGCACCACAAAGGCACGCGACATAATTGTGGCGTGCATCGATGGCAAGGTTATGTACGAGGAACACCCCGAATATGCTCCATCGTTTAGGGAAATGATACATTCCTGCACAGCATCTCATCCATGGGCGGCACTTGGCAACGACCTGTGCTTGGGGGTAAAGGCTGACTTGCCAACGACTATAGGAGACCAGCAATTCCTGCCTGTCAACACTATGCAAGATTTCGCTTTGGCGCAAATCTATGTCAACGGCACGTATCGTCCGTTGGTGGAAAAGACGCGCACCGTAGTGCCTCCCGGCATACAAGTTACAGAAAGAGAATTTATTTTAAGTCCTACGGAATGTGCCGTGGCATTGCTCTTGGTGAGTTTAGTGATACTGATGTTCGAATATAAGCGCAAAAAGACATTCCTATGGTGGGACATCGTTCTTATGCTTGCTGACGGATTGGCAGGAATTGTCGTTTTGGCACTTTTCTTCTCCGAACACCCCACGACAAGCACAAACTTACAGATTTTTCTGTTCAATCCTATACCTATTATATATATATATAGCGTTTGTAAAGGCAAAAAGACCTATTGGAACATATCTCTCGCTATGCTGATATGTTTCTTCATAGGCGACATTTGGCAGGATTATGCCGAAGGAACTGAGATTTTGGCATTATGTTTGCTTACAAGATGTTGGAGCAATAAATTCATTGGAAAGAAATGAAGCATAGATACATACAGCAACTGACCCTGCTTGCCACGTTAGCAACGGCACTTAACATAAGTGCCCAGCAAGCACCAAGGCTCGTGGTAAACATCATAATAGACCAGTTGCGCACAGACTATATGCAGGCATTTTCGCCGCTCTACGGCAGCAACGGCTTCAAACGTTTGCTAAATCAAGGGCTTGTCTATCAAAACGGCTATTATCCTTTTGCTCCAATAGACAGGGCTTCAGCCACAGCTGCGATATCGTCGGGCACAACGCCATACTACAATGGAGTGGTGGGGAGAAGATGGCTCAACCGAGAAACGCTGCGCCCTATATTCTGCGTTGACGACAAGCAGTTCAAGGGCATATTTACCGATGATTGCTCATCTGCCGTAAACATAAAGGTGTCTACCATAGGCGATGAACTGAAAATGGCATCGCTTGGCAAGTCTATAATATATTCCATTGCACCCGAACGCGATGCAGCGATAATGCTTGCCGGACACGCAGCCGACGCTGCAATATGGATAGACGATGTAACGGGCTTTTGGTGCTCTTCAACCTATTACCAAGCACAGGCACCGGAATGGCTTGCAGAATACAACAAAAGCAAGGCGCTGATAGACAGTCGCAGGAACACATGGCAGCCATACAGTGAGAAGTCGGGCAGCACCTCATATTTTATGGGTGGCGGTATGCAAAAGCCATTTAACCACAAGTTTTCTGGCGAAAACCAGTACCGTACGTTCAAGACCAGCGGTTTGGTAAACGAGGCTGTAACCGACATTGCCACGAAATGTGTCACTTCTGCATCTATGGGCATAGACCCAATTACCGATATTCTCTACGTTACTTATTATGCAGGAAAGTTTGACCACCGTCCTTTGGCGGAATGTCAAATGGAACTGCAAGACACTTACCTGAGACTTGACAACGAGATAGATAAACTCATATCGAACATTCAGCGTAAGATTGGTGAGAATAACGTAATGTTTGTCGTGACTGCCACAGGATATGGCGAGGAAGAGACAAACGACTACGGGCAGTATCGCATACCAACGGGCACATTTTATATGAACCGCGCCACCAACCTGCTCAACATGTATTTCGGTGCTATCTGGGGGCAGGGCAATTATGTAGACACAGCCTTTGGACAGCAGATATATCTTAACCACAAGCTACTTGAGAAACAGCGTATAAGCCTCGGTGATGCCACGCATCGTGCACAGGAGTTCCTGATGCAGATGTCGGGTGTGCGCAATGTCTATACGGCACAGCAACTGCAACAGAGCAGCAATGAAAACTTTGTAAGAACCCGCAATTTCTTCAATGTAGAAAACAGCGGCGACATTCTCATCGAAGTTGCACCGGGGTGGCGCTCAATCAACGAGGACACAATGGAAAGTTCTGTGTCTATTGCGTCTTTCATACAATTCCCGATAATATTCTTTGGTGCAAACGTGGCTGGCGGAACAATAACACTGCCAACATCGGTTGACCGCATAGCACCCACAATAAGCCGTGCCATACGTATAAGGGCGCCAAACGCCTGTTCTTCAGAACCTTTGTTCTAAGGCACACAGGCAACATGGGCATTATTAGCCTATTTTACCAGTGCCTTTTGACAAATATTCTGACTTTTATGCAATATTACAATTATTTTTTGTAATTTTGCACCGTATTTTGCGTATATGCGCTTTACACACAACATAGAAACAAAAAATATTATATATGAATTTCACAAATTTATTGAAATCATTGTTCGGCGACAAATCATCGCGTGACATGAAATTAATTCAGCCTTTGGTGGAAAAGGCAAAGGCACAAACCCCTTCAGTAGAGGTTTTGGATAATGACGCACTACGCGCCCGTGTTCAGGAAATAAGGAAAAACATACAAGAATCGGCAAAGGAACAGAAAGCAAAGATTGCCGAACTGAAAGCAACAATAGAGGACACTCCGATAGACGAGCGTGCCGAGATATTTGCCCAAATAGACAAGTTGGACAAAGAGGCACTCGAAATCTATGAGGTTGCACTCAACGAGGCTATGCCCGAGGTTTTTGCTATTGTGAAAGAAACAGCAAAACGTTTCGCTACCAATGAGGAGACAATAGTAACAGCCAACGACTTCGACCGTATGTTGGCTGCAAATCCTGCCAACGACTTTGTGACGATAGACGGCGACAAGGCGCTTTACCACAACCACTGGACAGCAGGAGGCAACGACCTCAAATGGGAAATGATACACTACGACGTGCAGTTGTTCGGTGGCTGCGTGTTGCATCAAGGAAAGATTGCCGAAATGGCAACTGGTGAGGGTAAGACCCTCGTGGCAACGCTCCCCGTGTTCCTCAACGCACTTACAGGCAACGGTGTTCATGTGGTTACAGTGAACGACTACCTTGCAAAGCGTGACTCCGAATGGATGGGGCCGCTCTACATGTTCCACGGACTTTCGGTGGATTGCATCGACAAGCATCAGCCCAACTCCGAGGCTCGTCGCAAGGCTTATCAGGCAGATATCACTTTCGGAACAAACAACGAGTTTGGTTTTGACTATCTGCGCGACAATATGGCAACATCGCCTGCCGACCTTGTACAGCGTTCACACAATTATGCAATTGTGGACGAGGTTGACTCGGTGCTCATCGACGATGCCCGCACTCCGCTCATTATATCCGGTCCTGTGCCAAAGGGTGACGACCAGATGTTTGAGGAATACCAGCCATTGGTAGAAAAGATTGTGAACGTACAGCGTCAACTTGCAACGCAATATCTTGCCGAGGCAAAGCAGAAAATCACGGAAGGACAAAAGACCAACGACAAGAAACTGCTCGACGAAGGTTTCCTGTCTCTCTACCGTTCACACAAGGCGCTGCCAAAGAACAAGGCACTCATCAAGTATCTCTCCGAGGAAGGAATAAAGGCAGGAATGCTCAAGACCGAGGAGATTTACATGGAGAACAACAACCGCCGCATGCCAGAGTGCGTAGAACCTCTATATTTCGTTGTCGACGAGAAACTCAACTCATGCGACCTTACCGACAAGGGTACGGCTTGGTTGGCAAAAGAAGTGAACGATGCCGAACTATTCGTATTGCCCGACATAGCATCACAACTTTCCGAACTTGAAACACGTCATGACCTGAGCGACGAAGAACGCCTTGAGCAAAAAGATGCCATGCTCAATCACTACGGCATACAGAGCGAACGAGTACACACGTTGCAGCAACTCTTGAAAGCATACACAATGTTCAACAAGGACGACGAGTATGTGGTTATCGATGGCGAAGTAAAGATTGTCGATGAGCAGACTGGTCGTATTATGGAAGGTCGCCGTTGGAGCGACGGACTGCACCAGGCTGTTGAGGCAAAGGAGCACGTTAAGGTTGAGGCTGCCACGCAGACTTTCGCAACAATTACGCTGCAAAACTATTTCCGTATGTATCACAAGTTGGCAGGTATGACCGGTACGGCATCTACTGAGTCTGGTGAGTTCTGGGACATCTATAAACTCGATGTTGTGGAGATTCCTACCAATCGTCCAGTAGCGCGTAAGGATATGGACGACCGCGTCTACAAGACTGCACGCGAAAAATACAAGGCGGTAATAGAAGAAATAGAACTTATGCGTAACAATGGCAGACCTGTGCTTGTTGGTACTACATCGGTGGAAATTTCCGAGATGCTTTCCAAGATGCTCAGCATGCGCAAGATACCTCATCAGGTGCTTAACGCAAAGTTGCACCAAAAAGAGGCAGACATCGTGGCACTTGCAGGTCAGAGCAACTTGGGTAAGGTCACAATAGAAGATGCCGACGGTAACAGGCACGAAGAAGAGCGTATGCTCGGAGCCGTTACCATTGCCACCAATATGGCAGGTCGTGGTACCGACATCAAACTCTCCCCAGAGGTTAAGGCTGCCGGCGGTCTTGCTATCATTGGTACGGAGCGCCACGAAAGTCGTCGTGTTGACCGTCAGTTGCGTGGTCGTGCCGGTCGTCAGGGAGATCCAGGTTCTTCAGTGTTCTTCGTTTCACTCGAAGACAAGTTGATGCGTTTGTTTGCTTCCGAACGAATTGCTGCCGTAATGGACCGTCTCGGTTTCAAGGAGGGCGAGATGATTGAGAGCAGCATGATTAGCAAAAGCATCGAGCGTGCACAGCGCAAGGTGGAAGAAAACCATTTCGGTGTACGTAAGCGTCTGCTTGAATACGACGATGTGATGAACAAGCAGCGTACCGTTGTCTACGAAAAGCGTCGCCACGCACTCATGGGAGAGCGCATAGGTATGGACATTGCAAACATCCTGTGGGACAGGGTTGTGAACATAATCGAGAACAACGACTACCAAGGCTGCAAAGAGGAGTTCATCCACATATTTGCTATGGAAGTACCATTCACGGAGGAGGAATTCATCAATGCCAAGCGCGACCAACTCCACGAAGATGTGTTCCAAAAGGTTATGCAGGCATTCAACCGCAAGACGGAGCGCATACAGCAGGTGGCACAGCCTGTAATCAATGGTGTTTACGAGAATCAGGGCGCTATCTATGAACGTATCATGGTGCCTATCACCGACGGCAGGCGCATGTACAATATTCCTTGCAACCTGAAAGAGGCTTACGACACACAAGCTAAGTCGGTGGTAAAGGAATTTGAGAAAGCCATTATGCTGCACCTCATTGATGAGGCGTGGAAAGAGAACTTGCGCGAACTTGACGAGTTGAAGCACAGTGTGCAGAATGCAAGTTACGAGCAGAAAGACCCGTTGCTCATATTCAAGTTGGAGAGTGCCAAGTTGTTCGACTCAATGGTAAACACCATGTACAACCGCATTACCACAATCCTTATGCGCAGCAGCATACCAGAATTGCAGCAGGCACCACAGGAGGCACCGGCAGAGGAACCTCGCCAACAGCAGCAGTATGTTGAGAGCCGTCAGGAGGTGAAGGAAGAACGACTTACCGACCCTAACCAACAAGCAGCCGCTGCCCACGATACACGTGCAACCGCTCCGCAGCGCACGCAACCTGTCATCAAGGATAAGATGCCAGGACGCAACGAACCTTGCCCATGCGGCAGCGGCAAGAAGTTCAAGAACTGCCACGGCAAGGGTTTAGTATAAATTGAATAAGTGATTTGATATTATGATTTGCGTAAACAATATAAAAAAGTCGTTCGGCACAAAAGTTGCCTGCGACATTCAGTCTTTGCAAATCAACAAAGGTGAGATAATTGGTCTTGTCGGCAACAATGGTGCCGGCAAGACCACTCTTTTCCGCCTTATGCTCGACCTTCTCAAGCCCGACAGCGGAGAAGTTTTGCTAAAAGGAATAAATGTAAGGGAGAGTGAGGAATGGAAGAATTTCATTGGGGCATACATCAATGAGCAATTTCTCATTGATTACCTCACCGCCAACGAATATTTCGAGTTGCTCGCCAAGATTACGGGAATAAGCAAAGAGCAACTCGATTCACACCTGCAAAAGTTCGAGGCGTTTGCCAATGGCGAATTGCTTGACAACGGCAAACTCATACGCAATATGTCGGCAGGAAACAAGCAGAAGGTCGGCATCATCAGCGCCCTGATAAACAATCCAGAGATTGTAATCCTCGACGAGCCTTTCAATTTCCTTGACCCTCGCAGTCAAAACCTCATGAAAGCCATCTTGCAGGAATACAATAGCGAACATGGTACAACCATCATCGTGAGCAGCCACAATCTCACGCACACCATTGATATCTCAACACGCATACTTCTTCTTGAGAATGGCGTGGTGATAAAGGATTACAACAAGCAAGATAACTGGGATTTGCAGGAATTGGAGAACTATTTCTCAACTCCCATTTAAAATTGGCAACTACGTACAATTTGACCACAGCACACAAAACCGTATAAATACACACCGCTTATGTATATAAATGAAAAATGAGTAGCCTCGTCTAACTCTTTTTTCTGTAATCATATATTATTTCCATTTAAAAGTAAACTTTGGTCAAATGTATATAATTGTCCTAATTTTTATTATATCACAATTGTTTTGCTATATACTAAAATAAATTCTATCTTTTTATATCTTATTTTAAAATACAGTAAATAACCTGTTTTATATTTTGATTTGAAACATAAATAAGACAAATGCTTTCAGATTGAAAGTTTGTTTCAAAAAGTAGGTTTTATTAACACGAGTGTTGTGACATTGTGTTAATAAAATTAGTAATTTTGCAGCCAAAACGCAACTTGTTTTGCGAAAATGATAAACTTAATGCAACAAAATATGGGAAAAGGATTGTATAATGCAGAATACGAACACGATGCGTGCGGCGTGGGAATGGTGGTGAATATCCACGGTAACAAGAGCCACGAACTTGTTGATAACGCCTTGAAGGTGTTGGAAAACATGCGGCATCGCGGTGCAGAGGGAGCAGACGGGCGCACGGGCGATGGTGCCGGAATAATGCTGCAGATACCTCACGAGTTTATTCTGCTTCAGGGAATCCCAGTGCCGGAGAAGGGCAAATATGGCACGGGACTTGTGTTTTTGCCCAAAGACGAGGTGCAGCAGTCTGAGATTCTCTCCATAATGATAGAGGAAGTGGAGCGTGAGGGTCTCAGTCTGATGCACCTTCGCAATGTGCCTACAAACCCCGAATGCCTCGGTGCAAGCGCACTGAGCGTTGAGCCTGCCATAAAGCAGGTGTTCATCACGGGAGTGAGCGACGACAAAGTGCCTACATTTGAACGCACATTATATGTTATAAGGAAGAAGATAGAGAAGCGTGTGGACAACAAGGACTTCTATATCTGCTCGCTGTCGAGCAGGAACATCGTCTACAAGGGAATGTTGTCGAGTATGCAGGTGAGGTCGTATTTTCCTGACCTCACCAACAACTACTTCACGAGCGGATTGGCTCTCGTACACTCGCGATTCTCTACCAACACGTTCCCTACTTGGAGTCTTGCACAACCTTTCCGCCTGCTGGCGCACAACGGTGAGATAAACACCATACGAGGCAACCGCGGATGGATGCAGGCGAGAGAGAGCGTGCTCAACAGTGGCGCACTCGGCGACATAAAGCAGATAACGCCTATCGTGCAGAAGGGCATGAGCGATTCGGCAAGTCTCGACAACGTGTTTGAGTTCTTTGTGATGAGCGGACTGAGCCTGCCCCACGCCATGAGCCTTATGGTGCCGGAGAGTTTCAATGACAAAAATCCTATATCCGAAGACCTCAAGGCGTTCTACGAGTACCACTCCATTCTCATGGAGCCGTGGGACGGACCTGCGGCACTGCTTTTCAGCGATGGCAGGTTTGCCGGCGGAATGCTCGACCGCAACGGACTGCGCCCGGCACGATACACCATAACAAAGAACGACACGATGGTGGTGGCGAGCGAAGTGGGAGTGATGGACTTCGAGCCGTCGGAAGTGGCAGAAAAGGGTAGGTTAGAGCCGGGAAAGATACTGCTTATAGACACTCAGGAAGGAAAGATATACTACGACGGCGAGATTAAGGAAAAACTTGCAGGTGAGCATCCCTACCGCCAGTGGCTCAACACCAACCGCATACAACTTGAGAAACTGAAGAGCGGCAGGAAGGTTGTCAACGGCATTGACGACCTCGTGCGCAAGGAAGTGTTGTTCGGTTATGGCGAGGAAGATGTTGACGGCACGATAGTGCCAATGGCAATCAACGGCGTTGAGCCTACAGCCGCTATGGGTAACGACACTCCGCTGGCTGTGCTTAGCGACAAGCCGCAGATATTCTTCAACTATTTCCGTCAGCAGTTTGCACAGGTAACAAACCCTGCAATCGACTCAATCCGCGAGGAACTCGTGATGTCGCTCACGGAATACATCGGTCGTGTGGGCTCAGGCATTCTTCAGCCCGACGAGAACAACTGCAAGATGGTGCGCCTGCCGCATCCGATACTCAACAACACGCAATTAGACATTCTGTGCAACATTCGCTACAAGGGCTTCAACACCGTGAAACTGCCAATTCTCTTTGAATGCGAAAAAGGCGAGGCAGGATTGCGCGAGGCATTGGACGAACTATGCAAGAAGGCTGCACAGAGCGTTGACGAAGGCTTCAACTACATAATACTTACCGACCGCGATGTTGACGAGCGCCATGCCGCCATTCCGTCGCTGCTGGCGGTGAGTGCCGTGCACCACTATCTCATATCCGTGGGCAAGCGCGTGCAGACGGCATTGATTGTGGAAAGCGGCGAGATACGCGAAACCATGCACGCCGCACTGCTCTTGGGCTACGGTGCGTCGGCAATATGCCCGTACATGACATTCGCCATCCTCGACGACCTTGTAAGGCGCGGCAAGATACAGGAGGACTACGGCACTGCCGAGAAGAACTATATAAAGGCGGTGAAGAAAGGTTTGTTTAAGATTATGGCGAAGATGGGTATCTCCACCATTCGCTCCTACCGCGGCGCAAAGATATTCGAGAGCATTGGACTGTCGGAAAGCCTGCTGAAAAACTATTTCGGCACGGAGACATCTACCATTGGCGGCATAGGTCTTGAAACGATAGCCGCCGATGCGATACGCCTACACGACAATGCCTTCTCAAAGAAACTGAATACCGATTTCCTGCCAAACCTCGGACAGTTCCACTATCGCAAGGACGGAATACAACACGCATGGAATCCGGAGACGATATCAAAGTTGCAGCTTGCTACGCGTCTGGGCGACTATGCCAAGTTCAAGGAATTCAGCAAGGCGGTTGACGAAAAGGAGTCGCCGATATTCATACGCGACTTCTTCGGCTTCAAGCGCAACCCGATATCAATAGACGAGGTAGAGCCGGCAGAGGAAATTGTAAAGCACTTTGTTGCAGGTGCGATGTCGTTTGGTGCGCTGTCGAAGGAGGCGCACGAGGCTATCTGCCTTGCCATGAATGCCATAGGCGCACGCAGTAACACTGGCGAGGGAGGCGAGGACAACGAGCGTTTCCACTCTACCTTCGACGGCATATCGCTCTGCTCAAAGACAAAGCAGGTGGCATCGGGACGTTTCGGCGTTACTACGGAATATCTCGTGAATGCAGAGGAAATACAGATAAAGGTGGCACAGGGTGCAAAGCCGGGCGAGGGTGGACAACTTCCGGGATTCAAGGTGAATGAGATTATAGCCAAGACCCGCCACTCCATACCGGGCATATCGCTCATTTCTCCGCCGCCGCATCACGACATCTATTCAATTGAGGACCTTGCCCAACTCATCTTCGACCTGAAGAACGTGAATCCGTCGGCTGCCGTGAGTGTTAAACTCGTAGCGGAGAGCGGCGTGGGCACTATTGCCGCTGGTGTGGCAAAGGCAAAGGCAGACCTCATAGTAATATCCGGAGCGGAAGGCGGCACGGGTGCAAGTCCTGCATCTTCGATGCGCTTTGCAGGTATAAGTCCGGAGATAGGACTTGCCGAGACGCAGCAGACACTGATGAAGAACGGACTGCGCGGACAAGTGCGCTTGCAAGCTGACGGACAGCTGAAGACTGGTCGCGACGTGATAATGATGGCACTGCTCGGTGCGGAGGAGTTCGGCTTCGGCACATCGGTGCTCATTGTGCTCGGTTGCGTGATGATGCGCAAGTGCAACCTCAACACCTGTCCTATGGGTGTGGCAACGCAAGACCCAAAACTGCGCGCGCATTTCATCGGACACTACAAGTATCTAATAAACTACTTTATGTTCATTGCGCAGGAGGTGCGCGAGTATCTTGCCGAAATGGGATACAAGAGTCTTAACGACATCGTAGGCCATACGGAACTCGTGGAGATAAAGCCAGCGGTGCGCGATGTGAAAAAGCATTCGCTGCTCGACTTCAGCCGACTGCTACATAAGGAGGACGGAACTTGCTCATTGTATCACACCACCGACCAACACCACGAACTCGACTTGGTGCTCGACCAGCAGATAATTCGTTCTTCGCAAAAGGCAATAGACGACGCGCAGGAAGTAAACCTCGACTACGCCATAAAGAACACCGACCGTGCCTGCGGCACGATGATAAGCGGCTTAGTGGCAAGCAAGTATGGTGAGGCTGGACTGCCCGAAAACACCATAAACATTAAGTTCAAGGGTTCGGCAGGACAGAGTTTCGGAGCATTCTTGGTAAACGGCATCAGTTTCAAACTCGAAGGCGAGGCTAACGACTATTTCGGCAAAGGACTTTCCGGCGGTCGCATAGCCATACTGCCTCCGGTGCGCAGCAATTTCTCTGCCGAGGACAACATCATTGCCGGCAACACGGGTCTTTATGGCGCTACCACTGGCGAACTTTATGTAAACGGCAAGGTGGGCGAGCGTTTTGCTGTGCGCAACTCAGGTGCCATAGCCGTGATAGAGGGCGCAGGCGACCACTGCTGCGAGTATATGACAGGCGGTCGCGTGGTGGTGCTCGGCAAGACGGGGCGCAACTTTGCTGCCGGTATGAGCGGAGGAGTGGCGTATATCTGGGACAAGGATCACGATTTCGACTATTACTGCAATATGGATATGGTGGAGATTAACCTTGTGGAGGATAACAATTACCGCAAGGAACTGCACGAGTTGATACGCCAGCACTATCTCTATACAGGCTCGAAACTCGCACGCACGATGCTCGACGACTGGAACCGCTACGTTGAGGATTTCATTCAGGTAGTGCCTATCGAGTACAAGCGAGTGCTACAGGAAGAGCAGATGCGAAAATTGCAGCAGAAAATCGCAGATATGCAGAGAGACTATTAAGCATAGGTAATAATTATGCATTATGCATTCTTAATATATGAATTATAGAAATGGGAAACCCTAAAGCATTTTTGACAATACACCGCCAAGAGGCGGGATATCGCCCTGTACACGACCGTATTCACGACTTCGGTGAGGTGGAACAGACATTGAACAGCAAAGAACGTCGTGAGCAGGCATCGCGCTGTATGGACTGCGGAGTGCCTTTCTGCCATTGGGCTTGTCCGCTCGGAAACAAACCGCCGGAGTGGAACGACGCTCTCTACAAGGGCGACTATGAACTGGCATACCGCCTGCTCAATGCCACTAACGACTTCCCTGAGTTTACGGGGCGTGTGTGTCCTGCCCTTTGCGAAAAGGCGTGTGTGCTCAATCTCACCGTGCACGAGCCTACCACCAACCGTGAGGACGAGGCTGCCATTACCGAGATGGCTTTCCAAGAGAATTTCGTCAGGGTGGAAGTGCCAGAACGCAACGGCAAGAGCGTGGCTGTAATCGGTGCAGGTCCTGCTGGGCTTGCCACTGCCAACCAACTGAACAAAAAGGGCTACAAGGTTACGATATTTGAGAAGATGGAGGCTGCCGGCGGTCTGCTCCGCTATGGCATTCCCAACTTCAAACTCAACAAGGCTATCATCGACCGCCGTATGAAGGTGCTCGAGGCAGAGGGTATAGAGTTCCGTTTCGGCGAGACAATCACCGAGGACAACCTGCCCGAAGGTTTCGACGCATACGTCATAGCCACCGGCACACCAGTGGCACGCGACCTGCCTATCCCTGGACGCGACCTCAAAGGCGTGCATTTTGCATTGGAGATACTCAGTCAGCAAAACCGCATACTTTCAGGCATCGAGTTCTCCAAGGACGAGATTATAACCGCCAAGGGCAAGGACGTGCTTGTAATCGGTGGTGGCGACACCGGCAGCGACTGCATTGGCACTGCCCACCGTCAGCGTTGCAAGAGCGTAACGCAGATAGAGATAATGCCCAAGCCCGTGGAAGGACACGTAGACCCGCAGAATCCGTGGCCAGGCTATCCTCGTACCCTCAAGACAACATCCAGTCACGAAGAAGGCTGCACCCGCCGATGGAACATCAACTCATTGGAGTTTATCGGCAAGGACGGCAAACTCATTGGTGTGCGCGTGCAGGAAATAGAGTGGGTGCCCAATCCCGAAGGTGGCAGACCGCAGATGGTTGCCAAGGGCGAGCCCGAAGTAATAAAGTGCGAACTTGCCCTGCTTGCCATGGGCTTCCTTAAGCCTGAGCACACAGCCAGTGCCGAAAACGTATTCTTTGCCGGCGATGCCGCCACAGGTCAGAGCCTCGTTGTGCGTGCAATGGCAAGCGGCCACGATGTAGCGGAAAGGGTAGATGAATATTTAAGCAAATAGGATTCCTAAATTGATATAAAAATCCTTTATAGGGATATCATTATCTATCCATCATCCAGATAGATATTAATTGCTAATTCTTGCTAATTTTGCAAAAACTTGCAAGAATTAGCAAGAATTTCTAAAAATATTTGTATCTTTGCAGATAAAATAATATATAAGGAATAATGATAGAACTACCACCTAAAATAGATGCTGAAGTCTTTATTCAGGCACTGACGAAAGAAATGCCTGAAAATATTCGTAGTATCGTTGACAAGATTAACAATGACTATGAGTATTGGGATAAGGTAAAATACCAACCACTTCCAGAAAGGTGTACGCCGCAATTATTGTGGACATACGTCAAGGCATCACGATTGCGTGGTATGGTAAACGTTTGGAATAAGTACGGACTTAAATTTTGCGTTACAAGTCAGATGCAGCGTCTATGCCATGAGTTTGACATGCTTTTTGGTAGCTTTTGGTCAACTGACAACGATACCCAAAGTGTGGAAAAGAAATATTATCTGGCAAGTTCTTTGATGGAGGAAGCCATCTATTCCAGTCAGATGGAAGGGGCATCCACAACTCGTATTGTGGCAAAGGATATGCTGCGGAAAAAAAAGTCGCCGCAGAACAAATCGCAGCAGATGATAGTCAACAACTATGCGACAATCCAATATATCACTCAGCATAGGAATGAACCTCTGACGGAAGAAAGTTTGCTATACATTCATCGGTTGATGACGGAAAACACGCTTGACAATCCTGACAATGCCGGGCGTTTCAGGACAAACGATGATGTGGTTGTAGTAGATATGACATCCAGCGAGGTGATCTATACACCACCGTCACACAAAGAAATACCAGAGTTTGTTGAGTCGCTTTGCGATATGTTCAACAACGACAACCAGCGCACTTTCATCCATCCCATTATCAAAGGCATCATCATTCATTATATGCTGGCTTATATGCACCCGTTTGTAGACGGAAACGGACGCACGGCACGCGCGCTGTTCTATTGGTATATGCTGAAAGAGAACTATTGGCTTACGGAGTATATGTCTATATCGAGAGTCATCGCAAGGTCGAAAAACACATACGAAAAGACTTTCCGCTATAGCGAAAACGATGATAACGACATTGGCTACTTTGTGGCATATAATCTTCGGGCATTGAAAATCTCTTTTGAGCAACTGACAGCCTATATCCGCAGAAAGCAACAGGAGAAAAAGGCTGCAAGCGCATTCATGGCTATGGGCAATATCAATCAGAGGCAGGCAATGGTGCTCCAACGATTGACAGAAGAGCCAGATGCCATACTAACCGTGAAAGATGTGCAAGAGCAATTTTCCGTGTCATCTATGACCGCAAGAAAAGACCTTACCGAATTAGTCCTACAAGGCTTTTTAAACGAGATAGCTATCAACAAGGTTACTCGTGGATATATCAAAAAGAGAAAGGAGGACTAAACGGCAGACTACAAGCGTTTAGACGATTATATCAGAGAGGTGAATGTTCGTAATCAAGAGTTGAAGGTTACGAATTTGCAGGGATTAAGTATGACAAAACAATTCCGCCCTTCAACATCAAACATTGTTGGTGTTGATTTAAGTAAATATAAGGTTATCAACAAAATTTGATACTATGTCGGTTATTCGTGTGCCTAAAGGTCCTATCGTGAATGAATACACAAGAAGATCCCATTATAGTATCACCTGCATATATAACATTTAAATGTATTGATTCAGAAAGATGGTTGCCAAGGGCGAGCCCGAAATCATAAAGTGCGAACTTGCCCTGCTTGCCATGGGCTTCCTTAAGCCTGAGCATACAGCCAATGCCGAAAACGTATTCTTTGCCGGCGATGCCGCCACAGGTCAGAGCCTCGTTGTGCGTGCAATGGCAAACGGCCACGATGTAGCGGAAAGGGTAGATGAATATTTAAACAGATAGGGTTGTTCATATGAACAACCCTTTTCTTTCAAATCATAATTTGATTGATATAGCTTCTCACTAAAGCAATGCCTTTATTGCCTGTTCTATGTCGGTAATCTGCTGTGAACGACTTTTCAGGTTGTTGTCGCGGTCAATAAGGAAAAACTCGGGCACAGCCTGTACGTTATAGACACTGACGAAAGAAGACTGAATGCCGTTCTCGTCGCGCACACTAATCCACGGCAGGGCTGCTGTCTGCTGCTTCCAGAAATGTTCGTTGGGGTCGAGCGACACCTGATAAATCTCCAAGCCCTGCGAATGATATTTGTTGTAAAGTTCGCGCAGGAGCAATATGCGTTTTGGGGAGTCTTCCATGGCAAAGACATGGAAGTCAAGAAGTACAACCTTGCCTTTCAGTTCAGTGAGGCTGCGCATTTGTCCTTTGTTGTCGGGAAGTTGGATGTCGATAAGTCCTGTGGTAGACACTTTGTTGATATCTATTTCAGGAACATTGTTGTTGGCATCCACAATGCGCTGCGTCTTCATTCCCTCCAAGGCTATGTTGTGCAGGTTTTCGCCACGCACCGCACCGGGATAGTATGTGTCCCAACTTGTTGCCACGGCTGCGAACGCCTTCATGTCGTCGCGGAAGTGGCGAGGGTTGAATATGAGCATATTGCCGAGCGTCTGGAACAAGGCAAAATAAGATGACGATGCAGCCGGATTTTTGTAGATGTAGTTGTTGGCAACATCCTGCTTGTAAAGGTCTATGAGGTGCAGTATACTGTCGTTTGCCTCGTCGATTCCGAGCGAAGGATTTGCCTGAATAGCCTGCGCCTTCTGGTGCAGTTCTATCTGTTTGAGTGTCAGCTCCTTTATGCGTTGGCAATCGTCAGAGCCGCTAATCTCGTAGTTGTTTGCCATTGTGGGATATGCAGCCTTAACGGTGACGGTCTCCGTAGAGTCGATGGATATGTTTATTATTTGGTCGGCAATGCGCAGGCGGTAGAATTCGGGTGCATCGTTGGCAGCGCAGGCAAAGTTGAAATTGCCGTCCTTGCCAAGTTTTGCAGAATCCATTACTACGATTTTGTCAACTCCTACGTTTTCAAGATAGAGTAGGGAGTCTTCTGCTTCGGTTATGTTGCCTTCCACGTGAAATTTCCTGTCGTTGCAGGATACTATCGACACCGCCGCAAGTGCTATGGCGGCAGCCTTGAAAATTGTGTTCATCTTATGCTATGTTGTTAAATGTCGTTTATTGCCTAAAAAGCGTTTTATGGGCGCAAAGTTACTACTTTTTTACGAAATATCTCCCATAAAACATAAATAAATCATAAATATTTGCACCGAATGTTGGCTATTACACATATTTTTACTAACTTTGTCCGATTTTTGATGTAAACGAAACAATAAAGTTTAAAAAATTTAGATGAACGTAATTACAAAAACAATTTCATTGCCTGATGGAAGAGTCATCAGCATTGAGACTGGAAAGGTGGCAAAACAGACCGACGGATCTTGCGTGCTCCGTATGGGCAACACAGTTCTGCTCGCCACTGTTTGTGCTGCCAAAGATGCAGTTCCAGGTACAGATTTTATGCCTCTGCAGGTGGACTACAGAGAGCAGTATGCCGCCGCAGGGCGTTTCCCCGGCGGATTCACGAAGCGCGAAGGCAAGGCTGGCGACAACGAGATTCTTACATCTCGCTTGGTTGACCGTGTGCTCCGCCCCTTGTTCCCTTCCAACTTTCATGCCGAAGTATTTGTTAATGTCATGCTGCTGTCGGCAGACGGCGTAGACCAGCCGGATGCCCTTGCAGGCTTTGCAGCCTCAGCAGCCCTTGCATGTTCAGATATTCCCTTCGAGTGCCCTATCAGTGAGGTGCGCGTGGCGCGTGTGAATGGTGAGTATATCATAAACCCAACATTCCAGCAGATGGCAGATGCCGACATGGACATCATGGTCGGTGCATCGGCAGAGAACATCATGATGGTTGAGGGTGAGATGAAGGAAGTTTCGGAGCAGGATATGATTGGCGCTCTCAAGGCTGCCATGGCTGCCATCAAACCGATGTGCGAACTTCAGGTTGAATTGTCAAAGGAACTCGGTACTGATGTTAAGCGCGAGTACGACCACGAGGTTAATGATGAGGAACTTCGTGAGCAGATGAACAAGGAACTCTATCAGCCGGCATACGACGTTACGAAGCAGGCTCTCGAGAAGCATGCACGCGCGGAGGCTTTCGAGAAGATTCTCGAGGACTTCAAGGAGGCATACACCGCTGCACACGCAGATATGACGGAGGACGAACTGGAAGAGAAGTATGCAATGATGGACCGCTACTATCACGATGTAGAGCGCGATGCCATGCGCCGTTGCATTCTTGACGAGGGCATTCGCCTCGATGGTCGCAAGACTGACGAGATTCGCCCGATATGGTGCGAGGCTTCTCCGCTGCCAATGCCACACGGAAGTTCTCTCTTCACCCGTGGCGAGACACAGGCACTTGCCACATGTACGCTCGGTACGAAACTCGACGAGAAACTTGTTGACGACGTGCTCGACAAGAGTTATATGCGATTCCTGCTGCACTACAACTTCCCACCGTTCTGTACTGGTGAGGCAAAGGCACAGCGCGGCGTAGGTCGTCGTGAGATTGGTCATGGACACTTGGCTTGGCGTGGTCTGAAGGGTCAGATACCCGAGGATTTCCCATACACCGTGCGCCTCGTATCGCAGATTCTTGAGTCAAACGGCTCTTCTTCAATGGCTACCGTTTGCGCAGGTACACTCGCCCTTATGGATGCAGGTGTTCCTATGAAGAAGCCAGTGAGCGGCATCGCTATGGGACTCATCAAGAACCCGGGAGAAGACAAGTATGCAGTGCTCTCAGATATTCTCGGCGACGAGGACCACTTGGGCGACATGGACTTCAAGACCACTGGAACAAAAGACGGACTCACAGCCACACAGATGGATATCAAGTGCGACGGTCTTTCATTCGAGATTCTTGAAAAGGCTCTCATGCAGGCAAAGGCTGGTCGTGAGCATATCCTCGGCAAACTCACCGACACGTTGGCAGAGCCTCGCAGCGAGATGAAGCCACAAGTACCTCGCATCGTTACGATAGAGATACCGAAGGAGTTCATCGGTGCTGTGATTGGTCCTGGCGGAAAGATTATACAGCAGATGCAGGAAGATACCGACACCATAATAACAATCGACGAGACCGACGGAGTGGGCAAGGTGCAGATTAGCGGTCCTAACAAGGAGGCTATCGAGAGCGCTATTGCCAAGATTAAGTCTATCGTGGCTATTCCAGAGGTTGGCGAGGTTTACGAAGGCACTGTCCGCTCTATCATGCCATACGGCTGCTTCGTGGAGATTATGCCGGGCAAGGACGGATTGCTGCATATCTCGGAGATTGACTGGCGTCGTCTCGAGACCGTTGAGGAAGCCGGCTTGAAGGAAGGCGACAAGATTACGGTTAAGTTGTTGGAGATTGACCCAAAGACGGGCAAGTATAAATTGTCTCATCGTGTGTTGGTTGAGAAGCCAGAAGGATATGTGGAGCGCCCTGCCCGTGGCGAGCGTCGTCCTCGTCCTGAGCGTGGTGAGCGCCGCCCTCGTCCTGAACGCGGTGAGCGTCGTCCTCGTCCAGAGCGTCACGACCACAACGTTAATGCAAATGACGAGTATCACGAGCCGACAAGTGAGCCAAAAGATTTTAATGACTCGCTTGATAACCTCGATTTCTAATCGACAGGCATAAGCAATAAAACGATACGGCTCTTGCAGGAGGCATGCTTCTTGCAAGAGTTTTTTTAAACCAAAGGGCATTGCCACAAAACAAAATACAAACGACAATGAAGAAGTTTTTAAACGTTCTTGCATACCTTTTCGTGTTTCTCGGAATACAGGCTGCTGCCGGATTGTTTTTCGGAAAGATAACCCCGATGATTACGGGCAATACCGACATCACCGTGTCGGGGCTCATCTACGCACAGGCTGCGGCTGGCATATTGACTTTGGCTATCTTCTATCTTGCACGGTGGGTGATGCCCGAGCGTGCCTACCTGCGCACTCATCCATACGGTGTGCTGCTGTGGTCTGCCGTGGCTGCCGTGGGCATGATAATCCCATCGCAGTGGGTTTTGGAGCATCTTCCCGAACTGCCTAACATCGCCGAACAAGAGTTTGGAATGCTGCTCAATACTCCGCAGGGCTATATCGTCATCGGCTTGTTTGCGCCTGTGGTTGAGGAGGTTGTGTTTCGTGGTGCAATACTGCGCACGTTGCTCAATGGCGGCAACAGGCATTGGGCAATGATAGCCATCTCTGCACTGATATTCTCCGTTGCCCATTTCAATCCTGCGCAACTGCCCTACACGTTTGTGGTTGGTCTGCTGCTCGGTTGGCTCTACTATCGTTCGGGCAGCATTCTGCCGGGTATGGTGTATCACTGGGTGAACAATTCAGTGGCGTTTGCCATGGCGATAATAACGAAAAATCCCGATGCAAAACTTGCCGACCTCTTCGGGGGAAACGACACAAGGGTGTTGATGGCTGTGGCTTTCTCGCTGATGATACTCGTGCCGGCATTGCTCCAACTGAACCTTTGGCTACGCAAGCCGACGGAATAAGACTTTAGGAAAATTCAATCACGACGGCATATTATAAGTACATGCGAATTGTCGTGCAGGGTGGTGGCAAAGATAAACACATTGCCGCCATCTTGCATTTTTAGGCGTTTCCTCAAATCGGCTGCCGATATAGGGAAGTTGCGCACGGCAATATTCGCGCGTGTTATGCCGTTGAGGGCTGTGCGCAACTCTTTCTTGTTCATCGTCGTTACGCACTCTATACGGAATGCCGAGCCAGGGAAGCCTTCCACTGGAACAGGCGAAACAAACAAATGGCTGTTTGCCGACAATGGTGCGATGCCAAACACCTCTCTTATCTGTCCAAAACAACCGGCTTTCATCACTGCGACATTTGGCACAAGCAGCCAATAATCAGCCGAAGGCATACATGCTGATGGAGCATGCGCAGAGTCCTTACACATTATTATATTATTATAAAGAGCATTCGTTGGCTTGTCTATATATGCAAACTCGCTGTCGTTATTGCGACATACAATTCGCAGGCTATCGGTAATTTCGCGCCCTATCAGCAATAATAATTCCTTGCATTCATTGTCTACGGCTACGATGTGCACCTCCGTAACGTGTCCTCCGAAATCTACCACCGCCTTGTGCCAGTCAAGCATGGGCGAGAGTTTCACCATAATCGTCTCTGCCTTTTCAAGCAGTTGGGGAAGCAGCGCCACGATATCTGGCGTGCAGTCGCTTATGGCAAAGGTGCGACCACCCCTATCATCACGACGTGCAGGGTCAAGATAAATCACATCCATCTGTGGCATCTGCTTCAGGAACGACTCGCAATCATCGCACACCACACGGGCATGATTCAATCCTAACAACCGAAAATTATGCTCCGCAATGCGACACAACTTTTCCTGCCTTTCCACATATACTGCCTCCTCAAAGTTTTGTGCAAGATATGAGAAGTCCACCCCAAAGCCTCCAGTGAGGTCTGCCATTCTCCCTTTCTTTCCCCGAAGCAACGAAACCTTGTATTCTGCCGTGCGCTCACTTGAGCATTGCTCCATCGACAACGACGGCGGATATACCAATCCTTCCACCTTGCTCCATCGTGGCAGTTTCTTGCGTGCCTTCTGATAGCCGGCTATCTGCTCTAATGCAAAAGGCATATCCACCCCCTCCGCGCGTATGAATGCCACGGAACGCACATCGTCGTTACGATGCTCTCGTATGAAATTCAGGGTGCTTTCGTTTGCCGTCATTAAAGTATAGATGTGCACTTACGGCAGTGTTTAATTATTTCTTCACCCCGACAATCTTTGTGGGGGCTTGCTCGGCATTGCGACGATTGGTGACGGTGACAACCGACTGGGCAAGGGCGATGAAAGCCTGTCCTGTCATGGTGTCAATCTTCGTGGCTGAAGGCTCGCCGGCATCGCTGCTCTCACAGATGCCCTGCACGAGAGGGATTTGAGCAAGCAAGGGGGCGTTCATCTCCTTGGCGAGATTTTTGCATCCGTCCTTGCCGAAAATGTAATACTTGTTTTCGGGAAGTTCGGCAGGAGTGAACCACGCCATGTTTTCCACCAAACCGAGAATGGGCACGTTTACCTTTTCGTTGCGATACATGTCTATACCCTTGCGTGCGTCGGCGAGGGCCACGGCTTGCGGAGTGCTTACGATGACTGCACCCGTAATGGCAAGGGTCTGCAAGAGGGTGAGGTGAATGTCGCTCGTGCCGGGAGGGGTGTCGATGACAAGATAGTCGAGTTCGCCCCAGTTGGCATCGGCAATGAGTTGTTTCAGGGCGTTGCTTGCCATTCCGCCACGCCACAGGGTTGCCGTGTCGGCATTGACGAAGAAACCAATGCTCAACAACTTCACGCCGTATTTCTCTATCGGCTCAATGAGTTGGCGACCGTCGATTTCTACGGCGTATGGACGGGCATCTTCTACATTGAACATCTTTGGCATTGAAGGACCGAAGATGTCGGCATCGAGTAGACCGACCTTGTAGCCAAGCATTGCAAGTGCGATGGCGAGGTTGGCACTCACGGTGCTCTTGCCCACTCCACCCTTGCCGCTGCTCACGGCAATGATGTTCTTAACCTGCGGCAGCAACTTGCTCACTTCGGGACGAGGCTTGCTCTTGTATTCGAGTTCTATGGTTACTTGAACATCCTTTGAAACGTGGTAGTGTATGGCAGCCTCGGTAGCCTTGACGGTTGATTTGAGAAATGGGTCGGTGTCGCGTGGGAACACAAGGGTGAACTTCACCGACATACCGTCGATGCGCACGTCGTCGGCAAGCATCTCGCTTGCTATCAGGTCTTTTTTAGTGCCTGGATAAATTACGGTGGCGAGTGCGTCTGTTATAAGTTTTGGATATAGTGTCATAGTTTTTATTTTTTAGGGAGTTAAGGGAGTTATAGGAGTTATCGCTCCCGATGGTCGCTGGGGAGTTAAAGTCAAATGTATTTGTGCAATGAGTAGCAAAACTATTGGCTTTAACTCCTTTCAACTTCATTAACTCCTTTAACTCCAATTAAACATTATTTTATATTAAGTAATTTCAGTTCCACAACAACTTTGGCGTGGTTGGGGTCGTCGGTAATCATAAGCACACGCGGACGGGTGCGAGCCTTTTTCAGTTCCTCGCGCTCGCCGGTTATCTTCAGCTTGGCATTGCCGCCGGCAGGGATTACACGCTTTGAGAGAGTTACCTTCAAGCCAGGAGTGAACATCTGCAAGGCGGTGATGTTGAGTGCCGACTGACCAGTGTTGTTGAGCGTCACTTCCGCAGTGGCTTTCTTCTTGCCGTTGAAATCGAGTTCAAGTATCTCTGACGACATTGAAAGTTGTGGAGCGAAAAGGCTCTTGGGGCTGTCGTCGCCCTCGAACGACGGCAGCAGCACCGCCGACACACCCATTGAATTGTCGTTGCTTACGGTCTCGCCGAGGTCGTTTGCAAGATATATGGTTGTCTGCGTGAGTCCATAACCGAACAATTTGTCGGAAGCCAGCGAGATGCTTATCTTGCCCTGGTGTCCGGGATTGAGTTTTTCGGGCATAACGTATGAAGACAGATACGGCGGCAGGTGCATAAGATTGGGGCGCAGCACCTTCTTTCCTGCGTTGAACACGAGTATCTCCTGCACAGGATTGTCGCCCTTGTTCACATCGTCGAACTCAAGATAGTTCTTGTCGGTCTTGAGGTCGCCAAACTGGAACGGGAACATATTGCCGTAGTCTTTCAACTCGGTGCGCACTTCACCCGTAATGCGCAGGTATGTAGGTTTGTTGCTGTCACTTTCGCGCACTATGATGTCGCGGAAATAGTGTCCGAGCAATTTGCCGTCGTAAGCCACGGTTATGTTAAACTTGCCGCCGGCGGCTATCTCGCCCTGCGGACTATCCACGATAGTGCAGCCGCTGCCGGGCTGTACTTCGGTGAGCCTTATGCCCTTGTCCGATTCGTTCTGCAACTGGAACGTGGCAGTTATGGGAGTGCGGAACAACGACTGTCCGAGGTTTATTGTGGCGTTCTCCACTTTTATCTGCGCCGCTATCGGCAACATTACCATTGCCAACAGGGCTGTGATTATGATGTTTTTTTTCTTCATCGGCTGTTTTATTTATATTGCGTATTGTCTATTTCACGTTTATTTTGCTGCCGCCATCCACCGCACGGAACTCCGGCGAATATGCGCACTCGGCAATGCAAGTGCCCGATGCGTATGTGCCGGCACGGTCGATGTAGTATTCGGTTTCCACAACGTGCCTGCCCTTTGCCATACGGTCAAAGAAGTAGTCGGTACGGTTGTCTTTCGGTGTTTCGTAGTGGTAGCCTTTGTAACCGCTCAATCGCGTCACTGGCTCCATGCATGCCGCGCGTCTGTCGCTCACCTGCACGAAATCGAGGTCGCGCCCTGCCGTTATGGTTATCCTCACCACCACGCGGTCGCCTACCGTCAGTTCGTCGCTTGCGGAGAGAGGCCTGCGCTTGTCACCGTCGATAACAAGCACTTCGCGCTTTACAGACAACTCCGTGCCCGATGCGGAAACATCGGTTGCCGGCTTCATAAATTGCGCATAGACGCTGCCCCACGATGTCGCGCCGCTTGTTTTCTCAACGGCGAGTGTCGCACCGCCCGTGCCTTCCATTGATGTCTTTTGATAGCCTATGCCAGCCGTGGCTTGCGGCATTTCGAGCAACTTGCCGTCAATAGTTATCCTTGCCGGCTCAACGTTTGTGGAAAGGCTGTTGTCGCAGAGGAAGGCATATATGGCATCTACGGAATTTAGCGGAGTGTCCCACGCTTGTGTGCGCTTCTCCTGAAGCAGCCAGCGTTGCATCTCGGCGAGTGTCTGACGGTCGTCGGGGGCAATGGCTTGAAGTGCCACTATCGCCATAGCCTGTGTAGGTATGCGGTAGTCGCGCCAAGAGTATTCTGCACGCGGTGTATCGAAATATCTGCCCATATCCTCTTTGTATACCGTGTATTCCTTGAGACTCTGCAAGTATTCTTTTGCAAGTTTCGTTTCGCCTTGCTTTTGCAGAATTACGGCAGTCATAGCCTTCTCGTACATCGACTGCTTCTTAATCTCCTTTTTCAGCAGCGGCATAAGGTAGTCGATGGCTGCGCGAGTCTCGGCATTTACGTTGCTGTTGTCGAGCGAACGAAGGTAGAGATACTGCAACATTCTGCGACTTGGGAACACCACGGCATTGCGTTTCTTCTGCTGTTTCTTCAGTTCTGCAACCTCTTTCACCGCCTCCTTGTCGAGCCATCGCAACGCCTTGTCGAGCATGTCGCGAGTGGTGCTTTGACTGCCTGTCATGGTGTTGAGGCGAACAAGCATATCCGCTACCGAAGTAGTCATATAACTGCTGCCCTCCATGCGTGGCATCCACCCCCAAGAGCCGTCGTCTTTCTGCAAGTTGCGCAGATTTTCCACAGCCGCCGACTTGCGCATTTCCATAAGGTTTTCGTCGAAATAAGTGCCGAGCATTCTGCGTTGATCCGCCTCGCTGTCGGCATCGTTGAGCCACGGTGTCTCGTTGAGTATAATATCCTTCAATTCGCCGTCCTTTGCGAGATTGCCCATCAATGATGTTTCTGCACCGCTCTCCATATTCCACTGGGCTATGAGCGACCGCAAGGCAGGCACTTTGCTTGCTATGTGTTGTCCGAGTGTGTTTGAATAGAGAGCCGTAGCCTGACACACGGAGCAGTCGTTGTGGGGCGTTGCCATTTGCGGCAGAGCCTGCACCACGAGCCACGCAGGGTTGTTGGTGTACTCCACGGTGAGCCTTGCCTTGTCGCTCGTTTCAAACATCTTGGCTATGTCAATGGTTTTCGTGCCCGGCTCGGTCTGCGTGAAAGTAACGGTTTTTGTCACACGTTCCTTTCTCGGCAATATTGGCAGATAGTGCTGCTCGCCGTCGCCAAAGCCGTCGCCGCTTGCCATTATTTTGCATACGAGCAGTGCAGGGGCATCTTCCGTTGGCTCATAGTCGAATGTTGCCACAGTCGTCTTTCCTGCCTCCACAGCAAACTCGGTGCTTTGGGTGTAGACAACGCTCTCGGTGGCAGGGTCGATGAGTTGAATGGTTGCCGTGCCACTCTTCTGCAATTCTGAAAGATTGACTATGCGTGCTTGTATTTGAGCCTTGTCGCCAACGCGCACAAAACGCGGCATATTAGGCTGCACCATAACTTCTTTCTGTGCCACAGCCTCGCCTTCGAGCATACCCACGGCAATGTCTTTCGTATGGGCTATGCCCAAGAAACGCCATGTGGTGAGTGCTTCTGGCAGAGTGAACTTTATTGTTATATTGCCGTCGTTGTCGGTGTGCAGTGCAGGATAGAAGAACGCCGTTTCGTTGAGGTTTTCGCGCATCTGCACTTGCTCGCCTTGTGGCGAAGCACCGTCATCAAAATCGGCAACGGGGGCTTCCGCACCTGCCTCATTCGCACCTGCCGTAAATCCATGAAGTCCTTGATATGCCGGGGCAGCTTGCTTTGCCGACATCATTACCACAGACTCTTCCTCAACAGCCATATCGGCAGCGGCATCGGCAACAAGCATAGCACCCCTTGCCTTCATCATAGTGTTTCTTGTAAGGATGCCACCCCTTCTCATAAACAGCGAGGGAGAGGTAACCCAGTTATAGAACTGACTGAACTTGGGGCTTTCAACCGTAACATATTTCATTTCCTTTGCCCTCCACCAGTTTATAGGATATGCCCACATTGAAATCCAGTGTGTCATAGGAAGGGTTAGACGGTTGATTGGCAGGAATGTTGCATCATATCGCATAAGTTGGTCGAGCGACTTATCGAACATCGTTGCCATTAACTGTGCGTCGGCTGGCGTGCCGTCGCTCTTCTTTACGCTCAACGTCCACTCTTCCTTTTGTCCCGGAGAGAGACGGTCGCGGAAGGTTGTCCATTGCATCGTAAGTTTGTTGTCAGGCTCGGGGCGTTCTATGTTCGTATTATACGAGTAACATTTGCCGTCCTTCACCCAAGCAAGCGACACGGCAATGCCGTTGCCGTATTCGGGCAGGTACTTGAAACTGCGTGTGTAATATTGGTTGCTAATGTCAAATGTGCCTTCCTCCAATATCTTGCCTTTCTCGCCGCTGCCGCTCACGATGCTGTAGAAAACGTGAACATCGTTGTCGCTGCTGCCGAGCATTATTGTGAGCGGACTGCCGTCGCGTGCAAACCTCTCGGCACTCTGATAGAAGAACGAGCGAGTGTATTCGGCTGGCGACTTGTCGGTGAGGCGGAATATGGTAAATTCCTGTTTCAGTGTGTCGCCCTCGCATATTGCTAACAAAGTGTGTTTGCCTGATTTCAGAGCCTTTACTTTTGCTGATATGTCGATGCTCTTGCCGTCGGTAACTGCCGTTTTCATATCCTCGCCGTCAAAGCCCCATTTAAACTGCTTTTCCACGTTGTTGCCGAGGGCGTTGAGATAACGGAAGGTTATGGTCTTGAGGTTGTCTGCCAGATACTGCTCATTGAGGTCGCACACAAGCATGCCTTGCTTTGCCGACAATGGCAGCAGCGTAACGGCGTTGTGGGTCTCACCTGCCATATCGGTAACATCGGCATTCACCTCGATGTTGAACATAGTCCTCAATGGCATAATGCCGTCGTTGGCATCTGCGCCGCTTATCGGCACGGCTATCGTAAACTCACCATTCTCATCTGACATTGTTGTGCCCGTCTCGAGCAACTTGCCTGAATATGACGATGCCTCCGTATGATACATATTCCAGACATAGCGCCAGAAGGGAACTTTCAGACCAATAGTATAACTCACCTTTGCTCCCTGCACGGGCACGCCCGAATAGGTCATTGCCCTGCCTTTAAGCATCACGGTGTCGCCAATGGCGTATGATGTCTTTACCTCGTCGAACTCAACGGTAAATGCAGGGCGCTTGTATTCCTCCACCCTTATCGACTTTCCTGCGCCATTAACCCTTATGCTGTAAATACCGTTCAGCGAGTTTACAGGCAGCGAAAACTCTGCGCTCACCTTGCCAAACTCATCTGTTGTCAGCGTCTTTTCAGCCAACACTTTGTTGTTTGCATCGCGCAGCACGGCGGTGACACTCTTGCCTGCCACGGCGGTATTATCCACGTTGTTTTTGTTTTCATAAACCACGGCTGCCATTTTCACAATCTGTCCCGGACGGTACAAAGCCTTGTCGGTCATCACGAAGGTCTGCTCCATCGGCTTTGTGTTGTTGTAAAAATAATAACTGCCTAAAATATGGCTTGCGGCGGCAGCCTTGTCGGTGTCGGTATAGGCGTGGATATTGCCCGAATAGTCGCCGCTTGAATCGTAGTACACTTCGCCCTTTGCATCGCAGGTAAGCGTGGTTTTCAACTGGCGCGTGCCGTTTCTATTAACAAAAATACTAATCTTCGCACCTGGCAATGGCTGTCCTGTCGTGGCACTCACTACGGCATAGCGCATGCGGTTGTAGGCATTGCTCTGACCTATGCAGAACACGTCGCTAACATAATACAGCGAACGCACGGCAGGAATATCGTCGGCAGAAGCCTCTATCATATACACGCCTACGGGCAGTCCGCACAATTCAAATTCATCGCTCTGCAACTCGTATTCAGGCACAGCCTCACCCTGCCCGTTCTTGTCGTAGCGTTTCACAATCGTCTTGTCCGTCAGCAAGCGAGCCTTTGCCTGCAACTGCTTCAAGTCGTTGGTGTTTGTGGGCGAAAGCCTTGTATCGCCGTTCACGCCCAACTTATATATTTTCAGTGTCAGTTGCTTGATGTTGCGAATATCCTCAAGTTTTATCTTTTGTGCCTCGTCGGGGCGCACTTGGTTGCGCTCAATATTTACCCTAAACTGCGGATTTATGAGTTGCTTTTCGGCATTGAGCAGGTTTGCGCCTTTCTTCCAACTGCCCCAGCGACTTATGGCACTGCGCACAAACTCAATCCTTTCCTTCGGAGTGTTCTCGCCTATCTTGTATTGCAGTCGCATTGCAGCCACCTCACCAGCAACGTCAAGGTCGCCATATTCTGTAAGCAACGAGTCGAGTGCTGCCGCCATTGCGTCAGTATTGCGTCCGCTCCTTTCCAATAGCCACATTGCCGAAAGACACGCGGCACGCCTATTGCCAACGGACACATAGTAATCGTGCATAGCATCATAACTATCAAGCGAAATGCCCACAACGCTCAGCAAATCGTTGTCGAATATCCCGCTGTCCACACCCTTTTCAATTATCTCGCCGTATGCCTCTGCCTTTGTCTTTGCAAGCAGTTTAGGGTTTGCAAGAGCCTGCGCAGTATATTCTTTTGCACGTTCCTCATCACCGCACACCCTGCCAAGTACAGCACAATATACAGCCTTCAGCACCTCATCCTTTTGTGCCGTCATCTGCGCATCAAGCCGTTCTATTGCCGGTTGTATGGAGTCAGGCGATATCCTGCCCTTTGCATCCAGCAATTTCACTTCCGCCTTCAGCAGATTACCGTATTGCCTCCCTGCTTTCGCCTTGTCCGCTATTTGCTGCAATACCTTTATTTCCTCTCTCGGCAGGTCTTTTTTGTTTGCGTTTTCCACCTGCTGCCATAACTGTGTCATATTTTGTGCCGATGTTACCAATGTAAATGCCATCATCAATACAATACAAATATATTTTCTCATACCATTCACGTTTTTCATTAAACAATATGCCCTTGCGTTTTCCTTGAAAACAACGTTACAAAAGTACTATTTTTTATCATAACGCACAAATCTTTTTCATTTCCTTAAAATAACAATACCAATTTTATAATATTTTATATTATAGAAATACCATTTCCCTTATAAATCTGACAAATATATCTTTTTCTGCTGATTTTTCCTTGGGAAGCTATTTTCGACAGCTCTTTTATTTTTTTAACAGCTGTTTTTTATTGACAATCGGAAAAAGTTATTATCTTTGCAAAGTCTTAATCTTGATGCAAGATGTTGTGCCGTGAAGCCAGTATTGGTGTAGTGGTAACGACAGCAGATAGAAGAAAGACGTATATATGTAAAAGGCGTTTTCTGGACGCTTTGGTTTTGACGATGTAAGAACTTCGCAACTTCAAACTGATTGTCAAAAACAAAGCAACGGAAACGCCCCATAATGGTGTATCAACTTACGGCTTCACATAAGCCGTGTATAATTGTATACATATTAGCGTGGGGCTTTTCGCGTTGCTCGGTTGGACAATCAGGGTAATGCGAAGACCTTTACATCGTGGACCGGGCACAGAACTGGCTCCACACTTTTTGTATATGTACCGAACAAACCTAAAATTATAACATCTGCTGTGGTAGCCGGGCAGAACAGGTTGGTGTATAGACATTATGGCTATAATAGATGTTTTGAAATATGACGGACCGAGCAATGTTTTGGCATGGAAATGGCGTCCCCAAGAACGTCCTCAAAAGCGGCATTTTGAATTGTTTGGGAAAGCACGCGACTATGATATACGGCAGGAGCAGCTGCGATACGGAACGCAGTTGATCGTAAACCAATCACAGATAGCGGTATTTGTGAAAGACGGACAGATTGCCGATATATTTTCGGCTGGTCGCTATACGTTGTCAAGTAAGAATCTTCCTATTCTTGACAGACTGATTGGTTTGCCGTTCGGACATCAGACACCTTTCAAGGCAGAAGTCTACTACCTGAATAAGTCTGTTATCATGGATACGAGGTTTGAGCTGCCTGCGTTTAATATGCTTGAGCCTAATTTCCGTGTTCCGATTCCACTAAAAGCCAAAGGAAGTTTTGCCATAAGGGTAGGCGAAGCACGAAATTTCCTGAATAAGATTTTGGGTACAATGCCCGATTTGGATGCTGAGCAAATAAAGGAATACTTCCGAGGAGTGATTACGGAGAATATAAAATCGGCAATCACGGGAATAGCAAAACAGCAAAATATCAATCCTTTGGAATTAGAGGCAACCGTGGCAGATGTAGCAGATGCTGTGAGACAATCAATGGCAGAGACGATTGAAAGGTATGGCATAAAATTGGAGATGCTTAATATCGAAGGTGTTTCCATTATAGATGACGACCCTCGTGTACAAAATGTGGTGGCAGACTATCACCGCCTAATGTCCGAGGATATGCAAGAACGTCTGCGGTTAAGGCGGCGTGCAGAGAATATTGATGTCTACAAGGTTGAACGGACATTTGACACTACGGAAAAGGTTGCAGAGAATATCGGCGGAAATGACGGACAATCGGGTAATATATTAGGAACAATGGTCGGCTTGGGTATGGTCAATCCGTTAGGCAATGTAATGGGTAATATTGTCGGTAATATGACATCAAATAATGCAACGCATACTAATGTAGACAAAGATGCGATATTGAAAATGCTGAAAGACCTAAATGAACTCAAATCCGCAGGTATACTTACTGAAGAGGAATTTACGGAAAAAAAGAAAGAATTATTATCTAAACTATAAATTTATCAGATTATGAAATGTTCAAAATGTGGTTTTGAAAATGATAGCGATGCTTTATTTTGTGAGAAATGCGGAGCGTCCCTTTCAAACAAAAGAGTAAACAATGTGTCATGGATTCGACGAAATTGGAGTTGGATGTGTGTATTTGCAGGTCTTTTATTGCTACTTGTAAGTATGATTTTAAATGATGAACGTTTTTTTAGATATAATTTAGGAGAATCATGTCACGTTTTTTTCTTTGACAACAGTTGTTGGGGAATTCTTCTTATTGGAAGTTTTGTTTGGTTATCTAAGATATTATGCACCAAGCAATCAATTGCAAGATGGATAATTTGGCTATTATTTGGTATAGGCGTATTTTTTCTATTTAATATAGTAAATATTTATAAACAGATACACTACGGACCTAACGGAGAAATGATAACTCAAGGCGGTGGAGTTTTGGGACCACATATATTAGTTATTATATTATGGGCATACTCTATAAAAAAAGAGAACTCTTATAAAATTTGTTAGATTTATGATTTGTCCAAATTGCGAAAGAATAATTAAAGATGATATTGCCCAATGTCCTCATTGCGGCTGTCATTTTTCTGTGAAAGAAAATAAAGAAGAAGTCTCTAACAAGCAAAATGAAACTTTTGTGATGCCACCTGTTGTTGAAAGTAATTCAACGAAAGAGGAGAAACAAGAGAATACTACTCCTATTGTACTTCCTGTTGTTGAGAGTAAGCCTGTAATAGAGGAAAAGTCCGAAAAGGAAGCGCTTCCACAAATTGAAGAGAAACAGGAAGCGGTTGTGCAGGACATACCGGAGGCGGAAGTTGAGTTTGTTGAAGAAAATGCACCACAAGAACCTGATTTCAAGTTTTGTAAGAATTGTGGGAAGAAGATAAATGCTACTGCAAGTTTTTGTAAGTATTGTGGAAAAGCAACTAAGTAGAATACATATATAAAATGAAAAATATAATTTTTATAGCAGGACTAATATTATTGGGTTTTAATACTCTAATCGGATTGATAATTAGTGTATATCCAACATTTAATTTTCTGATGACTGATTTAAGTATCATCATATCAACAGTGTTGTTGTATGTTGTTGGAAGCATCAAATTGGACGATGGGTATAAAATTGGATTAAGCTGGTTGTTTCTATTTACAGGAGTGATACGAACTCTTTGCTGTATCGTGCTCCCCGATTATATAGAAAATAATATAGTATTACTAATAATAGTCGGATTCCTGTTTTTTGAATTACTTTGTACATCAATTTGCTATATTACGACAAATAAGAGTTAGGTAAGAAAATTCATATTATGTTATATTGCGAATTACATAGAAATATCAGCCAACGTTCCTACGAGCGGTTTTTATCCTATCTGTAGTTTGCTCCAGCAAACATACTGCTTTTATGCAATGGCATTATCTCCAGAGTTGTTCCATTTCCCAATTCTTCTGGAAATTCATTGCACGTTTGTTTATATGTGGGTATTTGATGAATAGCCAATTGATTTGGCTGGCAAAGTTATTGTTTGGCTCTATTATGTTAAGGAGGTATTTAATCATACACATCACATAATAAATCCTGTTTGTCTTTATCCCTTGCGTTACAAAAGGGTATGAGAAACTCTTGGGAATCTTCGGCTGAATGCGGAGATTTCTGTTCCATAACCTGCTGTGGTGCGCACAAATATTACGCACATATACAAGAGAGTGAATCCAAGACTCAAATACAGTGTCTTTCAAACCATAGTAATTGGCAATATCACGTTTGCATATACCTGCATTGACACATTTGTAAAACAGAGAAAGAGTACCGAAAGAACTAACCTCCATTGCCATCCAACTTGGAGGCAATGTATTTGTGTAAGTATGAAAGAAACTTACTATTTGTTCATCGTCACTCCTGCGAAGTTCACGGTTTATGCTGTTTAGCAAATCTAAATGATTGTTGACGTTTCTGAAGTTGGTGGGGTCTGAATACCAAAACTGATTAGTGGCAGTTGACATTATCTCACTAAACTTTGTCCTTATAGAAACTTCTATTTGCTCTATTCTCTGGAATATCAATTTGCGGAGGCTTGAATCGAATCTGTATAGTTCTACAACTTGTTCAAAAGTTGCACCATTCCTGTAGATATGGTTTACCTTGTCCGATTGAAACGGATAAAGATAACCTTTCATTCGGAACATACTAACGTTCTGCAATATGTGTGCAGCCTGAACTTCATCGCCGAAAGCGAGGTTTCGGCTTTTGAGCAATTGGATTTGCTCGTTCACAGACAATGGTGAATCTGTATATGCTGTTTTTGTCATATAATATAAAAAAGGCTTACCTTAAGCGCGCTGTTCTTCGGGAAGCGAGGTAAGCATGTTGTTGCAAAGGTAATGTTTTGTTTTTAATCATACAAGTTTTTATATGAAAAATACATTATGATTACAATAAATTAACGTTTGATGCGTAAAAGGAAATGCGGAGAAAACAGCAATTATTCTCCGCATTTTTGCGTAGAATAGCAAGCCGCTTGTCTTAATATGCATCGAAAATATGTGTTTAATAATTGCAAAAAAATAAAAAAACGCTCAGAAAGAGTACTGTCGGTTGCATATTTTGCCGAAAACTTTAGTAACTTTGCAGCAGACTGCAAATATTTGATAAATAGGAATTATCGTCCACATGAAGAAATTAGGGCACAGGATATATTTGGTGAAGAGGCTTCCGATGAGCAAGGAATATTACGCCATTTGCTTGTTTGGATTTGTCTTTTCGTTGCGACCATTGAACGCAACGGAACTGAATCACGAAAAGATACATGCCGCACAGCAAAGGGAACTGCTTTATATTCCGTTTTTCATTTGGTATGTTGTGGAGTGGCTCGTGCTGCTGTGCAAGTACAGAAACTGGAACAAGGCATATTTTAATATAAGGTTTGAGAAAGAGGCCTACAAGCATCAGAACGACCTGAAATATCTGGCAAATAGGAAACATTATCGCTATTGCTGACTTTCTTTAACACTATCGTGACATATTTATACCACTGACGTCTTTTTTATTCCTTCACCTGCCAACCGCCGCCAAGTGCCTTGTAGAGCCGCACCAAAGCGAGGTGTTCGTCGCGCACGGCATTGCTCAGTCCTATCTGAGCATCAAGATAGCGACGCTGGGCGTCGAGCAAATCCAAATAGTTGATGCTTCCTGCACGGTATTGCGAACGGGCTTGGTCAACGTATTGGCTTGCCGCATCGCGCAGGGACAGCTTGAGTTCTGCCGCACTGCGTGCGCTGCGGAAACTCACCACGGCATCGTCAACCTCCTTGAACACCTCAAGCACCTTTTGCTCGTAGTTGAGGCGCGACTCATCGTAGGCTGCAATCGCCGCCTTGTATTTTGCATTCTTGCGCCCGAAGCCGAATATCGGTGCGGTGAGCGTCTCGGCAATATAGGAGAAGGGCGACTGAAAGAGATTTGCGAAACTATTGTTTTCCACACCGCCGGTGAGAGTAATCATCATGCGCGGGAAACGGTCGGCGTATGCCACGCCCACCGACGACATTGATGCACGAAGGCGATGCTCGGCGGCACGCATATCGGGGCGACGCTGAAGCAACACCGACGGAATGCCCACCGAAAACTTCTCGGGCATATAGTCGTCTTGCAGGCTCTTGGTGCGAATCACCTTCCAGTCGGGAGTCTCGCCCATCAGCAGAGCCAGTGCGTTCTCCGTTGCCTCTATGTCGCGCTCAAGATTTGGAATGAGCGCAGCCACGGCGGCATACTCCACCTGCGCCTGCTGATACGGGAGGTCGGATGTTAGACCGCCTTCAAACCTTATCTTTGCCAGTTCCACTCCCTCGCTGCGCGTTACGAGCGTGTGGCGCACGATATCGAGCTCGTTGTCGAGTGCCACTAACCGGAAGTATGCCGAGGCAGCCTCTGCCACAAGTGTCATTCGCATAGCCCTCTCATCTTCCACCGTTGCGAGATATTGCGCCGATCCGCGCCGCCTTGCCCAGCGCAGGTTGCCCCACATGTCGAGTTCCCATTTCAGCGTCATTTTCAGTCCAAGTTCGGGGTCGTAGATATATTTTTCCCCGTAGTAGTCGTTGGTTTCGAGGTTGAAAGGTGCTTCGAAATAGAGGTTCGGCAACTGCTCGGCACGATTAATCCTATACATCTGCCGCGCCTGTTCCACCCTTGCCGCCGCCGCAAGAATGCGCTTGTTGTTGTCGAGCGTGCGCTCAATGATGCTGCGCAGCATGGTGTCGCCGTAAATCTCCCACCAACCTATGTCTGCCAATGTCAGCGAGTCGGTCTCGCCGGCAAACATCTGCTGCGGTATTTTCACTTCGGGTGTCTTGCATTCGCGCACGGCGGAGCACGCAACCAGCATCATTGCGGCAAGCGATGCACAAAGTATGTTGAGGAGATGTTTCATCGTTTCAGTCTTGTTTTAATGCGGTAAATCCATACGAAGAAGAACGGCACGAAAATGATTCCCACGGTGATTGCCACGAGCATGCCGAAGAACACTCCTGTGCCTATGCCCTGACGACTTGCAGAGCCCGGACCCGATGCAAACACCAGCGGAAGCAGTCCGAGCATGAACGCCAGCGAGGTCATCACAATGGGGCGGAAACGCAGGTGTGCTGCCGTGATTGCCGCCTCCACGATGTCGTGCCCTTTCTCCACCTCCTCCTTCGCAAACTCGACGATGAGAATGGCGTTTCGGGCAACGAGACCCACGAGCATCACCATGCCTATCTGGAAGTATATGTTGTTCTCGAGTCCGCAAATCCAGATGCCGAGATACGCGCCTATGCCCGCCACGGGCAGCGACAGGATTACGGCAATGGGCACCGTCCAACTTTCGTATTGGGCTGCAAGGAATAGGAACACGAAGAGGAACGCCAGCGCAAGCACGATGCCCGTCTGACCGCTCACGTGCTTCTCCTGATACGATAGTCCGCTCCACTCGGCGCTGATGTTTGCCGGCAGATGCTCGTTCACTATTCGCTCGAGCACAGCCATTGCCTGCCCCGAACTGTAGCCGTGTGCCGCCTCGCCCGTGATGTGTGCGGCGTTGAACATGTTAAATCGCTTTATCGTTCCTGCGCCCGTGGTGTAGTATGTCGTGCCGAGCGAGGTTACGGGAATCATGGCGCGGTCGGAACCTCGCACGAAAAACAGATTGAGGTTGTCGCGGCGTGCGCGGTATGGTGCTTCAGCCTGAATGTACACGCGGTATATGCGGTTGAACATATTGAAGTCGTTTACATAGATAGAGCCTGTAAACGTCTTCATCGTAGTGAAAATGTCCGACATCGACACTCCGTGCAGGCGTGCCTTGTCGCGGTCTACATCGAAGTACAGTTGCGGAATGTCGTTCTGCATCGACGATGCAAGTCCCGTGAGTTCTGGGCGCATGGCGGCATAGTGCATCAGCGTGTCCACGGCGCGTTGCAGGTCGGAGTATGTCGCGTCGCCTCGTGCCTCGAGAGCCATTTCAAAGCCTCCCGATGTGCCGAGTCCGGGAATCACCGCCGGGCGCGATAGGTAGACCTTGCTTTCGGGATATTTCGAAAACTCATTGCGCACGCGCTCCATAATGAGCGATATGTCGTCGGTGTCGCGCTTGTTCCACGGTTTGAGAATCACCGTCAGTTGGCTGCGCGACTGGTTTGTGCCCACACGCGGACTTGAGCCGGTCACGTTGAGCACATATTGCACATCGGGGTCTTCCGTCAGGTATCTCATTGCCCGTTCCGTTACCTCGCGAGTGCGCTCCAATGCTGCACCCTCGGGCAGTTCAAGTTCCACCGTGAAATACCCTTGGTCTTCCTGCGGCATGAAGCTCTGCGGCACTATGCGATTCATCAGCCAGATGCCTATCAGCACCACGCAAAAGGCGGCAAACACCCGCTTCGAACGCGTGAGAGCCACCACGATGCACTTGGCATACAGGTGGTTGCCCTCGGCAAGCCAGTGGTTTATCTTGCGGAAAAGGCGGTTTTTCTGCCCGTTGTCGGGGCGCAGAAACAGCGAGCACATAACGGGACTGAGCGTGAGCGCAACGATGGTGGAAATGACCACCGACACGGCTATGGTTATCGTAAACTGGCGATAGAGTTGCCCCGTGATGCCCGAAAGGAAACTTACAGGCACGAACACCGCGCAAAGCACCAACGACATGGCTATGAGCGCGCTGCCGAGCGACGACATGGCTTTCTTCGTGGCTTCGTATGGCGACAGCCCCTCCTGACTCATTATGCGGTCCACGTTTTCCACCACAACAATGGTGTCGTCAACCACAATGCCGATGGCGAGAATGAGTCCGAGCAGGGTCATCATGTTGAGCGAGAAACCGAAGATGAGCATCACGCCGAACGTTCCTATGAGCGAAATGGGCACAGCCACTATCGGAATGAGCGTGGCACGCCAACTTTGCAGCGACAGGTAGACAACGAGTATCACAAGTATGAGTGCCTCGAAAAGCGTGCGGTAGACGTGGTGTATCGACTGCGAGATGTATTCGGTCATGTCGAACGGAATGTTGTAGGAGATGCCCTCCGGGAAGTTCTGGCTTATCTCCTCCATCGTCTCCTTTACCCTCTGCGCCACCTCCATGGCGTTTGCGCCCGGCAGCATGTTGATGTTCATCACGGCGGCGTTCTCGCCGTTTATTCCGCTCTCGGTGGTATATACCGCCGCCTCGAGCGACACCCGTGCCACATCGCGCAGACGGATGATAGAGCCGTCGGGATTGGCTCGCACCACAATCTGCTCAAACTCCGAAACCGACGACAGTCGCCCCTGTGCCTTTATGGGTATGGTTATGTCGATGCCCTCCATTGGTGCCTGTCCCAGCACGCCGGCTGCCGACTCGCGGTTTTGGTCTTTCAGCGCGGTCTGAAGGTCGCTCACGGTCAGTCCGAGGTCGGCTAACTTGTCGGGCTGCACCCATATCTGCATGGCATAGTATCGGCTGCCCACGTTAGTAACGCTGCCCACTCCCGGCACTCGGCGCAGCATGTCGAGCACGTTGAGCGTGGAGTAGTTGGATAGATACACCTCGTCGAACTTGGGGTCTGACGAGAGCAGCGTTATGGTCATAAGTCGGCTCGATGCCTGTTTCTCCACCGAGATGCCGTTCTGCACCACCTCGGCAGGCAGGCGCGACTCCGCCTTCTTCAACCTGTTTTGTATGTCCACCGCCGCAAGGTCGGGGTCGGTGTCTATGTCGAATGTCACCGTGGCAGAGAAGCCTCCCGAGTTTGAACTTGACGACTCCATGTATATCATGCCCGGCGTGCCGTTGAGTTCCTGTTCTATCGGCGTGGCTACCGCCTGTGTCACCGTCTGCGCGTCGGCACCGGGATATGAAGCCGAAATCCTCACCACCGGCGGCACTATGTCGGGATACTGGTCTACGGGCAGCATCGTCAGGCCTATCGCGCCAATGATGACTATCACCACGGAGAGCACCGTGGAAAATACGGGACGATTGATAAAGAAATTCGAGTTCATCGCTTTTTATTTCGTTTCGTTGCCACTATCCTGATTGTGCGTTGGTTTCACGGGCTGCACCTTCATGCCGTGCGACAACTTGTGATATCCGTCCACCACAATCTGCTCGCCCCTCGCCAAGCCTCTCTCTATCACCGTCCTGTTCTCGAGTTCGGGCCCTATCTCCACGAAACGCTTCTCCACCACGCTGTCGGGGCGCACCACGAAGATGTATGCTCCGCCCTTTTCTATCAGCAGCGCGCGTGCCGGGGCAACGACGGCGTTCTCCCTCACGTCGAGCAGCATCTTCACCCTCGTAAACTGTCCGGGCAGCAGCTCGTGCTTCGGGTTTGCCATTTCGGCACGCACCGAAAACGTTCCCGTCTTGGGGTCTACCTGCGGGTCGGCAAAGTCTACGAGTCCGCGGTGCGGATATTCAGATCCGTCGGCAAGCGTAATCGTCACGTATGGGTCCCACTTTCGCGTGGAGTCCTTCTGTCCTATGTTCACGTTGCGGGCCTTGGAGCGCTGGTAGTCGAGCGCAGTCATACTGAAGTCGACGCGCACAGAGTCGCTCTTGACCACCGTTGCCAGCAGCGACTGACCTCCGCCGCCCGGACCTACGAGCGTGCCGATGTCCACGTTTCGCTCCGAGATGTAGCCCGAAATGGGCGAGCGCACCGTGGTGTAACTCAATGTCAGTTCAGCCTGCGTCAGGTCGGTCTCGCTCACCACCACGTCGGCAGCCGCACTCTCGTATGCCGCAATGGCGTTGTCGAGGTCAAGTTGGCTTGCTGCGTTGCGCTCGTACAGCGGGCGTATTCGCTTCAGGTCGCGCTCGGCTTTCAGAGCCTGTGCCTTCGCCTTGTTAAGCCTCGCCTTCGCACTTTCCACGTGAGCCTTGTAAATCTTCGGGTCGATGATGAAAAGTGTCTGTCCTCGCTCCACATACGTTCCCTCGTCGAAGAGCATTCTTTCAAGATAGCCTTCCACGCGTGCGCGTATCTCCACGAATTGCTGCGCACGTATGCGCCCCACGTACTCGCCGTAGATTCTCACGTTCTCGGTCGTCACCAATTCCACCGCCACCGTGGGATATTCGGGCGCTTTCTTTCTGGGCCAGAGCAGCCACGTCAGTCCTGCTGCCAGCAGCACTACGGCGAGTATCGCCCCTGCCCACTGCTTCTTCGACAGATGTATCTGCGGAGCATTGTCCGCCAGCCGCTTTATGTCCGCCAGCCTCAGGTCTTTTATGCGTTTTATCTCCTTAATCCGCCTTGGATTCAAAGTCTCTTGTATTTTCTTCATAGTTTGGCGTGTGTATTTTGTATTTGCTAACTGTAATTTATTTGTTGCCACATTCCTTATGGCATCACTATATATAACGTTTGAAAGTTCTGTTTGTTACATAAATTGCTGTAATATTAAACTTTTTTATGAAAAATAGTTTTCTGATGTTTCACGTTGCAAAGGTACTGCCATTTTTTGCGTGCGCCAAAAACAGCACCCTCGCAACTCGCAAAAATCTGTTAACAAAACGCTCTTTCCGTCTTAAAAAATATAAACCTGCCTTTTCTTTGGTGTTCATCCAGACAACCAACTAAACACTGAACACTAATCACTAATAACTAACCAGTCTTGATTGCAAACGCACATAGAAGCAATGCCCATCGCTTGCTGTTTCGATGCCTCTTGAATGCCGTTTCGATGCTCATCTCACATAGATTCGTTGGCTGTTGAAGCTGGCTTCGATTGTTGCCAAAGCAGCAAGCGGCGGTTAAGCATTAAACATCGCTTAATGTGAAAATGCAACTTTGTAACATTGTAACATTAAGCATTTTCGACTATGCAGGAACAGAGCGCATCCTAATAAGTTATTATAATATATAATATTAAATATTATATATTATAATAAAATTAATATACTATAAATTCGTAAGCAATTATCGTCATTTTCCTTTCAATTTTCAGCCTTGACTAAATGGAAATTCCTTAATGTTACAATGTTACAATGTTACAAAGTTGCAAAATCAGTCTTTGCATAGCAGCATCATAAAAAACTTGCACAGGTTTTGTTTTTTCAAAAATTTTTTGTAACTTTGCAGCAACAAACAACTTAATAAGTGAATATGAAAAAAATAGCCATTTTAATCACGGTTTTATTTGCATTTTGCATAACATGTTGGTCGCAAGACATGGAAACTACCAAGCCGTTGGAAGATACGGAAATTGCGCGCAGGGTTGCCGTTGTCGACATTGAAGGAAAGGTTTACGACAATATGGTTATCACCATGAAGTCGGTATCGGTGGACATGTTGTCAGGCAATCCCAAGGTAAAAGTCACCGTAACAAACGAGGACGGGAAGAAGATTTACAAAAGGACCTTTAAAAATTCAAATCTGTATATGTTTTCCGACGGGCAAGTGCAGGTAGGACAGCCAAAGTTCAGCCAGCTTGTAATTACGAAATCAGAAACATCAGGCAGCTATATCGGAGTGATAAGGGAAAAGGAAGGGGTGTATTGAGTTGCCGGTTAAAGATGTTTTTCTAAAAACTTAACGCTATTGATTTTGTTGTTTCAGATTTTTTTTGTAACTTTGCACCTGATTGACATTAAACACTAAAAACAATAATTTGTAATGAAGCTTAGACAAACCATCAGCGCGCTGTCGCTCTGCCTTTGCACACTGGGAGCATCGGCGCAACCAAACTACAATGACAACCGCCAGCAGGAAGCACTCAACCGAGGACTTGTGGCATTCAACACCGAAGACGGCACAACCTTCATCTCGTGGCGACACTTCAGCGACGAGGCTGGAATGAAATACCAACTGTTCCGCAACGGAGAAAAAATGGTGGAGACACCGAGGACGTATCACATACTGCCGATAAAGAGCGACAAGACCGACACCTACGAGGTGAAGGTGGCAAACGCGGCGGGAAACGTGGTGAAGACGTCGGAAACCGTCAACGCCTATACCACGAGCTACATAACGGTGCCGCTCAGCAGGCCAGGCAACGCCTATACCCCCAACGACATAAGCGTGGGCGACGTTGATGGCGACGGCGAGTATGAATATATAGTAAAGTGGGACCCATCCGACTCGCGCGACAACTCAGAGAAGGGAAAGACCTCGAACGTAATCATCGACTGCTACAAGATAAGCGGCAGCCGCCTGTGGAGCATCAACCTCGGGCAGAACATCAGGGCCGGGGCACACTACACACAATTCCTCGTCTACGACTTCGACGGCGACGGCAAGGCGGAAATGATATGCAAGACCGCGCCGCAGAGCAAGGACGGGCAGGGAAAATACGTGAGCGAGGCTGCCGACGACAGCACCATCAAGGGCTGCAACAACAGTGCAGACTACCGCAACAGCAACGGATATGTGCTGACGGGACCGGAGTACCTCACCGTGTTCGACGGGCAGACGGGAGCAGCACTGCACACCATATGGTATAACCCCGACCGCGCATTCGGAGTGAACGCCAAGAACCCCAACCCCGCCTATGGGTCATGGGGCGACAGCTACGGAGGCCGAGGCGACCGCTTCAATGCATGCGTTGCATACCTCGACGGACTCCACCCCACGGCGGTGTTCAACCGCGGATACTACACGCGCACATACCTCTGGGCGGTGGACTTCAAGGATAAAAAACTCGTACACCGCTGGCTGCACGCATCGGTGAGCGACAAAAACGTGGAACACTATGACGCCAACTGGACAAAGACCACAAAGACCTACAGCAGTAACACAGCAAGAAAAGGCTCGCACTACACGGCATACGGCAACGGAAATCACAACCTCTCGGTGGGCGACTACGACGGCGACGGGCGCGATGAAATCACCCTCGGCTCATGCGCCATCGACGACGACGGGCAGCTGATGTACTCCGTGGGATTCGGCCACGGCGACGCCATACACGTGGGCGACCTGATACCTTCGCGCCCCGGGCTCGAAGTGTTCCATGTGCACGAGGAGAAAATAAGCGGCAGCGACTACGGCTGGGACGTGCACGACGCAAAGACGGGCGCGATAATATGGTCGGCAACGGGCGAGAAAGACAACGGGCGCGGCATGGCGGCAGACATCATAGCCACAAACGAGGGCTACGAGTTTGCATCGTCAAACGACAGGCAACAGCGCTCTGCCACAACGGGCGAGGTAGTGTCGACGAAGAGCGGCAGCATGAACTTCCGTCTTTACTGGGACGGCTCGCTGCAAGACAACCTTGCCGACGGCGGATATACCGACCCCTACACCGTGACGGGCTGGAACGGCAGCGAATTTGCAACCATGGCAACACTGAAGGGCTCATCGTGCAACACCACGAAGAGCACGCCAAACCTGAGCGCCGACATTCTTGGCGACTGGCGCGAAGAAGTGATTCTGCACGACGACTCCAACCTGTATATCAACATCTCTGCAAACAAGACCAACTACAACGTGCCATGCCTCATGACAGACCACATATACCGCATGGGCATAGCATGGCAGCAGTCGAGCTACAACCAGCCGCCACACCTGGGTTACTACCTGCCAACGGCAGCTACCACAATAGACCTCACAGACGCCGAGGAAACGCTGTTCTACGACCCAGAGGAGCTGGTGAACGGCGGCTCAGAGCGCTCGCTCGTGGGTAGCGGCGACATTTTGTGGGCATTCTCCACAGGCGATGCCAACGAGGCTCCCGTGTATGACAACTTGTTCAGCGGCCACATCACCACGATGCCCGTTTCGGTGGGAAGCAACTTCAGCATCAGCGGGGTAGGAAACGTAGCAGACTATGCGCAAACAAAACTAAAGTCGGCAGGCAAGCAGAAGGCAGCCGAAGAGACCAACGCCATAAAGTTCCTCGTAACGATTGCCGACGACTATGAGTTTGCCCCGACAAGCATATCATTCATCACCTCGCGCTACGGCACCGACGGCGGCACGGTGGACGCAACATGGCAGGGCGGCGATGGAAGCACCATAAAACTTGCGTCGGGCATCAAGCCGGCACGCAACAGTGCCACTCCGTCATATACTGCCGAGACCCTGTCGGTGGACATTCCGAGGGCTACCGCCGGCACGGTGGGAGTAGTGTTCAATATCTACGACCTCGACAACGGCAAGGAAGTGGCTTTTTGCGACGTGAACATCAACGGCAAGCTCTACCATATCGAGAGCGCCGGCATAAGCAGCGTGACAGACGCAACCATCGGCAAGGGAGCATACTACAACCTGCAAGGCCAGCGAGTGGAGCGCCCAACGCGAGGCATTTACATACACAACGGCAGGAAAGTGATAATCAAATAAGCACCGCTTTGATTAAAAAACGTTAAAGGATTGGCGAAATGTTATAATTGTGTTTAATAAAACGGAATAATTTTCGTAACTTTGCACCCCGAAAGTGGTATAATGCCCACTTCAGAGATAAAATAATATAGTAAACATAAGTATTTTTAGAAACAATGAAAAAAGGTATTCATCCCGAAAACTATCGCCCCGTCGTATTCAAGGATATGTCCAACGGCGATATGTTCCTCTCATGTTCTACAGCAAGAACAAATGATACTGTGGAATTTGAAGGCGAAACTTACCCAGTGGTAAAGATTGAAATCTCGAACACCTCTCACCCGTTCTATACTGGTAAGAGCAAACTGGTTGACACAGCCGGTCGCGTAGACAAGTTCATGAGCCGCTACGGTAAGGCTGCAAAGAAATAAAGGGAAAATCTCGTAAAGATATTTATTCCGTTGTTTTTTTGCGTCTGCAAGAAACGGAAAAGAGTGTGCCGAAGGTAGTTGCATATACCTTGTGGCACTCTCTTTTTTGTTGTCTGTCCTTGCACTTTTATGCTGTCTGCTTTGAACGAAAAAAAAAAAAGATTAAAACATTTGTGAGGAAAGAAAAAAATATGTATTTTTGCGCCATAAAATAACGCTATATTTTAATAACTAAACATAATAAAAGACTATGAAAACTGTTTTTGATTTTACGGTAAAAGACCGCAAGGGTAACAATGTGGATTTGCGCTCGTATGCTGGCGAGGTGCTTCTTATTGTGAACACAGCCACACAATGCGGATTCACGCCACAATATGAGGAATTGGAGAAAATCTACGAGGAATATCACGCAAAGGGTTTTGAGGTGCTCGACTTTCCCTGCAACCAATTCGGACAGCAGGCTCCCGGCACCGACGAGGCTGTGCATCAGTTCTGCAAGCTGAACTATGGCACGGAGTTTCCTCGTTTCAAGAAGGTGAAGGTGAACGGTGCAGAGGCTGAGCCTTTGTTCAAGTACTTGCAGGAGCAGCGCGGATTTGAGGGTTTCCAGATGGAGCATCCTATCGCTCCCGTGCTTGTGGAGATTCTGTCGAAGGAAGACCCCGACTATGCAAAGAAGCCCGATATAAAATGGAACTTCACGAAATTCCTCGTTGACAAGAGAGGTCTTGTGGTTGCGCGTTTCGAGCCTACGGAGAGCATGGATAACATCAGGGCGAAGATTGAGGAGACGCTTTTAAAATCATAATCAATAATGCATAATTGACTTCGTCGAACTTCGTTTCATAATTAAATTAATAAAGTGAAGTATGGAACACGTAAGATGTTTGATTATAGGCAGCGGTCCTGCGGGATATACTGCTGCCATATATGCGTCGAGGGCTAACCTTGCCCCTGTGGAGTACTGCGGATTGCAGACGGGCGGTCAGTTGACGCAGACCACCGATGTAGAGAATTTCCCCGGCTATCCCGAAGGAGTTGACGGCAACCAGATGATGACTGACCTGCGCAGGCAGGCGGAGCGTTTCGGTGCTGATATCCGCAACGGAATAGTTACGAAAGTCGACTTTTCGGCACGGCCTTATAAGGTTGCCATTGACAATGGCGATGAGATAGAGGCAGATACGGTGATTATTGCCACTGGCGCATCGGCAAAGTATCTCGGATTGAGCGACGAGGAAAAATACAAGGGCATCGGTGTTTCTGCCTGTGCTACCTGCGACGGTTTCTTCTATCGCAAGAAGGTTGTTGCCGTTGTTGGCGGCGGCGACACGGCGTGCGAGGAGGCTGTATATCTTTCGGGGCTTGCAAAGAAAGTGTATATGATTGTGCGCAAGCCATATCTCAGGGCGAGCAACGTGATGCAGAAGCGCGTGTTTGAGGCGGAGAACATTGAGGTGCTTTTCGAGCATAACACCGTGGGACTTTACGGCGAAGGCGGCGTTGAGGGCGCACACCTCGTAAAGCGCAAAGGACAGCCCGATGAGGAAATGGTTGACATTGCCATCGACGGTTTCTTCCTTGCCATAGGACACCACCCCAACACGGAGGTGTTTGCCGATTTCCTGGAGCGTGACGCAGAGGGATACATAAAGGTGGATGGTGCTACCCCCTGCACCAACGTGCCTGGTGTGTTTGCCGCCGGCGACTGCGCCGACCCTCGCTACCGTCAGGCTATTGTGGCTGCGGCAAGCGGTTGCAAGGCAGCAATGGAGGCAGAGCGTTTTTTGAACAACGGATAATAAGAAGTTTCGCTATGCCTTCCTGTCGAAGAGCATGAGGCCGAAGAACGTAAGCATGCCATTGAGCATCAGCAGTTCGTAGCCGAATTTATATCCCCACAGCGAACTTGACAGTGTGTCTATGGCATAGCATAGAATTGGACTTATAACAGCAACGTATGGTGCAGCCTTGTCGCAAACGACGACGGGGCTGCATTGTTTTTTATTGTCGCTTTTCTTGTTGCGGATTTCGGTGAATATTGCGTATGAGAACAGTCCGAGCAGCGGTCCGTAGGTGTATGAGCAGAGAATGTATACGGCATCTATCACGCTTGTACTGTTGAATGTCTTGAACAGCAATATGAACACAACAAACAACACCGCCATTGCAAGATGTGCCCTTCGGCGCAGTCGCTCGTCATGAGGGCGGCGCATAATGTCAACGCAGAAACTTGTCGTCAGCGAGGTCATTGCGCTGTCGGCACTGCTGAATGCCGCCGCCACTATGCCTATGGTGAACAATATCACAACGCCATTGCCCAATACTCCCGTTGCGGCAAACATCGGGAGAATGTCGTCGGCAGAGGTTGGGAGCACCGCACCTTGCTTGTCGGCAAGCATCAGCAGCAGTATTCCGAGTGCCATAAGCAGCAGGTTTGCCGGTACGAACGCCATTCCGTATGTACACATATCCTTCCTTGCATCGTGCAATGAGCGGCAGGTAAGGTTTTTCTGCATCATATCCTGGTCGAGTCCCGTCATCACTATCACTATGAATATGCCGCTGATGAATTGCTTCCAGAAGTTCTGGCGGCTTATCCAGTCGTCCATCACGAATATCCTGCTGTGCTTGTCGGCAGCAATGGCACTTATCGCCTCGCCTGCCGACATATCAAGCGCACCAATAACATTTATGATTATTGCCACGAGCGCAGCGAAAAGACAAAAGGTCTGCAAGCTGTCGGTCCACACGAGTGTCTTTATTCCGCCGCGGCGAGTGTAGAGCCATATCAATGCAACCATAGTAATTGCGGTGAATGCAAACGACATTGGATTGTCCGTTCCGAGAACAGGCTGCACCACAAAGCGGTGGAGTATCATACACACAACGTAGAAACGTAGCGCCGCCCCCGTGATTTTCGAGAGCAGAAAGAACGATGCTCCCGTGATGTATGAGCGTCGCCCGAGCCACTTGCCCAAATAGCTGTATATGCTCGGACTGTCGAGCCTGTAGTATATAGGCAGCAGTACGAATGCCACCACAAAATATCCAACGATGAAACCAAGGCAGGTTTGCAGGTATGTCATATCGCTGTGTACCACCATTCCCGGCACGCTCACGAATGATATTCCCGATATGCTTGCGCCAATCATTCCGAACGCCACGACATACCACGGCGAGCGGTGGTCGCCGCTATAAAAACTGCTGTTTGTGGCATGGCGCGATGTTATCCTGCCAATGACGAATATCGCCGCAAAATATAGTATCGCTGTAAGTATAATCATCATAACGACTGCAAAGTCTAAAAAACATGCGGTTTATTTATAACCACCCGTTTTCCTTATACCATTTCATTGTTATGGCAACGCCCTTTTCCAAGTCGTACTGCGGCTTGTAGCCAAGTTCGGTGATTGCCGGGGTGATGTCGCAGCGCCAGTTGCGTTGCTTCATTATATGATATTTGTCGTTGTTAAGTGCCGATACCTTGCCTGTGAGCCTGCCTATGTAGTCGCCAAAGAAGGTGATGACACGCAAAAGCCAGATGGGGGCTTTTATCCTTATGAGCCACGGATTGCCAAGCTCGTGACGTATGAGGTCGCTGAAGGCACGCGATGAATATACATTGCCGTCGCTGAGAAAATATTTCCTGCCGGGCTTGCCATTGTGCAAAGCAAGGAATACCGCCTGAACAACGTCGAGCACAAACACGAAGGTGAGATCTTGCGGAGTGTAGCCCACGGCAAAGTCGGTGTGTCCCTTTATGCTCTTTGCCATAAGAAAATAGTCGCGCTCACGAGGACCATAGACACCCGTAGGGCGGAGTATTACGCAGGGGAAACGTTTGAGACCCAACAAGAAACGTTCGGCATAAAGTTTGCTCTGTCCGTATGCCGTGTTGGGCTGAGGCTTGTCCGTTTCCAATATTTCCGTATATGGACGCTGCTCGCGCACAGGACCGTAGACGCTGAGACTACTGATGTCCACGAATTTTTGTATCGGCATCTTCAAAGTGCGCAGGGCATTCACGAAATTCTTCGTACCGCCTGTGTTTATGCGGAAGAAGTCGTCCTTGTGTACACACTTTGTAACGCCTGCGGCATGCACCACATAGTCGAATGAATATCCCGTCAATTGTTCTACGAGCTTTTTATAAGACGAGAAGTCGAGTTCTATGAAATTTATGCGCTCGTCTTGCAGGTATTGGCGACTGCTTGTAGAACGTACTGCCGCCCACACGTTCATTCCCTGGCGCAGGGCCTCTTCCACAATGAAGCTGCCGATGAAACCCGTTGCACCCGTTATAAGTATATTCATAACATTACATCTTCTACATTGTCAAAAATCACGTTCCCACAGCACTACCTCACCTGCTGCCAACGAACGTTTCACGTCTATAAGTCTTTGATTGGTGCTGCCTCGGAAAAGCAGATCGGGGTCTTTTTGTTCCTCAATATAAGGACCGTCAACAAGCACGTCTATATTTTGCAACAGCTTTTCGGTGTACTTGCCGTTCAAAAGCTGCTCGTAGAGAAATCCAGTATAGCACCAAATATCTTTAGCCGTCTCTTTCTTTATCGTCTCTGCCAAAAGCGCAAAGCCTTCAGCCTGATATATCGGGTCGCCGCCTGTGAAGGTGACGTTGGCAAAGGGGTCGGCTTTTATTTTCTCCATTATCTCTGCTATGCTCATTTCGCGCCCTGCCTCGATATCCCACGACTGGGGATTATGGCATCCGGCACACTTGTGATAACAACCCGAACAGTAGATGGCGGTGCGGAAGCCCGGTCCATCTACTGTCGTATCTTCAAGTATCTTTATTATTCTGAGCATCAGTCAGCCATATCGGTATGTGTCACGCGGTCGTTAAGCTCCGACAGCTTACCGTGGTTCCAACGGTCTGTTGTTCCAACGAGATAGCCCGTGATGCGCTGCAGACGGTCAATGTTCTTGCCGTGGCAGCGTGGACATTCCTCAAGATGCTCGTCGGCATTCTCATATCCGCAGTCTATGCAGCGGTTGCGGTTGTGGTTCACCGAGCCGTAGCCAATGTTCAGCTGGTCCATCATGTCAACAACCTGCATTATCACCTCTGGATTGTGCGTTGCGTCGCCGTCCATCTCCACATAGAATATGTGTCCTCCGCGTGTCAGGTCGTGATAGGGTGCCTCAATCTCTGCCTTGTGGCGTGCCGCGCACTTATAGTAAACAGGCACGTGGTTGGAGTTGGTGTAATAGTCGCGGTCGGTTATTCCCGGAATCTTGCCAAACTCTTTTTGGTCCTTTCTCGTGAACTTGCCTGCAAGTCCCTCTGCCGGTGTGGCGAGTACTGAGTAGTTGTGTTGGTATTGTTCGCAGAACTGTGTAACGCGGTCGCGCATATATGTTACAATCTGCAAACCGAGCTTCTGGCTCTCCTCGCTCTCACCGTGGTGCTTACCCGTGAGTGCCACGAGACATTCAGCAAGTCCGATGAAGCCTATACCTAATGTTCCCTGATTGATTACAGGCTCTATGGAGTCGTTGTCCTTCAGTTTTTCGCAGCCAATCCACAGCGAACGCATAAGCAATGGGAACTGCTTTGCCACGGCTGTCTTCTGGAACTCGAAACGCTCGTGCAACTGGCGTGCGGTGAGTGCGAGCATCTTGTCGAGTTTGCTGAAGAACATGGCTATGCGCTCGTCGTAGTCTTTCACGTTCATGCACTCTATTGCGAGCTTCACGATGTTGATTGTTGAGAACGATATGTTTCCGCGTCCGATGGATGTCTTCATACCGTAACGGTTTTCGAACACACGCGTACGGCAGCCCATGGTAGCACACTCGTAGAGGTAGCGTTTCGGATCGTCGATACGCCAGTCATCGTGATGATTGAAGGTGGCATCAAGGTTTATGAAGTTGGGGAAGAAACGTCTTGCCGTAACCTTGCAAGCCAGCTTATAGAGGTCGTAGTTGCGGTCTTCGGGCAGATAGCTGACACCGCGCTTCTTTTTCCAAATCTGTATAGGGAATATCGCCGTCTCGCCGTCGCCCACACCGTTGTATGTAGATAGCAACAACTCGCGAATGATGCAACGACCCTCGGCAGAAGTGTCTGTACCGTAATTTATCGACGAGAACACAACTTGGTTTCCACCACGGCTGTGTATAGTGTTCATGTTATGTATGAACGCCTCCATAGATTGATGTACGCGCGATACAGTCATATTTATGGCATGCTGCTTTATGCGGTTGTCGCCACTCATCAGTATGGTGTCTTCCTTTATGTAGTCGTCAATCTCTGCATCGTACAGGTGCTTGTAGTCGTTGCCCGTGAGAGCCTCCAACTTTTTCACCTCTTCTATATATGATGAACGGACAAATGGTGCGAGGTAGAAGTCGAAAGCAGGAATGGCCTGTCCGCCGTGCATCTCGTTCTGCGCCGTCTCCATTGAGATACAGCCGAGAATGCTTGCAGTCTCGATGCGTTTTGCAGGGCGCGACGAGCCGTGACCGGCATAGAAACCATTTTTCAGAATGTTGTCGAGAGGGTGCTGCACACAGGTGAGCGACTTCGTAGGATAGTAATCCTTGTCGTGTATGTGAATATAGTTTTTGTCGACAGCCTCGCGCACCTCTGTAGACAGCAGGTAGTCGTCAACGAACGGCTTTGTGGTCTCACTGGCAAACTTCATCATCATACCGGCAGGAGTGTCGGCGTTCATGTTGGCATTCTCGCGCGTAACCTCGTTCTTCTTTATGTTGATAATCTCAAGGAAAATGTCGCGGGTCTTAGCCTTGCGTGCTATTGAGCGCTGCTTGCGGTATGCGATATACTTGCGTGCCACGTCCTTGCGCGCACTCTTCATCAGTTCCAGTTCTATGAGGTCTTGAATGTCTTCCACCGTCATCTGGCTCTTGCCTTTCATGATGATGTGGTCGGTGATGCGGTGTATCAGGCTTTGGTCTTCGCCTAACTCCGTTTGCAACATTGCCTTTCTTATCGCTGCAATGATTTTTTCTTCATTGAATCCTACGATGCGTCCGTCTCTTTTTACGACTGTCAGTACCATAAAGTTGTCCGTTTTAAAATGTTATCTATTTAAGTTTTAGTTGTTTACGATTTTTGAAAACTCGAAAAGTTGTCCGTTTTGGAAAACTTTTGTCCTGCATTCGGTTGGCAAAGTTACACAAAAAGATTAATTCCTGCAAATATTTTGCGATTAAAATTGTGTTAAATTTCTTTCTTTGTTATACCAAATATTGAACCTATTTTATAGTAGCCACGCATAAATATTTGGTTGTTAGTTTATTATTCATAAAGAAATATATTATCTCCGCAAAGTGTTAAATTTTTGCTCATAAAAAATAAGATGATATCTCATTCAGTATCTTTTACCTTTGCGCATAATGCACTATGGAAAAATCTTGTTTATTATTTTGCTGTTAAATCAAAAAATAGTATCTTTGCGCTTAAAATATCATCTGCATGCAATACACAACCACATATAAGTCGCCCCTCGGGCAAATGACAATGGCAAGCGACGGTGAATGCCTCATCGGTCTGTGGTTTGATGGGCAGCTGCGCTTTGCCTCCACGATTAACGCAGGCGAGGCGGAAGAAAACGACACATTGCCAATATTCTTGCAGACAAAGCAATGGCTTGACGAGTATTTTTCAGGCAAAGAACCTGCGTTCATGCCGCCGATAAGGCTACAGGGTACAGACTTTCAGCAGATGGTGTGGCAACTGCTGCTAAAGATACCATACGGCACAACATCTACCTATCGCGACATAGCACGCAAGGTGGCAAAAGAGCGAGGTATAGCCACTATGTCGGCACAGGCGGTTGGCGGTGCTGTGGGGCGCAACCCGATAAGCATAATAGTGCCATGCCACCGCATCATAGGCACGGACGGAACACTCACGGGATATGCAGGAGGCATTGAACGCAAGGAAAAACTACTGTCATTGGAAAGAATAAAAATATAGATATGCAAGACATAATACAATTACTGAAACGCCTTATAGCCACTCCCTCAATAAGTCGTGAGGAAACGGCAGCAGCCGACGTGTTCGAAGAGTTTGTAAAGGACTGCAAACTGCAATACACACGGCACGGCAACAACCTTATGCTGACAAACGGCGACATATCTCCCACCCGACCGACCGTGCTGCTCAATGCACACATAGACACGGTGCGCCCGTCGGCATCGTGGAGTCGCGACCCGTTTGTGCCAGCAGTCGAAGGCGACAGGCTCTATGGTTTGGGCAGCAACGACGACGGCGGCGGCTTGGTGGCTCTGCTTCAGGCATACCGCATTCTTGTTGCCGACAAAAACACGCCATACAACATCATATATCTTGCATCTTGCGAAGAGGAAGTATCAGGAGCAAACGGCATAAGCAGCGTACTGCCCCTGCTGCCGAAAATAGATTTTGCCATTGTTGGCGAGCCCACGGGTATGCAGCCTGCAATAGCAGAAAAGGGCTTAATGGTGATAGACGGCACAGCTCACGGCAAGGCTGGACACGCAGCACGCAACGAGGGAGTGAACGCCATTTACGAAGCACTCGACGATTTCTGCTGGCTGCGCGACTACAAGTTCAAGAAAGAAAGTCCGCTGCTCGGTGCTGTGAAAATGACGCTCACCATAGTAAACAGCGGTACGCAGCACAATGTCATTCCCGACGAATGCCGCTTTGTAATAGACGTGCGCAGCAACGAACTATACACCAACCAAGAGTTGTTTGACATCATTAGGCAACATCTTAAAAGCGAAGTGAAGGCACGTTCTTTCCGCCTCAACTCGTCAAGCATCTCCACCGACCACCCTTTGGTGCAACGTTGCCTGCAAATGGGAATGTCGCCATTCGGCAGCCCTACCCTGTCAGACCAGGCACTCATGCCCTTCCCGTCGCTAAAATTAGGACCCGGACAATCGGCGCGCTCGCACATGGCAGACGAATATATCTGCCTGTCGGAGATAAGCGATGCAATAGAAACATACGTAAAGTTGCTTAGTCATGCGTAAACTGAAAATAACAGAAATGGAGCGTCTTTCCGTAGACGAGTTCAAGCAGGCGGAGAAAACGCCGCTGATAGTGGTAATGGACGATGTGCGCTCGATGCACAACGTGGGCAGCGTATTCCGCACAGGCGATGCATTCCGCATAGAGGCGGTGTATCTTTGCGGCATAACCTCAACGCCGCCGAGCAACGAGATACATAAGACTGCCCTCGGTGCTGAGGACAGCGTGGACTGGCTATATTTTCCCACCGCCGTGCAAGCCGTGGAGAAACTGAAAGCTGACGGCTACGAGGTCCTTGCCGTGGAACAGGCGGAAGGCAGCACAATGCTGCACGAGTTCGTACCGCAGAGTGGCAGGAAATATGCAGTGGTGATGGGCAACGAGGTGAAGGGAGTACACCAAGAGGTTATCGACATTTGCGACGGCTGCCTCGAAATACCGCAATACGGCACAAAGCATTCAATGAACGTGAGCGTTACGGCAGGCATCATCATATATAAGTTTGCAATAAGTTGCCAAACGACATAGAATATCATTGATGATAATTCAATATTAGTAACTAAATACAGATTATTATGTTAATAAGATTGAATTTAACATAACTTTTTAACTTAATTTGCTTGCATTATAAGAAAAACACACTACCTTTGCAAGCATGAAAAAGTCAACGATTTGGACAATAGCAATAGTGATGGGACTCTCGTTCCTCGGACTGCTCTACCTGCAACTGTCATACATAGAAGATATGGCAAGAATGAAGAAAGAGCAGTTTGACGAGAGCGTGAACCGCAGTCTCTATCAGGCTTCTCGTAATCTTGAGATGAACGAGACGCGCCGCTATTTGGAAAAGGACATTAACGACACGGAGCGCAGGGCGTTCAAGCAAGACTCCATAATGACCGCCGAAGGAAAGTTGAACGGAACGGTGCAGCACTCGCATCAGTATTCGGTGACGGCAAACGACGGCACTACGTATGCCTCGTTCCAAGTAAAGACACTGTCTATAAAGCCGTCGTCGACACCAAAGGCTATGTTACTGCGCTCCGACAAGAACTCAATAAACGAGGCTTCGAAATCGTTGCAGGAGATTGTGCGCAACAGATACGTATATCAAAGGGCGCTGCTCGACGAGGTTATATATAATATATTGTACACGGCAAGCGACAGGTCGCTGAAGGAAAGGATAAACTTCAAACTGCTCGACCAAGACCTGCGTGCGGAGCTGCTCAACAACGGCATAAGCATTCCCTATCATTTCGTGGTGGAGACAAGCGACGGCAGGGAAGTATATCGCTGTCCTGACTTTACCGACGAGGGCAAGGAATATTCATACACGCAGGTGCTGTTCCGCAACGACCCGTCGAACAAGATGGGCGTGGTGAAGATTCACTTCCCCGACATAAACAGCTACGTGTTCTCGAGCGTTAAGTTCATGATTCCCTCGGTGGTGTTCACGGGTGTGCTGCTGATAACGTTCATATTCACGATAGTGCTCATATTCCGCCAGAAACGCTACTCGGAAATGAAGAACGACTTTGTGAACAACATGACTCACGAACTGAAAACCCCGATAGCCTCTATTTCGCTTGCTGCCCAGATGCTTAACGACAGCAGCATAAAGAAGAGCGAGTCGATGATGGCACATTTGGGCAACGTGGTTTTCGATGAGTCGAAACGCCTGCGCTTCCTCGTTGAAAAAGTGTTGCAGATGTCGATGTTCGACCGCAAGGATGCCGTGTTCAAGAAAAAAGACCTCGACCTCAACGAAATGGTGGAGAACATATCAAACTCGTTCACGTTGCGAGTGGAGCATACGGGCGGAAAGATATACACCAGCATTGAGGCGATTGACTCGAAGATATACGTCGACGAGGTGCATTTCCAAAATGCGATATTCAACTTGATGGACAATGCCGTGAAGTACAGAAATCCAGACACTCCGCTCGACATATACATAAAAACGTGGAACGACGACAAGCATCTCTATCTGTCGATACGCGACACTGGTATGGGCATAAAGAAGGAAAACCTTAAAAAGATTTTCGACAAGTTTTACCGTGTACACACAGGCAACCGCCACGACACAAAGGGCTTTGGATTGGGATTGGCATACGTGAAGAAGATTGTGATGCTGCATAAGGGCGACATTGCGGTGGAAAGCGAATATGGCACAGGAACAACATTCACGATAACACTGCCGGTGATAAAGGACTAAACACACATTATAATATATATAGTGATAAATTACAAATAATAATAACATAAAAAAATTACGATTATGGAAGACAACTTGAAAATTCTTCTTTGCGAAGACGATGAAAACTTGGGAATGTTGCTGCGCGAATATTTGGCAGCAAAGGGTTTCTATGCAGAACTTTGCGCTGACGGCGAGGCTGGATATAAGGCATTTCTGAAAACGAAGTTCGACATCTGCGTGCTCGATGTTATGATGCCTAAGAAGGACGGCTTCGAACTTGCGAAGGACATCCGACAGGCAAACGCCGATATACCTATCATCTTCCTCACGGCAAAGACCCTGAAGGAAGACATACTCGAAGGCTTCAAGATTGGTGCCGACGACTATATCACGAAGCCATTCTCAATGGAGGAACTCGTGTTCCGTATTGAGGCGATACTACGCCGCGTGCGTGGAAAGAAAAACAAGGAGAACACAATCTACCGCATCGGTCAGTTCTTGTTTGACACGCAGAAGCAACTTCTCGTTATCGGCGACAAGCAGACGAAACTCACCACAAAGGAAAACGAACTGCTTGCACTGCTTTGCAGCCACGCCAACGAGATATTGCAGCGCGACTTTGCCCTTAAGACAATATGGATTGACGACAACTACTTCAACGCTCGCTCAATGGATGTGTATATCACGAAACTGCGTAAGCACCTGAAGGACGACGACCAGATTGAGATTATAAACATTCACGGAAAGGGCTACAAACTCATTACTCCAGAGGAAGATTGAGCCACAGGCTGACGACAAGAGGATTTAGCGGAGAAAGCCCCTAAATCCTCTTGCGTTTACCACTAATCTGCCACAATAGGGAAAATCCCCTTCGAGTATAGGGAAAAACCTTTTGCAAGCCAAGACAAATATCGTAACTTTGCACTCAGAAAACAATAAAAAGAACGAAAATTAAGTTATTAACACCTTAAAACGGCAAGATTATGAAAAAGGTTATGATTACTCTGATAGTGATGCTTACGACTTGCATAGGCACACAGGCAATGGGCTACGAACAGGCTCGTCGCGAGGCACTTTTCCTTACGGACAAGATGGCATACGAACTCAACCTTACTGACGCACAGTATGATGCGGCATACGAGATAAACCTCGACTACCTCTTGGGAGTAACCGACAGGAGCAATGTGTTCGGCATATACTGGGAGCGCAGGAATCTCGATTTCAGTTACATCTTGCTCGACTGGCAATATACGGCGTTCTGCGCAGCACGTTATTTCTACCGCCCATTATACTGGGACGCAGGACACTGGCACTTCGGTATCTACACACGCTATCCCGTGCGCACATACTTCTACTTCGGTCACCCGACGGTGTATGCCTCATATCGCGGAGGACACAGTTGGCACAGCAATGGAGGACGCAGTTTCTGGCAAGGTCAAAGGCAAACGTTCAACCACGGCGGACAGCACGTAGGAATGCGCGACAATCATCATAACGTCGGTGGCGGACATAACGGCAACAGCCGTCCGTCAACAGGGGCTAATCACGGTGGCAATCGCAATCACGGCAATAACCACAACGGTGCTGGAAATCCTAATGGCGGCAACCGCAACGGTATTGGAACTCCAAACGGAAATAACCGCCACAATATGGGAAGACCAAACAGCAGCACGCGTGTCACCGTAAACGGTGAAAACCGCAATGGTGCAGGTGCAGGCACAAGTACTCCGAGCACAAGCACACCGAACACAAGTACTCCAAGCACAAGCGGCAGCAGATTCGGTGGTGCCCGCAGCCCCCAACGCAGCACACCGTCATTCAGCAATAGCGGAAGCCGCAGCAATAGTGGTTCCTCTTTCAGCGGAACACGCAGCGGAAGTTCAAGCCGCAGTACTTCGTCATTCAGCAACAGTTCAAGCCGCAGCACAGGTGGCAGCCATAGCGGCGGCAGCAGAAGCGGAGGCTTCGGCGGCGGACGACGCTAAAAGGCGAAAGCCAAAACAAACAATTTAAAGAAACGGAATTATGAAAGTATTACAAAGTTCTATTTTCCGCGCCTTTTGCTCCATAGCAATAGGCGCATTGCTCATAAAATATCGTGGCGAGACAGTTACCTGGCTAACCGTAACCATCGGTGCGCTGTTCCTGCTTTCGGGCATTATCTCGTGTGCCACATATTTCATCGCATCACGCAAGTCGAGCGAATACAAGATTACCGATGCACAAGGAAATGTAGTGAACTACGGCAAGCCGACATTCCCCATAGTCGGATTAGGAAGCATCATACTCGGTTTCTTGCTTACAATAACACCTTCTGTATTCGTAACGGCACTGATGTATATCCTCGGCGCAATGCTCATTCTCGGCGCAATAAACCAGTTTATGGTACTTGCCAGCATACGCAGGATTGGCGCATTGTCGTTTTTCTACTGGATTTGTCCGTCGCTGATACTGCTCACGGGTATCTATGTCATCGTTAAGCCAATGGAGTCGGCAGAAGTGCCGCTGCTCATTATCGGCTGGTGTCTGCTGCTCTACGGAGTTACGGAAATGATAAACGCAATGAAAATGTACTTGCAGCAGCGCAGATACAAGAAAATGATGGCTGAACAAGAAGCGGAAGCCACCGCAGAAGCCGTAGAGATTACGGAAGAATCAGCAGAGATTATGGAACAAGACGAACAAAAGAGCCTGCCAGAATAATAGCAGGCTCTTTTGTTATGCATTCTTGCCCACGACATCGTGCAGCACGCCTACGGCATCGGTCACGTTTGCCACATGGGTAATCACGATAGAACGTTTGCCGTTGTTTTCCCTGATGTTGCAACGGCGGGCGTTTTTTCCTACATAGTCGAGCAACAGACCGAATGCATCGCTCTGATAGTATGCTCCCGAAGCATTCACGGGGAAGAACAGCGTCATATGGTCTTTCTTCAGCATAATCTTCTCTATACCGAGTTCCTTTCCGGCACGCCTCAACGCCACCACCATCATCAGTTCCTTTGCCATTGCCGGCGGCTCTCCGAAGCGGTCGCGCAGGCGTTTGCGATACTGCTCTAATTCCTCGTCGCTCTTCAGGTTGTCAAGTTCACGATACAGCAGCATACGTTCGCTGTCGCTCGGCACGTATGTTTCGGGGAAATACATCTCGTAGTCGCTTTCTATTGCGCAGTCGTCCACGAAGTCGCTGCCGCTGATGTCTTTGTTCTTTACATCTTCTTCATAGAGGTCGGCAAACTCTTCGTTTTTCAATTCGCGCACCGCCTCGTTCAGTATCTTTTGGTATGTCTCATATCCGAGGTCGGAGATAAATCCGCTCTGCTCTGCACCCAAAAGGTTTCCTGCACCACGAATGTCAAGGTCTTGCATGGCTATGTTTATGCCACTGCCCAAGTCGCTGAAGTTTTCGAGAGCCTCCAAGCGGCGGCGTGCCTCTGGGTTAAGGTCTGCAAGCGGCGGTGCAAGCAGGTAGCAGAATGCCTTGCGGTTGCCTCTTCCCACCCTGCCGCGCATCTGATGCAAGTCTGAAAGTCCGAAGTTGTGCGCCGAGTTTATTATTATAGTATTGGCATTCGGAATGTCTATGCCGTTCTCAACGATAGTGGTCGACAGCAGCACATCGTAGTCGTGGTTGGAGAAGTCGAGTATCACACCTTCCATTTCCTCCGGCTTCATCTGTCCGTGACCTATTGCCACGCGTGCGTCGGGCACATATTTCTTTATTATGTCGGCTATGCGCGTAAGTTCGCTTATGCGGTTGTTCACGAAATACACCTGTCCGTTGCGACTCATCTCAAAGTTTATGGCATCGGCTATTATTTCTGGCGAAAACAGGTGTATCTCCGTCTGCACAGGATAGCGGTTTGGGGGCGGCGTTTGTATTATGCTCAGGTCGCGTGCACCAAGAAGCGAGAATTGCAATGTTCTCGGTATCGGAGTGGCAGACATCGTGAGCGTGTCCACGTTGGTTTTCATCTGCCGCAACTTCTCTTTCGTTCCCACTCCAAACTTCTGCTCCTCGTCTATTATGAGCAGTCCGAGGTCCTTGAATTTCACAGTCTTGCCAACAAGTTTCTGCGTGCCGATAAGAATATCAACCTTACCTTCGGCAAGGTCGTCGAGTATCTGCCTTGTCTGCTTCGCCGTGCGTGCCCTCGTAAGGTATTCCACGCGCACGGGCATGTCCTTCATTCTCTTTGTAAACGTGTTGTAGTGCTGATAGGCAAGCACCGTGGTAGGCACAAGCACAGCCACCTGCTTTGAGTCGGCGGCAGCCTTGAATGCCGCACGCACAGCCACCTCCGTCTTTCCATAGCCCACATCGCCGCAAACGAGCCTGTCCATCGGGCGTGCACGCTCCATATCTGCCTTCACATCGTTGGTTGCTTTCAACTGGTCGGGCGTGTCCTCATACAGGAAACTTGCCTCCAATGCGTGTTGCAGATAACTGTCGGCACTGAATGCAAAGCCCTTTTCCTGTCGGCGTTTTGCATATAGTTTTATCAAGTCACGCGCAATGTCTTTCAACTTCGCCTTTGTGCGTTCTTTCAGTCGTTCCCATTGTCCCGTGCCGAGTGTGCTCAGTCGCGGCGGTTCGCCGTTGTCGGCTGCCTTGTATTTCGCCACCTTGTAGAGCGAGTGTATTGATACATATATCGAGTCGCCACGTTGATAGATGATTTTTATCATCTCCTGGTAACTGTCGCCCTGCGGCATACGAACAAGACCGCCAAACTTTCCCACGCCGTGGTCCACGTGCACCACAAAGTCGCCCACCTCAAACTGCTGTATCTCCTTCAGTGTCAGTGCCACCTTTCCGCCCCGTGCCCTGTCGCTCTTCAGGTTGTACTTGTGGAAGCGGTCGAATATCTGGTGGTCAGTGAATATGCACAGTTTCAGTGCGTTGTCCGAGAATCCCTCGTGCAGTGTCTTGTCAACAGGCATAAAGGCAGGTCCTTCATTTGTTTCGCCTTGCGGATTGAGTATCTCCTTTATGCGTTCGTTCTGCTTCTGGCTGTCGGCAAGTATATACACCCTGTATCCTCGCAGGCGGTAGTCCTCCACCGACTGCTTCAGCAGTTCAAAGTTCTTATGAAGTACAGGTTGCGGCGTTATGTCAAAGGTTATTGTCGTGTCGGTCTGCAACGACGGACGATGTCCTATCTCAATGGTCTTGAACCGCTTCACATCACGCATAAATGCACCGCCGTCTATCAGTTGTATCTCCGTGCGCATCTCCTCCAATATGCGTTTCTGCTCCATTTCCGTAGCACCTTCCGTACGCTCCACTATTGCCTGTTGCAGAAATCCGTCTTGATATGTCTTTTCTATCACATCGCGCACGAAATGAAAGTTTCTTGCCACAAGCACCGCATCGTCAGAGAGGAACGAAAGCAGAGGTATGCGGTCGTCGGTCATGCGTGCCAGTTCAGGTACAATATCAACCTGTTCGCGCTTGTCTCGGCTCAATTGGTTTTCCACCTCAAACGTGCGAATAGAATCTATGTCATCACCGAAGAAATCCAAACGATACGGATATTCGCAACTATATGAATACACATCGAGTATCGAGCCACGGCAGGCAAACTGTCCCGGCTCATAAACATAATCCACCTCACGGAAACCAAACTCCCTCAACTGCTTCACAATCGCCCTCACATCTGCCGTCTGTCCTTTGCGCAATGTGAGTGTACGGTCGTCGAGTTTCTTCTGCGAAACCACAAGTTCAGCCACTGCCTCCGGGTGTGTCACAACATACAGAGTGCCGTTTGTTCCCTTGCGTTTCTCGCTCACCTTTGCAAGCACCTCCGTACGCAGTATCTCGCTTGCCGCATCTCGCTGTCCGTATTTCACAGCACGGCGATAGGACGAAGGAAAGAAAAACACCCTGTCCGTGCCCAACATCTGCGTAAGGTCGTGGTAGAAATATCCGGCATCGTCAGCATCGTTGAGTATAAACACGACAGGCACAGTAACCTTCTCCGCCACCCCTCCGAACACCATCGGAGCCGACGAACATACAAGATTTTGAAGGAAGACAGCCCTCATAGAACTGTCTTCCATCGTCTTTGCCACTGCCGCCACCTGCGGCGAGTGGGAATATAGTTGCAATAGCTCTTCTAATTTCACTTTCTTAATGCAAAGTCAACCACAAAATGAATTTTTACGCCGTAATATTCGTATCGTTGTATTTCAAGGTGCAAAGATACACAAACTTCGGTAAATTACAAAATAAAGCCATGCTCATATAAATATTCTGGAGCGATATCTATGCACCCATTATTCCATTCTAATGTGTCAGTAATGGAAAAAGCCTTAAATATATCTTTGTTTTTCAACGGTTTGAATACATCATACCGCTCTACAAGGTCAGCAAAGTCAAAAATCTTACTCACCCCGTCATTAAAAATCAACTTTATCTTATAATCGCTAATGTAATCAGCCTTTGTAACCTCTTTCCACATACACATTATTATTTTAATGGGTCTATCTTTCCCGGATTCTTCCCTTCTGACGCATTTGCCCATGCTTTTTTCAAATCTTCACGATGCAAATCAAGCCATTCCAA